>CAJUAO010000011.1 GCA_910584685.1 uncultured Lachnospiraceae bacterium | reverse complement strand
CTTCCATGTTCCGAAGCTTTAAAAAATTATATTTAGCTGCCTGCCTCCCCTTAAGTCCTCCCCATTCCGCTTCCTAGAGCCTTTTAATGGGACATACCCGGATTCCATGTGAAGAAAAACATATTTTAAACGTACAAATTAATATTTAATCTCCAAACATCCCTTACCCTTTTCCTCCATTAACTATTATAAATCTGCAAATGCATCACCTTCATAACCCCTATACCTCCCAAACTATCCTGCACACCCGTTTCTTCTCCTCATCATCCAATTCAGCAAGCTTTCCCTCTCTGACCAGACACCAAACAAATGCATTGGGATTATAAAACCTTGTCTTTACAAATTCCTTTTCATCCCTCGGCAAATAATCAGGAATACAGCCTTCAATATAATCTGCATAATCAGATAAATATGCTGTTCCTGCCTCTGCATCAATTTTAGGAATTATAACATCATTAATAAAAGAACAAAATTTATCAAATTCTTCTGCCGTAAAATAAGGTATTAATATTTCAGGTTTTCCGTTTAAAGCCGAAATATAGCCTTTCTCCGCCATTTTCAGTATTAGCTCTTTATCGTACTCATCAGGAGCTGTTTTTTCCTTTATAATGGCATGTATTCTCTGTAATTCCGTTAATGTCTGCCTGTCGCACACCTGTCTGTCATCTGAAAAAATAACATCCGGAGTAAATTCCTGACAAACTATCTTATCATTTGATGAATGTTGTCCTGCTCTTCCTCCTGAATATTTCAGATAGTCAATAATTCTGTCGTCAATATTGCTGTATTCCCTGATAATATCATCGCTGCTTATACCTGCGTCAACAAAGTGCCTGCTTCCGTCGCCATGAATAGGAGCCTGCAGGTTACATCCTGTATTAAGCTTTCCTAAATAGCTGTTGGCAACATTTTCAATAATTGCCCACATAAGGAAATTATCATTGACGTTACTTCCAATAAATCCGATTTTACGTATATCGTCAAGACTTTCCTTTACAGCTTTGTAAGCGGCCAGAGCTACAGCCGGTATATTCTTTATTTCGAAGTCTGCTTTTTTTATTATAAATTCTCCGTCCTTAATAAAAAACGTTGTTTTATACTTATTTGCCTTTTTTTCAATATAGTTCATGTACAAAAGGGTTCCAAGCTTATCCTCCACAAATGCTGCCGACATGCAAAGCTTATGCGCTATTTCCTCCAATGTCAAAGGTTTTTTCTCACATGCAATACAGATGTTATGCACAAGCAGGTCGTTCCTCAAAAGCTGTAATGCGGACATATCAAAGTAATTACCGCAGAAAAAAACAGAAAGTCTTTTAGGTGTATAAATTATATCATTCATTTCAATACGCTCCTTTAATATTTTTTTTGCCTCTCCGAGATACCATCTGACAGTTGAGGCAGGTATATTAAGCTTTTCGGCTATTTCATTTCCGCTTTTACCCTCGTAATAAAACATAATAACAGCTTCTCTCTTTGTTTTGCTCAAATACATAATCTCTTGTCGTAATTTATGATACAGCTCGCTTTTTATAATTTCCTCGTCAATATTATCTTTGGAAGCATAATCATTTATTTTCTCACAATAATCAATTCCCTCCCATACAAAAATATTTTTTCTGACGAAGTTCGACCATGTGTATTCGCATACACGGTAAATAAATCCGTCCATATTCTCTATTTGTCTTGCTTCAAAATCCATTTTGCAAAGCTCAAGTAAAATATTTTGTGATAAATCCTCTGCATCATGCAAATTATGCGTCTTTGAATATGCAAATCCATAAATTTTTTTTGCATATTTTGATATGATATGTCCGCTGTCATCCATTGCCTTAACCTGCTTTCCCTGTTTTTATGTTTTCCCGGATTGTTTGAGTACTCATTATATAAGTAGCGTTTTATTTAAAAATGTTGGAGGATTTTAAAATTTTTACGTATTAAAATATGTCTATTACTTGCTATATATTAGCATTACATAATATCTTTACATTTTTATATAAGCTTTCCTGTAATTCTGTTTATTTCCTCTAAGCTTAAGCCTATTTCCCTAAAATAATTTTTTGTATCGCCAAATTTCTCCCTAAACAAGTATAAAAATTGTTCCATAAATTTAGTATCAGGCGTTATAATGTTCATGTCTGCATCAGGAAAATTCTTATGTACAAGCTCTAACCGCTCTTTTCCATATTCCTTTGTTAATACATAGTTTTCAATAATATCCTCGTCACTAACTCCTGCATGACATAGTAAAATTGCAGCTACCACTCCCGTTCTGTCCTTGCCTGCCGTACAGTTAAACATCACACCTCCCTTTGAGTTGGAAATGCACCTGAATACATCTGTCATAGCCTTTGCACATGCAATGTTAATATATTCTTTTGGCACCTCCTCTGCCGTTTTTGGCACACTGCTCCCCTGCTCCACCTGAAAATTATAATATGAAATACCCTCCTTATTAACAAAGCCGCTTGGCTTTCTGTCAACCTCTTGTTTTTTTCGCATATCTATTACAGTAGTAATATTATGCTTTTTTAAATATTCAAAATCCTCTTGTGAAGGAAAATTTTGAACATCGCTTCGTATCAGGGAATCTGATTTTGTTATTTTTCCACTATGCGTCTTATAGCCTCCTAACTCTCTTGTATTCTGCGTTGTTATAAACAGGCTGACTTTTTCGCTTTCCCATGAATATTCATATGAATCTATATAATTTTCACCATTTTCTATTGCTTTTATTTCTTTAACGCATATATCCGCAGCGCTATGAATAAACTCATCTGCCATACTTTCCTTAAAGAAAAATATCTCCCCCTGGCATTTATAATTAAAATCATTCTTTAACGCCTCCAAAAAGCCTTTTGCTTCAAACTGCCAAAATGAAGAAAGCTTTTCCTCCTTAAGCCTGTCTGTCATCTGTACATTATTCGTTATTTCATACTTTTTTATAGCGTATTTATTAATTAAAAGATAATCGTTATACAAACGCTGTACATTACCTTTAATTAATGGATTAAAGCCATATTTTCCATATAGCAGCCTGCGAAAAACCAAGTCCTGGACTAAATGCAGATAATATCCCATATACAATTCATCCTCCGTCATCTGCTCTCTGAATATATGTCTGAATTTATCTAAATCATATGTTTTTCTGCTATTTCCCATAACTGATATTTTTAAATGGCTGTCCTCCTTTGACCCTTTCATATTATAGGCGTCAGGAAGAATAATCCCTAAGCGAAAGCGATTCTTATCATTTATTTCTAACTGCCTCATTATCATTTCTGCCGCTGCCAAATGTAATATTCTTGATGCCATATCCTCTACTCCTTTTCTACAACTATAACTTCTATTCCCTTTTCCCTAAACAATTCCAAATCCTCTTCCATAGCGTCCCAGTCTGTAATCAGCATATCTAATCTTTCAGCCGGACTAATGCTGACAATAGAATCAAAGCCTATTTTTTCCTTTGGAAATAAACCTATTTTTCTTTTTGAGCTATCCATCACTCCGTTAAAAAAACTTATCGCTGCCGTTCTTTGAATGGACATACCAAATTCTGCCGAAATTGCCGACGTACATATAAAGCATTTGTCCATGCGAAGCTTTCTTACGGTTTCTATTGCAATCCCATCATAACAATTCCCTTTTTTATCCATCTCACCCCCTAACAAAATAACTGAAACATTTTCCTTTACTCTAAGCTCTTCTGCTATAATAATAGAGTTTGTAACCACTCTGAGTTTTAAATTATCCGGTAAATGCTGCGCTATAAAATAACATACGGTTGTGGATGAAAGAAAGATAACATCATTGTTTTCAATTATCTCAATAGCCTTTTTAGCAATTAAAAAATAATTTTTCTTTACACTCTCATAATTCTTAATTGTTAAATTTTCCGGTCTTGCAGCAGCTACCTGACGTATTGGCAGCGCTCCTCCATGAGTTCTTTTTAACAAGCCTTTTTCTTCTAAAATCCTTAAATCCCGTTTGGCTGATTCGTAGCTGACTCCATAATTCTCTTGTATATCGGAAGTACTAATGCTTCCGTTCTCCTTTAGCCAGTCTAAAATAGCCTGATGTCTTTCTTCAATAAACATATACTATCTCCCTTCATTTGTTGATATATTGTATATTACCACTTTCGTTATTATATGTCAATATAAGTTAATCATATAAGTAATATACGTTAATTAAACTCTATAAAAAAAGCAGCTACACACTTTTGTATATCTGCCGTTTTAAAGCAATTCATCTTACAAAATCTATCTGAACCAGTTTCTTACCATTAGGCAGCATATGCTCTAAAGTGTTGATTTTATGATAGCCAATTTCAAGCATTGTTTTTTCTAAAGTATGTTCTTCAATTTGATGATGTACCTGTGCAAGTCTGTCAAACACATGCAAATATGGCGAGTCCGATACCCAATTATCTTTTATATTGATTTGAATAATACATGAAACATATTTTGGATTTACCTGCCTGACTGCTTTCTCAAAACATTCATAGCCAATATACTCAATCAACAGATTTGCTATAATCATATCTGATTTCGGAAGCTTATCAGTCTCATTTATCAAATTGATACATAAACATTGCAAAATTCCGTCTAAACATGAATATCTTTGAGTAACTTCTTTCAAATAGCCAGAATTGACATCTACTCCATATACTCTTTCAAATTTATCTTTTGATATATGTTCAAGACCATTGCCGCCTGCAATACCTAATATCATTATATTTGAAGCAGGATAGGAGTTAATTTGACCTTTCATCATTTCGTTCATTGCTTGTAACTGCATAACAGAGTCTGATTTCATATGATTTTCATAATCGGATAAAGAAATTTCTTCCCATGGATTTTTCATTTAATCTCTCCTTTACAATTCCCAATTTCTCTTTTGTTCCTGTACTTTTTCTTATCCTATGCTTCTTACAGTTTTGATAAATCACTTCTCCAGGAATACATTGTTGCATCGTAATCATTCAGTACATTTTCTGTTGCCTGCATACTATTTTTCTCAATAAAAAGATATTTAATAAAACACTCTAAATCCTCTTCTGCATCCTTAGTAAACACTACCTTATAATCCATACTTTGCCCTCATATCATAAGAAGCTCCTGCTGCATATCTATACATCCCCTGTTTCGCATGCTCACGTGACTTTTCCAGCTTATCTAATATTTCATGTTCTGTTAATGCTTCATATGGATTTGCTGCTGCTCTTTTTATTTCAAAATGAAACCATTTACTGCCAGCGCCTGTGTTAAAAACATACGGATTGCAGTTGTTGTGTCTGTTCCTAAATCTTTAAACAAAGCATCTAACTTTTTTTCAGAAAAATGCTAAATTCTTTCAATTCCCTTTTTGTATCTTCTGAAAGTCTGTTATATTCTATATCATGAATTGCACCCTCTAATGTATATAAATGCACCAGACAAACATTTGGATATTTCTGCTTTAGCTTAAGAAATGCGTCTTTTGCGCCTATCTCTATTAGTTTCTCGGATGAATCAATACCAACAGATATAAGCTTTTTTTCCATTTCTTTACCAATGTTCTTCATGGCTGTTAATTCTGACATATTTACCTCCAACGGCGCTTATTATTTTTTATTTCTATGACTTCATTATAAGGCTGTTAAGTTCCTTAATCTTATATCCAACGTCTTCAGGGCAATGCGCATCAGACGAAGTAATGATTTTCACATTATTTTTTTTCAATATCCTAAGCATTTCTTCATCCATGCCAAGTTCAGCCGTTTCTGGACATCTTCTGGCGACTCCGCTATTTTGCTCTGCATACATATTACTTTTTGAGAGTTCTTTAGCCAGACTCTCATAGTATTCTGATAGTGAATAGGAAGGCTTATGACCGAATAACTTTATTGCATCCGGATGACCGATACCGTCAAATATTCTGCTTTTTGCCAATGAAACAGAATCCTCAAAATACCTGCGATATATTTTATCAACATCAAGCCCTTCCCAATGACAGGCTTTATGGTCGAAAGCAAAATTATCAACAAAATGTATGCTTCCCAATAAAAAATCAAAGCCTTTATCCTTTGTAAGTTCAGAAGTAAAGCCTTCAAATTCTTTAAAATAGCATATTTCAAGACCAAACTTGATTTCTACCGGAAACTCCTCGTTTCTAACCCGTTCCATAAGTTCCAAATAATCCGCCAGTTTATGCACGCCTGCTTTTCTGTGAAACCATGCATTTACATATTCACTATATGCGCACACGGAATCATACATTGGAACAAACTCTTCAAATCTATAGCAATGCTCAAGCAGACGTATTTCATCAATTTCCATTTCAACTGCTTTACTTACAAATTGATTTATCCAATCAAGCGTGTACGCTCCACGTTCAATATGAATATGTCCGTCTGTCATTTTTATCCCTCCCTGCTAACAGTCAAAAATATAAGCTTAGAGCTTATAAATATATACTCTTTATAATTTCTTTATAACTTCAATTGCAGAGGAAATTAAATTATATCGTATATTCTTTTGCATATTCCAATTTCGGGAATCCCACACCTCACCGCTTACATCGTCACCGGCATATAATAACTGGGCAAGGGGAATATTATAATACCGGGATACTGCAAAAAAAGCTGCCGCTTCCATTTCCACAGTTATACATCCCTCATTTCGTCTTAATTCAATCATATCAGGAGTTTCTCTGTATATTGCGTCATTTGTCCATGTTTTTCCTGTTGTAAATGGAATCCCCATTTGTTTCAAACAGGAAACAACGATCTCAACCGTCTCTTTATGACATTCAATTTCGCGGGACGGCTCTAAATAATGATAGGATGTCCCCTCATCCCTGACCGCAGAGACTGGGATAATAATCTCTCCTACTTTACTGTCCTTTGTCAATGCCCCTGCGCCACCGCAAATTATGAATTTTTCACAGCCCATAGCATGCAGTTCTTCTATCGTTACAGCCGCACCCGGCCCACCGCAAAACGCCATCGTAATGCAAAGTCTGTCTTCACCATATACATATTCATAAATAGGTATATCAAACACTTCTGAGTTAAGATGTCCAATAACAGGAAGATTGTTTTCCCGTACAAATTCCTCAAGCTCCTTCCTGAAAAAAGTAATAACACATTTTTCCGGAAGACCTTTATCTAAAAAATTCGTTGGATGAATAATTGGATTTTTACTAGTATCAAATTCACATATAGGATAATTATTATTTAATATCATATCTTTTGCCCCCTCAGCCTGTATCAAATTTTATAAATACAACGCCTTTTCCTCCCCTATGGTAGTCTCCTCATTATGTCCCGGATATACCAAAAGCCCGTCGTCAAGCGTAAGAAGCTTATCCTTAATAGAACTCATAAGCTGACGGCGGCTTCCCGTAGGAAAATCATACCTTCCGTAGCTGCCTGAAAAAAGCGTATCTCCGCTTATAAGCGCCTGCTCCTCCTCCTTTGATACAAGATAGCATACGCTCCCTATTGTGTGTCCCGGCGTTTCTATTACCCTTATATCAAAGCCTGCTATGCTTATAACCTCACCATCTCTTACATATATATCCGCCTTAGCGGTAAACGGTTTATCAAAGTACGCTGAAAGATTTTTTTCACTGCTTGAAAGAATTTCCTTTTCCTTCTCACCTGCATAAACGTCTGCATTATATATCTCCTTTACCTTATCCAACGCGCCTATATGGTCAAAATGCCCATGAGTCAGCAATATTGCCTTTATATCCGTCTTTAGCTCAGTTGTCTTTATTTTTATAATCTCACTCTCAGCGGCAGGGTCCACAATAAAGCCCTCGCCCTTTTCTCCATAGACAATATATGTATTTGTGACCATACTGCCTAAGGTCATTTTACATATATTAATTTTTCCTTTTCTTACTATTGAAACCATGTTATTAACCTGCCGTTCTTATAATATCTACTATGCTTTCCACCTGTCTGACCTTTTCAATAAGCCTTGTAAGCTCATTCTTCCCTCCGATAAGGAATGACATGGAAATGGTTGCTATTCCCTGCTTGCTGGTACGGCTGTTAATGCTTCTCACATCTATATTCCTCTCGGTAAATATATGGGAAATATCTGCAAGAAGTCCTGTCCTGTTTGTTGCATATATTTTTATTTCCGCAATATATTTCTGGTCTGATACTTCCTCCTCATAGTTACCGTCCCACTCAACCTTAACTATTCTGTTTCTTTCTACCTCCGGCATATTCATAATATTAACACAATCCGTTCTGTGAACGGTAATGCCTCTTCCTCTTGTGACAAAGCCTACAATCTCATCTCCCGGAACAGGATTACAGCACTTTGAACATCTCACCGTTACATCGTGGGTTCCTCTTACTAAAATAGCTCCCTTTGGCTTAATCACATATTGATTGTCCTTATTTGTTGACAGCTCCTCAAGGATTTCCTCATCTGATACGGTCTTCTTGTTTTTCTTCTCACATTCCTCTATAAGCTTATTGATAATCTGGCCTTCCTTAAGCCCGCCGTGGCCTATGGCTGCCATAAGTGAATCCCAATCCTTACAGCTATACTTTCTAAGGACTTTACTCATAACATCCGGCTTTGCAATATCAGACAATACAATACCCTTTGACTTACAGTATTTGTCTACAAGAGCCTTGCCCTTTACTATATTATCCTCTTTAAGCTCAGTCTTAAACCACTGGTTAATCTTATTTTTAGCCTGTGTGCTCTTACATATATTAAGCCAGTCCCTGCTTGGCCCCTTGCAGTTCTGGGAGGTAATAATCTCAATTCTGTCACCGTTTTTAATTACATAATCTATATTTACCATCTTTCCGTTTACTCTTGCCCCTACCATTTTATTGCCTACGGCGCTGTGTATGCTGTACGCAAAATCTATAGGGGTAGAGCCGTTTGGAAGGTTTTTTACGTCTCCTTTAGGTGTAAAGCAGTATACGTCTTCTGCAAAAAGATTTAAATCGCTCTTTAAAACGCTCATAAACTCCTTATTATCAGACATTTCCTTCTGCCATTCAAGTATTTCCCTAAGCCAGCTTAGCTTCTGCTCCTCATTTGCGGCGCTTGCCTCTCCCTTTATACCCTCCTTATATTTCCAGTGAGCTGCAATACCATATTCCGCCGTTCTGTGCATATCCTTTGTTCTTATCTGTATCTCAAAGGGCTGTCCTGACGGGCCAATAAGGGTAGTATGAAGGGACTGGTACATATTTGGCTTTGGCATGGAAATATAATCCTTAAATCGTCCCTGTATAGGCTTATACTTATCATGTATAATGCCGAGGGCCGTATAGCAGTCCTTTACACTGTCCACAATTATGCGAACGGCAAATAAATCCAGTATCTGGTCAAAGGTTTTATTGCTGTTTACCATCTTTTTGTAAATGCTGAAAATATGCTTCATTCTTCCATATACAATGGCGTCTATTTCAGCCTCCTTTACAAAATCGTTTACCTCCCTTACCAGCTCCTTTATAAGCTCCTCTCCTGAGCTGAACTTAACATTCCGCTGATACGCTATTTCATTAAACTTCTCCGGCTCCAAATACATAAGGGACAAATCATCTAGCTCTATCTTTATTTTGGAAATACCAAGTCTATCTGCTATAGGAGCATAAATATCCATAGTCTCCCTGGCCTTTTCTCTCTGCTTTGCCGGAGTCTGATATTCAAGAGTACGCATATTGTGAAGACGGTCCGCTAGCTTTATTAGGATAACTCTTATGTCCTTTGCCATGGCAAGAAACATCTTCCTGAGATTTTCAGCCTGTATCTCCACCTTGTCCTTGGAATATGACAACTGTGTCAGCTTTGTGACGCCGTCTACCAACAGCGCAACCTCTGCACCAAATTCTTTTTCAATATCCTCAAGCGTCATAACAGTATCCTCCACTACATCATGGAGTATTCCTGCCACTATGGTTTCCTTGTCAAGCTCCATATCCGCCAGTATAATAGCAACTGAAACAGGATGAATAATATAAGGCTCTCCGGAACGCCGCTTCTGCTCCTTATGAGCCTCAAATGCAATATTATATGCCTTTTGTACCTGTGATACATCGGTAGACGGATGATATTTACGTATAGTTTCTATTAATTTATCATACAGCCTTGATGGATTCTCGTAATCCTTCGGGTCCTTAACTGCATTTTCTATTTGTCCTGTAATACTGCTGTCACTGATAATAACTTTTTCCTCAGCCATGATTTTTCACCTCATGTTTACGTTATTTTCCATCATATGCAATAACTGATTCCACCCTTATATCCTTAAGCTTATCCCTTCCCTTAAGTCCCTTAAGCTCCATAAGAAATACAGAGCCTGTAACCTCTCCTCCAAGCTCTCTTATAAGCTTTACTATCGCTTCTATCGTACCCCCCGTAGCCATAAGGTCATCTATAATAACCACCTTCTGTCCCGGCTTAATGGCGTCCTTATGCATTTCAAGCACTGCGCTTCCATACTCAAGCTCGTATTCAACGCTTACCGTTTCACAAGGAAGCTTTCCCTTCTTTCTTACCGGAACAAACGGCTTATGAAGATTATATGCAATAGGTACTCCAAATATAAAGCCTCTTGACTCCGGACCTACCACTACGTCAAAATCCCAATCACGTATTTTATCCTCCATAGACGATATGGCAAGGTGAAGTCCGTCTGCATCCTGCAGTACGCTTGTCACATCTCTGAATATAATACCCTCCTCCGGAAAATCCGGAATGCTTCTTACATATTCTTCTATTTTTTTCATATGCATCAACGACCTTTCTTTATTTTGTTTAGTTAAAACGATTATTATGCTGTCTTGTAAATAAATATCATTATAACAAACAGAATGTGAAGTTTCAATCTGTTTTAAAAAATTTTCCGTCAAACTAAGGTATGATATATACTAAAAAAACAAGCATCATTATATTAAGTATTAAAAGCAGGGGAACTCCTACGGTAAACTTTTTGTGCTTTGTTTTATGTCTTGTAGTATACATAGCAGCCAAGGCTCCTATAGAGCCCATAGCTAACGCAAGAAAAAGCAGTGTTGATTCACGCACCCTCCATTTATGCCTTTTTGCCTGATGCTTGTCATAGGCGTAGGCTATATATGTTATTATGTTTATTATAATTATGTAGGCTATTATATATTTTGTCAGCATTTTTCGTAAATTTCCTCTATGTATTCCTTAGCGTACAGCAGGTTTGCAGGTGATGTTTCCTCCAAAAGGATATGTATAAACGGTTTTTTCCTTTTAAGCTTTGATAAAAGAAGCTGATAGTTTAGTAACCCGTCTCCTGATATAACAGGCTTTATTTTTTTATCCTTTTCTACTATAAAATCCTTGGCATGGATACAGGCTATGTCATCTCCCAAAAGCTCAAATGCCTCGTTTATTATTTTTTCCTGACTTTGATAATTGTCATATGTTATAAGATTTACCGGGTCAAATATTATCTGAAGATTTGGGGAGCCTACCTCATCCAGAACAGCTCTTGCCCTTTTTATATCATATACTATATGCCCTGCCACCGGCTCCATTCCTATAATAACCCCCATGCTTTCCGCATATGAAACTATTTTCTTCATATTCTCTATAAGGATTTGTAAGGAGCTGTCATCTGATACGCTTAAGTTGCTGCTCCATGTCTCTGTACCTACCATTCCGCAGCCTAAAACCTTTGCAAAACGTATGTGGGCCTTATATATTTTTAAAATATCCTCAAACTCCTTCTTATCACCGTTTCCAAGCTCCTGATAGCACCCAAGCACAGCTACGTCTATTTTATTTTTTTCAAATAATCTTTTTAAATACATTGCCATTCCCGGCGTCATGGCTCCTATGTCTGTATTAAAGGCTGATATTGCCTTTGAAAGCGCAAGCTGGGTACACTTAAGCCCCTTTTCTGCCATGCTTTCAACCATTTTTTCTATGGCGTCATGCTCCATGTCATGGGCTCTTATTCCTATTTGAAGCATTTTCTTTTCCTCCTAATCTTTTTCCCTTAAATTTGAATCTGCCTTACTACTATCTGCACGGATGTTTTTCCGTTATATGTATTTATCTGGGGATAGTAGGTTACTGCCATTCTTATGTCATTATCCCTTCCCATCCTTGCCCTGTCAAGCTGTTTACTGCCGTATTTTTCCGTAATATTCTCCTTTAGCTCTTCTATATCGCCAAAATACATTGCCTGTATATAGGATTTATCTTCTCCTCTCAGAGTCATCTTAAGAACATTCCTGTTTTTTCCCATAATAGTAAAGCTTAACAGCTCAACAGGCTTTTCGGCAAAAAGCGGCTTTTCATTTGCTTTTCCAAAAGGCTCAAGAAGTGACAATTCCTCTACAAAGCTCTCCGAAATATATGAAAAGGGCATTTTAACGTCAATCCATATTTTTTCCGTAAGAATATCCTCTGTCATGCTTTCATTTTCATTGACCATGGCCTCAAAGGCTTTTATGTTTTCCTTTGGAATTGATAAGCCTGCCGCCATCTCATGCCCTCCAAACCTTGTAAAAAGCTGCTGGCACCTTGAAAGCTCCCTGAACATATCATAGCCTTCTATAGAACGTCCCGAGCCCTTAGCCTCACCCTTCACGTCAGAATCCGTAAGCACAATCACCGGCTTATAAAATCTTTCCCTAATCCTTCCTGCCACTATGCCTGCTATGCTCTCATGAACTCCCTTAACGTATAATACTAAAACATTTTTATCCTCACATAATTCAGCTAAAGCTCCTGCCTTCTCTACCGCTTCATCTGTCATAGATTTTCTCTCGTCATTTAAACGCTTTAATTCCTCTGCTTTTTCAAGAGCCTCCTTATAGCTTCCTGCCGCAAGAAGGGAAAATGCCTTTTTTGCTGTCTCAAGCCTGCCGCCTGCATTTAAGCAGGGGCCTATAATAAATCCTATATGATAAGATGAAAGCCTTGAAGCGTCAATTCCGCAAACCTCCATAAGGGCTTTTATTCCAAGGTTTCCCGGATTCCTTAGCCTCTCAAGCCCTGCTTTTGCAATTATTCTGTTTTCACCGTTCAAATCCACCACATCCCCTATGGTAGCTATGGCGGCCGGCTCTATATACTTATCCGTATCATACTCCACATTAAGCTTTTCATGCAATGCCTCCATAAGCTTCATTGCCACAGCCGCGCCGCACAATGATTTATATGGATAATTGCAGTCAGGCTGGTGCTGGTTTATGGTAGCGTCTGCCTTTACCCTTACACATACTCCCTTGTCATCTACAGGCACCTGATGATGGTCCGTTACTATAACCGTAAGCCCCTTGTCTATGGCGTATTGAATTTCATCAACTGCCGCTATACCGTTATCACATGTTACTATAGTATCTGTTCCGGCCTTTATTGCTCTGTCTATAATATTTATATTTATTCCGTAGCCGTCCTTCACCCTGTCGGGAATATCCATATCAGCCCTTCCTCCAAGGCGCCTTATTCCGTCAGTAATTATATATGTGGCGCAGACGCCGTCTATATCATAGTCCCCTATAACACGTATATTCTTTCCTTCTGCTATTTTCCCTGCAAGTATATCCACAGCCTTTTCTATATCCTTAAATAGCCACGGAGAATTTAAGTTCTTCATATCACAGCTTAAATAGCTTTCAAAATCCTCTGGCAATATTCCCCTGTTTGTCATAATCCTTGCAGTGACAGGAGTTATATTATGCTTAACCGAAAGAGCTGAAAAATCAGCCCTCTTTGTATATATCATCCATTGTGCCATTTGTATATGCTCCATTTTTCTTTTAGTTTGTCCGCCGCTACGTTTTGCTTTTGAACTTCCATATTAAACAAGAAACTGCTCCAAAATAAGTTTTTTGAAGCAGCCTCTTTACCTTATATTTTACACTGAAATAATAATTCCACCATCATTTGCATACATGGTTGCCACGCCTCTTGTATCGCCTATGGTTATATCCTTAAACTTAACAAGGGACTCTATCTGCTCTTTCATCCACCTTGCCCTGTCAGGGCAGTTACAGTGAGTGATTGCAAGGACCTTTTCCTGTGGGTTGCTGATAGTATCAGCTATAATCTGCGCAAGCTTTTTTAACGCCTTTTCCATGCCTCTTGCCTGGTCCAGCTTAATAATAACCCCCTCGTCTGTTGCTCCCATAACAGGCTTAATATTAAGGACTGTCGCTACAATAGCCTGAAGACCTGTAAGCCTGCCGTTCTTTCTTAAAGTCTCAAGGGTTTCTATAACAAAAAAGGTTTTCATCTCAAGCTTGTACTTATTTACCTTTTCCACTATTGACTCAAAGGTCTCTCCCTCTGTATTTGCCAGCTCATGAATATATGTTGCAATTCTTGCCTCTCCTGCCGATGCGGAGCATGAATCAAACACATGAATCTTTTTCTTATCATCAGGATGCTCTTCAAAATACATTTTCCTGCCAACCTCTGCGCTGTTCCACGAGCCGCTTAAATTTCCTGAAAGAGTAACTGCAAACACACAATCATAATCTCCCTCGTAAGCCTCCATGTATGTACCCGGCGACGGACATGACGACTTTGGACTTTCAGGATGACCGGCTACTCTTTTTATAAAATCAAGCTGGTCAAAGGTTTCGTCATCTATAATATCTGTATCTCCCACATGGAGCGTAAGAGGTATTATCTGTATGTTATCAAGCTTTTTACCGTTCTCATCAAAATCACAACAGCTATCTGCTACTATCTTAAACTTCATAGTACGTTTTCCTCCATTAGAGCATATGGTTTTTAATACTACATATAATAGCATTTATATCATTGAATGTCAATAGTAATACAATGACCTAATTACATAATTACATATTATACCCATTCATAATTGAAATATGTGATAATTTATAATATAATAGTCTCAGCAAAGCTGAGCCTTGCAAGTTGCTCTGCAACTTGTTTATATGCAAAAAACTGCACAGGAATAATCAGCCAAAACTATTACGCTGAAATCCTGTGGGAAAATATATATTAAATTTAATTACAAACCCAAAGGAGGTGCCCTGTGAAAAATATTATTTTTTCAGGAAATAATACATTTACCTATAACTGGTGCGGCAAATTTGTGGCGCCTTCAAGCGAGTGGATGCATCTTACCAGAAATCTTACAGACTTTGAGCTTATAGCAGTAACCGGCGGCACGTTATATATAGCTGACCATGAAAACGAATATGTGGTACACAAATCCCAATATCTTCTTATGCCCCCTACTTCCTTTCAGCACGGCTACAGACAGGGCTCCTGCTCCTTTTACTGGCTTCACTTTTATAAGGAGGAAGGCTTTGATATTGTTGATAATGAAGCTATATCAAATGAAAAATTCACATACAATTACAATGATAAAAACATTTATGTTCCCATAACCGGAGAGCTTGCATCAATGGACAGGGTAATTATACTTATGAAGCAGCTTCAGGACTGCGATAAAAGGTATCACAATAAAAATTTAAACAACAATATAACGGGCGCAATAGTATCAGAAATATACTGCCAGAGCAATCTATACAAAAAATATTCATATACTGTTCAGACTACACAGCTTTTCAATGATATTGCCGACTATGTCCAATATCACAGCAGCGAAAACATAACTGTCAGCCAGATTGCGGAGTATTTTGGATACAACCCTAAGTATCTGTCTTCATTGTTTAAAAATCAGTCAGGAATAACCCTTAAGCAGTTTATGCTTCAGACAAAGATGGATACTGCCAAGGCCCAGCTTACGGACACCAACCATTCAATTTCACAGATTGCATATAATGTAGGCTTTAATGATGCCCATAATTTTACTAATGCCTTTAAAAAAATTACAGGTCTTTCTCCAAGCGAATACAGGGAAAGCTATGATAAACGCACTCTGTTTTATTCATAGAGTGCAGGCAAGGCTAAAGAGCCTGCCCGCATAAATATTTTTCGTTCAGCTCAATAACCTTTTTCATAGCCTCCATTCCCGGAGCGCCTATGGTAACACGCTTTTCTACGCATGTTTTAAGGCTTATTGCGTCATATATATCCTCGTCAAACACAGGACTTATGGACTTATATTCCTCTATTGTCATATCGTCAAGGGCTATATTCTTATCTATGCAAAACAGCACAAGCTGACCTACAATACCATGTGCATCCCTGAAGGGAACGCCTTTCCCCACAAGATAATCCGCCGCATCCGTAGCGTTTGTAAATCCTTTTTTTGCGCTTTCCTCCATTACGTATCTTCTGAAGGTCATGGTCTTTAACATACCTGTAAAAAGCGCCAGACAGCCCTTTACCGTGTCTATTGCGTCAAAGGTAAATTCCTTATCCTCCTGCATATCCTTATTATAAGCGAGAGGTATTCCCTTCATGGCAGTAAGCATAGACATTAAGGCTCCATACACCCTGCCCGTCTTTCCCCGGACAAGCTCCGCTATGTCAGGATTTTTCTTCTGAGGCATAATACTGCTGCCTGTACTGTAGGCGTCGTCTATCTCCACAAAACGGTACTCATTTGTATTCCATATAATAATTTCCTCCGAAAATCTGCTAAGGTGCATCATTATAACTGACAATGCCGATAGCAGCTCTATAAGATAATCCCTGTCTGACACGGAGTCCATGCTGTTTAATGTGGGGCCGTAAAAATCAAGCAGCTCCGCCGTCATCTCCCTGTCTAACGGATAAGTAGTTCCTGCCAGCGCCCCCGAGCCAAGAGGACAGTAATTCATTCTTTCATATATATCCTTAAGTCTTCCCCTGTCCCTCTTAAACATCTCAAAATACGCCCCTATATGATGGGCCAGCGTTACAGGCTGCGCCTTCTGCAGATGGGTAAAGCCCGGCATAAATGTGTCAATATTATCCTTCATAATATTATGAAGCGCCAAAAGTAGCTCCTTTACAAGCCCGTCAAGCTCTCTTATCTCATCTCTTGCGTACAGCTTCATGTCAAGAGCCACCTGGTCATTTCTGCTTCTGCCTGTATGAAGCCTTTTTCCAGCCTCTCCCACTCTCTCTATAAGGTTTGCCTCCACAAACGAATGAATATCCTCATGCTCATTGGTAAATTCCAGCTTTCCATTATCTATATCCGAGAGTATTCCCTCAAGCCCGTTAAGTATAGCATCTCTGTCATCATTAGATATAATGCCTGTCTTTGCCAGCATTTTTACGTGAGCCATGCTTCCCTGTATATCCTGCCTGTAAAATTTTCTGTCAAATGAAAGTGATTCATTAAAATTATGTACAAGCTGGTTTTCTTCCTTGGTAAAACGTCCGCCCCAAAGCTTCATATATGTGTCCTCCCGATTTTAAATCCTTTTTCTATAAAATTTCTTAGTAAATTTCCACGCCAAAAAGGCGCGGGTTTTCTGTTCGATTATAACAGAAAACCTGCGCCCTGCCAACTTATTTTTAATAGCTTATGCTTACAAGCTCTACGGCTTTTTCTTCGCCTGCCACATCATCAAGACTATACACATATGCATTAGCCCTGCTTACAAGATAAAAGTAATCGCCTATATATAATCCCCTGACTGTATATCTGACGTTATTTTCATCATATTTTTCTATACTTTCAACCTCCCTTATAGCTCCATCCTTATACATAAACACCTTATACTTATATAACGGCTCAAACCTTGCATAAACTCCATTTCCGTTTCCGCCCTCATTAATAAATGTATCAAACTCATAATAGTACAGACAGAAGCCATATATTCCCTTGCTGTCTGACGCCATTATTGCGTTGTGGTTATGAATTGCGTCTGAATACGTACCCTTCCCGTATTTAAAATTTTCCTTAACCCTTATATCAGACTTGTCTGACACATCAAATAAGGTTACCTTTACTCCCTCCTCAATACCTGTGTCGGAATCGCTTTCAAAGCCTATGCCAAGCAAATTATCATCATCCAGAAAATGAAGATATGCAGAGTATCCGGTGATTTTCAGCTCATCCATAATCCTTGGCTCTTCAGGATTTGATAAATCAACCATAAATAACGGGTCTGTATTTCTATATGTTACAAAATATCCCATATCTCCCATAAATCTTGCTGATTTTATCTCCTCGCCCTTTGCAATACCCGTAATACTTCCCATTATCTCCAGCTTATCGTTTAACACATATAGACTGTTTCCCGATTCCTGCGTAGTTACAACTCTGAGATAGCCGTTATATTCATCTGCTGAAAAGCTGTCGTTCACTATTCCATATATATAGCCTGATTTCTCCGGCTCTATGCTTCCGTCTTCAAATGAAAAGCTGACTATATTTATCTTTTCTCCATAATTATCTTCCTCAAGAAAATAAATATGCCCATATGATACATACAGCTCTATGCTTCCTCCAATATATGTCTTTGAATCAACAATCTCTGCCTCTGACAAGATGTCAACAGACGACATAATATAATACATATTATAATATTCATGTATAGATGTATAAAATGCATTTTCAGGAGGTATCTCCTTATCACCTGCCGTTCCTATAACATCATCAACACTGTTCAGTAAATCTGCCGACATATCCATATGAGTTATAAGATATAATATGCCGTCCTTCATTCTGCTGTCGTAATATTCTCCCTCCTGCCTTGTTATATGAATATCACCGGCCTTTCCCTCATTCATCTGTACAACTGCAACATACACCATTCCTTTTTCCCCGGCACAGGAGGATATTACTGTAAGTCTGTCTTTATAGATATAGGTATCAATTATCTTAAAGCTGTCTTTATTTATTTTATTATCATTATTATACTTCTTTAAAACCTTGCGCCTTATATCTATATCAGATACCTTTTTAGTATCTCCCCCGTCCGCCTTAAGCACAACTACTGTTTTTTTACCGCTTGTTACATATATATATTCTCCGTCTGTCTTTACTATATCTCCCTCATCAATACCCTTTGTCTGTATATTTGTTTCTGAATAATCTCCATTTCCCATGTTTCCCTCAGGAAGCATATCCATCTCTGTTCCTGACGACGATGCATCCCCCTTTGGCACCTCATTTATTATTATATTTTCTGTCCGCAGATAATTATATAATGCCTGATAGCTTTTTATCCGGTTTAGTCCGGCTATACCTTCCTCTTCCTCGCCAAATTTTTTATTAAAAAATCTGAAATAAATACCTGCGATTAATACTACTGCTGCCGCCACACTGAAAGACGATATTATTGCTATTTTTCTCCTTCTCCTTTTACGCTTTTCCCTTTTTATTTTCCCCTCAACCGTTGCCATAATATTTTCAGGCAGCAGTGATTTCGGTACATTTATCTCACCCATTTATATTACCTCCATTTTCATTCTCATCTTTGTCATAGCCCGGCTTATCTTTGTCCTTACAGTATTTCTGTTCATATGAAGCCTTTTGCCTATCTCTTCACTGTTATAGCCTGCAAATACATAATAAGAAATGATTAGTCTTTCCTCCCCCGAAAGCTCCATATACGCCGTTTTTACATCCATGTTTTCATCCCTGTCTGTTTTCTCTCCCTCAAATACCTCCAGCAGTCCGTCGTCATAGGATATTGCTTTATTCTTCATTATACGTATTTTTTTTCTGCACTTATTAGCTAAAATAGCAAATGACCAGCTCTTAAATTTATCAGGCTCCCTTAGCTTGTGTATTCCAAGATACATATCCATAACTGCATCTGAAACCGCATCCTCGGCCTCGTAGCTGTTTCCTATCATAAAACAGGCAAACTTAAACATTTCAATATATATTTGTGCATATAACACGGTAAAGGCTTCCTTGTCGCCATTTACAGCTTTTTTAACAAGTACGTCATTTTCTTCCTGCTCCATAAAACACCTCCCTTTTACATTTTTTAATTTGCCAAACCTTTTATCTTCTTTATTGTCATTACATCTATAAGTGTCTTTTTTTACCGGTTCTGTTTCAATTAATTTAAATCGAGTAGGAAAGATTCATCCTTCCCTACTCGCCGCGCAGGGCGCGTGCTGCTTTAGCAGCTAATTTCCTTTTGCGCCCTTGCGCATAAAAAAGGACTGCCCTGCCGGACAGTCCCATACTTTTAAAACTGCTTCTTAATTTATCGCTTATGAGATATCTTTTTTATCCTCCGGGTTTTCTTCGTTCTCCGGATTTTCCTCATCCTCCGCATATATCTCATCATACTTTTTCAGCTTTCTTATGTATCTCTTATATGCCCATTTTGAGATTTCCCCCTGCTCAAAAAAGCTTTCTATCATTGCTTTCACATTTAAATATGCATCATAGGCATTTTCCTTATAGTTGTTTTCAAGGTTAAGCTGAACGTTTAACAACTCCTTCTCAATACAAAGCTTTGCACCCTTGTTCCCCATTGCACTGCCTCCATTCCGCATTACGCCTGAAAAATCCATTCCTTAAGCCATAATCAGGCTTTATCAGTCATTTTTTTCAAGCGTAAATGTATATATTTTTTCTGTACTGAAATCCTCTGCCACCGCTTTTACAACAATCTTATCCACAGATGAAATATCCATAACCCTTGGCTTTGCCTCGTCTATCAATACATCATTTACATATATAAGACTGTTGTCATTATACGGCGTCACCCTTAAGGTTAATTTATCACCCATGTCCGTTGCTGTCAATGTATATTCCGTAACATCTCCGTCATAAACCTTATCTAATTTTCCTCCGTCAAATGATATTTCCTTTACTGAAGGATTATTGTCATAATCGCTTACTATGCTTAATTTATCAAACACTCCTCCTACCCAGCTATCTCCTCTGACGTGGAATTTAACCGTTACCTTTTCCTTATCCTTTAACATTCCTTCCGGTATTTTGTAATATTCGTCATAAAATTCTCCCGGTATTTTATCCTTTATGGTTTCCTCTATAAGAAGCTCTCCGTCAATATATATATTAAAGGTTCTTCCTACGTTGCCGCTGAAATATTTAGCTCTTATATAATTGCTTATTCCCGCCTTTACCTTCATGTCATAGCTGAACCATCCGGCTTCAGACCAGGCGTGGCGGAGCATCATGCCGTTAAAGGTTCCTGCCCCTGTATTTTCTCCCTGTATATTATGCAGAAGCTCATACTGGTCATTTCCAAGAGGCACGCTGTCTATGGAAACCCTTTCAAGCCTTGCTTTTTCCTTGATACTTTTTATATGCTCCTGCAGCGCCCTAGAATCCTTTGCAACCATATTCCAGTAAATACCGTAGCGTTCCTTGTGCTGCTTGTAATGAGGAGTGAATACAATATCGTCCCTGTCAGTGCCCTTTAAGTGAAATTCCACCTTTCCCTCTGTCTTAACCACATTCTGGGCGATATTTTTAATCCATTCCTCCACATCGTCATCTGTGCCTCCTAAGCCGTCCTTTCCCTTTACGGTAATGAAATCCTTCATGGCAATATTGCAGGTAGCTATGGTTACATCTACCCCTGTCTTGCTTTCCTCCATGCTTTCTGTTCCAAGGGCGCCGCTTAAAACCACAGGACCATATTTAAGTCCTATGCAATGCCTGTTGTCAGGAAGAGGATACGCCTTTACCTTCATATGGAAGCAGCAGCTAATAACTGTCTTAACCTCCGATTTTACATACAAATATCCGTCTGCAAAATGTATTTTTTCTGTATTAATGCCTGACAAAGTTTCTGATTTATCAAGCTCATATGTACAACTGCTGCCGTCAGTCCACTCTGCCTTTATACTGCCGCCCTCTGCCCAGTCAGGTATACGAACTGCCACATTAATATTTCCATCTATTTCAATAACAGCATTTTCCGTATCAGGTATCTGTGATTTCATGGAAAGCCTTACATTTTTCTCCTTCCAGTCAAGGTTTGATGAAATATATTGATTTATGTACACCGTATCGTCCGTGTGGAAATATATACTGTCATTACACTTTGTAAAGTTTTCCATACCTGTGCCTGTACAGCACCAAAAGCTGTCAAAGGGCGTTGAATACACCTTAAAAAATCCTGTAGCCATAGGCTGGAAATACATTGTCATTCCTGTTTCAGGATTTTGGGACGACATAATTGCATTTAAAAATGTATTTTCATAGAAATCTGCATATCTTATATCTCCCGTTATCTTAAACAGTTCCCTTGAAAGCTTAAGCATATTGTATGTATTACACGTCTCACAATTACAGTTTGTACGCTCGCCGTCAAGTATCAGGGGCTCGCCAAAATGCTCCCATTCACTGTTTCCCCCTGTAATATACGTATGATGCTCATTCACAAGCTCCCAAAATCTCTTTGCCGCCCTGTAATAAAAATCATCATCCTCCTTACAGCCCAGCGCAGCATACCTGTATATGGCGCCTAAAAATTTTGGAATGGTGGTATTGGCATGCTTTCCGTTTAAAATATCGTTTCCCTTTTCAATCTCACTGAAAAGATACATCTCATCAAACATATGGGCTGCTGCCTTATGCTTATCGCTTTTTGTAATCTTGTATAAGTCATACATAGCCTCATTCATTCCGCCGTATTCCACTGCAAGAACAATATCCTGCGTCTCCTTAGTCCACTTCACCGTTCTTTCATAAACCCAGTCGCCGAGGGCTGTCACAACCTTAAAAGCCTTTTCAATTCCTCCATGCCTGTATGCTGCCGTAAGTCCTGATATAATCTTATCCATTGTATACCAAGGCACCCACACCGGCTTTCTGTTCTCAACCTTATCAAAAAAGGTCTCCGGAAAGGCTGAAAGATAACCGCTTTTGCTCTGGCTTTCTTCAAGCCTGTCCACTATATACACAAGCTTATCCCTAAGCTCCTTATCGCCTGTCTGGGCTACCGCCTGGGATACTGCCGTCATATAATGTCCCAGCGAATGTCCTCTTATCTCCGTATTCTCCCAGCCATTATACTTTGGCGCCTTAGGCTTTATATTATTAACCTCCTGAAATCCTGCCACAAGCCTGTCTGCATCAAATGACTTAAGATATGAAATTTCCTTTTCCAGGGCATTCACCATATATGGCTCTGTCACCTGCACCTGATTCAAATTAAAATCCTGTATGTTTTTTGCCTGCATACCTTTAATTCCTCCGTCTTTCATATTTTATATGCTTTACACTGCTTTCCATATATATAATAGAAATACCTTTTTCTATATAAATCATTTTATCAGATGTAAAAAAATTAGTAAATATTATAATGACAGCTTAAGTGTAAAAAAGTCATATTGTTCCAAAAATCACAAATTAAATATCCCCATTAAAACAAAAAACCCGCAGAATCATAATAAAATGAAATTCCGCGGGCTTTTTGTTTGATTATGTAGCTTATAATTTTTATAGTTTAATATTTACATAAGCTTAAAATTATATAGTATATATTATAATAAACTAATTATTAATCAGCTTGTCGTCTTCGTTATTCCAGCTATAAAGCTTTCTGATTTCCTCTCCAACCTTTTCTGACGGATGCTCTGAAGCCAGCTTTCTCATAGCCTTAAAGTGAGCCTGTCCTCCTGCTGCCGACATGTCAAGCAGGAATTCCTTAGCAAAGCTTCCATCCTGAATATCGCTAAGAATTTTCTTCATAGTCTTCTTAGTCTCCTCAGTTATAAGCTTTGGTCCTGTAACATAATCGCCGTACTCCGCCGTGTTTGAGATAGAGTATCTCATGCCTGCAAAGCCTGACTGATAAATAAGGTCTACAATAAGCTTCATCTCATGGATACACTCAAAGTATGCGTTTCTCTCGTCATAGCCTGCCTCAACCAAGGTTTCAAAGCCTGCCTGCATAAGAGCGCACACGCCGCCGCAAAGAACTGCCTGCTCGCCAAAGAGGTCTGTCTCTGTCTCTGTCCTGAAGGTAGTTTCAAGAACGCCTGCTCTTGCTCCTCCTATAGCCAGTGCGTAAGCCAATGCCCTGTCAAGAGCCTTTCCCGTAGCGTCCTGGTGTACTGCCACTAAGCACGGAACACCCTTTCCTGCCTGATATTCGCTTCTTACAGTATGGCCCGGTCCCTTTGGAGCTATCATTGTAACATCCACATCCTTTGGCGGTACTATCTGTCCAAAGTGAATGTTGAAGCCGTGGGCAAACATAAGCATATTTCCTGCCTCAAGATTAGGCTCAATATCCTTCTTATACATAGCTGCCTGAAGCTCATCATTAATAAGAATCATTATAATATCTGCCTTCTTAGCCGCCTCTGCCGCCGTATATACCTCAAATCCCTGAGCCTCAGCCTTTGCCCAAGACTTGCTTCCCTCATATAAGCCAATGATAACGTTGCAACCTGACTCCTTTGCATTTAATGCATGGGCATGTCCCTGACTGCCATAGCCGATAACTGCTATAGTCTTGCCTTCCAAAGCTGCCAAATTACAGTCCTGCTGATAATAAATCTTTGCTGCTGACATTTTTTATTCCTCCATTTTGTTATAAATTTTATAAAAATATATATTTTATTTATGCTGCATATGTTCCAGACACAGTAGCAATGAATAAACGTTTTAGTATGTATTTAATCTGCCATGCCTCTTGAAAGACCTGCGATACCTGTCCTTACAAGCTCTAAAATCTTAAAGCCCTCAAGAAGATTTGTAAAGGCAGTAAGCTTTTCCTGATTTCCCGTAAGCTCTATCATAAGCGACTCAGGAGCAACATCTACTATATTTGCCCTGAATATATTTGCAACGGATATTACCTGCTGCCTGTCCTCCGGTCCTGCTGCAACCTTTACAAGTATAAGCTCCCTGCATACCGATGCGCTTCCTAAATCCTGTACGCTTACAATATCCTCAAGCTTTAATATCTGCTTTTCAATCTGCTCCAGTGTTTCATCCTCGCCTCTGACAACTATAGTCATTCGTGAATATGCAGGATTTTCTGTTTCTCCCACTGTAAGACTGTCTATGTTATAGCCTCTTCTGCTGAAAAGACCTGCCACTCTGTTTAATACGCCTGATGTATTGTCTACTAATACGGATAATACCTTTCTCTTCATAGCTGCAATATCCTTTCCTTCTTTAATTTGTGCGTATATAGTATTTATTCTTATACCATCACGCAACTTCTTTATATTTTAGCAATATTTATATCTGTTGTCAACTTTTCAGAATTATTTTGTGGAAAAATGTGTGAAAGTTCAGCCCCGATACCCTGTGGCGGGGCTGAACTTCTGTTAAAATGCTGCTATTTAGTAATTGTTGGCGGTTCATCAGGCGATTTCAGCCCTATGTTTTTTATGTAGATGTCTGTTTCATGTTTTATAACATTTGACAATAAAAGTACGGCTATCAGGTTTGGTATTGCCATAAGGGCATTGAAAGTGTCAGCCAGACTCCACACTATCTGCAAAGTTATAAGGGGCGCTATGGCTACGGAGGCTACATACAGGATGCGATAAGGGATAATAATTTTCATTCCTCCAAGATATTTGGCGCAGCTTTCACCATAGTATGCCCAGCCTAAGGTTGTGGAGAAGGCAAACGCCACTATGCCTACTACAAGGATTGATTTTCCTATGTATGGTATCTGACCGAACGCCATTGATGTAAGCTCGCTTCCGTCTTTTATTCCCGATACGTCAATGTCGGGATTTTTTAGTATGCTGCTTACTAATACAAGACCTGTCATGGCGCATACTACTACCGTGTCCCAAAATGTTCCTGTGGCAGATATAAGCGCCTGCCTTACGGGATTTTTTGTCTGCGCGGCGGCGGCTACTATGGGCGCTGAGCCCATTCCTGACTCATTTGAAAACAGTCCTCTGGCTATGCCGTATCTGGCAGCAAGCATTATTCCTGAGCCTGCAAGCCCTCCGGCAGCGGCTCCCGGCTTAAACGCCAGCCTTATGATTGTCACAATAGCAGGAATTATGTAATCATAATTTATTATAAGAATAATTATGCAGCCAAGCACGTAAAAGCCTGCCATAACCGGCACAAGCCTTTGACACACACCGGCTATTTTTTTTACGCCTCCAAAGACTACTAAAAACACAAGGCTGCTGCAGATAATTCCTATTACAGGGCCCGGCACCCTCATGTTTTCCTCCCATATTCCGGCTATTGCATTTGTCTGGACCATAGAGCCTATTCCAAAGGACGCCGCAAGGGTGAATATCGCAAAAATAATTCCAAGCCATTTCATGTTAAGACCTCTCTCAAGAGCATACATGGCTCCTCCCATCATTCGTCCATCCCTTGTCTTAACTCTGTATTTTACAGCTATAAGTGATTCCCCATACTTTGTCGCTATTCCAAACACCCCCGTAAGCCAGCACCAAAGCACTGCTCCGGGACCGCCTAAGGCTATGGCAGTTCCTACTCCGATTATATTTCCCGTTCCTATGGTTGAGGCAAGGGCCGTAGCCAATGCCCCAAACTGGCTTATGTCTCCCTCCGAGTCCTTATCCCTTGTAACTGAAAGCTTTATGCCCATAAAGGTTTTTCTCTGTATTATCCCAGTTTTTACAGTCATAAAAAGATGTGTTCCAAATAAAAGCACAAGCATAGGCGCTCCCCACAGAACATTATTGAGCGATGCTATAATATCCTCAAAATATTGCTGCATTATCCTCCTCCTTAATTGATTTTAAAATATTAAAACTGCAAAGCTGTTTCCCTTTAATATATATTTCTCATCAATTATAATATTGCTGCAAACCGGTTTTATTTTTTCCGGCTCACTTATGGAATTTACATCCTCCTTATTTCCTGTAAGGACTATTTCCTCTGCCTTAGTCAATGCCTCCTTCCCCATTAATTTAGCTGCTTCACCTAAATCCATGTTAATTTCCATATCATTATCCGTTACATTTACAAGCTTTACATATAATTTTTGCTTCTCGCCGTCAAATGAGGCTGATGTGTACAGCCCTTCTGAAAGCTCATCTCCTGTATTAATGTCAAGGGTATATTTTCCTGTATAAACAGAATAAAGCTGTTGCACATAATAGCTTGGCGTTGCATATGAGGATTTTCCGTCAAACCAAATCATGTCCGGCGACCACTGTGTATAGTCTATTCTTGCAAAAAGAGGCGCATATGAGGCAAGTACAACCACATCTGCATTTCTCTCAATTCCTGTCATAAACGCCGCCTCACAAAGTCCCGCATAAAGATTGTTTGACGACGGATTATTAAAGGCTCCCGGCACTACATGAGCTGCATATTCTCCTGCAAATACCTTTATATCCCTTGGATAATTGTCATAGAAACGGCTCTTTTTAAGCATCCAGTCAGGATTTCTGTAATAATGCTCATCTATGGCATACACATATTTTTCTATAGGCTTTTCTAAGGCATTTTTCTTTTCCCTGTAAAATGACCATGCGGCGTCGTAATACTTGTCCTCCACGTTTGGTCCTGCCGAGCCGATAAGACGCATATCCGGGTATTTTTCATGTATTGCCGCCTCAAACATGTCATATCTTTTGAAAAAGTCCACCTTATCCGTCTCCCACTGCTCGTTTCCTATACCTATCATTTTAAGGTTAAAAGGCTCCCTATGCCCCATTTCGCATCTTACCTTTCCCCACACTGAATTTTCATTTCCATTTGCAAACTCTATTAAATCGAGAACATCCTGAATATATTCCTGAAAGGCTTCATCCTCAATATTTACAAGCTGGGTAGACTGATACTGGCAGGCAAGTCCCACATTCATTACGGGAAGTGGCTCGCAGTTAAGATATTCGCACAGGATAAAATATTCATAATATCCAAGTCCCAAGGTCTGGTTATAGTGACTGTATATGCCCTTAAAATTGTTTTCCTTGTTGTTGCCATGAACTGCCCAGCGATTCCAGTTATTTTTTCTGTCCTCTCTTCTTCCTATGCTCCTTTTCCATTGATAACGGTTGTCCAGGGTATTGCCTTCTACTATACAGCCGCCGGGAAACCTTAAAAAGCCCGGCTTTAACGCCCTAAGCTTTTCGGCCAAATCCCTTCTGAATACTCCCTCCACTGCATTTTCAGGCTTAAGGGATATAAAATCAAAGTCAGCTCTTCCCTCATACTCTAAAGTTATGGCGAAGGTTCCGGCATTTACCTCCTCCTCTGCCGTAAATTCAACGTCTATCTTCTGCCATTCAGTATTTTTATCACTGCCTTCCACCGCAGGCGCAAGCTCTATGCTCTGAACAGCCTCTCCCCACGCGTCTATAACGGCGTATACTGCTCCCTCATAATTCTCATGTCTTCTCATATAAAGGGAAATTCTGTATTTTTCTCCCTTATTCAGATAAATTCCGTCATATGCCTTATTTGAAAAGCCCGGCTGCTCACTTGAGGCCGTAAATACAAGATAATGGGGATTTTCCCTGCTGACTCCTCCCTCATTAAATGTTTCCAGCATTGCTCCCGCGCCATCATAGGGATATGGCTCCCAGCCATACAGACCGTCATATGCCGTATGATAATCATCAAAATCACCTGTTGCCTCTAACGCCTCAAAATTGTAATTTTCAAGCATTTCACAATACAGGCCTCCGTCTGCCGCATAATTAATATCCTCAAAAAACAGACCTATCATTCCTTCTTCAATTTTTGCTTTCTTTTCAGATGATACCTTTACTTTGTACATTTTTTATTCTCCTTTAAATAATTAAATTACTTTCCAACACTTTTCTGCTGCTGCCAAAAGAGCTTAAGTTCTTGGTTTTTTTATATTATATATTATCGTAGTTTATATTTCTACTAGATTTTTAATGTGTAAATATATACCTCCCCTCACACCACATACCACCTTATAATAATCACATTTATATTTTATTTTAACTTGTTTCATTTTTACATCATTATGCTTGTGTTTTTCTGCTTTTAATATTATAATTATAACTATTATGGATAAATGTAAAACTATTTCCTGCAAGGAGGCTATTAATTTTATGAATAAAACAGGCAATATTGTAAGTGATATAAAGGTTGAAAACCTTTGTAATGTTATAGATTTGCTTTATACATGTATGGATGATTATTTATATGTATATGACCTTGTAAACGATTTTTATTATATTTCTCCTACGGCTGTAGAGAAATTTCCCCTTAAGACTAATTACTTCCACAATGTAATCAAAAATCTTGAATCCCTTGTATATCCACCGGATTTTCCTTCCCTTCAGGCAGATATAAATAACGTGCTTACCGGTGTAAAGTCAACCCATAATCTCCAATACCGCTGGGTTGACCGCAGCGGGCATCCTGTGTGGATAAAATGCCAGGGCAATGTGATACGTGATAAGGTTTCAGGTAAGGTTCTTTATATGCTGGGCTGTGTAAATGAAATAGGCGCGCATCAAAAGGCCGATAATATAAGCGGACTCCTAAGCCTGTCAGGTCTTAAGGATTTATTAAATTCATTTACAGGTCCATATCCTGACGGCTTTATTTTAAGACTTGGTCCTGACGATTTTAAGGAGATAAACGAAAAGCTTGGAGTAGAATACGGAGATTTTGTTTTATTTAAAATTGCAGAGTGCATTTCTAAATGTCTTTTATCTCATCAGTACCTTTATCGCGCAGGCTCGGATGAGTTTATTGTTATTGATTTAAGCGGCACCAAAGAACAGGATGCCATTGCCCTTTATAAAAATATCCGCCATGCAATAGATGCATTTGTGTCGGAAAACCGCTATAATGCGGTATTTACTATTTCCGCCGGACTTCTTATGTTTGAGTCCGTAGAGGAGCATACCTACAACAACATACTTAAGCTTTCGGAATTTGCTTTATCCTCTGCAAAAAAGCTTGGTAAAAATAATTGCTATACCTTTGAAAATGAGGATTACTATATTTTCCTTAAAAAAAGAAATCTTACACGCCTTTTAAAGCAGTCTGTCGACAATAATTTCGAAGGCTTCGAGGTATATTTCCAGCCTTTGTATACGCTTCACACAAATGACATTTACGGCGCAGAGGCTCTGATGAGATTTAAGTGCGAAGAATTTGGCCTTATTTCCCCTATAGAATTTATCCCTATTCTGGAGGAAACAGGACTTATACTTCCTGCCGGAAAATGGATTTTGCATGAGGCTCTTAAAACCTGCAAAAAAATAAAGGAGCATATCCCTGATTTTAAAATCAGCATAAATGTTTCATATATTCAGGTAATAAAAAGCGATATAATAGATGAAATAATATATGCCGTTTCCAAATATAATGTCAAGCCTTCAGATGTTATTATAGAGCTTACTGAAAGCGGTCAGATGGCATCTGATGCTCATATACGAAAAATGTGGACAAAGCTTAAGGACCACGGCATTATGGTTGCCCTTGATGATTTTGGCACCGGCTATTCAAACTTCCATTATTTATATGATTTAAAGCCTGATATTTTAAAGATTGACCGCTCGTTTACCGTACAGGCAATGGAGAATGAATACGAATATAACCTTCTTAATCTTATAAGCGATATGGGACATAATCTGCAGCTTAAAATTTGCGTTGAAGGCATTGAAAATGACAATGAGCTTGCACGAATGAAGATTCTTTCTCCTGATTACTGTCAGGGCTATTACTTCGGAAAGCCATGCTCTTATAATGATTTTCATAGCCAGTATATTATCCCCGATAAAAATGCTGTCTGAGGGCTTATAAAATCTACGTGGTGTCACACAAAAAACGTACAATATACAGGCATTACAAATATGTTTTTCTGTTTATTGTACGTTTTTTGTGTGACAGCTCTATTTTTTAGCAATTTTTATCAATTCCCCAAAGAAAATTTACAATATAATAACAAGCGAGGTGGTAAAAATGGATTACACAAAGCACATTGCTGATACAGTCGACTATATAGAAGATAATTTAAATAATGATATTTGTATTGCAGATTGTGCAAAAGCCTGCGGATATTCAGTATATCATTTTATACGTGTGTTTAAGGAAGTAATCGGCCTTACTCCCTCGGACTATATCAGAAAACGCCGCCTTTCGGAAATAGCAAAGGAAATAGAGGGTAATAATGAATATATATCTGAGATTGCTTTTCGATATGGATTTAATTCCAAGGAAAATTTTTTAAGAGCCTTTAAAAACGAGCATGGCATATTACCTACAGAATATAAATCTATTGAAAACAGTTTGCAGCTATACGACAGATTTACTTTTCATGAAAACAATTTTTTTATTGCGCCGAGGATTGTTAAAACAGAGCCTTTTTGTTTAACTGTCTATAAAAGCGACGAAAGCCATATTCCAAATTTTTGGAATAAATATAATGCAAAGGGATATTCGCTGAAGCTTTCCGGCGGTATTATTACAAGGGATTATGGCGTTAGTATTTGGAATTTCACTGAAAATAAACTTGATTATTATATTGGCATAAAATCTGATTACGCTATGGGTGATTTAAGCGGCACAGCAAAAATCAATATTTCCGGCGGATTATACGCTATATTTTCAACGCCGGCTGCAAATCATAATGATTTTATAAAAATCATTCATAGTACATGGGATTACATAAACAATGTATGGCTTAAAAACAGTGAATACAGGCGTACCGGAGACTATGAGTTTGAATGTTATATTGAGAAAAGCAGGCTGTTTTCTGAAGATATTTATATTCCAATTAAGACAAAGGAGGATTTAAGTTGAAAAAATTAACAATTACATGGGATAATATTGCAGACTCTACAGGCTATTTGTTCTCTTTCGCCAAATCACTTGCCTGTGCAGTAAAAAACAGTCCCTATAGTAATCTTGCCGAGGATATAATTGCAACAAGCGGATTTGCATTTCGCATGTGGGTTTCCCCTGACCTATGTCCAAGCGCCACCAGCATATGGTCATTTCGTGAACAGAAGCCATGGGTGGAAAACGGAGGGCTTACCTGCAATTATAAGGAACGGCTGTGGAACAGCGATGATATTGAAGAAAAATGCAGACTTGCTGCAATAGAACAAATTAAACAAAGCATAGATAATGGAATTGCCGCAATAAGCTGGGATATTGGAGTTCCTGAATGGGGCTTAATTACCGGCTATGACGATGAAACCCAAAAATTTGCCACCTTATCTATTAACGGCTCCACTGATGAAATGGAGTATGCCCTTCTTGGAAAAAGAGAGCTTCCCATTTTAAATGTACTTACCATTACGGGGAAATCAGAAAAAAGCACAAAAAATATTATTGAAGACACAATAAAGCTTGCAAAAAAACACCTTACAGGCGGTGAATGGTGCGAAAATGCAAGCGGACTAAAAGCCTATCCTGCATTAATCAGACATCTTGAAGGTGAAAATACGGATTTGGCGCTTTCATGGAATATGGAATACTTTTTAGGAACCTATGCAGCGCTTAAATGGTACGCCTGGAAATTCTTTGAAAAGTACCGGCTTTTGGAGCTTGCTGCATGCTATAAAAATGTCTTTGACTGTTGGCAAAAGGCTTTTGAACTGAAAAAAGCTTCTGATTTATCCTTAAAGGACAACAGGGCCACTGTTGCAAATCTTTTAAAGCAGGCAGAAACATCTGAAAAAAATGCTCTAAATTTAATGAATTAAAAGCTCTGTAAAAGGAGCTGCCTATTGGGACAGCTCCTTTTTTAATGCTCTGCCCGCCCATGTTTCATTGCTTTCTATATTTTCTGTCATTTTTAACCAAGCAGGGAAAACTCCTCTAAATTCCACACCTTATTCACAAGACCGTCTGTAAATTCAGTCTCGTGGCAGACAATAAGTATTGAGCCTTTATACTCCTTAAGCGCTCTTTTAAGCTCCTCCTTTGCATCTATATCCAGATGATTTGTCGGCTCATCTAACAAAAGCACGTTTGTCTCTGTATTTATAAGCTTGCAAAGCCGCACCTTTGCCTGTTCGCCGCCGCTTAAAACCCTCACCTGACTTTCTATATGCTTTGTTGTAAGTCCGCACTTTGCAAGGGCGGAACGCACCTCATACTGGGTGTATGAGGGAAATTCATTCCAAATCTCCTCTATACATGTATTTTTTCCGCCCTCTGTCTCCTGTTCAAAATATCCCTTATAAAGATAATCGCCCAGCGTTACCCTTCCGCCAAGTGATGGAATAATTCCAAGAACGCTTTTTAAAAACGTAGTTTTTCCTATACCGTTTGTCCCTGTAAGGGCAATTTTTTCTCCCCGCTCCATTCTAAGGTTTATTGGCTTTGATAAGGGTTTTTTATTTTCATATCCGATAACTAAATCAGTAGTTTCAAATATTATTCTGCCTGCTGCCCTTGCCTCTCTAAAATTAAACTGAGGCTTTGGCTTTTCTCCTGCAAGCTCTATTATCTCCATCTTATCAAGCTTTTTCTGTCTTGACATGGCCATATTTCTTGTGGAAACCCTCGCCTTATTTCTTGCAACAAAGTCCTTAAGGTCTGCTATCTCCTGCTGCTGCCTTTTATACGACGCTTCAAGCTGTGATTTCCTTACCTCGTATACCTCCGCAAACTTATCATAATCGCCTGCATATCTGTTTAGCTGTTGGTTTTCCATGTGATAAATAATATTTACCACGCTGTTTAAAAAGGGTATATCATGCGAAATAAGTATAAATGCATTCTCATATTCCTGAAGGTATCTTTTCAGCCACTCTATATGATTTGCGTCAAGATAGTTTGTAGGCTCGTCCAAAAGAAGAATATCAGGCTTTTCCAACAGCAGCTTTGCCAAAAGTATTTTTGTTCTCTGACCGCCGCTAAGCTCTGTCACATCCGTATTAAGTCCAAGCTCCAATATGCCGAAGGCCCTTGCTATCTCCTCCACCTTTGCATCTATCATATAAAAATCATGATTTGTAAGCATATCCTGTATTGTTCCAAGCTCCTCTATCATACAGCTCATCTGACTTTCGTCAGCCTCCGCCATATTATCACAAATTTCATTCATCTTGGCTTCCATATCATACAGGTAAGAAAATGCTCCCTTTAATATGTCCTCTACCGTCATTCCCTTTGTAAGTACAACATGCTGGTCCAGATATCCAACCCTCACATTTTTATTCCACTCCACCCTGCCTTCGTCCGGCATAAGCCTTCCCGTTACTATATTCATAAATGTTGACTTTCCCTCTCCGTTGGCTCCTATAAGCCCTATATGCTCTCCTTTAAGCAATCTAAAGGATACATTATTAAAAATGGCTCTGTCTCCAAAGCCATGGCTTAAATTTTCTACATTAAGTATCATAAAAGCTCCTTTTTCTATTAAAACTATCTTATTTAAATTTTTTTATTTCACTGTATGGAAGCTTACCTCCAAATATGTCAAGGGCGCTTCCAACCGTAAAATCCACAGCTCCCCTTCCAAGTGTCTTAAGCTTCTCTATATCCTCCATTGTTCCTATGCCTCCGGCATATGTCATCTTAAGGCCTGCAAGCCTTCCCAAAAGCTCTGCAAGCTCCTCCTCTATGCCTTTTGCCTTTCCCTCTGCATCTACGGCATGTATAAGAAACTCGCTGCAATAATCTGAAAGCTTATAAAATACCGCTTCTTCTAATGAGACGTCCGTAAACCTCTGCCATCTGTCCGTAACAATATAATACCTTCCGTCTTTCCTTCTGCAGCTTACATCTAAAACAAGCCTGTCCTTTCCTGTGACACGTACAAGGCTTTCAAGATTATGGTAATTTACCATGCCGTCCTTAAAAACAAAGGAGGTTACTATTACATGGGATGCCCCTGCCTCAAGATAAGCTTTTGCATTTTCAAGGTTTATTCCTCCTCCTATCTGAAGCCCTTCCCTATATACGTTAAGGGCTGTAAGAGCCTGCCTCTTTGTTTCTTCATAATAAGGTGAAGCGCTGCCGTTAAGAAGTATTACATGACCTCCCTTAAGCCCGTCCTTTTTATACATTTCTGCATAAAAGCCTGCATCCTGCTCTGACACAAAATTTTCCCTGACGTCATCCCCGTAATCCCTAAGGGTTCCCCCTACTATCTGCTTTACCTTACCGTTATGAATATCTATACATGGTCTGAATTTCATATATACCTCATTTCCGTGCTATCCTTATTTTTGTATCCTTCACAATATTATTATTGTATTTTCCCAATATCCTTTTTTAACAATATCTGCTTTTGTATTATTTTTACTATTACTCAACACTTTTTAATGACGTTGCCATATCAACCTTTTTAAGCTTATAGTGCATTGATATATTTATTATTACTGCAAAAAGTATGGTCAATAAGCTGCTCCATACAAAGCTTAAAGGCTCCACGCTTCTTCCAAACATAACCATGTCAACCTCAGCCGTTACAATAACAAATCTGTGAAGAACTACTCCTAAAAATGCTCCTGCCACTATTCCTATTATGGTTAATATTACATTTTCCCTGTATATGTAACGTGATACCTCAATATCATAAAAGCCAAGGACCTTAAGCGTAGCCAGCTCCCTTCTTCTCTCGCTTATATTAATATTGTTAAGATTATAAAGAACAATAAACGCAAGACCTCCCGCTGCAATAATTATTACCGCAATTATTACATCCATGCTTCCAAGCATATCCTCAAAGCCGCTTCTCATTTTATCTATATAAGAAACTCCGCTTACTCCGCTACACCTTAAAAGCTCCTCTATTATTTTCTCCTCGTTTTCCTTACCTTTATCTGTAAGTGATATTAATATCTGGTTATACTCTGCCTTTCCCACAAGACCTTCGTACATGCTCTGTGTCATATACACATTATGATAAACATAGTTTTCTACTATATCTCCTACTACAGCCTCATATCTGTCTGTATCTCCAAATACAAGCTTTATTGTATCGCCCTTATTCACCTTAAGCTTGTCCGCCGCCTTTTCCGATATCATTACTCTGCTGTCAGACATTTGATAATTCTCATGCTTCTCCCTGTCCCGAAGCTTAATAAAATCCGTAAATTTTTCAGTATCATTTGCAACATAAATAAATCCTGTAAGGCTTGCTTCATCTCCCTCAAGAGTAAGAGAGCTGTTTCTTATAAAAATATAATCTCTTACTTCCCTGTTATTATTAAGCTTACTCTCTATATTTTCCCTGTCCGAATCTGACAAACCGGCTTCTAAGCCCAGCACCGTATCATACCTATGAAGTTCATCATACTGTATTCCAATTATGGAATTAATGGAATCCTTTACGCCGAAGCCCACTACTAAAAGGGACATACAGCCGCTTATTCCGAACAAGGTCATAAACAGACGCTTTTTATACCTTACAAGATTACGTATGGTTGATTTTCCCCCAAAATTAATTTTATTCCATATAACAGGAATATGCTCTAAAAATATTTTTTTTGTTTTTTTTGGAGGCTCCGGTCTCATAAGCGCCGCCGGACAATCCGTAAGCTCTCTGTAGCAGGAAAATACCGTAGCTACAGTTACCAGAATAACCGCCACACCGCATGCCAGAGTAAAATAAAACATATTAACAGGGGTGAGAATGGTTTCAATAGTGTATAGCATATTATAGGCGTTAATAATTACCCTTGGCAGCACAAGGCTTCCAAAAATACCTCCTATAAGGCTTCCTATGACAGAGGCAAAAAGGGCATATTTTATGTATTTTGACGCTACCTCCGCCTTAGTATACCCAAGGGCCTTTAACGTACCTATCTGTGTTCTCTGCTCCTCCACCATTCTCGTCATGGTAGTAAGGCTTACAAGGGCAGCCACTATGAAAAATACCACAGGTATGACCTTACCTATATTTCCAATACGCTGCGCATCCTGGTCAAATTCACCGTATGTCTGTATTGACATCCTGTCAAGCACATACCATACGCCGTCAAGACCATTTACATAAGTTTCTATTTTATTTTTAACGACTTCTACCGTCTCGTTATATTCATCTGTATAAGCTTCCTTTTCTTCTGCTCCCTCAACGGTAATATAGCATGAGCCGTAAACCGGCAGTAAAAAAGCCTCTTCCCTTACCATAGCCACACCGTCTATCTTTCCGTTGCCGATGGTTGTTGTTCCCCTGTCCCTTCCTATATAGTAAGGAGACGTATAAATGCCTGTCACCGTAAAGGTTGTTTCCTTAATAATACTCTCTATTGCAGTTTCATTACCTGACGTAAATGTAAGCTCATCACCTATTTTTAAATTATAATTTTTTGCGTAGGATTTCTCCACTATGCACTCATTAATTTCTTCCGGAAGTCTTCCCTCCTTCATTGCAGGCTCGTTTATCCCCTCCGTATATGACTGGAGCGATACAACTCCCTCCTTATCCCCTATCCTGTTAATAAAATCAACCAGATATGCTCCCCTTGCCGTTTTTACACCGTCTATCTGCCCTATTTCCTTTACTATTTCATCATTAATCCCCGTCACGCCGCCTTCCGTAACTATCATAGGCGACACCACTCTTATGTCCATAAGCTTTCCGTCATCATAAAGCTTATCCGCCGACAGCCTCATATCCGGCTCCGTAGAGCATATCCCCGCAAAAAAAGCCACACCCAGCGCCACAATAATCAAAATGGAAATAAATCTGCTTTTAGTTTTCCTAATCTCCACATAAAATTCTTTTTTAACAGCCCTCATAAAATCACCCTTAACTCTTCCGTTAATATAATTAATCCGTTAATATAAACAATCCCATTCACGTATACAAGGAAGAATGACCTTTTAAGGTCATTCTTCAGTGCGAAACATAGAATTTCTTAGCCTGTGTTTTTTACAGGCTTAGAAATTCTTTTCGCACTTACCACTCTATCCGTTCTACCGACACTATACTATTATTTACATACGTATCCGAAACCTGTCCGTTTTTTATCTTAAAGACTCTGTCTGCCATAGGTACTATAGCCTGATTATGTGTTATTACTATAACCGTCATCCCCTTTTTCCTGCATGTATCCTGCAAAAGCTTAAGTATGGCCTTTCCCGTATTATAATCAAGAGCTCCCGTAGGCTCGTCGCATAAAAGCATTTTTGGATTTTTTGCCAGTGCCCTTGCTATGGCTACCCTCTGCTGCTCTCCTCCCGAAAGCTGCGCGGGAAAATTATTCATTCTGTCATTAAGTCCAACCTCTGTAAGTACCTCGGCCGCATCAAGAGGATTTTTGCTTATCTGGTTTGCCAGCTCCACGTTTTCCTTTGCCGTAAGATTTTGTACAAGATTGTAAAACTGAAACACAAAGCCTATGTCATATCTTCTGTATGCAGTAAGGTTTTTTGAATTGTATTTGCTTATGTCAGTTCCGTCAACAATAACGCTTCCCGACGTAAGGGTGTCCATTCCTCCCAGAATATTTAAAACAGTAGTCTTTCCTGCGCCTGACGGTCCCACGATAACTACAAACTCACCCTTCTCTATGGAAAGGCTTATTCCGTCCGCTGCCTTTATGGACACCTCCCCTGTTTTGTATTCCTTTACAACATCCTTAAGTTCTATAAAGCTCATAAAATTCCTCCGTTATTTATCTTCAACCTTACTTTACCTTCATCAGCCTGCGCAGCTTGTCTTTACTGAAATTATTATAGCATATGATTATATATTAAATCAAATATAAATTATGGTGTCATACATGCGCTAAAGCTTTATGCAGCGCCGCCTGATATCGTTTTTCACACAGGCTTCAGCACAGTAAAAGCGGAGCTGTCGCAATAAGTTTTAATCATACAGGATATGTATTAACACGCAGTTGTATCATACAATATTTTGTATATGCTTTTCTTATTGCGACAGCTCCGCTAAGCATTATATTAAAATACAGCAATATGATAACGGAATTTTGTTTGCTATATAATTTCAGTTATCTTCTGTATTGCTTCTTCTTTTGTTGCAACAAAGAATACGTCTTTCCCATTGTTGCTTTCATAGATAAAATCTTTCAGCGGTTTGCTGGTATAGTGTGAATAATCGCCGTATATTGCAATTTTTCCACCATAATTGACGTATTTTTGAATAATTTCTCCTGCCAAACCACTGCTTAAAATAAAGAAATCTTCAACAATCAACTTTTTATCCATGATAATATACTTTGTATCTGCCTCATATTTGGCAGACATAAGTAAATCAAGGGAAGAATTAACATCAGTAATTACTTTACTGTCACTTAAGACAATAGCTGCCGTTTTGCCGCCGCAATCAACTTTCTCAAATTTCATACCTTTACCTCCTCAAAAATTACAGACAAAACCTACATTATCGCTGTCGGAAAAGCTTTAAGCATTATACGCCTTACCAAGGGCCTGCTCTATATCTGCTATTATATCCTCCGCATCCTCTATGCCTACGGAAAATCTTATCAGGTCAGGCTGAACTCCCGCCTCTATAAGCTGCTCCTCTGAAAGCTGTCTGTGGGTATGGCTTGCAGGATGAAGCACGCTTGTACGCGCGTCCGCCACATGAGTTACAATAGCAGCAAGCCTAAGGTTATCCATAAACTTAACAGCCACATCTCTTCCTCCCTTAAGACCAAAGGATATTACTCCACAGCTTCCGTTTGGCATGTATTTTTTAGCAAGCTCATAATACTTGTTGTCCTTAAGTCCGCAGTAATTTACCCACGCCACTCTGTCATTGCCGTTTAAATATTCCGCTACATTCTGGGCATTTTCACAGTGCTTCTTCATTCTAAGGTGGAGCGTCTCAAGTCCCGTATTAAGCAAAAATGCATTCTGCGGCGACTGGATTGAGCCTAAATCCCTCATAAGCTGCGCCGTTGCCTTCGTTATGTATGCCGCCTTTCCAAACCTTTTGGTATATATAATTCCATGATATGATTCATCAGGCGTGGTAAGTCCCGGAAACTTATCACTATAAGCCTCCCAGTCAAAGTTACCACTGTCAACAATACAGCCTCCTACTGCCGCTGCATGACCGTCCATATATTTTGTGGTAGAATGCGTAACTATATCTGCTCCCCACTCAAACGGCCTGCAGTTTATAGGGGTTGCAAAGGTGTTGTCAATAATAAGGGGAACTCCGTGAGAATGGGCAAGTCTTGCAAACTTCTCTATGTCAAGTACCACAAGAGACGGATTTGATATTGTTTCTGCAAATACCGCCTTTGTATTTTCCTTAAATTCCTTTGCAAGCTCCTCCTCCGGTGCGTCAGGGTCCACAAAGGTAAAATCAATGCCGAATTTTCTTAAGGTTACGTTAAACAGATTAAATGTACCGCCATATATAGGCGCGGAGCACACTACATGTCCTCCTGCCTCGCATATATTTATAATTGCAAAAAGATTAGCTGCCTGTCCGCTGGAGGTAAGCATTCCTGCCACTCCTCCCTCAAGCTCCGTTATCTTAGCTGCTACTGCGTCATTTGTAGGATTTTGAAGCCTTGTGTAGAAATAGCCCTCTGCCTCTAAATCAAACAGCTTTCCCATGTAGTCGCTGTTGTCATATTTGAACGTAGTGCTTTGGTAAATCGGCAAAACCCTCGGCTCTCCGTTCTTTGGCGTATATCCTCCCTGAATACATATTGTTCCTAAATTTCTCTTTTCTGACATATTAATTCCTCCGTTCCGCCTTTAGGCAGCGTTTTTATTTTTTATTCTTTTTTACCTCAGTTTTTATTTATCTTCCAATATCCTTTTGTAGCTGAGCCAACACGAGTAAGAATACCTCTTCTTTTCAGCAAGGCAATACGAACTGCTACTGTCTTCCGGCTAACCTGAAGCTCAGCGGCAAGCTCAACATAAGTATAATACGGATTCTCAAGTAATAAAGACAAGATTTCCTGTTCCTTCTCAGTCACCTTCTCAGTCACCTTCTCAGTCACCTTCTCAGAATCAAATCTGATTATTCTGTCTTCCGATGCCATAAATTTAATCATAACAGTATTTCCTGTTATATCATATTCAGGCAGAGGCACATCGTCTTCACGACAGGCATCACAAATCTTCTCTATACCACGTCCCCAGCTCTCAATAAACCCTGCTAAATAATAAACGTGGGCAATATTAGGATTATAAGGCTCGGATGAATGTTTTTCCATGAGCTTTTGGGCAGACCAGTTTTCAGGAAGTCTGCCACAATTTGCAATATAAAGCTTATCGTCATATACACTAATCTGAATTGGTATTCCTCTTGCATAGTCCTTGTGACACAAAGCATTCAGCAATGCCTCCCGCAGCGCCTCATCCGGCACAAAATACCTCTCAATCCTCTGTATACCTTCGTAAAAAATTTTTGCCTTCATATATTTTAAATGAACAATTTCAATAATTCTGTCAATCTGCTCAAGTAAGGAACCATGAATTTCATCTTGATACATTAAATTTGAATTGCTTTCAAAAAATCCAACTTTAGTATAAGCGCCAAGCTGCCATTTCTCAGGGTCCTCAGCAAAAAGAAGCATAGCAGCATTAGTCAGATAACCATTATTTATCAAATGCAGCTTCTTCATAAGAAGCTCTTTCGGCTCATCCAGCACACTTTTATCTATACGTCCCTTTTTTGTTGCCAACTTTTTGAAGCTATCTATAATGCCGTCATTCACATCATCCATTGTAAAAGCCGGCAATGGAAGATTATCCCACGTTGCCCCTTGCTTTCGCAACAAAAAGCTTTCCAGCTCCAGTCCTGCCAATTTCTGATTAGTGCTTCCACTACGGCAATAATATATACCCTTATAGGAAATAGCTATAGGATATGATTTCACTGATATTTCAATATATTCATTATCACCTTCATTCAAAAGGCTAACTGCTGCAATAATGCCTAATGTATCCCTTATTTTATTAGGTAAGTCTTCAAGAAGCTTACAGGCATTCGGAAGTCCGATACATTCTCCTTTATCATTTTTTCCAATATATAAACTTCCTCCCTGAGCATTTGCAAAGCCGCAAAGCCAAGCCAAATATTCATCCTTCCATATTTCTTTCCACTCAATATTCTGGTTTTCAGGCATATGCTTCCCCTCTCATTCCCTTATATACACTAAATTTTTTATTACTTATATGCTATATAAGATTAACTATATTATCCAAATGCACCCCGGAATAATTATTCTCCCGTTCCACCAACGTTTTTGCCCTATTTAATTCAAACCACTTCAAATCATCTACCTCACCAGAAACTCCAAATACATCTTCCTTTACATAAGCTATAAACCCCGACATAATAATATTTTTCGGCTCAAAATAATAGCTCCTTACATATTTACAATTTATAACCCTTTGACCTGTTTCCTCATACACTTCACGAATAACCGTTTCTTCAAGCGTATCTCCTTTCTTAACATAACCTGAGCAAAGAGTCCACTTTGACTTTGAAATATATTCCTGACGCAAAAGTAAAACCTGCTTATGCTCATTAATAATAGCAACTAAAACACAGCCCACCGGATTATCAAAAAAATATTTTTTGCAGTCTGCACAATATTTTTGCTCTCCCTCGTCTCCTACTGATTTCATAGTTAATCTTTTCCCACATTTCACACAGTAATTCAATTCCATAACATATATCCCATAATTCTTCTGCTAAAAAATTGTTTAAATATAAGTGCTACGCCAATAGTACATGCTTAAATAAATACCCGGCATACTGCCTTATACAAATTTATGCATCTATTTATAGCGTAGCACCTTATAATATATTTTGCTTATAATATATTTATCTGCATATTACTTTAAAATATATGCTTACATCAGTTACTATCTTACATCCTTCATGCTAAAGCTGATTCTGCCCATCTTATCCTTGCCAAGGCATACTACCCTTACAATATCCCCAAGGGTAAGAACATCCTCCACATGATTTATTCTCTCATTGGAAATCTTTGAAATGTGCACCATTCCTTCTTTTCCAGGTGCAAATTCAATAAACGCGCCAAACTCCTTAATGCTTATTACCTTGCCTTCAAATATCTGCCCCTCCTCAAAGTCTGTTACGATAGTCTTAATATATTTTACTGCCTTGTCCATCATAACCGGCTCTGTTCCGCATACGGATACTGCTCCGTCGTCGGTAATATCAATCTTAACGCCTGTCTCATCTATAATAGCGTTGATTGTCTTTCCTCTCTGGCCTACCACATCGCCTATCTTGGCTGGGTCTATCTGAATCTGTACAATCTTCGGAGCATACTTTCCTACCTCAGGTCTCGGCGCCGCTATAGCCTTGCTCATGCAGTTTTCCATAATAAACATTCTTGCTTCCCTGCATCTTGCAATAGCGCCCTCCACAATACTTCTCGTAAGACCATGAATTTTTATATCCATCTGTATAGCCGTAATACCTGCGTCTGTACCTGTCACCTTGAAATCCATATCTCCGAAGAAATCCTCAAGTCCCTGTATATCCGTAAGAAGCACATAGTCATCATCTGTCTCGCCTGTGACGAGACCGCATGAAATACCTGCTACCATCTTTTTTATTGGAACGCCTGCCGCCATAAGGGACATACATGAGGCGCATGTAGACGCCATAGAGGTAGAGCCATTTGACTCAAAGGTCTCCGACACTGTACGAATAGCGTACGGAAACTCCTCCTCACTAGGAAGCACAGGAATAAGCGCTCTCTCTGCCAATGCGCCGTGTCCAATTTCGCGTCTTCCCGGTCCTCTTGAAACCTTTGTCTCTCCTACGGAATATGATGGGAAATTATAATGATGCATATATCTCTTTGAGGTTTCATTTTCATCAAGACCATCAAGCTTTTGGGCATCTGAAAGAGGCGCTAAGGTACATACGTTGCATATCTGTGTCTGACCTCTTGTAAACATGGCTGAGCCGTGTACTCTTGGTATAATATCCACCTCTGCCGCAAGAGGTCTTATTTGTGTAAGCTCTCGTCCGTCAGGTCTCTTGTGGTCCTTAAGTATCATCTTTCTTACCGTCTTCTTCTGATACTGGTACAATGCTTCAGGTATAAGAGGGAGCCAATCCTCATTATCTGCAAAGGTCTCCTCTAATTTTTCCCTTATTACCCTTATATTTTCCTCTCTTACCTGCTTTTCATCCGTAAATACTGCCGTTTCCATCTCTGACGGTGTAACAATTTCCTTCATTTTAGCAAATAATTCCTCAGGTATGGCGCAGCTTTCATATGTGTGCTTTGGCTTTCCTACCTCTGAAACAATCTTGTCTATAAATGCAATAACCTGCTGATTTATGGCATGAGCAGCATATATAGCCTCTATCATTTTACTTTCAGGCACTTCATTTGCGCCTGCCTCTATCATAATTACTTTTTCTCTTGTAGACGCTACTGTAAGCTTAAGGTCTGAATCCGCATTTTGGGACGCATTTGGATTAAATACAAACTCTCCGTTTATAAGTCCTACCTGCGTGGTAGCGCAAGGACCGTCAAAAGGAATATCCGATATGGCTACAGCTATAGCTGAGCCAAGCATTGCTGTAAGCTCAGGGCTGCATTCCGGGTCTACCGACATAACCATATTATTTAATGTAACGTCATTTCTGTAATCCTTTGGAAATAACGGTCTCATAGGACGGTCAATTACTCTTGAGGTGAGAATGGCATTTTCTGACGCCTTTCCCTCTCTCTTATTAAAGCCTCCCGGTATCTTTCCAACTGAATAAAGCTTTTCCTCGTATTCCACACTAAGAGGAAAAAAGTCAATTCCCTCTCTCGGCTTCTCTGAGGCTGTGGCAGTTGACAATACAACTGTATCGCCATAGTGCATAAATGCCGCTCCGTTTGCCTGCTTTGCAACTCTTCCAATATCAACTGTCAAAGTCCTTCCTGCCAATTCCATACTAAAACTTTTGTACATGTTTCTTCCTGCCTTTCATAATATAAATTCTTTTCTTTAGGCAGAAGACCGAAAACACTAAAAAAAGTGCCGAGAGTTTTAACTCTTTTGGCTGCGGCGCTTTCAAATTCGGCTCCGCCGAATTTTTAGTCATTCACCGCTATGCTTTCGCACATGTCGTTTTATACTACGTATTCCAAAGCGCCAAGAACTTTAGTTCTTTGAGTTTTAACTATTTTAGCTGCGGCGCTTTTTTTAGTGGTCTCGGAATTGTTCTTCTGCCTTTTAACCTAACAATAGACAAGGCTGTAGCCCTGTCTATTGAAAAATTAATCCATGTAAAATTACTTTCTGATGCCTAACTTCTCGATTAAACTACGATATCCTTCAAGGTCTGTCTTCTTTAAGTAATCAAGAAGACCACGTCTCTGACCAACCATCTTAAGAAGACCTCTTCTTGAATGATGGTCCTTCTGGTGTGTCTTTAAATGCTCTGTAAGCTCCTTGATTCTAACTGTTAAAATAGCAATCTGAACCTCAGGAGAGCCTGTGTCCTCTGGTGTTCTTCCATATGTCTTAATTAATTCTGCCTTCTTTTCCTTTGATATCATCTTGAAATCCTCCTAAATAATATAATACCGCGATACACATTAGTTCCGGTCGGAGCGTCCGCAAACCAAGTGTACGCTTTTTACACTTTGTGTACGCTTTTTACACTTTGTGCTTTGCAGCTATTATCGCTGCGTGAAAACTCACTGAATAAATATACCATAAACATATTTATATGTCAATTATAATATTTTAAAAGGATACCGCCCTTACGAACGGTATCCTTTAACTTAATCCTTTTTATTTTTCTTATGGAATAACTCTCACTGCAAAGCAAGGGGTTACGAAGTATGCGCTGCCTATTCTTATACCGCCTGTAGGCGTAGATGCATGCACAATCTGTCCGTTTCCAATGTATATAGCCACATGACCTATTCTTGAGCCATATTTATAAACCATTATGTCTCCCGGCTTAGCCGACGTATATGGTATCTGGGTTCCTACAGAAGCATACGCTGCGGAGCTTCTAGGAAGACTATATCCAAAATGCGCAAATATAAGCTTTACAAAGCCTGAGCAATCTGTTCCTTGGGTAAGGCTGTTGCCTCCATATACATATGGATTTCCAAGGAAGTTCATAGAATAATCTATCAAATCCTTAGCTGTCTGTGATACTGTCTGGTCTAATGAGGATGCATCAAATGATGGTCCCGTATATTTGTTTCCGCCTGAACTATTGTTTCCGCTGCCTGCCGCTGCCGTATTATTTACCTTAACTTCTACTATCTCTACCGCAGTAGGAAGTGAATATACCTTTTTTACATAATCTGCTGATACATAGCCTGTAAGATTGTTTATATCAATCTTATACCAGCCGTTGCTTTCCTCCTCAAGTATGTCTAAATACTCGCCTGAATTTACCTTTGTGGAAACGCTGCACTCTGTTGACGGCTCCTCCCTTACGTTAAGGATGTCGGCAGTAACTAAAAGCTTTGCCTTCATGGTTTCCATTGCCTTTACGTTTGCGTCGTAGCCTGTCAATATGTAATCAGATGATACATAGCCTGTAACGTCACCTGACTTTATCTTATACCAGCCGTCAGCCTCCTCAAGTATCTCACAGGCTGAACCGCCGGGCATTTTTCCTATTATCTTATTATTTGTACCTGCTCCGTCCCTTACATTAAGGTATGACGTAACATTTGAAACGCCAAGATTTGTATATCCGTCTATAACCGAGCCTTCAGGCACATACTTTGTGGCTACGTCCATTCCCTCTGCCGATGATGAAACATCATTTGTGTCAACCGTTGCATTTCTTAAAACATCTGACATTCCTGCTACAGGTATAGCTGTTTTTCCTGTGCTGTTATTAAGCTTAGAACTGTCATTTGAGCTTCCAACAAGGGACAATGAAAGTGATGAAAGCATAACCTCTCCCGAATACTCAGGGGAATTGGCTGCCGTTACCGTAAATGACGACGCCTCTAAAATTTTTGATACATCTATAGAATCTTCTTTTTTCTGTGAGGGGATTATAGCATTGATTCCTATTGCAGCTGCTGCAAGTACAATAGCACTTGCGACTGATTTAGTTTTTCTCATGTTTTCCTCCATTACATATACTGTATATAACATTTACCTTGAAACACTTTATCTTTGTTAAATTTTGTTACGTATTTATTACTTTTATAACAAAACCCAAGTCAAATTATAGCACTTTTTATCAGAATGTCAACCCTCATTTCAAATGAATTTATCTTTTGGGTGATATTTTTACCCTCCAAAAGAATTAAATTTATTCAAAAATAATATTTCTGCAGATTTCCTTATCCTTTACAAGCTGCCTTTTTAATGCGTCCGTGCTGTCGAATTTCATTTCAGGCCTTGTATGCTTTACAAGTTCAATCTCAATAATTCTTCCATATAAATTTCCAATATAGTCCAAAAAATATGTCTCTACTCCAAGCTGCTTTTCCTTTTCATTTATTGTTGGCTTATATCCTATATTTGTAACTCCTCTGTAATATTTTCCGTCTATGTTGCAAAGGCTCACATAAACTCCATAGGGAGGAATTATTTTTTCCTTTTCAGGAATAATATTCGCCGTAGGCGTGTCCAGTATCCTTCCTATCTGATTTCCGTATACTACTCTTCCCGCTATGGAAAACCTGTGTCCAAGCATTTTTTCCGCCTCTTCAAGCTTTCCTTCCTTTATAAGCCTTCTAATTACAGTACTGCTTATAATCTTACCATTTTCAGACACCATATCCACTATTTCTGTATCAAAACCATATCTTTCTCCACAGCTTTTTAATGTTGAAGTATCTCCCAATCTGTCCTTTCCAAACCGGAAATCCCCTCCGCAAATAATTTTTTTTACTCCCAGCCTGTCCACAAGAATATTTTTTACAAATGCTTCTGCAGACATATTTAAAATTCCTGAATCTATAGGATATACTATTATTATATCAATTCCTGTTTTTTCATATACGAGCATCTGCTCATTTTCGGTAAATATTTTTTCTTCAGATATATTTTTGCCGGCAGTCTTAGGATTTCTTGAAAAAGTAAAAATCAGGGATATATATCCTTTGTTTTTTTCCTTTATAAGCCTTTCCATAATATCACGGTGCCCTCTGTGAACGCCGTCAAACTTTCCCAACGCTACAGCCGTATTTTCCATATGAAGTTTTTCTATATCCGTAATATCCTTTATAATTTTCATTATAATCCTCATTTCTGTATACATGCCTCTCACATTTTCAGAGACTGTTCCTACAAAAATAATTTTTCAGGCATAAGCAGGCTGTCCTTTATTTTATATATCCCAATAAATTCATTTTTATAATCATATACCTTATAGCTTTCAGCCATGTTTTTTTCATCTGAAGCGCTTTCGGCCATACCGTCTGCTTCAAAATTATTTATCTGAATATTTTTTATCATTTTTACAGGTATAGGGTTTCCATTATACAAAAGCTTATTTAAAGTCTCTTCCATATAAATGCTTTTAAATTTTTCAAACATCTTATCTATGGGAAATATTATATCGTCAAGGAGTCCTCTTTTCATATAATCCTCCACCTGAGCCAGCGTATATGATGCTTCCTTTTCAAAGACTCCTGTTTTTATTCTCTCAAGGAATGTCATGCATCCGTATGTTCCAAGCTTAAGCCCTATATCGTGACATAAGGTCCTTATATAGGTTCCCTTTGAACACTCTACCTCCATGCTTATTCGGGGATAATCTATAACAAGCTTTTTTATGGCAATAATCCTGACATTTCTGGGCTTTCTTTCTATTTCAATGCCCTCTCTTGCAAGCTCATAAAGCTTTTTTCCATTAACCTTTATGGCGCTGTACATGGGAGGTATCTGTGAATATTCTCCTATAAAGGACATTACCGCATCATATATAAGCTCGTCTGTAACAGTTTCCCTCTTCCTTGCAATATCTGTCTCGTTTATAGTTTTCCCCCATATATCCTGGGTATCCGTTGCTTTTCCAAGAATAAGCTCTGTACTGTAGGTTTTTTCCTTATGAGTAAGCATATCGCACAGCTTAGTTGCCCTTCCAAGACATACCGGCAGCACTCCAATTGCGTAAGGGTCAAGCGTTCCCGTATGTCCTATTTTCTTCTGCTTTAATATGCCTCTTAGCTTTGCAACCACATCATGTGACGTAAAGCCCTTTTCCTTATATATATTTAAAATTCCATTATACATTATGGAGAACATCCTTTTCTTCAAGCTGCTGTTCTATATGTTCAAGAAGGTTATTTACCACATCATGCTTCGTACCTTTAAGAATACAGCCTGCTGCCCTTACATGTCCGCCGCCGCCAAAATATCCTGCAACCACATTACAGTCAACATATTTCTTTGAGCGGAGGCTTACCTTATATTCCATAGGTGAAATTTCATACATAAATATGGCAACGTCAACTCCTGCCGTCAGCCTAAGCTGCTCTACTATTCCTCCCATTTCCTTTTGCGTCACGCCGTAAAATTTCATTTCTGACTGGGAAATTGCAGAATAAATACATTTTCCCTTAAGAAGAAGTATGCTTTCCAAAAGCGCTCTTCCAAGAATCTGATTTTGAACATAGCTTTTTTCATAAAAGCCTTCATCTATAACAGCAGGGAAATTTACTCCCTTGCTCATAAGCTTTCCCGCTATATTCATGGTATGCTCAGAGGTATTTTCATACTTAAATACTCCCGAATCATGTACAATCCCCGTATATATAGCCGTAGCCGCAGCCTCTGAAATTTTTTCCTCCTCAAGCATATCGTACAAAACCTCACATGACGAGCTTGCAGTTGGAATAACATGATTTACCATACCAAATTTTGTATTGCTTACATGGTGGTCAATACACAGCGTTTTTTTTGCCTTAACATATTCCTCTCCTGCTACGCCTATTCTTTCAGCATTGCTTAAATCTATCGCTATAAAAAGGTCAAAATCCGTATCCACTACAGTCTCTTCCACCTTATCCATAGCCTTTATATAATCAAACCTTCCCTTAGGCTCCTCCATATACACATGTGTTTCTATATCCGGATAATTCTCAGTTATATACAGGTACAAGCCCATGCATGAGCCCACGCAGTCTCCGTCAGGCCGTACATGTCCCGCTATACCAAGCTTTTTTACTCCTACAAGAAAATCCGCTAATTTTACCCGTGGTTCTGACATAATAAATCCTTGTCCTTTCTACTATATTCGACAGCTATTCTTCATTATCTTCTTCAAAGGTTTCTTTCGTTTCCTGATTTTCAGACAGCTTACCGTTAACCTCATCTATAAGCTTTGACATATTTACGCCATACTCTATGGACTGGTCCAACACAAAGGTAATCTGCGGCGTATTCCTAAGATTTATGGAGGCTGCAAGCTGTCTCCTTATATATCCCTCTGCATTTTTTAAGCCCTTTATGGTGTCCTCCTGCTCCTCCCTGCTTCCTAGAACACTTATATACGCCTTAGCATACTTTAAGTCGGGAGTGACATCCACGGCAACAACACTTGTCATAGTGCTGATGCGCGGGTCCTTTATTTCATTTCTTATTATATTGCTAAGCTCATGCTGTACCTCAGCATTTACTCTTATACTTTTTATACTGTTTTTTCTCATTTTAATACCTCACGCCGCCCATGCGGCTTTAAATATCATGACTTAAAAATCAGGCTTAAATATTAGCGGGATACCTCTACCATAATATATGCCTCAACCTGGTCTAATTCCTGAAGCTCATTAAAGCCTTCAAACACAAGACCGCACTCGTAGCCTGCCTTGACCTCTTTTACGTCATCCTTAAATCTCTTAAGGGATGCCAAAGCTCCCTCAAATATCTGTTCACCCTCTCTGGTAATTCTCACGCTGCAGCCTCTGGTAAACACGCCGTCTAGGACATAAGAGCCTGCGATAGTTCCGACTCCTGAAGCCTTAAACAACTGTCGTACCTCTCCATGTCCGATAATCTTTTCCTCAAACACAGGGTCAAGCATACCCTTCATGGCTGCCTCCACATCCTCTATTGCCTGATATATAACCCTGTAAAGCCTTATATCAACCTTTTCCCTGTCTGCCGTATCCTTTGCCTGATTATCAGGTCTGACGTTAAAGCCTATGATTATAGCGTTTGAAGCCGCAGCAAGGCTTACGTCAGATTCATTTATGGCTCCTACTCCGCCATGAATTATCTTTACAACAACCTCATCATTTGAAAGCTTTACAAGACTTTGCTTTACTGCCTCCACTGAGCCCTGGACATCTGCCTTTACAATAATATTTAACTCCTTAACGTCTCCTGACTGTATCTGGGTAAACAGGTCGTCAAGGGACATTTTGCTCTTTGCCCTTGCTCCCTCAAGCAGCTTTTCCCTGTCCTGTGAAATAAACGTATCCGCAAAGCTTCTTGCCTCTTTTTCATTTGATGTTGAGACAAATACCTCTCCTGCATTCGGCACGTTGTTTAGTCCCAAAATTTCAACAGGCTTTGACGGTCCGGCCTCCTTTACCTTATTTCCCTTATCGTCAATCATTGCCCTAACCTTGCCGTAGCATGAGCCTGCTGCCACAGAATCTCCTACCTTAAGGGTACCCTTCTGAACAAGAACTGTTGCTACTGAGCCTCGTCCCTTGTCAAGCTTAGCTTCAATAACAATACCTCTTGCCTTTCTCTTTGGATTAGCCTTTAATTCAAGCAGCTCCGCTGTAAGCAGCACCATTTCCAGAAGCTGCTCCAAGCCTTCTCCTGTCCGGGCTGAAACAGGTACAAATGTAGTGTTTCCTCCCCAGTCCTCTGCGAGAAGCTCGTATTCCGCTAACTCCTGTTTTACCTTTTCAACATTGGCGCTAGGCTTATCTATCTTATTTACCGCTACAATAATTTCTATCCCTGCTGCCTTTGCATGGCTTATTGCCTCGATTGTCTGAGGCATAACGCCATCGTCTGCCGCCACAACCAGAATAGCTATATCCGTAGCCTGCGCTCCTCGCATACGCATGGCCGTAAACGCCTCGTGTCCCGGCGTGTCAAGGAAGGTAATATTCTCTCCGTTGCATTCTACAGTATACGCTCCTATATGCTGTGTAATTCCCCCTGCTTCCCCCGATATAACGTTTGTCTTTCTTATTGCATCAAGAAGGGAGGTCTTGCCATGGTCTACGTGTCCCATAACGCATACTACGGGATTACGCTTAACCATATTGCTCTCGTCTTCCTCTTCCTCCTTTAAAAGTTCCTCAATAGCGTCAACCTTTTCCTCTTTCTCCGCTATGATGTCATAATCCATAGCTATTTCCTCTGCCTGCTCAAACTCTATCTCATTGTTTATTGTAACTATCTGTCCCTGTAAAAACAGCTTCTTTACAAGTGCGGAGGCCTGTATTTTCATTTTTGCAGCAAGCTCGCCTATAGTAATAATTTCAGGTATTGTAATCACCTTAATTTCCTCTTCCTTTGGTTCAGGCTTTGGCTGCGGCTTAGGCTGCTGACTCTGCTGCCTTGGCTGATTACCGTTTCCTCCTGCTTTTCCGTTGTTTTTCCTGTTATTATTTTTACCGCCGGCTCCGCTGTTCTGAGGATTATATACCTTTGTTATATGCTTCTCCTTCTGCTTGTCGCCTCCATGCTGCTTCTTATCACCGCCGTTATTTTTATTGTTATTCTTATTGTTATCCTTATTATTGTTCCTGCCGTTTCCGTTATTATTGCCACTATTATTCATGGCGTTACTGCCATTGGAATTACCGCCGTTGGCGTTATTTTTTTGATTACCGCCGTTATTATGGTTTTTATTATTCTGCTTTCCGGCTCCCTGAGGCGGATTGTTCTTCTTTTCCTCTGTCCTTTCCTCAACCCTTTTCTTAACCTCAGCAGCAGCCTTTTCTATATTCTTCTCAACATTCTTTTCTATATTTTTAACTGCCTTTTCTGCTTTCTTACCGGCTTTTTTAACAGCATCCTCTCCCTTTTGGACTTTTTCACTGACACTTTTCTCTGCCTTTTTAACTCCCGCCAAAAGCTTACTCTTAACTAACTCCACCTGCTCCTCAGTAATGGAAGACGAGGCTGTCTTGCCCTCTACTCCCTGCTCCTTTAACGCTGCAATAATTTCCTTACTTTCTCTTTCTATCTGCTTAGCTAAATCATATATTCTTATTTTTGTCATAGCATTACCTCCATACTTAAAAATTGTTTCTCTAATGCTTTTTTAAATCCTTCGTCAAGAATAGCCACACTTGCTCTGAATTCCTTTCCCATGAAATGTCCAAGTTCTTCCTTGGTGCCGTAAAAGTAAACAGGTACCTTATAAAAAGAACACATATTTGTAAATTTCTTTTTCGTATTGTCCGATGCTTCCACCGAAACTATAACCATATGCGCCTTTCTTTCCTTTACTGCCTTTTCTACTGAAAATTCTCCCCCTGCCGTTTTTCCTGCCTTTGTTGCAAGGGATATCATTGACAATATTTTATCCATTACCTTTAAGCTCCTTTTCAAGACTGTCATATATATCCTCTGAAATTACTGTTTTAAGCGACCTTTCAAAGCCCTTTGTCTTTCTTGCCTTATCAAAGCATTCTGCAGAATGACATATATATGCGCCGCGTCCGTTTTTTTTGCCTGTCATATCAACAAATATCTCATTCGTATCTGTCTTTATAACACGAATCATTTCCTTTTTTGGCTTCATCTCACCGCAGCCCGTGCACTTTCTCAAAGAAATTTTTTGGCTCTTTGATGTTTTTTTATTATTCATTCCACTCATCAGGATGCATCTCCTACTCCTCAGTTAACTGTTCAAGCTCTCTTGCCTGGCTTTCGCTCTTTATATCTATCTTAAAGCCTGTAAGCCTTGCCGCAAGCCTTGCGTTCTGACCTTCCTTGCCTATTGCAAGAGAAAGCTGATAATCAGGCACGACTACGCTTGCTGTTTTCTCCTCATCATCTGCAACTACAGATACTACCTTTGCCGGACTTAGCGCATTTTCTATAAGTATGGCAGGATTTTCACTCCAGTTTATAATATCTATCTTTTCTCCCCTAAGCTCGTCGACTATTGCATTTACCCTTGAGCCGTTTACGCCTACGCAGGCTCCTACAGGGTCTACATTTGGGTCGTTGCTTCTTACGGATATCTTGCTTCTTGAGCCGGCTTCTCTTGAAATGTTTACTATCTCAACAATTCCATCCTTTACCTCGCTTACCTCAGCTTCAAAAAGTCTTTTTACAAGCTCCGGATGTGTTCTCGACACAACAATGCGCGGACCCTTTGTAGTATTTTTAACCTCTACCACATAAAGCTTTATTCTGTCATTAGGCGCGAACTTTTCTGTCTTTACCATTTCGTTCTCACCAAGCACCGCATCCGCCTTACCCAGATTAATGCTTATGCTTCTTTCATTTATACGCTGTACTATACCTGTTACAATATCCTTTTCCTTGCCATAATATTTGTCAAAGAGTACCTTTCTCTCCTCCTCGCGAATGGTTTGTGTAATAATATTTTTTGCGTTCTGGGTGGCTATACGTCCAAATTCCTTTGACTTAACCTCAACGTTTACAACATCGCCTTCCTTGTACTTTTTGTCTATTTCCTGAGCCTGGGTTAGTGAAATTTCTACCGCTTTATCCTCTACCTGTTCCACTACGGTCTTTTCCGCAAAGATTGTAAAATCTCCCGTATCCCTGTCAATATTTACCTTTACATTATCTGCCTTTCCAAAGTGATTTTTATAAGCCGTAATAAGAGATGTTTCTATTGCCTCAAGCATTACCTCCTTGCTTATATCCTTCTCCTTTTCCAACACATCTAACGCTTCAATTAATTCTCTGTTCATTTTTTCTTTATCCTCCTAATTTTATATAATATGCTGAAAACATTGTTAAAAATCAAACGCAAGCCTTATAAGCGCTATCTTTTCTCTGTCAAAGGTTATTTCCTCACCGTCTGCCGATATGGTTACGCTGCTGTCTGTAAAGCCAGTCAGTGTCCCTTCAAAATCCTTCTTTTTGTCCATAGCCTTGTAAAGCTTTATCTCTACCTGCCTGCCAATGCTTCTTTCAAAGTCTCTTGGCTTTTTAAGAGGTCTTAAAAGTCCCGGCGAGCTAACCTCAAGAATATATGAATCCTCAATAAAGTCCTCTTTATCCAGCAAATCGCTTACTGCCCTGCTTATAAGCTCACAGTCATCTACATTTATTCCATTTTCCTTATCAATATAATATCTTAAGTAATAATTTCCTCCCTCCCTGACATATTCAGTGTCAACCAGTTCAAAATTATTTTTCTTAATTAATGGAATTATAAGCTCCTCTGCCTTTTTTTCATAATCATCCTTCTTTGACATTTAATCCCTCCAAATTTTGATTAAATTATAAAAATCAACAAAGAGTGGGCTTTTGCCCACTCTTTACCAACAGTTACCATATCACCTTATTGATGATAACATCATTCTATTTCTTTTGCAAGTATTTTTTTCTACAAATTATTTTTTCTATCCGTGGATGTTTTTCTATCCATGGATGTTTTTCTATCCATTTTTATCTTATGCTTTATCTTCCTTCTATAATATTGTATAAACCTTCCAAAATATACATTTATCTCCGCTCCGATAAAAAGTATATACATACAGATATAAATCCACAGCATTAAAAGCACTATAGTGGTAAGACTTCCGTATGCATATGATTTTCCTGCAAAGTTATCTACATATACTGAATAAAAAAATGAAAAGCCCATCCAGCCCACCGCTGAAAATAGCGCTCCCGGAAGGTGATTCATGAAGGTATATTTTTTATCGTCTATAAGCTTATATAAGCCTATAAACAATAATGTAAGTATCACGGGAACATATAGTATACGCATGCCTATAAGCCACTCTACCAAATCGTATAATATAGGGACATGTTTTCTAAACGCACCAAGCAGCGTGTTTCCAAATACCACCATCACAAGGGACAATACTATTCCTACAACAAAAAGCACTGTATACAGGCTGGCTATCAGGCGAAGCACAAAATAGTTCCTGTTTTCCTTTATGTTAAATACATTATTCATTCCTCTTATAATGGATAGTACTCCCTTAGAGGCCGACCAGACCGTAAAAATCGCCGTAAATGATACGATAGTTCCGCTGGTTTTTTCATATATTTCCCTTATAAGGGATTCTGCCAACGGCTTTAAGGTTTCCGGCATAACGTTTGAGGCGGCGCTTAAAAGAAATTCCTCTGTGACAGGAGTATATCTTATAAGCGAAAAAACCAGCAGCAATAAAGGAAAGGCAGATATTATAATAAAAAATGCAGACTGGGTGGCATATGCATATACATGGTCCTCGTTTAGCTTATCTGTGAAATCATATATAACCTTATAAACCTTTTTTATAAAATTTATCATCAATTCCATCCTTCTTTTAATAATAGGAAAGTTCTCCATAAAAATGCAAAGTCTGACTAAGCCTGTTTTTAAACTTTTTTATTTTTTCATAGATAATATTTCCTCTTTCGTTATACTGAAAGGATAATTTTTCAGCTTTGACTCGTTTGAAAGTATGCTTTCGGCATTTTTTTCAAGTATTTCCTTTGATACCTCTGTATCTCCCAGTATTTTGTCCAAATAATCCGAAAAAGCCTCCTGACTTTCAAAGCCCAGCAAACTTAAAACCTCACAAGCCTCCTTACTGTCCTTATAAATGCTTACATACCCTCCAAGATACATTCCTACTGCTTTTCCGTGGGGAACTCCCATCTCGTATGTAATCATATAGCTAAGTCCGTGGGGAAGGGACGTTCCTGTATGTGTAATAGCCATTCCTGCCACCATGGAAACATGCATAAGCTTAGTATAATCTGCTTTTGTAATTTTATCCTCAATAAGCTTATCCTTAAGCTGCCCCCACATCATAAGTCCCTCTCTGCTGTATATTCTGTTTAATTCGTTTGAGTTTGTATTTAAATAGCTTTCAATAAGATGCGCAAGTGCGTCAACCGCAGTGTTTACAATACAGCTTCTGTCAGCAGTTTTCAAATATTTTCCATCAATAAGAGCCACCTGCGGATATATTTTGTGGCTTATGCTCCTTTTAGTTCTCTGCTTATGAAGCGTCAGTATAGAATATGGCGTAACCTCTGAGCCTGTACCGCATGTGGTAGGCACGCATGCCAAAGGTATATATCCAAGTGGAATATTTTCATACAGAACGGTTTCATCCTTATCAGGGTTAGCAATCAAAAGGGCTATTGCCTTTGACGCGTCAAGGGGAGAGCCTCCTCCTATACCTATTATAAAATCAACTTTTTCCTTAATACCCATATCACAGGCCTTTACAACTGTCTCTACTGATGGATTTTCCTCTATATCGTCAAATATAACATATGAAACATTTTGGGATTTCAGCGCTTCCTCCACATCATTAAGGGAGCCGTTAGCCCTTGACGAATGTTTCCCTGTAACTATCATTGCCTTTGTGCCCATAAGCGCTAATTCATTTGCATGATTTCTCACACAATCTTCCTCACTGAAAACTATTGTTGGCATAAATAAAAGCATATCTTTATTCTCCTTCAAAGAATTTTATTATTTTAGAAATATTATACATCAAGGATAATATTATTTCCATATATTTCTTTTTATTTAAAAATAGACTGTTGCAGTCGTAATATTTTAGTTTGTATAGATTAGGAGTTTGGTTTATGGATAAATTTTAATTTGTACCTGTGAAAAAAGTTTTCCTCACATGAAATCAATGTTTTACATAAATGGCTCAATCACAACTGACAATTACCTATTCACTTTGTATTTATGTGGATTTGCTTATATCAGACATAAAAATATGGAAAATGAAATACATTTATCCAATTATTTTATTTTCTATAAATATATATACAAGAATATGTATATATAAGCTTATTTGCTGATATACGCTATGCTTACATATCTAAATATAAAAATTTATCGGAAGAAAAATAAACAAAAATCACTCATCCCCCTAACAGCTTGCAACTGAGGGTATGTCCCATTAAAAGGCTTCTAGGGTTGGAACGGGGAGGTCATGCCGGGACAGACAGGTAAATATAATTTTTTAAAGCATTGAGGAACATGGTTAGAAATTCATCAACGGAATACCGTCAGCTTCTTAGCGTAGAGCGTCTGTCTGAGTAAGGGGCTGCTTTTTAGCCCCTTGCGAGTTACGCTCGCAGCTTAGAAAGTGGCGGTATTCCGTTGATAGAATTTCTTCCATGTTTCGAAGCTTTAAAAAATTATATTTACCTGTCTGTCCCGGCATGACCTCCCCGTTCCAATCCTAGGAGCCTTTTAATGGGACATACCCGGACTACATGTGAGGAGCTTTCTTTTTCAAATGCACAAATTAATATTCTTATTCAAGAGTAAACTTATCTACTATCTCCTTAAGCATATTTGCCATATTAACATTATCCTGTACCTTATCGTACGTATCAGAAGAAAGTGTAACTACATCCGTTGCTCTCTGGGCTATGCCTGTTATGCCGTTTGTTGATTCGCTTATGGTGCTGTTTATTTTTGATATAGCCTCTGCTATCTGGCCTGTTGCATTTTGAAGCTCATCAATATTACCGCATATACCCTTTATAGTGTCGCTAAAGGACTCCGCATCTGAATTGTATTCTCCGCTTATCTGTATAAATTCATCATAATCCCTCATAACTGAGCTTTCAAGGAATGACAATGTCTTGTCAAGACATTTTTCAATACTGTTTACGGCGCTTGTAACCTCTCTTACTATTTCAACAATATCCGAAACCGTATCCGATGACTGCGCTGCCAGATGACTTATCTCATTGGCAACTACCGCAAAGCCCTTTCCATACTCTCCTGACCTTGCTGCCTCTATAGATGCGTTAATTGCAAGAAGACTTGTCTGGTCCGCTATATTCATAATATCCTGTGTAAGGTCATTTATCTTATTTACAGCCCTTGACTGCTCAATGGCAGTTCTTGCCTCTCTGCTGACCTCATGATATAAGGATTTTGTATTGTCTGACGCCTTTCCTGTAGTGTTTTTTGCATCTGTTGCCCTTGCAACTATTCCCTTTGAAAGCTCTATTGTTTCCTGAGAACGTTTGCTTATGGCTTCTGTCTTTTGCTTAATATACTCAACCTCATTGTAAATGCTGGTGGTCATACCTGACGTCTGCTCCATACCTGCCGCAAGCTCCTCGCTTACTGCCGAATTGTCGCTTGCGCAGTCATTCAGCGACGTAGCTATGCCGTTTAAGGTGTCGCTGCTGCCTGCTATCTTTAGAGACGCATCATTTATCATGCCAATAATTTCTTTTATATGGCTCTGCATATGGTCAATGGCACGGCTCATCTCTCCTGTCTCGTCAAGTCTTCCTCCCAGCTCATGAACTTTTTTATCATCTCTGAAATCAAGCTCAGCTATGTTATTAATGCTCCTTGTAAGGACCTTTATAGGTCTTGTTATTCCTGCTGATATAAGGAATACTACTGCCGCAAGCACTGCCATTGTCACCGCCAGTATTATAAGGGCAATTATTGTAAGCCTGTTTATTGGAGACAAAAGCTCTGCCTTGTTTGCCTGTATTACAAGCATCCAGTTATTTGCTGCCGACGTTGCAAGTCCCGCTATTTTATCTGAGCCGTCAAAATTAAAATCTATAATTGCCGACGCCACGTTTCCCTGTGATAAAAAGCCTCTTATTGTTTCATTCCCAATTATTTTACCTATGTATTCATCCTCAGGATGATAGATTATATAGCCCTGAGGACTTACCAGATATGCAAAGCTTGATTCTATATCCTGTATATTTATTTCTCCTAAATCTGCCGTAATAACCTTAGCAGGCACCGTGACACATATTACTCCAAAAATACTTCCTGAATTATCAAGAGGTATGGCGCATATCACAGACGGCTTGTCTACTCCCTCTGTTATAATATCGCTCTGGGCAGGAAGTCCCGTTGAAAGAACTGCGTTAACATAATAGGGAGCGTCTGCCCTCCCGTCCTTTGCGCCGCTTGACGTGACAAATTCCCCGTTTTTGTTATATACTGACACCTCTGTGTAGGAGGAATTATCCCTGAGATATTCATTAAATTCCGCCTCCACCAGATATGTCTCACCACCCTGCATAAGACAATTATATATATCTGAACTGCTGCTCATATATGAAACGGTTTCATTTATTGCGCTTATATTATTGTTTAAAATTTTTATGTAGCTTTTTGCCAGACTTACCATGTTATTTTCACTGGAATCTGTCAGGGAATTCTTTGCTCCCGGAACTATGCTTATGTAAGCAACTACAAGAGCCAGTATAATACACCCAACTGCCATAGCCACTATTCTTGTTCGTATTGATGTAAGAGCATTTCCCTTTTTTATCTTTTTTTCTTCCATGCCGTCTCCAATCTGTCGAATATGCGACTATCCTTTATTAATATTTACGGTTTGCAACCTCTTGCGCTGCAACGGATGCCGGATATACTCCCTCCTCCATATACAGCTTCTTTTCAACAGTCTCCCCTGCCAATAATTTTTTCATTACCGCCTCAATGGTTGGTCCCTGAAGAGGATTACACTCTATATCTACGGCTATGTTTCCGTTTATCATTTCCTTAAAGGCATTTGCCTCTCCGTCAAAGGATATTATTGTATAGTCCGACGGCTTTTTTCCTGCCTCATTTATTGCCTCAATAACGCCGTACGCCATATTATCATTCTGGGTAACAATAACATCTATCTTGTCAAATCTTCCCATGTAATTCTTCATAAGCTCCTTACCCTTAGCCTTATCAAAGTCACCGTCTTCGCTTGCAAGCACAGTATAATTATCGTACTGACTTATAACTGCATCAAAGCCTGATGTTCGTCCAAGCTGTGCCGACGCGCCCTTAGTACCCTCTAATATAACTATATTTTGCGCTTCCGTTGTTCCCTTATTATCTACAAGCCACTGAGCCGCATCCTTTCCCTCCTTCTCAAAGTCCGAGCCTATCCAGCAGCTATACAGACTGCTGTCGGAAGAAACCATTCTGTCTACTACAATTACCGGAATATCTGCATTTTGCGCCTTTTTAAGTATGTCGTCCCAGCCTTCCTCAACAATAGGGTCAAGTATTATAACATCATAGGCTTCTTTTATAAATCTTTCCATTCCTGCTATCTGGACAGCCTGGTCTCCCTGACCGTCAACAAAGGTATATGTATACTCGTCTGTGTCAAACGTATCCTTCATTGATTGTGTATGGGCAGCTCTCCAGCCGCTTTCATTTGCTGTCTGTATAAAGCCCACCTTTAAGGTATCTGAGGTTGTATTATTGTCTTTATTTGTACCTCCGGAGGATATATTTCCTGTTCCGTTTCCATAGTCTGAACTGGACTTAACCGGCTCATCCCTTAGTTCCACCTTTTTTGACATACTCTCGTTTGAGCCGCATCCCACCATAATACCAACAATAAATATGGCTAAAAATAATAAGCTGATTTTTTTCTTCATAAAATATTTTCCTCCGTTTATTTTTTTTAACAATAATACAATACCTATACTTATTCTTAGTATCGTGCATACTTTAACATAAATATGTTTACTTATCATATTCTGCTCTAATGTGCTGATTATATCATATTTTCCCTTTGTTTTCAACAAAGGATTAACCTTATTGATATCTTTTAAAATCATTTAACATATGTAAGTAATTCTTTTTTTGGTCTGCAATATATGTTTTGTGATTTTTTGCATATTCAGTCAGCCAGTCATCCAAATCCTGACCTGTCTTATATGAATAGGCAACCATTGCAAGAAGGGAAGGTCTGTTTCTCTCATCAAGGAGCCTTGAGCCGACTCTTATACATTTTTCCTTTAGCCCATAGCTGCCCTCTAATGTATCCAGATACAAATCCATATCCTTTTGCAGTGTTTTTTTATCTATCTTTACATTTTCCAATATAAATAATTCTACGCTGTCATTGCCGGAAGCATGATTATCCGGTTTATCCTTATAATGTAAAAATTCCAGCATTAAGCCTTCAAGCATATCTAATTTTGCAATAATAACCGCCTTATCCTTAGTTCCTTTGTCCTTATCAATCTGGTCAAACAACAGCCCCTTATCATTAGCTTTAACCAGTCGCAGATTATTCTTAAATTCCTTAAGGAAATCTGCAAATCTTGCATCATCAACCTTTAATTCAGTAAATCTGTCAAACAAAGTCAGAAAAATAAAGGAATCCTTGCTGTTAAATATGTCCTTAGTCTCATCAGTAATTATATTTTCCAGCCTGTGGATATTATCAGCAAACCTTTCAAACTCTGCGTTTGTTCCATTCTTATTCAAAAACTTGCAAATTTCCTTCGTCTGTTTTTTCCAATTATCCAGATAATTTGTACACATAATGGTTTCAACGATTATTCTCTCAGCCATACCCTTTGTTTTTTCTGTCTCCGTATAGCTGCTGTAGTCAAGAAAAAACCTGCTGTCTAAAATCTGCCGTACATATCCGGCAAAATTATACAGATATGTAAACGCCTTCTGGTTTGTGTTCATTGAAACATGATTGTTATACCTTTTAATATATTTTGATATTTTGTATCTGTCGCAGTTTTCATGGATAACAGTCTCTATCTGATATTCGTCAAACTTCTTTTTCAGCTCGTCCGGCAGCTTTTCATATGTTTTATTTTTAATATCAAATACGGCGTCCTCCCATATAATTTTACTGTTGTCAGTCTTAACCTTTTTCTTATAGGTAATAATCGAATCCTCAATAGCTGACGTAATTTTATAATTTCCGTATCTGAATCTGCTTAATGCTGCGCTTCGACAGCCTCCGTCTGCAATATGAAGCTGTGAATTATTTTCTTCCCCAAGAATAATAGGCGGAATATAATCGTCTGTAAGCACTGTAACTATTAATTCATTAATCTGCTCGTTATTCCACACAAAATTTCTTTGAACGTCTGCATCATTGCATATATCGCCGTCTCTTATCTTGTCTAAGTACATTTCCATAGTATAGGTTTGTTTTCGTGGTCTTGCCATCCTTAAACACCTCTTTCTTCTTTTGTTAAAATAATACCGATACATTCTTATATGAGTGAATTGCCGCATTGCAGTCTGAATACTGCTTTTCGGTTATATGCAGCTTCTCCTTAATCTCATTAGGCAAATATCCCGACGCATTAAGTCTTAGCACCTCTCTTTGAAGATTTGAAAGTCTGTTTAAATATAGCAGTATTCTTTCGTTTAATACCTCCTCCCTCTTTTCAAAAATTTCCTTTTCAATACTAAAGCTGTCTGGAATAATATCACCTAATGTAGAATTATCGTCATCATTAACAGACGTATAAATTGACACCGCCATTTTGTCAGCCAGTCTTTTCTGCCTGTTTCTTGCAGTCATTTCCGTCTTAAACCTGTTTGAAAGACATGTGTGTAAAAAAGCGTCAAAGTCCCGTCCCTCGTCATATTTTACTATTACGTCAGCAAAAACCTCATTTGCAAGGGAATAGAAATCTTCAATATTTCCTATGCAATAAAATCCAAGCCTCCGTAAAACAGTGTCTACCATATTGTGCAGTTTCCGGGCATTGTCTGCATAATAAAGTTCCAATATTTCTTCCAATTTAAAGTACCTTCCTTATATTTTTTTCTTTTGTGTTTTTTTAATATATCACGAACATGCGTTCTTGTCAACCATTTTTCCGAACAACAGTTCGTTTTTCTTTTGTAATATAAAACAGGTATTTTTACCAAATAATGGTATCACCTTTTATGTCCAATAAGACGGACTTAGTATTACCCTTAAAAACAAAAAAACTTCTATAATATTTTTTGTGATTAAACGATGGGTTTTTAATTTCTAATGTAGAAATATATATTGCAGCTATCAGAATTAAAAATATAAAGGAGAAAAATACAATGACAACATTATTTTACAAAACAGGAGCATATAACAGGTCACATTCTTCTTTTGGAGGCGAGATTGATTTAGATGATTTCAGTACTAATTCACCAAACAAAAAGAGAATAAATAATCAGGCAGATGCAGTTAATCTGCAAAATACATTAGAAAGGGAGAAAAAAATGAAAGAAAAATATAGGAATATTACCTTGGAGGAATTAAGGGAAATGAGATTAATCTCAAATACTGACGGAAGACCTTCTACTTCCCTTACCGACGAAAAATGGCAGCAAGAGTTTCTTCTTAGAAAAATGTTTGTCACTCCGTACAGAAAGGAGGTTAAAAAGCTTGGCGGTAAATTTTCAAGAGAGTCAGGTATGTGGAATAATGAAACAATGGGTGAATTTCACGGACAGACAAACTGGCAGTCCTATTGCTCATATATTAATGACGTTTTAAATAACATTCGCAGCGGACAGACAGATTACTGCTATTATATTTATCAGATTACGGAGCTTTTGAAATTTCATTATGATACCTTAAAAACAAGATATTGCGACGGATATTGGGAGGTATGGCTTAAAGCTTAAAAAGGAGGAACAATCATGGCGTTGGAAAATCAGATTAATATTTATTCTGTTGATACAGGAAATTTTTATACAAATAAGGAAAGAGCATTACATAATAAGAACGCAAAAATCAGGAGTGAGCTTAAAAATGTGGCAGAAAAAATCAAAGTCCTGACTGCACAGCTTACAAAAGCAGGATATTCCTGTAAGGATTTGCAAAAGGCAGCCCATGAAAACCCTGATATGCTTTCCATAAAAATAATTGACGGCAGCTATTCCAAATTATGCTTTTACATTGAGCTTTCACGAATAAAAAAATTAAAGACTAAGGCGGCAGACGCCTTAAAAAACAAACTGGCGCTTCTGTTGTCTAATAAGATTAAGGCTAAAGAAGCTTGCCGTATTAATAAGGATAATGATTGTATTTATCCGCCAAGAAAACTAAATGAAAATACTATATCAGAAAAAAACGTAATCTCACTTTTCGAATCCTCATTAACCAGAATGATTGGACTAAAAATGAATGATTTTACAGAGGATATTATTGTTGTACAGGTATATTACTTTGATATTTTTAAGGACCTTGTCTTTTACGGCTTTACATACAAGGGTGAAAAATACAGGTATTATACCTCGTCGGCAGGTCAGATTCGTGAAAAAAAAGCCGTCTTTATCAGGGAAACGCTGTGGGACAGATACGAAAAAACTATTATGTGTGGTCTTACCATTGACAAAATCAATGAAAAAGGAGGCAACAACGTAAACAAGCATCTTGCATATATGGCCCTTGCCAATTCTGCCACTGACGAATGGTCTGATTTTGACATAGACAGAACTATTGTCATTGATGATTTTGAGACAAATGTATTTGGCGAATATGATTTTATAGACGATACCGACTATTCAATCGTCAGAACTAAGGGCGAGATTCCCATTACCCACACTGACGGAGCAGGTATGGTCTTATTCGGAAGAAACAGGATGTTTCGCGCTCCATGGCTCAAGGGACTGTTAGGAGTATTCGATTTTAGAAAGCTTATTCTTAAATGGCGTGAAAAATATCATGACAATACTATTGGCACACTTAAGGATATTTATGGCAGGGAGCATGATATTATCAAGGAAAATATTTATATTATTTTCACTAAAAGTCAGTTTAAGATGTATAAATATTATTCTTCATGGGAGGAATACAAGGAATATTTTAAATCCTATGGCTGTAAGGCAGGTATTTGTAATGTGGAGGAGGAAAGGATACCTAATTCAAGACTTAACTATCAGGAATTGCAGACCTTAACCGGAATGACTGATTTGGAATTAGCAAAAATTGCAGCGCCCTCCATAGACAGACTGAACAGCCTCTGTTCCTCTGTTTCCGGAATGCAGAAGGTATTTGGCGTTACGCCATACAATACAAATATGACTCCCCTTCAGGAGGCTGTAAAAATATATCCTGATATTATGAATGACCCTTACTTTAAGGATATACTTAAAAGCATAAAGGATAGTCTTGTAAAGCAGTATAAATCCGCAAAGCTTGAAACAGAGGGAAAATACACCTTTATACTGCCTGATTTCTACGCCGCCTGTGAGTACTGGTTTTTAGGAATTAAAAGCCCTGAAGGTCTGTTAAGTAAATCTGAGGTTTGGTGCAGCCTGTACAAGCATCGTAAGGAGCTTGACTGCCTTCGCTCTCCCCATTTATACAAGGAGCATGCCATAAGGGAAAACGCGGCAAACATATCATCTGATGAGAGAAAGAAAATGATTTCAGAATGGTTTAATACGCAGGCGCTTTATACAAGCTGCCACGACCTAATCAGCAAAATACTTCAGTTTGACGTTGACGGCGACCGTTCTCTTGTTATCGGCAGCAAAATAATAGTGGATATTGGCAAAAGAGAAATGAAGGAGGTTGTTCCCCTGTATTATAATATGAAGAAATCAGAGCCTGCCATGTTAAATAATGCAAACATATATAAGGGCTTAAATGCAGCCTTTACGGGAAGTAATATAGGAACATATAGCAATAACATTACAAAAATATGGAATTCCGATATTTTTATTACAGGCTCCCATGATGATAAAAGTAAGGCATGCGATATTGTAAAGCTTTTATGTATGGAAAACAACTTCTGCATTGATTTTGCAAAAACTCTGTACAAGCCTGAAAGACCGGACAATATTGACAAAGCAATAAAAGAATTTACGGGAAAAAAGGTTCCTCATTTCTTTGTATATGCCAAGGATAAGGAGGAGACGCAGGTTGAAAAAATAAATGACAGCATTGTCAACAAGCTGGACTCCTTAATTCCTAACCCCCGGCTTAACACAAGAAAATCAGGCTTAAAGCCTATAGACTATAGATATCTTATGCGCAATGCAAATATAAAAACAGATGAAAGACTCATTGAAAGATATAAAGAGCTTAATAATACATATCATTTTAAAATTTCAATGAAGGATGAATTTCATAATAATTTGCACTTTCTTGCCTGTCGGATAAGAGACGAGCTGTCTGTCTTTGGATATTCTGATACAGAAACAACCGATATGCTGGTTAAGCATCTTTATGGGCAGAAAAACAGAAGGGCTAAGGAATTGCTATGGTTTTGCTATGGTAAGTATATTGTTGAAAATTTAAAACAAAACTATACTCCTAAGAAAACTAAGGTAATTAAATGTATTGACTGTGGGGAATGGCTTGAGGTTGACGCTCTAAACTCTAAAGCGTGCAGATGCAGCCTGTGCCAGCATGAGGAAAATAAACGCATTAAGCGGGAATATTGGAGGTCACATAAAAACTAGAATTAGCCTTACAAAAAATTTAGTCCGCTCAATGGGGACTATAAATTTCAAAAACCAGCCGAAAAGTCCGTCTGAAACGGTCGAAAGCTTTTCAGGCTACTATGGAAGCATACATGCAGGAGGTGTTTTATACGGTAATAAATAAGGAACAAATAATAAAAGAAATCGCCATACGTGAAGGCATTCCCCTTCCCGTAGCCCAATCTGTGTACCTGACGCTGGAAAATTATATCTTTGAGCTGCTTTCTTTAGCTTCCTCCGTTGATAAGGTTTCCTTAAAGCTTTTTAACGGAATCAGCATTGACTGTTCATATAAGGGTGAAAAGAAAATGATACATCCCGAAACAGGAGAATTATTTGAAACCTCCCCTAAAATATGGGCAAGGCCAAAAATTACAAGGTACTATAACAGAAGGCTTAACGGATATTTTAATAGTTAGTATGTTTTTTACCATTAATTTAACATAGGAGGAATTATGTCAGAAAAATATTATGATTCGCTCTCCGATATGAGCAGAATAAAGGACAGCCTAAAAGCTCTCTTTTTAGATACGGCTGATATTGTCCGGTTGATTATGCCTGATATGGAGCATTGCTTCGACACTCCATATATAGATGGAGCATTGTCTGATAAGGACTTTGCCGTTTTTATTGAAACATATTTAACAAAGGTAGAAAACCAGCATATTAAAGAGGTCGGAGTTGATATTATGGCAGTATGCCGCAAGGATGCCTTAAGTCTTTCTGATGAGGATAAAAATTACTTTAATTCTATCGGCGTATTCGGAAACAGAGTTGACAGCGCCATTCAGGTAATTAATTCAACTGTTCTTAATCAAAGCGCTCTTGATATGATAAAGGAAAAATATTCTATTGGCAATATGCTTTTGGCAAAGGAGAATCCTGTTAAACCGTATATTCCCGACAAAAGCTTCTACGGAAAGTGTCTTTCCTACACATATCAGACATTCCTAAGACGCAAAAATCACGGAAGGCAGGTGGTTCTTTGAAGATTAGCTACTTTGAACTGTTGTCGCCTGAGCCTGTATATATACAAAAGGCCATTGGCGTTATATCGCCTAAATTAAAGGATATAGCTTCTATTGGTATAAATATATATCAATATTATCTGTCCGTCCTGCTGATGGACTTAAAAACATATTTTACTATGATTGGAAAGCCTGAACAGGCCGAATTGCTGACAGAAACTGAAAAGGCTCAAATAAGCATATATGATTTGCTTACCTTAAACAGTGATTCAATAAAATTGTTACAGGCTGTACTAAACTTTTTTATTAAGGAGGAGGTTGCTTACTCTGTTGAGCATAAATGTTTCCTTGTTAAAAAAAACACGCCTGTACCCCATAATGGAGAAATATCAGAGGAAGCCTCAGCTGTAGGCAGCATTTCCAGGGAAACATACCCACAGGTCTGTGACATAATATGTCAGCGAAATTTTATTAAATCCAGTCAGCAGGACGATTTATCAAAGGCAAAAAACCGGAAAGCTGTTGAAATAATGAAAAAGCTTCAAAAAGGAAGAGACGAAAAAGCTAAACATACTAAGGCAGATAAAAATATGGAGCTTGGAAATATTATTTCTGCCGTTGCAAACAAAAGCCAGTCCCTTAACATTTTAAATATATGGGATTTAACGGTATATCAGGTTTGGGACTGCTTTCAAAGGCTTTCAAGCAACAATATATACAATATCCAGTCCATGAGCGTCGCCGCATGGGGAAACAAGGACAACCAGTTTGACGCGGCCTCATGGTTTAAAAGAACAGATAACGGTAATTAAGAGGCTGTCAAACCATGACATCCGCTTTATTATACAATCAAAAAACAATTTTAAGGAGGAATTATTTATGTCAAATCCAAACATGGCTAACAGAGAGGTCTGTGACCTTATTTTCGTAGATTATTCTACAAAGAAACCTTTTTTAAACTTAGACTTTGCTAACGTAACTACAACTGAATTAATAGGTGAGTCTGTATTTGCTTACGGCGGTCAGGGACATCCTAAGAAAATTCAGTTTAGCGGCGAAAGAGCTGGTACGCTTACTATTGAAACACAGATTCAGACCGTGAAATTATGGCAGCTTATTACAGGCGGTGAGGTTTCTAAGTCTGCAAGGTTTGTGACAAGGGTTGAAAAGTCTGTAAATGATGACGGCACTGTTATTGCTATAGACGATGTTCCAGTTTCAGGCTCTGTTGTTGTCTATAAGGCAGATGACGACTGCGGAACAGAGCTTCCATGCACTGTTGCTGACAAGACTATTACCCTTACTTCTGCTCTTACAGGCGGCGATAAGGTAATCGTTTACTACATGCAGGAGGTTGCTGATAAGGCTCAGAGAATCAATATTAAGTCTACAAGTTTCCCTAAGAACTTTATCGTTTACGGCGACACTGTTATGAAGACAGAGGATGACGAGGTCCTTCCATATAAGCTTACTGCATATAAGGCAGCGCCTCAGAGTAATCTCTCACTCAGCTTTTCAAACAATGGTGACCCGGGCTCTGTAACAATAACCTGCGACCTTATGGCTGACAGCGACGACAATATCCTTGATTTAGTTCTTATTGAGGAATAATTTTACTGTAACATTCGGCGGCTTTAAACATGGCAGCCAAAAATTCAAAAAACAAATTTACAAGTGTCGGCTTTATAAAGAGTTAAAACTCTTGACACTTTTTTATTAACAAAAATAGTGAATTGTAATTTATAAAATGGGATAGCAATTCGTTATGAATTTGTTATCCCATTTTTTTTACTATTAGCACTTATTCGAAAGGTGGAGATATACGCTTGTTAAAATGTAAAACCCTTGATGATGTCAAAGAGGTTTATGGCGAGGATAATCTGATTAAGCTGTGCAATATTAAACAGATTGTAATGTATGCAGTTATGAAATGTCAGCCTGTATGGATTGACGAGGGCTATGAGGGAAAATTAATTGCCTACTATTATAAGCCGGAAACCGAAAAGGCATGGAATTACTGGAAAACCTTAAATTAACACATAGGAGGAAAAAATGGCGTTTACAAAATATACATTAATATCAGCTCCGGAAAATTACGGGGTAAGGAGAGCTTCTTCTTCGATTAAATATCTTATTTACCATTACACAGGAAACCAGACTGACACTGCGGCTAACAATGCTAATTATTTTAAAAATAACATAATACAGGCCTCCGCCCATTATTTTGTTGATGATAATACAGTATATCAGTCAGTTCCTGATTTAGTCACCGCATGGGCTGTAGGCGACAGAAAATATTCTGACTGCGAGGCTACCGGCGGAGGAGCCATGTATGGGAAAATAACAAACACAAACAGCATATCTGTAGAAATGTGCTCTGTAAACGGTGAAATTTCAGAGGCTACAATAGGAAATGCCATTGCTTTGGGAAAGGAAATTATGGATAAATATAATATTCCTGCCTCTAACGTATACAGACACTTTGATGTGAGCGGAAAGCATTGTCCCGGCTGGAAGGGCTGGTATGGAAACGACAGCTCAAAATGGAATAATTTTAAAAACAGCTTATCAAAAACCTCAGGCTCTGCAGCTACCGGTGAGCTCTACAGGGTAAGAAAGACGTGGGAAGATGCGGCAGGCCAGCTTGGCGCCTTCTATTCTCTTGCTTATGCAAAGGCTGCTTGCATAAACGGATATTCTGTTTTTGACAGTAATGGAAATGTTATTTATACAAATCCCTCACATGTATCATCAACAACATCCTCAGCAAATGCTGCTGTTTCCGACTCCTTACCAAATAATACAGCGGCTTCTTCAAAGCCTTCCTCTTCCCCAAAAAATCTTGACGTAAATGTTTATTACAGAGTGTACGCAGGAGACAGATGGTATTCAGAGGTTAAAAATCTTGAGGACTACGCCGGAGATGGCAAAAATCCTATCAGGGCCATTAGTGTCAGAACTGATAAGGGCTCTGTAAAATACAGGGTGCATGTTAAAGGCGGCGGCTGGTATCCTTATGTAACAGGATACAATATAAATGATTTTAACAACGGATACGCCGGCGACTGTAAGAAGGATATTGACATGGCTGAGGTTTATTATATTACTCCCGGCGGCTACGCATACAAAAAAGCAAAATACAGGGTTGCTCCTATAGGCAGGGACTATTATAGCTGGCAGTATGACAATGAAAAGACTAACGGCTGCGACGGATATGCGGGCACACAAGGCGTATCAATCGGCAGGTTTCAAATTATTATTGAATAAACAGGTCAGGAGGCATGAAGAATTATTATGAATGACAACTTATATAAAATAATTTTAACACTTATTCCTTTGATTGGCGCAATTATCACAGGCTATATTATTCCATACATAAAAACAAAAATATCTTCTGCAAAGCTTGACGAGGCTTCTAAATGGATTACCAAGGCAGCGGAAGCTGCGGAAATGCTTTTTAACGCTCCTAAATCTGGTGAAGAAAAACGCGAATACGTCATAACCTTCATTGACAAAATGTTTAACTCTAAAAAAGAATTTATTACAGATGAGCAAATTCGCGTGCTGCTTGAGGCTGCCCTAAAGCAGATGAACAAAACATAAGGAAGGTGGGTTTATATGCAATGGAGGACTTATTTAAAAGCTTTATTGGAGAAATAAATCCAAGCATAATAATTGCTTCAATAATTATTATATGCTTGGTATTACTAATTATATTTAAAAATCGCAAGGCTGTCAGTGATTTCATTAACACCGTATATAACAGGCGAAAAAAAAGAGAGGAGCTCCTTAATACCATCCATGAAAACCAGTCGGCAATAAAACAGATTATGGACAACAGACTTCACGACAGGGAGCAGTCCTTTGCTATTCAAAAGGAATTGACGGACACTCAGAAAAGGCTTTCAGAATCCATATCCTCTCTTATGGAAAAAATGGATGATTTGCAGCAGAATACTAATAAACGCTTTGAGGAAAGCGAGCGAAAAAATAATAAACGTATCCGCGCAGAGCTAAAGGATAAAATCAGCCGCTCCTACAGATACTACCACTCTCTTGGCAAAATTAACGATATGGAGCTGGAAGCCTTGGAGGATTTGATTGAGGAATACGAGGAGGCTGAGGGAAGCAATTCCTTTGTCCACAGCGTTGTGCAAAAGGAAATGTATACTTGGGAAAAGGTTTAAGGAAAGGTGGATTACAAACGTGAAAAAAAAGATTGAATTATACAAGGCTATAAATGTAAACGAAATCCTAAAGAGAATTATTGACAATAAGGATTTAAATATTAACTGTATATCAAAATTTAAGCTTCTTGGCATTATGAAGGCGTTGGAGCCGGTTGTTGCTAATTTTGAATTTGTAAAAAATGAAAAGATAAAGGAATATGGCAAAGAGGATGACAACGGGCAGGTAAGCATTAACCCTGAGGAGGAGCCTGAAACCTTTAAGAAATATCAGACGGAAATTGAAGAGCTATTGTCAACCTTTGTTAAGGTTGATACCATTAAGGCGGAGGACGTTATTGATAAGGATATTCCTGCCGACGCGCTTGTTGCTATTTATGATTTAATTGGTGAATAGAAAAGAGGATTATATGATAAATAAAATTAAAAAATACTTAGAGTACAGAAGAAACAGAAGGCTTGCTAAAAGAGAGGCTGCTAAACTTGGCGCTGTTATGCTCCCTGCCGTAAGGGAGGTATCTGGTAAAGGGGCTGATATTGTCCGGTTTATTGTTAAATTAACAAACGCTGCAAAAGATATTGACGGTGAAAGGCTGATTGAAATGGTTTTAAACGAGGTATCAGGCGCATTGCAGGCTGACAATAGCCGTATTATTGAAGTTCTTACATATATTGCAAAGCTGCAGCCGGAGGATATTCAGAGAATTTTAATTTATTCTATAAGCGAGACTATGAATGAACCTATGGATGTGAAGGATTAAAAATGTGAAAGGATGATGAAAATTGGCAAATAATAATGAACAAACTGACGCTCAATCCAAATCAACGCAAAATAATTTAAAGGAAATTGATTCACAGCAGCACTACCTGGATAAGCTTGGCAACGCTATAAAAGACCAGTTCAAAGAGGCCGGTAAAATTATTACAGATTTTTTTTCCTTAAGTAATGCCGTATCAGGCGTTGTTGAAAAGACAAAGGAAGCCGTATCACAATTAAAGGATGTTAATACCTTATTAACAGAAATAAGCAAATCTAACAGCTCCCTGTCTAAATCACAATTAGAAAACGTAAAAAATAATGCCTTTACCATTGCCGGCAAATATGGCAAAACGGCATTAGATTACCTGTCTGAATTTAAATCAGCAGCTGATGCAGGATATAAAAACGCTGAACAAATTGCCGAATTATCGACAGCTATTCAGTCTGCCGGAGGTATTACTTCTGATTTGGCAAACGAATATATTAGGGCCGCTGACAATGCCTATAAAATGAACGGCTCCATACAGTCATTAACCGCCGCTTTAGATGGCGCAAACAATATTACAAACAGACATTCCATTGATATGACAGAGCTTGCTGAGGCTATGTCTGTTGTAAGCTCAAGGGCTTCCGATTCTCAGATGGATATAGATGAAACTACTGCTGCTGTTGGAACATTACTTTCCGTTACAAAAAAAGGCGGAGCAGAAATTGGAAATTCCTTTAACGGTATTTTAATGAATCTGCGGCAGATAACAGGAGACGCAAATGACGGGGGCGACTTTATTGATGAAAGCTCCCTGACGAAATATGAAGAAGCCTGTAATGAGTTAGGCGTTTCTTTGTCAACCGTAAAGAATGGCGTTGTTTCTCTTAAGGAGCCGATGGAAATTTTAGAAGAATTATCAGAGAAGTATACAAGGCTTGAGGAAAGCGACTCAAGACGGGCTAATCTTCTTAATTCTGTCGGCGGCGGGGACAGAGCCGACGCTCTTAACGCTATTCTTGAAAATTACTCTTTATATGAGGAAATGCTTAGGGATTATAACTCCGGCGCCGGCTCAATGGCTGCTGACGTGGAAAAAACAGCAAATTCGTGGGAAGGAAGCCTTCAGCGCTTAAGCAACACCTTTACAAAAACCATTGGAAATATTGCAGACTCTGATGCATTTATAAAAATAATAAATAGCTTAAACGGGGTGGTTGGAGTTATTGATAAAGTAACCGGCTCTATTGGTTCGGCAGGTACTATTGGACTTGGCGCAGGATTGTTTTCAGGAATAAAGAACATTGGTAAACGCCGTATGAGTGTACGGATTTCAAAAAATTGTTTTGAATATGCCCTTCATGCCTAAGAAAGCTATACAATTATATAAACATACATTTCAAAGTATACAATTATATAAACATACATTTCAAAGGCAGGAATGTGTAAGCTTAGTCAACTTACAATGTTCTATAAAATAAATCGTAATTGGTATTTGCTATATACCAGTGCTGGAAAGCAAAATTATAGAGAATATATAGTAATCACACACTACAATACATAACCGGAAACGGTAAAGTATGAATGCACTCCGAAAGGATGCCAGTAATGGCAAGAAAAGTCAAAAGCGTATATAAATACGAATGTGATTAGTCATATGGCGAAAGCCTAAGTGAAGGTTCAAATGAACTAAACCTCCAATCAGCAACGGATACCCTAAGTCTGATTATTCAGATATGGAAGTGTTCACAGAGTCTAAACGATTTTGAGTCATTAATGGCTTGTAAGAGGGATTCGAAACGCAGTTGATAGACTGTCTCGTGACTGAGTAAAAACTATCAGGAGTTCTGCTGCTCTTTTATTTTTTATAGCAGCTATATTTATTTATAGCAAAAAATGAAATAATGCAAGGAATTCTCCTAGCCGTATAGTGGAAGAAACGGAGAAAAATAAAATATAAGATTATTCAACTCAAATTATTATACTTAAAAATTCAAATTACAGTTATTACAACGAAATTGCTTAATACTTCTCTGGTAAGTTTTCTTAAAACTTTATTTGTATCCCATATTTGAACATATAAACTATACATATTTTTAAAATCTTCTTACTAAAAAAGTATTAAGCAAATTTCTGTAATGTGTTTAAAAATTTGCTCCACAATTATTACAGTGAAAATTTTTTCCTATCTTATTACTGAATATGCCTAACATGCCTATAGATAGCCAACGACTACTGCTACTAATTTTTTTAATATTTGACGATGTGCAATAGGGACAAGCTACATTTGGTTTCGTTGGGTCAGGCAATTCCCCAATAATATGTTCATCACGGTCTGACAGCTCAGGATGTTTTATTTCTTTAATATCTTCCTGTTTGACAAGTCTATAATTACAAACAGGACAATAATATATATTTGCAAACTCTGAAAAAGTTCTTCCACAATTAGGACATTGATATATTTGCATAAAATCCTCCTTAAATAAAAAAGATATAACTCCACATTATATCTTTATATGTATTTATTTATATATTATAACATAGTATGATATTTAAAACAATAACTAATGAGTTTGGAAATACAAAATTATCAATTAATAGTGGATTAAAAAATTTTTTTAGTTTGAACAATGATTTTTTTAAGAAAAAAAGCGTATTAAATAACAGTGACATATATGCGCTGAAAGCTTATAATTCAGAAATAAAACGTGGAGCATCTCCCGCTACGGCATATTACAGAACATTACAAAACGCATCTGTTGCTGCTGCTAATATTGCAAAATCTGCAGGAGATGCAACAGTCAATTTAGAACAAATTCCAAAGATATCAAAAGCAGGTCAAATTGCACTAAAAGGTCTTTCTACGGCCGGAAACATGCTTGCAATGACAACTATATCAATCGCTATATCTAAACTAATTGAAGGTATCCAATATCTTACCTCTGCTAATGAACGTTACCTGGAAAAACAGCAGGAAATAATTGACAAATCTGAAGAAACCATTTCAACAGCAGAATCTAAAATCACGGCGTTAGAAAACCTGAAGGAAAAGCTTGAGGACGCCAGATACAGCCAAGCCAAAATGAACTCATTGGCTGATGAGCTTAATGATACACTTGGCTCAGGAACAAGCAAAATACTTAAACAGTCAAATGCATATGAAATTTTAAATCTTCAAATAGAACGTGAGATAGAACTTCAGAAAAAAGCTGCTGAAGAAGCAGAAAAAAAACGCAGCACTGCGGAATTTAATACTGCTCTTAATACAGAAGTTGAAAACAGTGGCTTTGGCTCTGATATGACTTTTGACAATATAAGAGAATTTTATACATGGAATAATAAATATGAAAAAGAAAAATGGTATAAAAAAGGAAAATGGTCTACTGATTATTCTAAAACAGTTGGCGAATATGCAGATGAGTTAATAGGCCAAGCTATAGAAAAGGGTGAATTCTCAGGCACTATAAACGAGTATGCAAAAATATATAGAGAGGCATTGGAAAAGGTTAATAATTATGGTGGTTATGGTGTTCAAGGATCTAAACTATCGATTCCTTCTGAAGAGGAACTCAAAAACGGTTTTGAGGATATACTTGACCATGTACATTCTGCGTTTTCTGATACTGTTAATGATTTAAACAGCTTCTTAACCCCAACGGAAATAAACAGCATAATCGACAGATTATTTATGAGTGGTATTACAGACAGTAAAGAAATCACAAAATCATTACAGGAGATTTTTTCTGATACAGATGTTATAAATGATTTATGGAGTGAATATTTAGATAAATTAACAAATGATATAGATAATGATGAAGATATAGTTTATAATAATTTGGTTTCTGTATTTAATAAACTAAAAGATAGCTATCCTATAATATCTGATATACTTGATGCATATTTTAATAATATGATTTTTAAACTTGAAGACAAAATAATAAAAAGTGAAAAATTGATTACTTCTTTCAACGATGCCTTCAATGCAGCCGACTTTGCAGAAGCAAAAAAGGAACTTCTTGAATTAGCAAGAACAGGAAAATTAAGCCCTGAAATAATTTCATCTACGGCAGAATATTCTAAGCTGCTTAAAGATACAAAATTATCTGCCGAAGCCTGTTATCTTAATATTATGAATTTACTTGACGGTGTTGAATCTCTGTCCAGTGCTGCTTCTGCTATAAATAACCTTAATGAAGCCTATACAGAATTTCAGGATAAAGGATATGTTCTATCTTCTACTTTATTTAACATAAGGGATAGTATTCTTTCAGATTTAGATGGTTACGATTTATTTGAGTCTGTCATAGGAAATCCAACTAAAACCACCGAAGAAATTCAATCAGCATTTAATGAAATTGTAACTGAATATATTCGCTCTTCTGATACCCTAAAAGGGTTGTACTCTATGACAAATAGTGAAGTACAAACTGTTATAGAAAATATGGAAGCAATGGGAATAAGTAATGCCGAAGAAATGGTTAAAGCATTACGTGCTCTATATAAAGATGACCTGCTTAATTATGAAAAATATAATATTAATAAAGAAACTATATATGGTGAAACATGGTGGAATAGTTTTATTGAGAATAATAAAGGCTGGGTAGACAATTTAAAGAAAACATATGATATAGACCTAACCAATTATGGAAATTACTTAAATGCCAAGCTTGATATCCAAAGGAAAATTTCTGAGGCAAATGATGATATTGAAACAGCAAAGTCACAATACAAACAAGCCAAGCAGCAATATGATGACAAAGGATATTGGTCTAACGGCATTGGAATAAATTTAACTAATCCCGTTGCAATTTATGGCGGCATGATTGCATCAGCAGAAAATAAAATATCTGATTTACAGGATTTATTATTAAACATGGATTATGAAGCCATTATTGGCAGTAAGATAAATTTTGCTTCATATACCGGTACTCCTAAATCCCCTTCTTCCTTATCCCCTGACAAAGACACCTCCCAAACCTACGATTGGATAGAAACAAAAATCAAGAGACTAAATGAAGCCTTAGACACAATAAAAGCTAAAGCCAACAACACCTATTCATCATGGACAAAACGCAATACTGAGCTTGCAAACGCCATATCCAAAACAAAGGATGCCATAGAATTACAGTCACAGGCATATACAAGATATATGCAGAAAGCTGACTCTGTCGGATTACCCGAACCATATAAAACACTTGTGCAAAAAGGTGCCATTGACATCGGCATTATTCTGGATGAAACGCCTGAAGACAAAATAATTAAAGACAAAATCAGTGATTATCAGACCTGGTATGAAAAAGCACAGGAATGTCTTAAAACACAGCAGGATTTAAATTCAGAGCTAAATCAGCTTAACACACAAAAGTTTGACAACATTAAATCAGAGTATGACGCTGTTATAAACCGTATGCAGTCAGCATACGACCTTTTAGAAAACCAGATAACACTTCTCTCCTCATCAGGTAACTATGATACCCTCAGAAGCAAACAGGCTGATATAGTAAACAAATTGCAAGCCCAACGCAATGCTTTACAAAACAATCTCAATTCTTCTGATATACAGCAGCATACCGAACAATGGTATAATCTTATATCACAGCTTGACACCCTCGACAGTCAGATTTTAGATGCTGAAACTGCATTAAAAAATATTGACAAGCTCCAATTCGACAATCTAAAGGAAGCCTTCGACTTTGACACCTCCATCCTGGAGCACGCTCTGCAGACAATCCAAAACAAAGTCGACCTGCTGGAATTAAAGGGACAGTTTGCCAACGAAAGCTACTACAACGGCATGATTGAGTATACTCAAAAACATCTTGACACCCTTAAAAACGAGCGTACACAGCTACAGAGTATACTAAACAACACCCTGCACAAGCAGGGAACTGCCGAATGGAATGACATGTACTCAACCCTCATGGACATAGATAAAGAAATTGACTCCATGACAAACAACCTCGTTGACTTCAACAATACCATACGTGACCTAAACTGGGAAATCTTTGAGTATTTAGAAGAATCCCTTAACCGTATTACAGAAGAAACAGATTATTACGTTGAGCTGCTGTCAAAGAAACACCTATTTGATGAAAACGGACAGATAACCAACTATGGTACTGCCTCCATGGCGTTACATGCCGCTGCTTATGACGTATACAAACAACAGGCACAGGATTACTACGAGGAAGTTCAGGACTTACAAAAGCAGCTTATAAACGGCGCAGGAGATGAAGTTTTAGCCCAGTACAATGAAATGGTTAAAGCCCATCAGGATGCCGTTCTTGCCGCCGAGGATGAAAAACAGTCAATCCTAGACCTTATAGAAGACGGCTACAATGCGCAGTTAGACGCATTACAAAGGCTCATTGACAAGAAAAAAGAACAGCTTAATGCAGAAAAAAACCTATACGACTATCAAAAGAGCATAGCTGAAAAGACAGACAACATTTCCTCCCTTGAAAAGCAAAAGCTTGCTTATGAAGGCGATACCTCCGAGGAAGCCATGTCAAAAATCCAGCAGATACGTGTACAGCTTGAAGAAGCCAAGGCAGATTTAAAGGAAAGCGAATACGAGCAGTATTTAAGCGACACGGAAACAATGCTTGACCAGTTAGCCGAAGACTATGAGAATTGGATGAATGAGCGTTTAGACCATTCAGACGAGCTGATAGCACAGATAATAAGCCAGATATCATCACAGGGCGATACAATAAATACTACATTAAAGGAAACAAGCGAATACTATGGAACATTTATCAGCGATTCCTTAAGCACCATATTTAGCTCTGACAGTCCTTTCACCCAATCTCTTACAGGCGAATTAAAAGGCGGATTAAGCAATGTATCAAATTCCCTTAACAGCGGGTTAGGCGGGGTAAGCACCTCTATTGCAGGAACAACAACCGCTATAAATAATCTGGTATCACATGTTGCAAATCTTGTAAATGCAGATGAAAGTAAAACCAATGCAGGCTCAAATATTGCTGCCAACAGCAATGGAAATCATAACACAGGCTCATCAACTAATCCTTATAATCCTATAATTAATCCTGCTGTTAATACCCCAAATACCAATACAGGAAACGGCAATAAAAATACAATCAATAATCCTGTATCAAACTCAAACCCAATTAATCCAAGTTCTATATCATCTTCGTCTAATACTTCAAAAACAGGCAAGTCATTGCTTGACAGTATACTAATAAGCAAAAAGGACTACTATCCGAAAAACTCATTAAATATAGACACAAGTGTTGTAGACAGGCTTAAATACTATGACAAGGACAGCTCATTCTCTGCCCGTGCCATGTATTGGAGTAAAATATTCGGCGGCGCTTACACAGGCAGCCCTTCACAGAATACCAAGCTGTTAAATTACCTTAAATCAAACGGCTACAAGTCAGGAACTTCAAATGCAGCCAGGGGTTATCACTGGACACAGGAGGACGGGGAGGAGATTATATACCGTACCGCTGACGGAGCAGTGCTTACGCCTTTAAGTTCCGGTGATATGGTGTTTGACAATGAGTCCTCAAGGAGACTGTGGGAGCTTTCACAGAATCCGGAAACTTATATGAAGAAGTATAACATAGACCCGGCGAGTATTACTGCTACGATACCAAAGCCGACATTTAATTTTTCTGTTCCGGATTTTGGCAGTATGGCAAACAGTCAGTCCTCACAGGTTAATGTTGGTGATATAAATGTAAATCTTGAGCTTCCAAACGTAACAGATTATTCAGGTTTCAGAAATCAGTTAATAAAAGACAATACATTTGAAAAAGCTGTGTTTACTTCTATTAACCACGCATTAACAGGTAAAGGAACTCCTTTGGATAAGCTCAGGCATACAAGATAGATAAAACTATAATCTCTATATTTTCTTAAAAAAACAGTACAGAGGTTATAGATATTTATTATGGAAATTAATGTATATCTATTGTATATACAAAAAATAATAGCAATGAATAAACAAGTAATATCATGGCAGAGAGAATTTAAACTACTCTCTGCCATGATATTAAAAGTAATGAAAAGAGGTGAGGAAATAAAATGATACCAAACACAGCAACAAACTTCCTGTATGACAATGAAAAACTATCAGACTATGGAATGATTTTATGTAAATTTGACAGTAATTCCTCTGAAACCGTGTCTATAGGAAATAATCTGACCTTCAACACTATAAAAACAAGTATTTCCGATAGAAACTATCTGTCTGCTGCTACTTATGACGAGCCTTTAAGCGCAGCATTTCAAATCTGCAAGATGGATTGCCATAATCCTGAATACAGGTTTATCTCTCCTGAAGAACTTACCTCTTTGCTCCGCTGGTTAGCAAGAAGAGACGGATACCATAAATTCAAGCTGTATCAGAAAGGATTTGAAGATACTTTCTTTATGGGAAGCTTCAATAACATCAGTCAGCTAAAGATTGGCGGGGAAATATATGGTCTTGAACTAACCTTTGTAACAGACAGCCCTTATGGTTATGAGGATGTAAGCCTTGATTTTACTACTACTGCTTCTTCAGACTTTAGCATCTTTAATATGTCCAATGAAACAGGTCATATATATCCAAAAGTATTTATCTGCAAGTGCTTGGCAAGCGGTAATTTAACAATACACAATTCAATTGAAAACAGAACTACAGAAATCAGGAACTGTGTAAAGGATGAGGTTATAACTATAGACGGAAATCATAAAGTTATTGAGACTTCCGTTCCAACACATAAATTATACAATGACTTTAATTACAACTATTTCAGGCTTGGAAACAGATATGAAGACAATCTAAATATAATTACTACCTCCCTTCCATGTGAAATACGCATTGAATACGAGTCGGTAAGAAAGGTGGGATTAGGATAAATGCGCCTTGAGTTTGATTTAAACAATAACGTTGAAATGCCGGAAATTATTCTCGGCAAAAGAAATTATGATAAGCTTGGCTCCATTGTAAACATTGATAATCTTACATACGACTATAACCTTATGTCCGCTGATACTATTAATTTCACTGTCTATAAGGAGCTTAATTATGAGAAGGAACGCTTGTGGGAAGAAATAAAGGACAGAAGGCTTGTTTATTTGAAGGAATTTAACGAATGGTTTCAGATTGATGTTGTAATAAACGATAAAAACGGTGTTTCAAAGGAGGTAACGGCAACCTCCCTATGCGAAGCTGAGCTAAGCCAGATATATATTAAATCCACAGAAATCAACACAGAAGATGATATTGCAAGAGATGATTACAAAAATCCAACCATATTTTACAAGCCCTCAAATCCAAGTGAATCCCTTCTTCACAGGCTGCTTAAAGCAGTTCCCAATTACACCATTAAGCATGTGGACGCTACCCTGTGGAGCATACAGAGAATGTTCAGTATTGACGGTACAACCGTATATGATGCCTTAACAGGAGAAATTGCTGAGGAAACCGGCTGTCTTTTCCTGTTTGATTCAACAGACAGGAGCATATCAGTTTATGATTTAAAAACCAACTGCAACCACTGCGGCTATCGTGGTGACTATACGGATATATGTCCTGAATGCGGCAGTAAGGATTTGAATTACGGATATGGAAATGATACTACTATTTTCGTTGATTCCGAAACTCTGGCAGAAAGCATTTCTTTATCCAGTAAACAGGATGAGGTTAAAAACTATATTAAGGTTTCAGGGGGAGATGAAATTATTAATGCTGCCATTTCCGCATGTAATCCCACAGGAACACAGTATATATACGCTTTTTCAGACAGGGATAAGGAGGATATGTCCGGGGAACTGCGTGTAAAATTAGAGGATTATTTTAAGGAGTATGACAGGCTTACCCCTGATTATCAAAGTATCATGGCTGAATTATATGATACCATTGACAGGCAGTTACAGTTGGAATCTGCCATGATGCCTGATATTGAAACAGCTGAAACCAACGCTGAAAAGGAACTGGCAAAATTAACAGCGGCAAACATGAATCCCGTTGCCGTACAGGATGTAAGCATTGCTTCTGTTTATACGGTTAATAATGCCGTTCTTGGAATGGCAAAATGTATTGTAAACAGTACTGTATATAGAATTGAGCTTATTGAGGACAGTACTTCCTTTGTAAGCCAGACATGGAAGGGTAAGTTCAGGCTGACTAATTACAGTGATGAAAATGATACTGCTGAAAATACAGGGTATGTTACCCTTACAATTAATGACGACTATGCCTGTCAGATTGAGCAGAGCATCAGAAAAAAAATTGACAGGGACGATATTTATTTAGTTGACATATTTGACGTTAAAACGGAGTTAAATGTCTTTAAGGCAGAGTTAAAGAAGTACTGCTTAAACAGGCTTAATTCCTTTGAATCTGCTTATCAGTCTGTTATTGACATCATGATTGATAATAATTGTGCAAATAATACTATTTATGGAGATATTTATCATGATTTATACCTGCCTTATTATAATAAGCTTACTGCCATTCAGGCTGAAATAAAGGTGAGAGCATCTGAGCTTGAGGCTGTTGATAAAAAGTTATGTGAACTGGAAAAAGCGCAGGGTGAAATAACAGATTACCTTAATCTTGAAAATTTCCTTGGAAAAGAATTATGGAGGGAATTGTGTTCTTTCAGACGGGAGGATTCCTTTGAAAACAGCAATTATATATCTGACGGCTTAAACAGCAAGGAATTAATTGAAAAGGCGCAGGAACTGCTTGACAAGGCAAGGCTTGATGCCGTTACTGCTTCCACCTTGCAGTTGTCCCTGTCGGCAGCCATGTTTAACCTTTTGGCGATACCTGAATTTAAGAAGCTGACAGGTATGTTTGAGGGTGGAAACTGGATTAGGATTAAGCTGGATGATAAAATATACAGGCTCAGGTTAATTCATTATTGTATTGATTTTTCCCGGATACAGAATATTGAGGTGGAATTTTCTGACGTAACTGAAACCTATAACGGACTGAATGACGCTAAAAGCCTTATGGACAGTGTTAAAACCATGGCTGCCAGTTTCAGCTATGTGGCTCATCAGGCTAAGCAGGGGGCAAAAGGCTTTACGGAGCTTGATACCATAAGAAATGACGGGTTAAATGCTGCCCTTTATAATATTTCAAGCAGCATAAATCAGGAGTTTGTAATTGATGAGCATGGGATTACGGGAAGACAGTGGGATGATATTTCCGGTGGTTATCTGCCGGAACAGGTTAAATTTTCTAATAACTGTCTTGTTTATACTGATGATTACTGGAAGACTGCCAAGGCGGCTCTTGGGAGGATTGAGTTTTATAATCCTGTTTTAAGGGAAAATGTATCACGGTATGGTCTTATTGCGGATGCTGTTGTGTCGGGGATTTTGATGGGGAATGATATTGTCGGGGGGAATGTTTATTCTGGGAATTATTCTTCTGACGGAGCTTCCCCTGCTGGGACGCATATTGATTTGAATAGCGGTGATTTTTCTTTTGCAGGTGGGAGGCTTAGGTATGATTCTTTGGGTAATGTGTTGGAGGTTTCGGGGAGGATTACTGCTACCAGCGGAAGCATTGGAGGATTTACCATAGGAAGTTCTTCGATTTATAACGGTACAAGTTCCTTAACTTCTACAACTGCCGGTATTTATTTGGGGACAAATGGTATCAGGCAGTATGCATCGTCTGATGCTTATACGAATATAACGAAGGGTATATTAACTGCTAAAGGGGCAAATATTACGGGGACAATTTCTACTGATAATATCACTGCTACTGGTGGGACTATTGGTAAGTGGAGTATAGGTAAACCATCAGGATATGGATTAGGTCAGTGTTTGTATACAGAAACAGAAGCGGGAATTATAGGGTTACAGTCTTCTAAATATGCTAATAATGTTGCATTTTTTGTTAAGGATAAAGAGGGTAATGATATAACTTACATAAAGAATAATGGGGAACTATATTCACAAAATGCTAATATATCAGGTACTATTAATGCTGAAAAAGGTAAAATTGGTGGATGGAATATAAACAATTTAGCTCTTGAATGCAACTATATCCAATCCTCAACTGTCAAATGGAATGTAGGACTAAAAGTTCCAACTAAAGATGATTCCATGTTTATATATACAAGCTATTATGACACAAATTTAGGTGCAAATCTTATTAGTTCATATTGGGAAGTTGGTAGTGGTGGAGTTGATACATTATTCACTTATAATGTTTATGCTGTTCATATATCTGCAAGCAGCGTAACAAGTACTATAAGGTTTGAAGAAACAATACAATTTGGTTCATATGGAAACTATTATGTTAATTCAAGTGGAAATGGAGTTTTTAATAACATAACAACAAGTTCAATTACTAATACAGGTAATTTATCAATAGGAGATTATATTAAATGTAAAGGAAATATTGAAGTCCTTACAAGCAATAATGCTTCAAATGTAATTTTACATAATAATTATGACAGAAAAATTTATCTTCGATATGATGAGCAATCTCGATTTTATATTGTACCTCACACTTCAAACGGTTTTGACTCTCAAAATTGTTTCTATATGGATGCTTATACAGGAGATTGCTGTGCAAGGTCATTTGTCAATGCTTCATCTATAAGATACAAGGAAAATATAAAAACATTATCTGATGATTTTATTGATAATTTTTCTAAAATCAGACCTGTATCATTTGATTATAAGCCAAATATCGGTTATAAAAATCAATATGGCTTAATAGCTGAAGAAATGGAAAAAATATATCCATATGTAGTTACTCACGACAGAGATGGAAATTGTGAGGCAATAGACTATTCAAAACTTACAGTATTACTTATAAAAAAAATACAGGCAATGGATAAAGAGATTCAATATTTAAATGAGACTATAAATAAATATACTGCATAATAATTTATGTATTATAAATAATATCTTTATCTTGAATATATAAGCAGAATATTATATAATATTTCTATTAATTAATTATGATTAGGAGAAATATTATATGAGGAAAGATATTAAAACATGTATATATGTTATAACAGCTATATTGCCTATAATTTTATCCGCATGTTCAAATAAAACTGATGCTAATAATACATTAAAGGATGTAAAACAAAATAAAGCAACTTTGTTGGAAAATAAATCCAATATTACGAACACCACTGTAGAAACTACAATTGAGAAAGATACGACTGAGTTGATTTATGATACTGAACAAGATACTTTGAATAGTCAAGATACTATTACTTCACAGCAGGAAACTCAGGCTGATACTCAACAAACTACTACTGTAATACCAGTTAATTCTACACCTGTACCTATTCAAAATAATGAGCAACCAGTTGTTCAAACTACACCTATGCCAACTACAACGACTACACCTATTCCTACCGACACATCTATTCCTACTGAAACTACTACACCTGAAGAATATAAAAATCCAAGTTTTGTAATAAAGGGAGTTGGTGAAAAATATATTTACAATGATGAAAATGGTTATACGAATATATTTACAATAGATTCCGCAAATTATGCTATTCTTGATGAAAGCTATCCTATTAATGGATACTTTTCAAAAATAAAACTTCAGCTTCAAGTAAAAATATCAATTTTAGAAAATTATTCACCTGTTCATTGTAAATATAGCATTTATAATTCTGATAGTATTTGTGTTACAACTGGGGCTGTTAATTTTTATTATCAAACAAGTACATCAAAAACGGCTAGTGCAAGTTTTTTTGTAAACGACTTACCACCCGATGAATACACTATAGTTTTTTCAAATTATGAATAAAGCATATATAACATTATTTTATAATAAATAACAATTAGGAGATTATTATATGAGGAAAAATATTAAAACTTACATATATGTCGTAACAGCTATATTACCTATAGTCCTATCTGCGTGTTCAAATAAGATTGATGATACTAATACATTAAAGGCTGAAAGGAAGAGTACTGCTACTATTACTACTTTTGTGGAAGATACATCGAGTGATATTACAAGCACTACTGTGGAAATTACAACTGAAGAAGATACCACTGAGTTAATTTCTGAATCTGAAAAGGAAGTTATAGATAACACCGAAAATATTACTGAACAGCAACAAACTCAGGCAGAAGTTCAGCAAACTACTATTGTAACATCAGTTAATTCTACACCTGTACCTGTTCAAACTACACCTGCTGAGACTACTACACCTAGACCTACTGAAACTACTACACCTATTGAAGAATATCCTAATCCTACTTTAACAGTAAAAGGAGTAAATAAGGGTGAGAAATATTCTGATAATGACATAGAATTTACAATTAATTCTATAGAGCATAGTTTTCATTCTATTGGTTATGATGGTTATTGTGCAATAGAATTTGATATTAATATATCTTCTACAGAATTTATATCACCATATTGTATATATAATATTTATAATTCTAATGATGATTGCATTGAAACTGGAACTATCACATTCTCTCATTCTCATATAGAAAATGATTATAAGGTTAGCAATGGGCATTTTCTTCACACCAAACGTATTCCTAGTGATGATTTTACTATAGTTATAGAATTTCCAAACTCTCAATTAAAACAATGAATTTAAACACAAAAAACGCCACTGTACATCCACTTGTATGGTGGTGTTTTATTATTATTCACTAAATTATTTTTTAAGTTTCAAATAGCAGCATAGACAAACAAAGTTCTACATAGGAGAATATCCGTTAAATCATAATTCTTCGGTAAAACTTTCTTTACAGAAAAATTTATAAACATAACATTTTATTACAGTGATTATAAACTACACAAATATATGGAGGTTAAAAAATGAAAGAAATAAACTTATTTCAGAACTTATTTCAAGGAGAATTTAGAAACTGCACTAACGACAGGAAAGACGAACTTCAGAGTGAATTATTATTTTTTATAAAAGAAAACGGCTTGACAATAAGACAAGCCAAAGAATTATTTACAGATACAATTAATTCATTAGAATATTTTGGCACTATATTAACTGTTGCAGACTATAAAAGAATAACCGGCAGAGACGTTAATTCTGGTCTTGATTCATAAAATCTATACCTGCAAATGTCTAATATCATAAATATTACTTGTTGAAGACTGAATTGTTATAGTAGTATTTGTATTCATTTTGATGATTTAAAGAATATAACTGAAGAATGGTATAAAGAAAACAGAGCATAATATCCTGTTATTCTTTATCATCTTTGCTTTGTGTGCTACTTTCAGGCATAACTTTTTACTTCACCATATTAATTGGTGGTGCCTCTGACAAATCTTCACCTTATTCGACAGTATGTCCGTTTTCATCAAATTTATAAGGTGATTCTAAATAATTCATTTGCCTGCTTTTAGCTTTTTCAAAATTTTTCCACATATCTTCCATATTATCAGACATATTGAAAATAGTTATAATCTTGTTAATTTGTGCTTTTAAATGAGGACTTCCATAATCATCGGTTAAAAACTGAAAGTATCGTGCAAGTTTATTACCACTTTTACTAGTCGGAACTTTCTTTTTTAATTCTTCAGCTATACCGTCTGGTAATTCATCATAAATTAATTTATTAGTCCATGTTCCAATTACACTTGGTCTTTTTGAAATACCTTTTTCGGTAAAGTCCCAACCGTTTAATCGAAATAATTCCTTATAATATATATCAGGAAATGTTTTTTGCCAAGGAAGTAATTCTTCACTAATGTATAATCTCAAAAGTCTTTGAAGTGTATCAGCCTCACGTTCATACTGATAACCTGTTGCTTCATCAATTAAAGAAATTATACCTACTTTAGCAAAACTACGCATTAAAATTTCTGCTTGGTCTGCAATGATTTTTTGTCTTGATGATAAAGCTATATTTTTTCTTGCTTCTAAAAAACCATCACATAAATCAACTAAATCAGTAGCTTTATATCCATTTATCTGTGTGTTGCCTTTATAGCATATAATAGGACTATATTTATTTTTATCTTCATTTTTATATAAATATGGATGCAAAGATTTTTGATTCAAATATCTTTGTAAACGAGAGCCTGCACTTTGAGATGCCGGTATATCATCTGTTAATTTTAAAGCTGTTTGCATTTGTCTTCCTGATAAAATCCTCGTACTATCTTCTAATACATAACATGGAATTCTGCAATTTGTCAAATCCAAAATTCCTTCATACATTACTTTTAATTTTGACATATGTACTCTCCTTTAATTATATGTGGTCTGGCTTAATCCCTTATAAATCAAGAGTTTTAAGCATTTTTTATTATAAAAATGGTCCAGTATGATTAAACCTATTCGCAACTCCTTTTGTTTGTTGTGAATTAGTGATACTACGCAAAATAAATGATTTCGATTAACCTTACCATTCACATCAGAGTTGCTGCTAATTCAAATTTTATTACTTTTGTGAATTATAGGAATATTATATCATATACCATTATATTATGTTAGTCTGAACATGCGTTTAAATTTATCACTCATAACCACAATTCATCGCAGTAAAAACTTTTATTGACATTATTATTACTTAATTTTTTCCAAACTGCTTAAATACCTCTTTTAGACGTGGATCATTACCAAGTGCATTTTCTGGTAATTTTTCTATAATATCCGAACTTACATTTGTTTTTAAAGTTCTTTTTACAAGCATTTTTTTCTTGTTGGTTTTAGAACTATGATGTTTATTGGTTTTGCTATTCTTAACCTTATTTGCTTTTTGTTTAATTCTATGCGGTATGGCAGTTTTCCCAATTTCATCAATATTAATAACCTTATACCGTTTTCCTCCATCATATATTATTGTACTGTCTTTAAGTGTTTCTTTATTATTAGTTACAGCCATTTTTTTTTGCAAGTATTTTTTTTAAATTCTTTCTTACATAAGAATTATCTTTGTAAAATTCTTTACTTTTCCGATGATAAGATACAAAATGCATCCCGCCCTCATTAACTCTCGACATATGTATTCCTCCTATGTAATTTAATAGGAATATTTTAACACAAATTCTAAATAAAAGATATATAAATTATGGATATTTTAACATCAAAAAATATACTAAATTTATTAAAATCAAGTTATCAAGTTACAAACCTGTATAAAGAACTTATGCGGTCAGAAAGCTATTTTATTGATTTTGTATATGTAGTTAAGCAATATCCCCATACAATTAAACATAGAAGATTTAATAAAAAGTATTATTATAAATACTGAAAAATGTTTTAATTTTTATTTGTAGTAATGGCTATAATATTGATGCTAATCTAATTGGCATTTAGCTGAGTGCCTTTTCTTATGTTATATAAGATTATGCCTTCTTTTTAAAAAAATCTTTTTCCTCCCTCACCCTAACTCACCTAACTAAAAATCCACAGAAAGGAGTTCCCATGACCTTAACAGAACTTAACGAAATCAAACAAAACTACAAGGTTCTTGACCTTGCCGTTGACTTCATAAACCCCTCTTACAACATTTCCCGTGCAAAGCACCTGGATACTGCAAGATATATCATATGCACTCTGACAGAAAACGGCATACCAAGAACTGTCAAAACAAATGAAGCTGCAAGAATAAGACTTCAAAAGCCTGACAGAACTTACGTATATAATGACTGCAACATTCTTGAGGACGGTCGTGTTTTTATTACACTCACTGAACAAATTCTTGCAGTTGAAGGTAATGCAGTCTGTGACATTCAGCTTACAGACGAAGAAACCGGAATTATATATTCCACCAAAAACTTTATAATTAACATTGACAAAACTGCCGTAAATAACAGCGTAATGGAAAGCTCAAATGAATTCGGTGCCTTAAACAGCTTAATTGCAGGCAATAAGAAATTAAATGACAAGCTTAAAGCAAATGAGGATATTCGGCAGACAAACGAAGAACAGCGCATTGATAATGAAAATCAACGGCAGACAAATGAAACTGACAGACAAGCTGCCGAAGATAACCGTATAAATACTGAGGATATAAGAATTTCAAACGAAAACCAGCGGATTGAAAACGAGAATACCCGTAAGGATAATGAAACTTTACGACAAACACAGGAGACAGACAGGGAAAACAATACTGCTACCGCTGTTTCCAATGCAGAAAAGGCTGCTAAAAAAGCAAATGATGCCGCTGACAGTCTGCAAAACAAGCTTAATTCCCACCATTTCGTTTTATCAGAAGATAAAGGCATTGCAAACGGAGTAGCCGAGCTGGATGCAAACGGCTTAATTCCGTCAAACCAGCTTCCGTCATACGTTGATGATGTAATCGAAGGGTATCTTAACGATAATAAGTTTTACAAAGAGCCTGAACACATAACTGAAATCACAGGGGAAACAGGAAAAATCTATATTGACCTAATTTCAAATAAAACATACCGTTGGTCAGGAAGTGCTTTTGCCATAATAAGTGAGACTATTGCGTTAGGTGAAACCTCCTCTACCGCTTACAGAGGAGACAGGGGAAAAGCTGCCTACGAGCATAGTCAGACGGCACATGCCCCTGTTAATGCTGAGGAAAACCAGAATGCCTTTAGTGCCGTTACTGTTGGCTCTGCTACTGTTTCTGCCAATTCAAAAACTGATACATTGATACTTGAAGCAGGTGATAATATAACGCTCACTCCTGACTCGGAAAACGAAAAAATTATCATCTCATCAAGTTCAAGTGGCAGTGTTTCAGGTGACTATCTGCCTTTAAGCGGTGGCTCTATGACTGGTAAGTTAATTTTTCCATCCTTTTTAGGAGGCTCATGGGTTTCCGGAAGGGATAATGCATGTATAAATATAAGAGGAAATGGCGTTTCTCCAGGTGAATGGAATCCTGCAATGGTTATGAGAGGAGTGTCAAGCAGCTGGGAAATAGGAGTGCTGGCAAATAATGATGCCGCAGATGAAGGCTTTTATATTTCAAAAGTAACAGATAATGACTATTCCTCTAAAAAAAATAATCATGTAGGATGTTGGATGGATGGGAACGGCAATTTCCATGCCTCTAAGTTTCACGGTACGGCAACAAACTCTGATGCTTTGCATGGATACTCGGCTTCAACAGGCGCAGATTATAATACTATTGTCAGAAGAACAGAAAATGGTTATATTTTTGGCAGCCGTTTTAATCAAAACAGTGCAAACAACGAAAATCCGACTATATCCCAGGTTATGGTTACAAATGGCAGTGATAATTATTTAAGAAAGGCGAGTCTGTCTCATTTAAAGACTGCTTTAGGCAGTATGCCTCCTTCATCACACACTTCAGAAGATAAAAATACTTACGGTGCAGCAACAAATTCCGTCTATGGTCATGTCCAGTTATTTGATACCTATACTTCTATGTCCAGCGGGCATACGGCAGGAGCTGGATATGGATATGCGCCTTCATTATATGCTCTTGAAAGTGTATATAGTAATTTAAACAGTAAACTTGTAAAGAAAATGCAGCTTGGAAGTTCTGAAACTATCACTTCCGGCAGTAAAACTCTTGCAACAGTACCTGGGGATATAATTGTTATTAGTGGAAATGGTTCCGGAGGTTCAACTTATGCTATATATATTCATTCTTCATCAGCTATGGTAATAAGCGGTGGTTATAACTCATCAGGAACACTTACTTCTTTTGTTCCGAATAGCTCATTTGGAACCTTATGTAGTATCAGCAATAAAACCTTAACAATAAATAAGCCAAATGCGTGGTCTGTCATATATTACATTCATTTACATATAGGACAATAAAGGAGGGAAATAATATTTGTTTTTAAAATTTATAAATTCAACGGAAATATCAAAATATAAAATAATCAATTTTGAAGAAACAAGAAACAGTAACATAAGAGTATATTTTGACTCAGATACTTTATTGCCGGCAGCTATTAATAATAATGGTTTTGAGATATATTCAGACATTGGAGAATTACTAAACTCATATGAAAATCATAAAGGCATTTTTGATATTAATACAAAAAATAACTATATCGAATTTACTGACAATTCAAATATATATTATGATTTCTTAGTTCCTGATGAAAACGGCTATATTATCGGTATTACAATGAGAATAAATAAAAATACAGAGGAAGGATTATATCTGTATCGCTCAGGAACATCCCTTGAATATATGGAATGGGAGTTTAATATTTTTAATGAATACGAATATCCATTATATAAAATTGTCAATGAAGAATTGGTTGAAACCTCTGACGAAGAACGTAACGCTCATAAAAAAAAATTTCTAAAAAACTGCTTAGAGGAAACAAAGGATGCTAAGATTAAAGAAATAAATTCTTTTTGCAGTAAATTAATCACAGCTGGTGTTGTTATTGACGGTGAAAGATATTCATATACGTTAGAAGACCAATCTAATATATTAGCAGCCTTACAAAATGTAAAAATAACCGGTATGAGTGTTCCTTATCATTCTAATGGTAATAATTTTAGATTATTTTCCCCAGCAGAGATTATATCTATTTATATTGCTCAATATAAAAATCTGATACAGCATACGGTATATACTAATCAGTTAAGACAATATATAAAAAATGAATTATCTATAATTGAAGATATTAAAGCTGTAAAATACGGGGATGCACTTACAGGTAACTATTTAAATAATTATAATTCAATTATTAATCAGGCTATGTGTGATATAGAATCCCGTTTAAACACGCAAGACAATATCTAAAAACCATAATGCTCAAATTACAATTAAATACTAATATTCCTAAAATATATTATCAAGTTATCACTTATAACTTGATAAAGAATTCATAATAGGGCAGAGACTAAACATCTCTGCCCTATTTTTTACGTTTTACACATGAACATTTAAATCACAAAGTAATTTTAACAATACTGAATCTGCAGCTATATAAAAGCTATTTCCTATATGATATACAAAAAAAAGAACGCCTGCACAGCGTCCAAACAAATACCACATATAACTGCTAACATATTCAATCTTCATGAGCAGCTTGTAGGGGAATCGAACCCCTGATTCCGCCGTGAGAGGGCGGCGTCTTAACCTCTTGACCAACAAGCCATACTTAATACTCAACTAGTATACCACAAAAAAAATAATATGCAAGTATTTTTTTTATATTTTATATTTTTTATATTCCTGTTAAATCCTTTACTACCTCCCCCGCTATAATAAGCCCGGCAACAGACGGAACAAAGGCTACGCTTCCGGCCTTAAAGCCCTCCGGCATATCTTTTATGCTTACAGGTATTTCCTCCGAATATACTACCTTAAGCTTTTCTACTCCCCGCTTTCTTAATTCCCTTCTCATAACCTTAGCCAGCGGACAAACCTTTGTACTATAAATATCTGCTGCCTTAAATCTGCTTCCGTCAAGCTTATTTCCGGCTCCCATGCTGCTTATTACCGGTATGTTCTTTTCCCTGCACTTCATCACAAGCTCTATTTTAGCCGTCACCGTATCTACTGCATCAACGACATAATCGTATTCCTCAAAGGAAAATTCGTCTGCATTTTCAGGCAGAAAAAAGCATTTATGTATTGTTACGTCTGCATCTGGATTTATGTCAAGAATACGCTCCTTCATTACATCAGTCTTATATCTGCCTATTGTTCTTACGGTAGCTATAATCTGCCTGTTTAAATTTGACGGGCATACCTTGTCGTTGTCCACCAAATCAAAAGCGCCTACTCCGCTTCTTACCAATGCCTCACAGACATAGCCGCCTACCCCGCCTATGCCGAATACTGCCACCCGCGCCTTACTTAACTTTTCCATAGCCTCTTTTCCTAAAAGAAGCTCCGTTCTTGAAAACTGGTTTAACATAATTCCTCCGGTCAATTTGTACAATGCTTTTACTGTTTATTTTTATTATATAGCTTATGGCAAATATGGCAAGAAAAAAAAATTATTTTGACACATTTTGTTTTAGCGCATTTTATTTTAGCGTATTTTAACGCATTTTATTTTAGCATATTTTATTTTAGCGTATTTTAACGCATTTACTTAAGCTTCACCATTACATTACCTGCAGCTATTCTGCTGTTCATCTAATTACAGCCAGCTCATGCGATTTTCAAATACTACCTTATTTTCTCCTTTTTCAATCCTTCCGATTTCATAGCACTCATAAAACTGATTAATATGCTTCATAACCATAACCTTACCGCTCTCTGAAACAACCATGCAGATACCAACTCCGCAGTTAAAGGTTCTAAGCATTTCCTTATCGCTGATACCGCCATTGTTACGAATATACTTAAATATATTTAATATCCTTATCTTAGACAAATCAATTTTTGCGCTTAAGCTGTCTGGAATTATCCTCCTCAGATTTCCTTCTATGCCACCGCCTGTAATATGAGCCATTCCGTGTATAAGGCTTTTGTCAGGCAGGTCCTTGATTGCTTTATAATATGGAGTATGGGGCTTCATTATCTGCTCTATAAAGGTCAGCCCGTCTATTTTATCCAATTTGATTTGAGGCATTTTATCCATCAGCAGACGAACTAATGAATAACCGTTTGTATGCAAGCCGTTTGAGGCTACCGCCAGGACACTGTCTCCCTCTTGTATGGCGGAGCCGTCAATCACCTTAGCTTTTTCTGCAATGCCTGCAATACTTGAAGTAAGTATATAAACTCCTGACTCTATCACAGATGGCTGTATGGAGGTTTCTCCTCCTACGAGGGAACATTCATTTAATCTGCACGCATCCGATACTCCCTTTACCAATGTTTTAATAGTGTCCTTCTCGGCATTTCCGCATACAATCGTGTCTAATACTGCCAAGGGCCTTGCCCCCATAACTGCTATATCGTTTACAAGATGGTTAATCATATCATGGCAGATAGATTCCGTATAGCCATATTCCATGGCAAGCTTCTGCTTAGAGCCGGGCTCCTCTGATTTAAGCACTAAAACAGGATTTTTTATTTTTGGAAAATGAATATCATACAATGACGCAAATGCTCCCATTCCATTTAAAACACGCCTGTCGTCAGTTTCCAAATGCTTTGACATTTCCTGCTTTATAGTATCCGTATAGGCAATATCAATTCCTGCTTTGCTGTATGATAAATCCTCCGGGTTTCTTTCACTCCCGGCTAATATTTCATCCACAGAAACATCCAATACTGTTGCTAAATCTCTTAATATCTCTATATTGGGATATGTTGTGCCGTTCTCCCACTTTGATACCGCCTGAAAGGAAACCTTCAGCTTATCTGCAAGCTGCTGCTGCGTCAAACCAAGGGATTTTCTTTTATCCATTATAAAATTACCGATTTTAACACTATTAAGCATTATATTATACCTCCACTTTTACAGACGGCAGACTGCTAAGTTCTGCCTGTATAAATTTCTAACCATATAATAGCTTAAATTTCATGCTTCAGGCAATAACCGGACAGGAGAATTTATCTGCCTTATTCAACCATAGGTTGATTTTTAACATAATTATAAATTATTACCCTTACTCTTATCCTCCCTTGCCTTGTGTAAATTATCATTCATTTTTCTTACAATCTGCTTTCCAATTAAAAATTGTATAACCCATATAAGGGCAAAAATAAAAAGAAAAATCATAAAATAGCTTAAAAAGCCTCCAATGCTATGCTCCATCCAATACAAAATCCATGCAATGGGAAGCATTATTATGGAAACAAGCGTAAAATATATTCCTGTCTGCATAACGATACTCCAACGCTCTATCTCCCATATTACGGAGCAGGCTCCAAAGCCTGCGCCAAGCAAGCCGCTAAGCAAGGCCTGCAAAATAACTGCATTAATTTCATTTCCCATTATAGAAATAAGTTCAGGCACACAGGGAGAGTAATATCCATTTGCAAATACCAAAGACATAATTATTGTAATTAAATATCCTATTGTAATTCCTGTCAAAAATCCTAAAGCGCCGCGTATAATTATTTTCTTTTTCATTTTCTTCACCTCATATTCCTAATATTTTCTTTACCTTTGAAACATAACGCCTTGAAACATATGTTGTTGTGTTATTTGACAATTTAACGCAAATTGTGCCTGTAAAGCTTAAATCAAAGTGACTGACCTTTTTCAGGTTAATGATTTCCGAATTTGAAATACGGACAAACTGACAGGAGCTTAATCTTTTTTCTAATTCATACAGCCTAAGGCGTAAAATATATTCTCCCTTGTCTGTCACTGCAAAAACCCTTCCCCCTCCGGCGTAAATCCTAATCAGCTCTGATTGTTCAAGGACCTCAATTTTATCATTCCTGCTTCCGGAAATTATCAATGAAGTTTCTTCTGATATTTTTTTTACAATATTATTAATATCTTCTGTCATTGAAGCAGCCATAATAATAATTTTAGGCTCAGTATATGAACTGTCAATTTTAATTTCAACCTCCATAAACAGCACCTCCTTATGATATTATTATATGGAGATTTAAGCTTGTTTTCAATGGATTTGAAATACTCGGTTTATTTTAAAATATAAGTGGTCAGATTTAAAAAAAATTTTTTATTAAAGTCCTGCATCTATATAAGTCCTGTGCCTGTATGAATTATACTGAAAACAAATTATTTTTACATATAAAATGTCCTCCGGCAGCTTAAACAACCGGAGGACATATCCTTAAACTAATGATTTTCTGTTATAATCCGTAATATCACTTCTATTTGTTAAATTATAGGAAGTCGCAGCGCTATATTATTTCAACTAATCTTTTGCAAAGCATTACCAAATCATAGCGTATTCCCTCCCTGCTCCGCCATTCTCTATTGCTCCACTCATCCTGTGAGCAATCGTCGCCTCCATATATTAATGCTCCGTACTCAAAACCCCTAAACTGTGAAACTGCGATACAGCCTGCCTGTTCCATCTCAACAATCTTGGCGCCTTCTTCTTTTCTCTTAGCAATCCTGTCGCCGGTTTCCCTGAATATGGCATCTGTTGTCCAGGTAAGGCCACGAATATATGAAATTGCATTTTCCTCCAAATACTTAGTAATTTTTTCTGTAGTTATAGGATTCGTATAAATATACCTTGAGGGCTCTATGTAATGGTATGAAAAGCCTTCGTCCCTGATTGCCCCTTCTACTACAAGTATCTGGCCAACCTCAATATTTTTATCAAGAACTCCGCCGCCTCCGCAAAACATAACTTTAGTAATACCCATAGAATTAAATAAATCCAGGTTTCCTCCACAGGCAGGACAACCCACATGTCCAAGGGTAATTAAAATATTTGAATCCACAAAACGATATATCAAAACAGGATTTTCACCGCCAATAGTTCTTTCAATAATTATCCTTCCCTCTGCTGCAAGCTTATCCATAACCTCCGGGAAAAAAGTAATAACCAGCTTATCTGTTTCAAAGAATTTTTCTGAAAAAGTGGTAGGATTTATTTTCGCAGTCCTGTTATTATCAAACTCCAAAATCGGATATTCGTTTTCCCTAATCATAATATTACTCTGCCTCCGTAAAATTTAATTGTATATCATAAGTGCTTATCAAGAAATGTAAGGCATATCTCATTGAGTTTTTTTAATGTTGCCTGCGGCGCATCCTTTGGGCTTCCGCCGTCAAATATCATTGTTAAAAATGGAGATGTCAGGGACAGGTCTGTCAATGAAAAATGACCGATACCAGAAAAATGCACATTTTGAATATCCTCTGACTCCATATCCAATAGTCTTGCGTTTTCCTCGTATTGCTTCCATTCCCGCAAATGCTCCCATGATGCGTCAGAGTATATGTTCAGTACAGGCACGGGATATTCTGACTGCTCAAAAATAAAGCTTCCGTCTTTATCCACTCCTTTAATGTCGCAAAGAAACGGAGCCTCCAGTGAAATAACCGCCGATATATCATCTCTCTGCCTGCCTACTCCAAGAGCCGCCGAGCCACCTAAGGAATGTCCCATTACGCAAATTCGGGAAGTGTCGATTAAATTATACGCTTTCAATTCATTGTTTCCCTCGTCTACATTTTCAATAATCGTATCTAAAACAAAATTTATATCCCCTGTACGAATTTCCATCCATTTTTCAAAATGCGCTAATGACTGCTCCGGCTTATCCTGAGGCTTATCGGATGCAATTTCTTTCATAAACTCTCCGCTTACACGAATTGTTCTGCCGTTTGAAAGCTTCGTCTTAAAGCATTGATATGTATGGTCAATAGAGCACACTGCATAGCCGTGGCTTGCAAGCTCACGATAGAGTGTTTCGTTACTTTCCTTTACGCCAAAGCTGCCGTGAGAAAATACTACTAAGGGACAGCGCTGTATATCATCATATCCGTCAGGATACCAAAAAGACACAGGTAATTCACGATAGCCTCCGTCATCATTATATGTTTCAAGCCGCGATGTGTCAATATAAAAGCTATCCTCTCGTATTATCTTATATTTACCTGTTGTCTCAACCGGAGTTACTTTCGGAAAAAGCAAAAGCCAGCCTGTACACACAAAAAGAACAAGGGATAGTACTCCGCAGATATAACCTGCAGGAACATGATTTGATTTTCTAATGAAACAATAGAAGAATAATATAAGCTCTATAATCATGGCTGTCAGTAAAAAAATATGTCTTGCTTTCATTTCCTTTTCTCCTTATGCTTAGGTATTTTGTCAGGGTCAGCTCCCTCCTGCATAAGAAAACCGTCTGCAGCGCTATTAACTAAATTCATGATTTCATCCTCGGATGCCTTGATAATACCAGTTGCCGAAAGCGCAGCAATACCGTATGTATAAATAATTGTATTCTGCAAATATCTCCCTGCGCTATCCTCTGAAATTCCTAAATCCCTTGAGATTCTTTTAATCAGCTCAGCATTATCATCATCTTTCGTCAACGCGTCAAAATTTTCTGCCGGAGAGCCGCTATATCCTTCAAGATAAAGGAAACGGAATAGATTGGGCTTTGCTACGGCAATATGAATAAAGGCAACTCCTACCTGTTCAAAGGCTTCCACCCCGTTTTCAGCAGCCGGACGCATCTTTTCGTTAGCGTAGCTTAAAGCATATTGGGCTAAATCCTTACGAAGGCCCTCCATGTTTTCAAAATGCCATACAAGGGGCTGGGTGGAACAGCCAATTTCTTTAGATAATGTTTTAATATTTACAGATGAATATCCATTGCGAATAAGCATCTTCAATGCGGTCTCCAAAATGACCTCTTTTGAAATCTGGGTTTTTCTCGCCATTACAGCACCTCTTTTCTATAAACATAATTATATAATTATATTTATATTATAGTCAATATGCCGTATGCTGTCAACCGTCTATATATTAAAAACCTCTTTAATGCTGTCATAATGCAGAAAAATGCCTTCTTCTGCGAGCTTACTTATCTGCTCCTTCGTTGCAAGCTTATATCCGTCTGTCTCAGCCGCCTGAAGGCATAGCTCCTCCTCCTTAAAGTCCATCATAAATCTGTATACATCCACAAAATAATTATCTCCCTCTCCCGGATTTTCCCTGTGGTATGTAAACATATAGCCTCCCTCTGCACCTGATACGTCAAGTCCCGTTTCCTCTTTTACCTCTCTTTTTACCGCTTCATAAGAGGTTTCTCCCGCCATTGCGGCTCCCCCTGATACCTCCCACCAGCCGGGAGCCCACGCCTTTGTCATTACGCGCCTTGTAATCAGAAAACATCCGTCAGTCCTTAATATCACTCCCAGCACCGTAAGGTGGTATTCATCATCCCTTAAACACCAGCTGTTCCGCTCCATTGTTCTTCCCGTAGGCTTTTTATTCTTGTCATATATATCCCAAAGTTCCATATTTTTCTCCGCTTCATTAATTTATAACTTCCTTCATTCCATACAGCCCTGCCGGCTTACCCTTAAGAAACTTAGCTGCCTGCACTGCTCCCTTTCCAAATATTGCCTTTGAATATGCCGTGTGCTTAAATTCTATAACCTCGTCGGTTCCTGCAAATATAATCTCATGCTCACCGACTATAGTTCCTCCTCTTACAGCGCTAAGCCCGATTTCCTTTACAGGTCTCTTTTCCCTTCTTGTACTTCTGTCATATACATACTCATACTCTCCGTTAAGCTGCTCATTTATAACATCCGCAAGGGCAATAGCTGTGCCGCTTGGGGCATCCAGCTTTTGATTGTGGTGCTTTTCTACTATGTCAATGTCAAAGCCTGCGTCTGCAAGTGTCTTAGCCACTGTCTCCATAACCTTTACCATTGTGTTAATTCCCATTGACATATTGGCGGAGCGGAGAAGGGTACACTCCTTTGCAGCCTCATTTATAAACTCTATCTGTTCCTCTGAATAGCCTGTGGTACATAAAACTACCGCAGCCTTCTTTTCCTTTGCAAAGCTTATAAGCTCCTTAAGTACCTTTGGCGTGGAAAAATCAATTATAACATCCGCCTCCTCCTTTACGTCCTTTATAAAGGGATAAACCGGATAATCATTTGCCCAGCTTGTATTTATATCAACGCCTGCAACTATCTCTGCATCACTATCATTTCTTACTATATCAGATATAGTCTTTCCCATTTTTCCGCCGCAGCCCACCATTATAATTCTTGTCATTTTTACCTCTTTTCTGCACATATCTTTCGTGCGTTTCCATATATTTTTACAGTATTCCGAAATCCTTCATTGCTATTTTAAGCTTCTCCTTATTTGACTCCTCCATCTCCGTAAGCGGAAGTCTTGGAGCTCCTGCATTTTTACCCATAAGATTAAGCGCCGCCTTTACGGGAATTGGATTTACCTCGCAGAAAAGGGCGTTTATAAGAGGTATAGCCTTTAGCTGTATATCCATGCTTTCCTTTACGTTACCCTCAAGATATTTTGCAACAATATCGTGTGTCTGTCTCGGCGCGATATTTGACAGAACGGATATAACTCCTTTTCCTCCCAGTGAAAGAATAGGAACTATCTGGTCGTCGTTTCCTGAATATATGTCTATAGCGCCATTTGAAATACTTGCAAGCTTTGCCACCTGCGATATGTTTCCGCTTGCCTCCTTTATAGCCGCTACATTTTTATTTTTTGCCTTATTTACAATCTCCATAACAGTCTCAGGAAGAATATTGCAGCCTGTTCTTGACGGAACATTATAAAGAATACAAGGTATATTTATAGCGTCGGCTATGGCTGTAAAGTGCTTCACAAGTCCTCCCTGGGTAGCCTTATTATAGTACGGCGTAACTAAAAGTACTCCGTCTGCCCCAAGCTTTTCGGCCTCTATAGATTTCTGGATTGCTGTTGCCGTACAGTTTGAGCCTGTTCCTGCCACAACAGGCACCCTCTTATTAACCTTATCTATAACAAACCTTATGCATGCCAAATCCTCCTCGTGGGTCATGGTTGATGATTCTCCCGTAGTTCCGCACACTATAATGCAGTCCGTACCTTCTGATATCTGATACTCCAAAAGCTCCCCAAAGGCTTCAAAATTTACGCTGCCGTCCTCCTTCATTGGCGTTACTATAGCAACTCCTGCTCCTGTAAAAATTGACATAACAATATCCTCTCTTTCATAAATTTTCTTATACACTATACGATAATATTTAACAGATGAATATATAAACAGCTTCATCTGCATGGACTGTGCATCAAAAAAGCCGGCATAATGACTGCCGGCATAATATCCCAAAACAAACACATAATGTATTATTAAGAAATAATTATAGCTCTCCACCAGAACAAAATCTGATGACAGTCATATGATTATTCATCACATGCCCAAGATAAAGCCCGGCGTTCTTTATCTTTCGGCGTTTTTTCCTTTCATCTTTTTTTCTTCTGCCTGCCTGCATCCAAAAAGCTACTTATAAAAAACGCGACCTCTATAAAATAATATGTTGTTATGGTTTAATATAACACTATGAGAAAATAATGTCAATAATAATATTATTTCTAACGCCTATATCTAATCTCTGTAATCCTCCCTGTAATCCTGTTCATGGCTGTGAACCTCAAGCTTGCTTACGGAAACCTCATAGGCTACATGCTTCTCCACCTCGTCCTCGCTGATTTTCTTCACATAATCCCTGCTCTGTACTCTGCCCCATATCTGTATCTTTCCGCCTACTTCAAATGTAGAAGCAAATCTTGCATTTCTTCCCCATGCTATACATGGTATATAATCACTCTTGCCATACGGTCTGTTTACCGCCACCAAAAGGTCTGCAATCTCCCTGCCCAGAGGCGTCTTTCTGTATATAGGAGCCTTGCATATAAATCCGTCAAGGTAAATCTGGTTTGTTTTTCCTGCCTCAGGATTTATGTCAACAAACTGCCACTCCCTTACAAATACAGACAATATAAGCTTATTTCTGTTTTCCTCATGCCTGTTATAAGAGCGGAACTGTCCTGACACTTCCACAAGTCTTCCTATACAGCACTCTGTTACATCTACCAGTCTTTCTGAAACCATTAGAGGCACTACATCCGTCAAATCACTAAGTCTGCTCACTGCCACATCCACCATATAAAAGCCTTCACCATAGACCTGATGACTATACCTGAAATCAGACACTACCTCTCCTACTATGCTTACTCTGTTGTTTTCAATAACCTTATCTACCATTTGTATTTCTCCCTTCCAAAATTAGTGTGTTATTTCACTCTGTTTATTATATTCCCACTTTATGGCATTTAGAACATAATTTTTATTTTTTATAGTTTTTATTTAAAAAAATAAGAAATTTCGCCAAAAAAAATATTTTTCGCCTAAGACAGTTTTTACAGGCAATACTTTTGACTTTTACACACTTTTTTATAGATAATGTTTAAGGCAATACATAAACTTTTGAATATACTTTAAATATAAATTTTATGTATTAAAAATTTTTCTTGTATTTTATTATATTTATGCTATATTGTATAACAGTGTGCCAAAAAAATAAAGTACTTTTTTAAAAAAAGTATATTTTTTTAAAAGTACATCCATTTTTTAAAGTACATTTATTTAGAAAGAAGGATTTTTATTATGAAAACAAAAAGAGAAGATATACGTAATATTGCAATTATAGCCCATGTTGACCATGGAAAAACCACACTTGTCGACCAGCTTCTCCGTCAAAGCGGCGTATTCCGCGCCAATCAGGAGGTTTTGGAGCGTGTAATGGATTCTAACGATATAGAGCGTGAGCGTGGTATTACCATACTTTCAAAAAATACTGCCGTCTATTATAAGGATACAAAAATAAATATTATCGACACTCCGGGACATGCCGACTTTGGCGGCGAGGTAGAGCGGGTGCTTAAAATGGTAAACGGCGTAATACTTGTGGTAGACGCATTTGAGGGCGCCATGCCCCAGACAAAGTTTGTTCTCAGAAAGGCTCTTGAGCTTGACCTTCCCGTAATCGTATGCGTAAATAAAATTGACAGACCTGAGGCGAGACCAAACGAGGTTATCGACGAGGTTTTAGAGCTTTTCCTTGAGCTTGATGCAAATGAGGAGCAGCTTGACTGTCCGTTTGTATTTGCATCGGCAAAGGCTGGACATGCAGTTCTTGAGATAGGTGATTCTCCTAAGGATATGACTCCCCTCTTTGAAACTATAATAGATTATATTCCTGCCCCGGAGGGTGACCCTGATGCAGACACACAGGTGCTTATAAGCACCATTGACTATAACGAATATGTAGGCCGTATCGGCGTTGGAAAAATTGACAACGGTACTCTTAAGGTGAATCAGGACTGCGTGCTTGTAAACGCCCATGACCCTGAGATGAAAAACCGTGTAAAAATAAGCAAGCTTTACGAATTTGACGGCTTGAATAAGGTTGAGGTAGAAAGCGCAGGCATCGGCTCTATTGTTGCCATATCAGGAATAGCGGACATTCACATAGGCGATACTATCTGCTCTCCTGAAAATCCTGTTGCCATTCCTTTTCAAAAGATTTCAGAGCCTACCATATCAATGAATTTTATAGTAAATGATTCGCCTTTGGCAGGTCTGGAGGGTAAATACGTTACCTCAAGACATCTTCGTGACAGATTATTTAGGGAGCTTAACACCGACGTAAGTCTTCGTGTTGAGGAAACTGATACTACGGAGGCCTATAAGGTTTCCGGAAGAGGCGAGCTTCATCTTTCCGTTCTTATTGAAAATATGAGGCGGGAGGGCTATGAATTTGCCGTAAGCAAGGCGGAGGTTTTATATAAAACCGATGAAAACGGCAAGCTTCTTGAGCCGATGGAGATTGCCTACGTAGACGTTCCTGATGAATTTTCAGGCACTGTTATTGAAAAGCTGAGCAACCGCAAGGGTGAGCTGCAAAGTATGTCCTCCTCAGGAGGCAGCTACACAAGACTTGAATTTTCCATACCTGCACGTGGTCTTATAGGCTACCGTGGTGAATTTATGACAGATACTAAGGGCAACGGCATTATGAATACCATATTTGACGGCTATGGCCCATACAAGGGCGATATACAGTATCGTAAGCAGGGCTCCCTTATTGCATATGAATCCGGAGAAGCTATAACATATGGCTTGTTTAATGCCCAGGAACGTGGTACACTGTTTATAGGTCCCGGTGAAAAGGTTTATTCAGGTATGGTTGTTGGTCAAAATGGCAAGACTGATGATATAGAGGTAAATGTCTGCAAGAAAAAACAACTTACAAACACACGTGCCTCTGGCTCTGACGATGCTTTAAGGCTGACTCCTCCAAGAATTTTAAGCCTTGAGCAGTGTCTTGAGTTTATTGATACAAATGAATTGCTGGAGATTACGCCAAAGAGTCTTAGAATAAGGAAAAAAATACTGGACCCTGTCATGAGAAAGCGCGCTGAGCGCAGCTAATAAAAATGCTGCTATTTTTACCGTTTGATAAGCGTTAAGCATATTTTGCTTAAATATACTGTTTTTAAGGAGGAAGCCGTGGAGTTACTAAAACTGTTAGAGGGTATCCGGGTGGATATTTTTACTGCCGTAAATCTTATATTTACTAAGTTTGGTGAAGAGATTGTTATTTTCGCCATACTTTGTCTTGTATACTGGTGTATAAACAAAAAGCTAGGCTATCAGATGGCCTTTGCATACCTTATATCAGGCTTTGTGGTTAATACAATAAAAATAATAGCGCAGGTTCCGCGTCCTTTTATCAAAGATACCTCCCTCAGGCCCGTGGAGGAGGCGTTAGAGCATGCTACCGGATATTCCTTCCCAAGCGGTCATACACAGGCGGCGACCTCTGTATACGGCTCCCTTTCAATACACCTTGGAAGATATAATATAGGGCTTTCCATAATTATGTTTATTCCCATTTTATGTGTGATTTTCTCAAGAATGTATCTTGGCGTACACACGCCATATGATGTAGCAGTCTCTTTTGCAATCACCATGGTTATTACAACTGTTACGGCATATATTTTTAATAATTACTGGCTTGACAGCAGCCATTACCACATTATTCTTATCTTAGTCACGCTTTTAGGACTGGCGCTTATTATAACCGGCGCCCTTGAAATGGTCTTAGGCGGTGTTCCCGTAGACAAGGGGCTTGACTGCTTTAAGATAGGCTCATGTATAATCGGCTTTATATTCGGCTGGTATATTGAAATTACAAGCGTTAATTTTAATGAAAGAGGCATCGGCATCGGCGGTCAGATACTAAAATATATATTCGGGATGATTGGTCTTTTTGCTTTTTATGTTGGCTTAAAGGAGCTTCTTTTTATGTTTCTTTCCGAAACTAATCTTATTGTAAATATTTTGCCTTACTTTTTTGCAACCTTCTGGGTAACAGGTATCTATCCTCTTATAATAAAAAAGGTTTTTACCTCTCCCCTTTACTATGGACGCAGAAACTAAAAAAGTAAAAAAGCGGCGGGCTTTTATACTTATAACGGCAGGCTTTATATAAGCCTGCCGTTTACTATTCCATAGGTTTCTATTTCTCCTACATGTATAACCGCCTTTCCTGCGGTAGCCTCCGTTACCTTATCCACAAAAGCCTTTACTGCTTCCTTAGGCGCCATTACATTCATAGTCACCAAATCACTGTACTCGGTATTTATAATAAATATATCCATAGAGTCTGATATATACTTAAGCTTTCCTATACCGTTATAATCTGTATTTACAGTTATTCTTGCTCCCTCTCTCTTCTCTGCTATTTTGCTTTTTGCAAGTCCCTCCTTAACCGCCCGCTGATATGCTTTTACCAGCCCTCCTGTTCCTAAAAGAGTTCCCCCGAAATATCTGGTAACTACTACCGCCACGTTATGGACCTGCTCACCGATAAGCACCTCAAGCATAGGCTTTCCCGCCGTTCCCCCCGGCTCTCCGTCGTCATTGCAGCGGCTGAATTCATTATTTATTCCTATTACTGCCGCAGAGCAGTTATGTGTGGCATTCCAGTTCATTTTTTTAATTTTTTCTATAAAGGCGGACGCCTCCTCCTCAGATTCCACCGGACATACATAGGCTGTAAACCTGGATTTTTTCTCCTCTATTTCACCTATACCGCCCTCATACACTATTTTATAGCTCTCTGACATATTATCCTCTTTTCCATCATTATTCATATATTACCGGCAATCGTCCCTACTGCAGGATTTACCTGCCATTTTGCCGGACAAGCATAGTATACAATAATTTCTTCAATAATGGAATATCATTAAATTATTTGTTAATAATTTTAAAAACATTTATTTCAACTTATAGCTTTTTTTTACTGACTTTTTTTGGTATAATAATCCGGAAATATATATTATATTCCGAGCAGGTGAACATTTTCACTTATACTTTAAAATATAAGGAAGGACAATAGATTATGAATTTTAGTAAAGAAAGTGTGGAAAAGAAACATAAATCCCTTGTTTCTACGCCGCGGAAACTATCGACAAAGCTTATGGTCAATATATTCAGGGTATTTATATTTTCCATAATCCTTGTTTGCGTAGCCGGTGGATTTCTGGCTCTTGGCATGGCTAAGAGTATTATAGACGGCGCTCCTGATGTAAATGATTTAAGCATAGCTCCCGCAGGATACTCTACCATAGTATATGACTCCGACGGAAACGAAATAGAAAAGCTTGCGGCAATCGGCTCAAACAGAATACCCGTATCTATAGAGCAGATACCCAAGCATCTTCAATACGCTTTTATAGACCTTGAGGACGAACGTTTTTTTGAACACAACGGTATAGATATAAAGGGTATTATCCGCGCAGGCTTTGAGTTTCTTCAAGGCTCCAAGCAGGGCGCAAGCACCCTTACCCAGCAGCTTTTAAAAAATAACGTGTTTGAAAGCGGCGGACGTGAAAGCAATATGGGCGCTCTTATAAAGCGTAAGATACAGGAGCAGTATCTTGCCCTTGAGCTTGAAAAAACCACGTCCAAGCCTATTATACTTGAAAATTACCTTAATACCATTTACTTAGGCAGCGACTGCTATGGCGTTCAGGCAGCAGCTTTACGCTATTTCAACAAGGATGTATCTGAGCTTACCATTTCAGAAAGCGCCGTTATTGCTGCCATCACACAAAATCCGACAAAATATTACAATCCTATATATAATCCTGAGAACAACGCAAAGCGGCGCAAGACTGCCCTTGACAATATGCGTGATTTCGGTCACATTACCCAGGAGGAATATGACGAAGCAATAAATGACGACGTTTATTCCCGCATACAGCTTATCAGCTCTCAGAAGGCTGACTCTGACCCATATTCGTATTTTGTTGATGAGCTTATTGACCAGGTTATTCAGGACCTTATGGATGAAAAAGGCTATTCCTCAACTCAGGCTGCAAATGCTCTTTACAGCGGAGGCTTAAGCATTTATTCCACACAGGATTCTTCCGTACAGAGAATTTGTGACGAGGAGATGTCAAACCCCGCAAATTATCCTGCAAACGTTTACTACTCATTTGACTGGAGATGGTCTGTAAAGCATGCCGACGGCACCATAGAAAATTTTTCAAATGTTAATATAAACTATTATCACAAAACGCTTTTAGGGGAAGCTAACTTTAAGATTATATTTAAATCAAAGGAGGAGGCTCAGGCTTGTATAGATGAATATAAGGCCGCATACCTTAAGGAGGGTGATGAGATTTTAGGAGAAAATGTATTATTTTCCCTTCAGCCTCAGGCATCCTTTACTGTTATAGACCAGCGTACAGGCAAGGTGCTTGCCCTTGTTGGCGGCCGTGGAGAAAAGGAAACAAGTCTTTCCCTTAACAGGGCTACTAGCTCAGCAAGGCAGCCAGGCTCCTGCTTTAAGGTTCTTGCATCATTTCTTCCTGCCCTTGAAAACGGACAGACTCTCGCCACGGTATATGACGACGCTCCATTTAACTATGCCAACGGCAGGGCGGTAAATAACTGGTGGAGAACAGGCTACGCGGGCTTACAAAACATTCGTTACGCCATAACGCGCTCTGCAAATATTATAGCCGTTAAAACTGTTACCTCCGTAAGTCCTGACGTATCAATGGAATATCTGCAGACTCTTGGAATTACATCCCTTGTAAGCGCAAGGGAGCTTGCAGACGGCTCTATTCTCTCTGACGCAAATCAGGCTATCGCACTGGGAGGCATTACTGACGGTATATATAATCTGGAAATTACAAACGCATACGCTGCCATAGCTAACGGCGGCATATATAACAAGCCTATTTATTATACAAAAATAACCGATTATAACGGACGTGTAATATTGGAGAGGGAGCCTGAAGGCAGACGTGTAATAAAGGACTCAACGGCATGGCTCCTTACAAACGCCATGCATGACGTTGTGACAAACAGCGTAATCGGTACAGGAGGCGGCGCAAATATAAGCGGTCAGTATATTGCCGGTAAGACTGGTACTACCACAAACAGCTATGACCTTTGGTTTGTGGGATATTCTGATTATCTTACCGCAGGTATCTGGACCGGCTTTGACGAAAATGCCGATATCGGAAAATACACCGGAAATGAAGGCTATCACTCAAGACTTTGGAGTAAAATCATGTCAAGAATACACACAGAAAAGGGCTATGGCTATTCTGAGCCAACGCAGCCTGATTCAGTTGTTACAGAAAAAATATGCTCAAAATGCGGATATTTGGCAGTAGACGGTCTTTGCGACAAGGACCCTGAGGGAAGCAAGATTATTACCGAATATTTTGCAAAGGGAACCGTACCTACGGAAAACTGCAAATGCCATGTTGAATATACTATATGCAGTGATTCCGGAAGTCTTGCCACTGATAAATGTCCTGAGGCAAGCAAGAAAAAGGTTGTATACAGATACAGATTTTTAGGACATGACGGTACTACGGCTGATACGCCGTATGAGATTCCGGCGGGACTTGAAAACAGTTCTTGTATTTTGCATTAACAAAATTTTGCATTAATAGAATTTTGCATTAATAGAATGTGAGATTGTTTAAGAGAGTGGTAAATGAGATTGTGCATGGGCATATTGTTAAATGTTAATTTGTACGTTTGAATAAAGAAATTTCTTCACATGAAGCCCGGGGCTTAAGAATAAAGGGAGCTTGGGGCGGCAGGGCAGCATAGGCATGAAGTTATATATTTCTTTAAAGCTTCGAAAAGAGGAAGAAATTCTATCAATGTAATACCGCCACCTTCTAAGCTGCGAGCGTAACTCGCAAGGGGCTGAAAAGCAAGCCCCCTGCTCAAACAGACGCTCTACGCTAAGAAGCTGACGGTATTTCCTTGATGAATTTCTAACCCTTTTCTCAATGCTTTAAAAAAATATATAACTCCCTTCCCAAGCTGCCCTGCCGCCCCAAGCTCCCTTTTTTCTTAAGCCCCTCATTGAGAGAAAGTTACATCTTTTAATTTGATATTTATGCTTTTGATATATTAATCCGTATAAATAATTTAAGCTTATGGGGTACGGTAATACATTTTTTGAGTTTTCCCATTTTTCTATTTATACCTTTAAAAGCCGCATAAAATCAATGTTTTACATAAACGGCTCAATCACAATTTACAATTACCTATTCGCTTCGTATTTATGTGAATTTGCATATATCAGACATAAAAAATGGGGAAAGTCAAATATATTTATTCTATTATTTTCTATAATGTGTATGCAAGAATGAATATAAAGATATAAGCTTATTTGCTGATACACACTATATTTGTATATCTGTATCTTACAAATTTCTCATAAGAAAAATAACCATACTCAATCTGATTTCCATCATCTGATATTTGTCATATACCTTATACAAAACAAATGCAGATGTCATATCTACTCTCTAACTACTATATTTTTAAGGCAGTAAAATAAACTCAAGTTTTCTTCCACTAACACCATATAAATGAGGGTATGTCCCATTAAAAGGCTCTAGGAGGCGGAATGGGGAGGACTTAAGGGGAGGCAGGCAGCTAAATATAATTTTTTAAAGCATTGAGGAATATGATTAGAAATTCATCAACGAAATACCGTCAGCTTCTTAGCGTAGAGCGTCTGTCTGA
>CAJUAO010000010.1 GCA_910584685.1 uncultured Lachnospiraceae bacterium | reverse complement strand
AACCCTGGACACCCTGATTAAGAGTCAGGTGCTCTACCAACTGAGCTAATCGCGCGTCTGAATTCTTATGATTTATGCATTTGTCGCTTAACGCATGGACTATTATACGACATAGTTTGTAAAAAGGCAAGTATTTTTTAAAAAAAAAACAGAACTTTTTTTCATATTTTGAAAAAGCCTTAAAAATACAATATATTTAAGCTTTTTTATCCGGCTCAAGGGCAGTGGCAGGCTTTTGGCATAAGCGGGGCATTTTTTGCGAAAAAATATAAAAAAGGGTTTAAAAAGGAAAATAAGGCTGATATACTATTAGAAGCAAAATCATGTTTTGGAAAGGGAGGATTAACATGATAGATAAAAAGAAAAAAAGGGCCAGGCTGGTTGGAAGGGGTTTGTATATAGTAACTTTAGCAGTATTAATAGCGTGCGCATTGAAGGTGGTATGGTATTGGGACGATGCCAAAACTAATCTTGGAAATATTTTAAGCATGCTGTATCCTTTTCTTTTAGGCTTGTTTATAGCATATTTAATTAATCCCCTAGTAGACTTTTTTAACAGAAAACTTTTCAGGGGAATATTCAGAATAAAGAGGGCAGGAATAAGCAAGGGGCTTTCGGTGCTGTTGTCATACATATTGGTTATATCGGTAATTACAATATGTCTGTTTTATATTGTGCCTCAGATAGTCGAATCCCTTATGCAGTTGTCTACTTTTATAGAGAGCGCCCAGACGGGCTATAACAAGATAGTCGATTTTTTTGAAAATCTTAACGACCAGTATCCACAGTGGAAGCTTAATACGGTGATAGATTTTATAGAGGATATTCCAGAGCAGATGGAAAAGTGGCTGAAGGAGCTTGCCGTGTCCGTATTGCCAAAGCTGTACAGCACGTCGGTATCTATTATCTCAGGTATAGTAAATACCCTTATAGCCATAATGGTTTCCGTCTACATGCTGTTAGACAAGCCAAAGCTTATAAATAATATAAAAAGGGCAATATATGCAGTGTTTCCTGAGGCAAAGGCAGACAGAATCCTTATCGTATCTTCAGAGTGCAACAAAATATTTGGCAACTTTATTATAGGAAAGATGATAGACTCCATTATTATAGGCTTTTTATGCTGGGTAATAATGATGATAATAGGTATACCTTACGCTCTTGTAATCAGTGTTATTGTGGGGATAACAAATATGATACCTTACTTTGGTCCTTTTATAGGAGCCATACCGGGGATACTGCTTCTTTTGATAGTGGATTTTACCTATGCGGTTATATTTGCTGTTATTATAGTAGTTTTACAGCAGTTTGACGGATTATATCTTGGGCCGAAAATTCTTGGAGAGAGCACGGGACTTCGTCCTATATGGATAATCTTTGCAATTACGGTAGGAGGCTCTGTGGCAGGCGTGGCAGGAATGTTTTTAGGCGTGCCGGTAACAGCGGTTATAGCGTATCTTTTAAGCACGGCTATGGAAAAGAAGCTTAAAAATCGAAATGTGGAGTTTGAGGAGAATCACGAAACAGGGATTATATCAAGAGATACATTAATAACTGAGGATAAAAATCTTAAGGAATAAAAGTATACCAAAATATTAGAAACGAGACAGGCAGTACATGCACATCTCGTTTCTTTAATAAAAGGGGGAGTTATGAATATGAAAAAAATTTTTATCAAGAGGTATTGCTCCTTTTGATAGGTATATAATAAGGGATATTTATGTTTACTTTGTGAAAAGGATTTGGAAAAATTGTGAATAATTATGCAATAATATGTGAATGAAAATTTTATTAGCCGGTTGACATGACAGGTGAAAGTAGTGTATTATTTATACATTGCAGATAAGGCGTACATACGCGGAAAGGATAAAAAATGGTAAATGACATTATAGAGTTTTTAAAGCAAAGTGATTCGGAGGTTGGAGAGGCAGTAGAGCTTGAGGCAAACAGACAGAGAAGAAATCTGGAGCTTATTGCATCGGAAAATATAGTATCTGAGGCTGTTATGGCAGCTATGGGTACGGTTCTTACAAACAAGTATGCCGAAGGGTATCCGGGTAAGAGATATTATGGAGGCTGTGAGGATGTGGATATAGTTGAAAATATTGCTATAGAGCGGGCAAAGAAGCTGTTTGGATGTGATTATGCCAACGTACAGCCGCATTCAGGCGCCCAGGCAAATATGGCTGCATTTTTTGCAATGGTTGAGCCGGGTGATACTGTTATGGGCATGAATCTTGACCACGGCGGACATCTGACACATGGAAGTCCTGTAAATATGTCAGGAAAGTATTTTAATATAGTTCCATATGGTGTAAATGATGAGGGCTTTATAGATTATGACGAGCTTGAAAGAATAGCGGCAGAGTGTAAGCCGAAGCTTATTGTGGCAGGCGCAAGCGCATATGCGAGAACTATTGATTTTAAGCGTTTCAGAGAGGTTGCTGATAAGGTGGGAGCATATCTTATGGTAGATATGGCTCATATAGCCGGACTTGTGGCAGCCGGACTTCATCCAAGCCCAATTCCATATGCAGACGTGGTTACAACTACAACACATAAGACCCTGAGAGGCCCGAGAGGCGGACTTATTCTTGCAAACAAGGAGGCGGCTGAAAAGTTTAATTTCAACAAAGCCATATTCCCGGGTATTCAGGGAGGCCCTCTTATGCATGTTATAGCCTCAAAGGCAGTATGCTTTGGCGAGGCTCTTAAGCCGGAGTTTAAGGCGTATCAGACACAGATTGTAAAAAATGCCCAGGCCCTTTGTACGTTGCTTCAAAAGGAGGGCTTTAAGATACTTACAGGCGGTACTGATAATCATCTCATGCTTGTGGACTTAAGAGGTATGGAAATAAGCGGTAAGGAGCTTCAGAACAGATGTGACGAGGTTTATATTACATTAAATAAAAATACAGTTCCAAATGACCCAAGAAGTCCGTTTGTAACGTCAGGCGTCAGAATAGGAACTCCTGCGGTGACGTCAAGAGGACTTACAGAGAGTGATATGGAGAAAATAGCAGGTCTTATATGGCTTGCAGCGACAGATTTTGAAGCTAAGGCAGATTATATCAGAGCTGAGGTTACTAAGATTTGCGATAAGTATCCTTTGTATAAATAAATGAAAAATAAAAAGGCTGCCTGCTGTTCCGTGGTTTAATGGAACGGCAGGCAGCCTTTTTGTTAATTGACTGGAGTATTGTAAATATTACTCCTTATCATTTTCGTGCTTTTTAAGTATTTCCTCATAACGCCTCTGAGATGCCTCCATTTCCTTTGTCATAGAGGATGGCGAAGCTTCGTCGGCAGCTTTCTCAAGATTTGAAGCGTTTAACTGATTGAGAAGCGCTTCCATTTCTCCTGTATCAAATAAGTTATCCAAATAAATACCCTCCTTAATTTTGCAAAATTCCTAAGAACTTCAGTTGATTAGCGGCAACATAAGGTTAACCGCTCCAAAATCCGGCAGAGACGAATAAAATTCAAAAAACGAATTTACAAGCGTCGCTGCCGAAAGAACTAAAGTTCTTGACACTTTATTAAATTTTACTTTTAAAAAAGGTTACAAGATTTGATAAGGCTTTTACAACGAGTTCAATCTCTTCATCGGAAAAATCTTTTATAATGGCATGAATCATTTCTTCATGAAAATCGGCATGATGTTTAAATGCTTTAATCCCTTTTTCCGACAGAGATATAAGAACAACCCTTTTATCACGAGGGCTTCTGTTGCGAAGCGCATAGCCTTTTTTAACAAGGTTATTAATGGCAATGGTAAGAGTACCTACCGTAATGGAAAGCCTTGCGGCAATAACGGACATGCTCTTAGGAAAATCAATACCGATAGCCTCAATAATATGCATATCGTTGTTGGAAATATCTTTAAATTCCTCTGTAATAACAGCTTTTTCCTCAATAGCCATAATGTCGTTATAAAGTTTTACAAGAACCTCGTTAAAGGTTTCGTATGTGCCAGCCATCACTAATCTCCGTATTTTACAAGTAACCGATATTACATAAATACATAATACAATATGCTAACATAAATTGCAAGACACTTTTTTGCCTATAAGAATTTGCGTGATTGGCAGGTTTTAATCCGGAAATACATAGTCATATTTGTTTAATAAGTTTTCCTTATAATCTTCCATTTTTTTAATTGCATTTTCGGACGTAATAAAAAACTCATTGTCCTTAATATCTCCATACCATGCTGAAAGATTAAAATCACTTATAGTGGCGCAGGGGTTGTTTTCAATATCGTAATAACAAAAAATCGGTGACATAATGAAATCATCAGTTATATATATTATTGTATTTTCATCATGAGTATTGATTTTTTTATCTAAAAAAACCAAATATGTATATCCCGGTTTCATCTCGTTTACAAATCCCATATTGATACAATTTCTGCCATTTATCTTCATTTCATCTGAATTAAATATTTCAGAATCACTCTTAGCTATCTCAATAATATCTCCTTTTTTAATATTACTTCCCTTAAAAACATGTTCTATCTTTACCTTTTGAGTAGTACAAGAATAACGAAAAAATGATTTTTCCTGACAGGTGACTGCCATTATGTAATTACTTGAATCAAGCTCATTATCATATTTTTTAAGCTGAGCGTCTAAAAGCTCTTCATTCATTACGCCGGTTACAAAATTTTCAAGAGGAAACTCTTCAGTATTATAGTTAAGATAAGATGATTTATAATACAAGCCTGTCGCAGTCATTATTATAATTATCAGAATGGTAATTATTATGATGTTTTTAAATTTCATTATTTTTCCCCGCTTTCTTTAATGAGTCCGTTACATATGGAATAAACTGTGTCTGCAAGCAGCGTTATGTCATCTGTGTTATGACTGGCAATTAAAATAAGCGCTCCCCGTTTTTTTTCTTCCATAATTATTTTTCGTATTTCATCAACGCCTTCTATATCCAAAGCATTAGTTGGCTCATCCAGCATAATAATATCCGGTGTTTCCATTATGGCCTGTGCAATTATTATTCGCTGCTTCATGCCTAAGGAATATTTACGGAAAGGTCTTTTATCGTCAGGGTCTAAGCCTACCCGCCTTATTGCGTTATATATTTCCCTATCGTCTATTTTACTATTTATTTTAGCAAGTAGACGCAGATTATTTAACCCTGTTAATTCAGGATATAAGCCTGCATTTTCGATAATAAGCCCCAAGCTTGGTAAAACCTTTATATCCTTGTGTAAAACTTGATTATCAAGGCGTATTTCTCCTGATGATATGTGCATTAGTCCGGAAAGAGCCCTAAAAAGCATAGTTTTTCCCGAGCCGTTTTTCCCGACAAAGCCATAGATATGTCCGGCTTCCATAGTTAAATTAACATCCTTTAGTATTTCTTTTTTTCCAATATATTTTGTTACATTTTCCGCTACAAGCTTCATGGTTAAATCCTCTTTTCTTTAAAAATTCGTTAGCTTTATTACCCGGTTTCGCGGTTGTTTATAATAAACTCGCGCTTTTTTACAACAAAAATCCCTATAAAAATCATAATAATTGATAATGTGAAAAAATATATTACAGACTCATTTAAGTCAAAATTAATATTTTTAAGATTTATTAATTTGTTCAAGCTCTTGATTTTACTGCTGTGTAACCCAAATACAAGATGGGCAGCCGGATTTATTTTTAACATCCATATATATTTTCCGGCAATGTCTGATTCGGTTGTTATAATTTTTCCTAACATTAAAAAAAATCCCATTCCCAGTATTTCTATAGATGCTGCAATAATGAATCCAATACGGCTTCCTGCAATAATTGCAATTATATTTATCATTAAAGTAAAAGCAAATAAAAACATTGAATAAATCAGCAAATAATAAACAGTAATTATTAATGCCGTATTATCATAATGCACATGACAGACAGCCATTGTTGAAATAATTCCGGATAATAAAAATAGGCAGATATATATAAATACAAATAAATATAACTTCCCGGCTTCCCTTATAAACCAGCTTTCTCTGTTTTTTTTCCTTGAGAAAAAATATATTCCTGCACTGCAAAAATGCCTGTATATATATGTTCCGAACAATATTTGAAACAATAAAAACGGTATAAAAAACTGTGTAGCCTGTTCCATGTAAGCAGGAAACCAGTCCACAAGTCCTAATGCCGAATAAAATATAATTTGTGAAGCATTTACACTATCATTTCTTATCATATTGCTGCATATACAAAGTATACCGGACACAATTCCCACAATAAGATATTTTGCATAAAATCTCATACTGCTTCATCCCTTCTGATTTTTATCTCTATGAAAATAACGGATAAAAAAATCAAAATAATCAAAAATATACAATATAAAGGGTAATTTTTTTGACCAGAGTTGAACATTTTCAGTATTGCAGCATAGCTTGTGGTGTAAGCGGGCTTTATAACCGTATTCAGTATTGATATAAGATAAAACAATAAATAAATAGGAAAAAATGCAAATATCTTATATTTCATTCCGGGCAGCGTTGTAACTGAAAAATTAAATAGCGCTAAAATTCCGGAAACCATTCCAAATATAAGCGCATTTATTATAGCGTATATTATTTTATTTTTTATAAATATATCAGATAAAAAATATCCCCATTCATCCTCAATGGTTGACAGATAATTAAAGCCTGAGGGGTCGCCGGAGGATTCAATACTAAAGCTTATGGAGCTGACTAGTATTTCTATTAAAAATGGTAATGAAAATAGAACAAGAGTGGTAAGAAAAACCGTAATCATTTTTCCATACCAGTAATTACGGCTACTCATTCTTGCTTGAATATATGTCTGAATTCTTGTATCCCTATCGCTTAAATATGCGCATGCCGTCGGGATAACGACAAGTAAAGGATAATACTGCATCATATAATATCCGAAGGACGACCAGTCGGATATTATAAGTTTTTTTACTAAATCCGGCATTTCTGTTATGTACTTTATATCCTTGTTGAACATAATATTATTAAAAAAATTTATTGATATAAAAATCATAAGTACGAAAAAAATTAAAACGACCTCTTTTTTCTTAAACATACCGGACATCTGCATTCTTACGGATTTAATCATTATATTTTTATCTCCTATTATTACATATTTATAGCCGGTTATATTTTTTATATAATATAACAATATAACCGACCAGATTATTTTGATTTTTATTTTCCGTTATAATAATATGCAATGTAGGCGGCTAAATCCTTATGATTACCTGAAAAATATAAATCATAATAAGAATTGCTTAAATAGCCGTTATAAATCGGTAATTCCCTTAAAACACCTTCTGTAAGAACCATAACATCGGATATAGGCGCTCCGTTTGCATATATTCGTGTTCTGCATTTAATATAATCATCAACAGCGCCCTCCAATACAGGATATACACTGTTTGTTTTAACCATTACGTAGCTGTAATCAAGGCTTCTGTGGATATTGCTTTTAGCTAATTTCATTACACAGTTTTTTTCTACTTTTACCGTTCCGGTTCCTCTGTCAAAATCTGCCCATGAATTTATGGAAAGCATCATTGTGATTAATATTGTAAAAGCGAATAATTTAATAAGTTTATTTTTCATTTTTATATCTCCTTAAGTTTATGTTTTTATATTTTTGCTACAATACTTAAAATTTTCACTTTCGTATATTTATAAATTTTCTTTTGAAGTAATCCGGATTTTTTAAAAATAATATAATATATTTAAATATTTAAAACATATGTCTTTTTTAAAATATCATAATACAAAAATATTGTCAATAAAAATCAGTTTAGTGGCTAAACTGATTTTTATTGACAATATTTTTTAACTATTCTATAATACACAAAGGCTAAAAATTAGCAAGCTAACAATTTAAAATTACAGGAAGGAAGTGAACCTATGGGAAAAATGCTGAAACGGCTTGGAGCCAGTGTGAGGGAGTATAAGGCGCCGTCTATACTTGCGCCTGTGTTTGTCATTCTTGAGGTAGTTATGGAGGTGGTCATTCCTCTGCTTATGGCAAAAATGATAGACAATGGTATAAATAAAGGAAATATGAAATATATCGTTTTTCTGGGAATAGGACTTTTGGTTTCAGCCATTGCATCATTGCTTTTTGGAGTAATGGCAGGAAATAAGGCGGCTGAGGCTTCCGCAGGCTTTGCCAAAAATCTCAGGAAGGATATGTATTATAATGTACAGAATTATTCATTTTCAAATATAGATAAGTTCTCTACTGCAAGTATAGTAACAAGGCTTACTACCGACGTGACGAATATCCAAAATGCATATCAGATGATTATCCGTATGGCGGTAAGGGCGCCTATTATGCTTATAGTGTGTCTTTGTGTTTCTTTTAGCATAAATGCAAAGCTGGCGCTTATATTTGCAGGAGTTATACCGGTGCTTGCCATAGGACTTACATTTATATCAACAAAGGTGCATCCTGTGTTTAAGAGGGTGTTTAAAACATATGATAAACTGAATAATGTTGTACAGGAAAATCTTCACGGCATAAGGGTTGTTAAATCCTTTGTAAGAGAGGATTACGAAATAAAAAAGTTTGAGGATATTTCCCAGAATATATACAAGGATTTTTCTTGGGCTGAGAAGATACTTGCATTTAATATGCCTATTATGCAAACCTGTATGTATACGTGCATGCTTCTTATATCATGGATTGGAGCAAGGCTTATTGTGGCGGGAGGAAACGCTTCCGGCGCCGGTCTTACAACGGGAGAGCTTGTAAGCTTTATACAGTATTCAATGATGATACTTATGTCCCTTATGATGCTGTCTATGATATTTGTTATGGTAATTTTGTCAAGGGCTTCTGCGGAAAGAATAGTAGAGATACTTGATGAAAAAAGCGATATTAAAAATCTCCAAAATCCTGTATATGACGTTAAGGACGGAAGGATAACCTTTGAAAATGTATCTTTTGCATACAGAAGCGACGCAGATAAGCTGTGCCTTGACAATATAAACATAGATATAGCCTCGGGAGAAACCGTAGGCATTATAGGAGGAACAGGAGCGTCTAAAACCACCTTTGTAAATCTTATTCCAAGACTGTATGACGTTACAAAGGGAGCTGTAAAGGTGGGAGGCCTTAATGTAAGGGAATATGACATTGAGGCGTTAAGAGAGCAGGTTTCGGTGGTGCTTCAAAAGAATGAATTGTTTTCAGGCACTATTTTTGAAAACCTGAGATGGGGAAATGAGAACGCTACGGACGAGGAATGTATAGCCATGGCTAAGCTGGCCCAGGCCGATGATTTTATACAGAAATTTCCTGATAAATATAATACATATATTGAGCAGGGAGGAACGAATGTATCAGGAGGCCAGAAGCAGAGAATTTGTATAGCAAGGGCTCTTTTGAAAAAGCCGAGGATACTTATTTTAGACGATTCCACAAGCGCAGTTGATACAAAGACGGATGCCCTTATAAGAAAAGCCTTTAAGGAGGAGATTCCCGATACCACAAAGCTTATTATTGCCCAGAGAATATCATCCGTTCAGGATGCGGATAAAATAATAGTAATGGACGACGGAAGGATAAGCGCAGTTGGAAAGCATGAGGAGCTTCTTTTAAACAGCAGCATTTACAGAGAGGTTTACGAATCACAGGTGAAGGGAGGCGATGACAATGAGTAAGGAAATGTCAAAGGATATGCAAAAGGGTTTTCCGGAAGATAACAACAAAAGAAAAAAGCCCGGATTAAAAAGTATTGACATGATAACCGTAAAAAGGCTTATGAGTTATCTTAAAAAGCATAAGCTAAAGCTTATTCTTGTTATACTGTGTATTGCCTTAAGCGCTCTTGCTTCAGCAGGCTCATCGCTGTTTTTAGGAAAGCTTATTGATGATTATATATCGCCTCTGCTGCTTATGAGCGTTCCCGATTATTCAGAGCTTATCAGGGCAATAGTGTTTATGGCTGTTATATATATGGCAGGGGTTGTGTCAGGACTTTTGTACAACAGGCTTATGGCAGTCGTATCCCAAAGCGTTTTAAAGGAAATAAGAGATGAAATGTTTGAGCATATGCAGACGCTTCCAATCAGATATTTTGATACGCATACCCACGGAGACGTAATGAGTCATTATACAAACGATACGGACACCTTAAGGCAGATGATTTCACAGAGTGTGCCTCAGGTAATAGCGTCTGTTGTAACAATAATATCAGTTCTTATTATGATGCTTGTGTTAAGTATTCCCCTAACGGTATTTGTAGTTATTGCAGTATTTCTTATATTACAGGTTACAGGAAAGGTTACGGGAAAGAGCGGAAGCTATTTTATAAGACAGCAGGAGGCAATAGGTAATCTGAACGGATATATTGAGGAAATGATAAACGGTCAGAAGGTGGTAAAGGTATTCTGCCATGAGGAAAAGGCAAAGGAGGGCTTTGACAAAAAGAATGAGGAGCTTTGTATAAATGCAACAGCGGCAAATAAGTATGCAAATATACTGGGGCCTATTACCAACAATATGGGCTATGTGCTTTATGTGCTTATAGCTATAGTAGGAGGAGCTCTGGGAATATATAAGGTAACGAATATAAGCCTTACAGGGGTGGGAACGGTTACACTAGGCACAATAGCGTCATTTCTGCAGCTTTCAAGAAACTTTATGCAACCCTTGGGACAGGTGTCACAGCAGCTTAGCTCCGTAGTAATGGCAATGGCAGGAGCAAGCCGTATCTTTGAGCTTATAGATGAGGAGCCGGAGGCGGACGAGGGCTATGTCACATTAGTAAATGTGGAAAAGGTAAACGGTGAGCTTAGGGAAACGGAAAAGAGAACACGTCTTTGGGCATGGAAGTATCCGAAGAAGGACGGTACTGTTACCTATACGGAGCTTAAGGGACAGGTTGTCCTTGACAATGTGGATTTTGGATACACCCCTGAAAAGATAGTGCTCCATGATATTGATATTTATGCAGAGCCGGGACAAAAGGTAGCCTTTGTAGGGGCGACAGGGGCAGGTAAAACAACCATTACTAATCTTATAAACAGATTTTATGATATTGCAGACGGAAAGATAAGATATGACGGAATAAATATAAATAAAATAAAGAAGTCAGACCTTAGACGCTCTTTAGGAGTGGTTTTGCAGGATGTAAACCTGTTTACGGGAACGGTTATGGATAATATAAGATACGGAAGGCTTGACGCCACTGACGAGGAATGTGTTAAAGCTGCAAAGCTTGCCAATGCAGACAGCTTTATCCGTATGCTTCCGGAGGGATATAATACAATACTTAAGGGAGACGGAAGCGGCTTGTCCCAAGGGCAGAGGCAGCTTATATCCATAGCCAGGGCAGCGGTGGCTGACCCGCCTGTTATGATTCTTGACGAGGCGACGTCATCTATAGATACAAGAACAGAGGCTATTGTACAAAAGGGCATGGACGCGCTTATGGAGGGAAGAACGGTGTTTGTCATAGCCCACAGGCTTTCTACCGTAAAAAATTCTGATGTAATCATGGTTCTTGAACAGGGAAGTATAATAGAAAGAGGAAGCCATGACAGGCTGATTGAGAAAAAGGGAAAGTATTACCAGCTATATACGGGAGCCTTTGAGCTGGAGTAAAAGCAGGGTAGAGAAAGATAAAGTAAAGTATAGGTAAAGTAAAAATAAAGTAAAAAACAGGCTGTCCCGCTAAGAAAAATTATACATTGGTAACGCGTTACTAGAAGGCGTTACCAATGTATAAATATTTCTGGCGGGGCAGCCTGTTTTTGGAGCCTAAGGCTTAATTACCATTCTTCGCCCTGTCTATCCAGTTTTCCATACGGTCCTGAATTATTTTAAACTGGCATGGGCCGATTTCAAGAATAAATCTGTGAAATTCCTTAATGTCAAAATTAGAGCCAAGAGCCTCCATGGCGTCAGCCTTAAGGCTGTCAATTTCAAGATAACCTACATAGTATCTCATATATACCGTAGGCTCGTCTATCATAGTATAATATATTTCTTCTATTACGTCTTTATCAGAGCCTACATATGTGGCAAGAAAAGCCGCAGTATCGTCATAATCCCAGCCAAGGTAATTTATACCTATATCGCACAGGCAGTAAAGAGCAAAACCGAAGGCATCGTTACATTCGTATGCTTTTGCCAGAGCTTTATCCATGCCTGAATAAGTGTAGGAATAGCAAAGCTCAATATATTTTGCCCAGCCCTCCACATAGCCGTTAAAGCTTAAAAGTGAGCGGATATAATGAGGATTAAGGCTGTAGAAATAAGTGGTCTGGTACATATGTCCAGGAAAGCCCTCATGCGCAATGGTAGGGAATAAATCCATATGGGCATATTCCTCGTAATTATTTATATATATATTATTCCTGTTTGGATTATCTATAGGAGGAATAAGGTAATATGCAGGATTCATTGTGCTTTCAAGGGATTTTGGCACATAGTTTATAGTGTACTTATCGTTTGTGGCGGCAGGAAAGTCCTTCTCAAGCGCGTCTATAAGATGGTCAAGCATCTCTGACGGGTCGTCGGTAAAGTATTCATATTCCTCCATATCGGTAATGAGAGAAGGATTTTGTATTGACAGACCTGTTATGGTATCCATGTACTCTGCCATTTTGTCATTTATTAATTTATTTAAATCCTCTACAGAACGGTCCGAGCCGGAATTATTTTTTACAAGATATTTATAAAAATCCTTTCCGTTTTCATAATTGCACAGACCTCCCTTTGAAGGATTGTTTTCCTCTATAGTCTCAAGAGTAGTAATAATAAGCTTGTATGCAGGAATAAGCTGCTCGTTAAGTCCTTTGTCAAACTGCTCCATATATGCGGAAATTTCTTCATCCGTAAGTCCGCCAAAGTTCTTAAGCTTACTTTCAAATATAGGGCGGATGCAGTTTGGATTAGCGTCTATAAATTCATTGCACTGCTCGATAATTTTTTTAATGGAATAATTTGAAAGGGCAAAGCCTTTTTCCATACGGTACAGCTCATAATCACACATATTTTTCACGTATGAATAGGAGGTGTTTAACAAGGCGATATAGTCGTCAATATCAGCCTTTTCTAAAAAGTCATATTCTGAAAAAATTATAGGAAGCTCTGACTGGAGACCGGACATAGGAGCAAAGGCAGATACAAACAGCAGATAACCAGTGGCATCCTGTTCATCCTCAAGATGCTCCTTAAAAATATCATAAATAAGCTGCTGCTCGTATGTTAATGCATCATAATCAAAGGTCTTAAGCTTGTTTAAGAGCTCCTTAAGTTCAGTCGCGTTTGCCGAGGTGTCTTTATAGTTAAGCTCCTCTCCCCAATTTGGCTCAGGCTTCTCTATGTCAAAATTTTCAGGATGTTCAATGGAAAAGTGAAGAGAGACACTGCTTGAGGATGTCATTTCATCAACAAATAAGTCATGTAAAAACTTTTCAAAATCTGACTGGATGGCTATCTGCTCTTTTGTAAACGTTCTGCCGTCGTCATAGATGGAGAAGCTGTAATCATATTTTGAGCCTGTATTGTTTGCAGGAATATCTGAGTCGCTGGTGGTAGTTTCCTGACTTATTGGAGTGGTGGCAGGTTGTGTTCTTGAAGGCGCTTCAAGCTTGTTCCGGCTGTTTGCGCAGCCTGTTAATATAAATATTACAGTAAGAAGCAATGCCAGTAGTTGTCTTTTTTGTTTCATGTGTTCTCCTTTCGAATTATGCATATTTTGGGTGAAGCACTTATTGTCTGCGTGGATATTATACCTTATTCACGTGCATTTTTTTGCACATAATTGGCTCGGCTGTGCCAAGACTATTATACCATATATTTTATATCATTAGTATAGAAAAATCCATCATAAAAAAATTAATATCTTTTTTATTGACAGGTAAGCTGCGGGACTGATAAAATGCTTCTAACAGTAAAATCTGCTGACCTGCGGAGAGGAAAAGAGGTCAGATGATAAAAATATTTAAAAATCTTTTGTTTCTTGTGCTTTTCTTTTGTATAAGCCTTTTTATTGTATCCCGGAGTGTAAATGTATATGCACAAAACGAGTCCCAAAGCGCCATATATTTTGACAGCAGTGGAAATTTTGTGTTTTCAGCCTATGACAGGATTGCAACAGGTAATGTTGTATACAGTACCGTAGGCTGGATTATAAAAAAATATAATGAGCCTATAGGCGCAGCCGGACAGATAAGCGTTGTTATTCCCCTTCCCAGTTATTCATATGAAATTATCGATAAGGATAATCCGGGATACAAGTACAGCTATTTTGTCATGAAGGGAGAGCAGGTGCTGGGTTATATAAGCAGTGTGTCACAAGCGTGGGCGGATTATCTGAAAAAATACGGCGGTACGGTATACTTAGATTCAGTAATGACTGTTGAGGAAAAAGGAGTGCCTAAGGGCGGCGTCGACAGCGCAGGAGTGGGATATGGGGAGGTGTATATTGATTATAACGGCATTTCCACGGCAAGAGGCTGGGCGGACCCGTATTGTCTGCTGGATTATTTTGATATACCCGTAGCCTTTCCAAGTTTTGTAAAAAAGCCGGAAGGGCAGATACTTAAGGACAGCGTAAGGACTGAGAAGGTAGCTGTAGGAGGCAGCGTTATGGCAGGAATAGCCTTAGGAAGCCATGAGATGGGATATGAGAAATATGACACGGTTTTGGGGATTCCGTCAGGCGAGGATATTTATGTGTATGGACTGGCGGACAGGTATTATGAGGAAGGGGAGCTTTTGAAAAATACGGGAGTTGTAAACGTACCTGTTAAGGTTACAACAGATTATATTTTAAAATGGACAGATACTGCCGGAAGGGACAGAACGGAAAAGGTACGGGTTTACAGATATTATTATGTTCAAAAAAGCTTTGAATATTATACGGTAAACAGCTTCAGGGCTTATGAGCTGGCAGGAGTAACCCTTGAGGGGGAATGTACAGGCAGGGCAGAATATAATATAAATGTTCCAAAGCTTAAGATAGACATGCGAAGCTACGGAAATTATGAAAATCATATAACGATAACAGAGGGAAGCATTTATGGAGGAGAAAAGACAATATATTCCTCTGATAACAGAAGACCGGATATACCGGATGAAAATCAGGAGGAGCTGGCAAATGCATCCAGCGCGTCAATAAAGGTCAGAAATGACAGCTTATATGTGGAGGGAAGAGCTTTATTAAGTGAAGAGTGGGTAGACAAAGGTACATACAATAAGTCCTTTCAAAATCAAAAGGAGATAATTTATAAAATGGGACTTATTATACATGAAAAAATGCCAAACGGTGAATATAAGGATACGAGGGCGGTATACAAATATGTATGGGGCAATGATGTAAAGAGTATATCCGTAAACGGAGGAATATTAACGGTACATACGCCTATAGTGTGCGGCGCAGGCGTATCCGCGCCGAAGAAATATAATATGTCAGTAAAGCCGAAAGGAAATCAGCTTGTGGCAGGTACGGATTTTTCCATAATCTGTAAAAATACCGGAATGCACAGGGATATTAAGGGATATGGGGAAAGAAACTACAGTATATATATGGATAAGGGCTATGTAAGATTTCCTTTTGAGATTATTATGGATAATAAAAAATATAGTGAGAATACATGGATAGAGGTAAGAGGTACCGGAGCCATATGCTATATTCCTGAAAGTGTGCCTCTTGGCAGCTACAGGATAGAATATGCGGCTCTTGCAAGAAACAGCAGTATAACTGATATTTCATCTGCGATAAGCAATGGCGTTATAGGAGACGGAGCAAATACGGAGCTTATACAATATGGAGCCTTAAGCACAATCAATGTGGAGGTAATAGGGACAATCAGCGGATTTTCCGCAGAGTGTAACGAAAGGACGGCGTATGTGGGAAGCCGCGTAGGCTTTTACGAAAAAGCTCCCGATAATACAGAGTCTATGCCATTGGCAATAAAGGAGGCGCCTTTATCCTACAGGGTAAAAGTAAGGAGCTGCGGAATCGGAGAAGCCCTGGAGGACAAATTAATAGGAGATATTTCATATTACTACATAAAGAACGGGGAAAGGTACGAGGCGGATGTATATATATCAGGAAGCCATGACATATTGGGCAGGATGTCCTATGACAAAGTGACTGACAGGGTGGAATTTGGAGAGGATAATAAGAGGCAGACGTCAGAGGGAGTATATCTGTGGGAGAAGGACATAGCCCTTGGAGAAAATCTGTTAGCCATGCCTAAGGGCATAAAGCCTGACAGTGAAGAAATAGTAAATCAGTATGCGTTTAGGGATGGAAATATTCTGATTAATTTTGATATAAACGGATATAGTGGAAATAATTGGGAATACTCCTACATAAATGTGGAAAACTCGCCCAGAGGGTATTGCAATATGTGGAAAACAGAGGGATATTTGTATAATTTTGTCGACAGAACAGGCGCAGGGTATAATTTAGCAGACGGCGACGGCATTGTAATTGAAATTAACGGAGGAATATATGAGGATTATGAGATAGTAGGAACACACTAAATTTTAAATATAGTCTTGAATTATGAGGTTAAGTAATGTATATTTAATGGGAAAACTTTTTGTTAAGAGAGGAAGAGGAAAATGTCAAAAAAGCCATATTACATTACAACAGCTATAGCTTACACTTCAGGTAAGCCCCATATCGGAAATACATATGAGATTGTTCTTGCAGACAGTATTGCAAGGTTTAAGCGAATGCAGGGCTTTGACGTGAGATTCCAGACGGGTACGGACGAGCATGGACAGAAGATAGAGTTAAAAGCGGCTGAGGCAGGAATTACGCCAAAGGAATTTGTGGATAATGTGTCCGGAGAAATAAAGCGAATTTGGGATTTAATGAATACCTCTTACGATAAATTTATCCGCACCACAGATGAAGCCCATGAAAAACAGGTTCAGAAAATATTTAAGAAGCTTTATGATAAGGGGGATATATATAAGGGACATTATGAGGGCATGTACTGTACCCCTTGCGAATCCTTTTTTACCCAGTCACAGCTTGTAGACGGAAAATGCCCTGACTGTGGCCGTGAGTGTCAGCCTGCAAAGGAGGAGGCGTACTTTTTTAAGATGAGCAAGTATGCCGACAGGCTTATAAAGCACATAGAGGAGCACCCTGAGTTTATTCATCCGGAATCAAGAAAAAATGAGATGATGAATAACTTTTTAAAGGTAGGACTTCAGGATTTGTGCGTATCGAGAACCTCCTTTAAATGGGGCATACCGGTAGATTTCGACGATAAGCATGTGATATACGTATGGATAGACGCCCTTTCAAACTATATTACAGGTCTGGACTTTGACGCAGACGGAAATAATGGAGAGCTGTACAATAAATTCTGGCCGGCTGATTTGCATCTTATCGGAAAGGATATACTCAGGTTTCATACAATATACTGGCCTATTATGCTTATGGCTCTTGATATTCCTCTGCCGAAGCAGATTTTCGGACATCCGTGGCTTTTACAGGGTGACGGAAAAATGAGTAAATCAAAGGGAAATGTTATATATGCAGATGAGCTTGTGGATTTCTTCGGTGTAGATGCGGTAAGATATTTTGTTCTTCATGAGATGCCTTTTGACAATGACGGTATTATTACATGGGAGCTTCTGGTGGAAAGACTTAATTCAGAGCTTGCCAATACTCTTGGAAACCTTGTAAACAGAACAATTTCCATGTCAAATAAGTATTTCGGCGGAATAGTGGAAAATAAAAACGATAACGGCGGCGGGGAGTTTGACGAAGAGCTTAAGGCTGTAGTTACAGGAACTAAAGCAAGGGTAGAAGCGGCTATGGATAAGCTTAAGGTATCAGACGCCATATCTGAGATATTTACCATGTTTAAGAGATGTAATAAATATATTGACGAGACAATGCCGTGGGCTTTGGCAAAGGATGAGGCAAAAAGGGACAGACTTGCCACAGTGTTATATAATTTGGTTGAAAGTATATCCATAGGAGCATCCCTGCTTGAGGCCTTTATGCCGGAAACTGCTGAGAAGATACTGGCTCAGTTAAACGCGCCAAAAAGACAGCTTTCTGAAGCCTTGGAATTTGGAAAGTATATAAGCGGAACAAAGGTTACGGATAAGCCGGAGATACTTTTTGCAAGGCTTGACTTAAACGAGGTTATGGAAAAGGTTGATGAGCTTAATAAAAAGGATGAGCCTAAGGTTAAATATCCTCAGGTAGAAAAGAAGCCGGAGATTTCCATAGACGATTTTGATAAGATACAGATAAGGGTAGGAGAGGTGCTTAAATGCGAGCCTGTTCCAAAGTCAAAAAAGCTCCTTGTATCTCAAATCAGGGTAGGGGACGAGGTAAGGCAGATAGTTTCAGGCATATCAAATTACTACAAGCCGGAGGAAATGACAGGAAAGAAGGTGGCGGTTGTCACAAACCTTAAGCCTGCAAAGCTTTGCGGTATGATGTCAGAGGGTATGATACTGGCGGCTATGGATGATGAAAATAATCTTTCAGTTCTTACTGTAGATAAGGATATAATATCGGGAAGTGAGATAGGCTAAGGAGACTTTTAAGGCGGAATGAGGGATTTTTATGTATATTATAGATACGCATGCCCATTATGATGATGAAAGATTTGACGGGGACAGAGACGAGCTGCTTACATCCCTGTCCTTTCATAACATAGGAATCGTTATAAATTCAGGCGCGTCAATGAAGGGAGTGAGGGATACGATAGCCCTCACGGAAAAATATGATTTTGTATATGGAAGCGTGGGAATACACCCAAGCGATGTAATGGAGCTTGAGGTTGATAATGCTTATGAGGAACTTAAGTCTCTGGCCCTTAGGGATAAGATTGTGGCAGTGGGAGAGACGGGCTTAGACTACTATTGGGACGAGCCGGACAGGGAAATACAAAAAAAGCATTTTGAAAGACAGCTTGAGCTTGCAAGGGAGATAAAGAAGCCTGTGATTATACATTCAAGGGACGCGGCGGCAGACACCCTTGATATAATGAAGTCTCTCCACGCAGAGGAAATGGGAGGAACTATTCACTGCTTTTCCTATGGGACTGAGCTGGCGGAGGAATATCTTAATATGGGCTTTTATTTGGGAATAGGAGGGGTAATTACCTTCAAAAACGGAAGAAAGCTTAAGGAGGTAGTAGATTACATGCCTCTTGACAGAATACTTTTAGAGACAGACAGCCCGTATCTCTCGCCAGAGCCAAACAGGGGAAAAAGAAATTCATCTCTTAATCTGCCCTATGTGGCGGAAAAGATAGCAGAAATAAAAAATATATCTGTTGAAAAGGTAATAGAGGCAACGTATGACAATGCATGCAGGGTATATAAGCTGCCCCGGGCATAAATGCATAAAATTACGGCAATAGGTAACAGGTTTATTTTGCCCATGCTTTTTTGCAGAAAGGGGAATACTATGGCAACACTTGGAAATCCGACTAACACTATGGCCGTACTGAACAGGTACGGTTTTTCGTTTCAAAAGAAATATGGGCAAAATTTTCTTATAGACAGGGGAATACTGGAAAAAATTATAAGAGAGGCAGGCATAACAAAGGAGGATACAGTGCTTGAAATAGGCCCGGGCATAGGTACTATGACGCAGTATCTGTGTGAGGGGGCGAAAAAAGTGATAGCAGTGGAGATAGATAAAAATCTTATACCTATTCTTACAGAGGATACGCTGGCTTCCTATGATAATGTAAAAATAATAAACGATGATATCTTAAAGCTTGATATAAACAGGCTTGCCGAGGAGGAAAACGGAGGAAAGCCAATAAAGGTCGTTGCAAATCTTCCTTATTATATAACGACTCCTATTATTATGGGATTGTTTGAAAGCCATGTTCCAATAGACAGCGTTACGGTTATGGTGCAGAAGGAGGTGGCAGAGCGCATGCAGGTAGGGCCGGGCACGAAGGATTACGGAGCCTTGTCTCTTGCGGTACAGTATTATGCAATACCTGAAATAGTAGCGGTAGTTCCTCCCGAGTGCTTTATTCCAAGACCGAACGTGTCGTCGGCGGTTATAAGACTGACAAGGCACAATAAGGCGCCGGTGGATGTAAAAAATGAAAAGCAGATGTTTGCGATTATAAGGGCAGCCTTTAACCAGAGAAGAAAAACATTAAAAAACAGCATAAATAATTCACCGGAGCTGGGCTTTTCAAAGGAATCGGTGGAGACGGCGCTAGAGCATATGGGACTTCCTGATGCGGTGAGAGGAGAAAAGCTTACACTTGCGCAGTTTGCAGAATTATCAAATCTGCTGGGGTAAAGCCATCCTTATCAGGGCGGCAGAAATATTTCACAAAATACACGTCTGTAAAAAATCTGTCTATAGTGGTTATATTTTTACAATCAAAAAAATATACTGTGAAAAAGACAAAAAAGAGGGGACAGGGGTGTATAGAAGAATTACAACATATATATACAGCTATGATAACGGACAAAAAATATGCAGCTGTGGCTACTGCCGCTTTGACGTACATGACAATCAATGCAAAATATTCATAAATGTTAAGGTTCCGGACAGATATACCATGGGAATAGCAGAAATATATCTTTTGACGCAGGATGAAGCAACAAAGGACATAACAAGGGAAATGCTGGGAAGGACAGGCGGAATAAACGGAAGCATATGCTACAGGCAAATTTGCAGCAGGCAGCATATGGCGGGAAATATAGGCATGGACAATATAAAGGGCGTGCTTATATACAACGGGGAAAGCTTAAAAAAGGCATTTTATTGTAATCTTAAGGGAGATGAGCCTGATATTCTAAGCCTTGAGGAGCCGGAGAAAGCTTTAAGCCTGCCTGACGACGAAGAAGAAACGGAATATTTTAATGATGATATATATGAATACGATGCTAACGGGTATATTTACGGTGAGAAGGCAGACGGCAGCAATATGACAGACCGCAATAACATAACCGGTGACAGTAATATAACAGACCGTAATAACATGACCGTTGACTGCAATATAACAGACGATAATGACATGACTGTTGATGGCAATATAGCAGACGGTAATAATATGACTGGTAGCAGCAATACAACAGACCGCAATAATATGACCAGCAGCAATATAACAGACCGCAATAACATAACCAGTGACAGTAATATAACAAATAGCAATAACACAACCGGCAGAAGAGAAACAGATAAAGCAGACAATAAATCCAGCGATAACACCGACCACGTTGACTGCCAAAACAATAATGCCTCCGCCGAAGAAAAACAAATCGAATATTCCGACATTGTGGATTGGGAGCATAACGGCGCTGATGGGAAAGGAACAGTTCAAAAGGATAAATGGCAGGAGCTTTTGTTTTCAAAGTTTCCAAAGGTACGTATAATCTTTGGAGGCGAGGAAAGCGAGGCTATAAAAATGCGGCCTCACGACCTTGTGTGGTTTCCCAGAAAATACTGGCGTTTCAGTAATAACAGGTGCCTGTTAAACGGCTATTATAATTACAGATACATAATGCTCGTAAAGGGCATAGGAGACAGAGAAGGAAACTACTATCTGGCAGTGCCGGGAAAAAATATGGTAAATGAAGCAATCTCGGCAAGAAAGCATGGCTTTAGCGAATTTGTGAGGAGTAAGGGAGATTTAGGCTTTTGGTGCTGTAAAGTTGGGCAATAATAACCTGGGCAGGAAGATAAAAAAGCCACATAGCTATAAGACCAAAGCTGTACCATATGCCTGAGGAAAACACATTTGTAACGCCTACATGTACATCACAGCATAAAATCAGGCACAGGCATATGGCTATATAGCGGTATTCGTTATATAAGGGCGAAAGCCTTATGGCTATAAAGGCATTAAGGACAAGAGAGGAAAAATATGTGACAGCAAGAAAGGCGTTAATATCTATAGGCATAATAAAAAAATTAATTAAAACAGACAAAATGGAGCCGGCGCATACCATTGCAGCAAAATGTTCCAATGGAAAACAGTCTGTTTTTGTGAGAAAGCGGTAATAATTCATTTGGACCATAATGAATAAGAAAATTCCCGTAGAATAAAAGTCCGTAAGAACAAGAAAAAAATCGGCGGCAACAGTAAGCGCCATTATTCTTTTTATATCATGAACATGCGTATCAACAACAAAAAAGCAGAGACAGACAGATAAAAATTTTAAGAGAGAAGACATCTCGGGCATATTATCGGTAATATCAAGTACAAGATAAGCGGCGTATATAATAAGCTCTGTCAAAATAAACATATTTCCTCCCTGATGACTGAAATTTATTATAGGTAAAAAGCATCTATATCAAAACATATTTGTAACAATATTCTGAAAATAGTTAAAGTATTGTTGCAGTATCCTTAATGTTTTGATAAAATAATATAAGAGTGTTAAAATAATGTAAGATTATTATTGGGAAAAAACGCAAAAATATACACCAAAACCTTAAGGAGGATATTAAATTGAAGTTTGTAAAGACAGAAAATCTTGAAAAGGGAATGAGGCTTGCCAGGCCGATTTACAACAAAAACGGAGTCCTTCTCTATGACAGGGATACAAAGCTGACAAAGCAGGGAATTAACAGCGTAAAAAACTTTGACCTTATCGGCATATACATACTGGAGGACGCAGAGCCTCTTCCTCCTATAACAGAGGACGATATAGAGTTTGAAAGATTTCAGACTATGAGCGTATTTGGACTGAGGGAGGATATAGAGCTTATACAGATGGGCAGGGAGCCTGCAAATATTGAAAATATGGTAAAGCTCATACATAATTCCTATGGAAGGGCAGACAAAAAGCTAAGCACCATTCAGAATTTAAGAAGCAACGAGGATTACACCTATAAGCACTGCCTTCTTATAGCAATTATTTCGGCGGCAATGGCGGCAAGGCTTAAATTTACTGACAGGGAGGTAGACGAGGTTATATATGCAGGGCTTATACACGACCTTTCCCTTTCGTCTGTGTTAGAGACGGAATATATAAGCGATAACGTAAAAACCATATTGGAATACGAAAACAGATTTATCAATAAAAAGGCGCTTGAGGATGCTGATAAGAGAAAGGAAATCCTTGCAAGAATTTTATGGGTTGCGAATGTATATGACGATATGACAGCCATGAAGCTTGATAAGGAGCCTGCCTCAGAGGTGCTGGCAGTAAAGTATCTTCTGAAAAATTCCGCAAAATTCGGTGACACGGCAATAGGGGCCCTTGTTGACAGTCTTAGAATGTTATATCCGGGAGTATGCGTTGAGCTTACAAATAAGTCCACAGGCATAGTTATTGTCGGCAACGAAAGAAATGTGTTAAGGCCTCTTATTTTAGGCTTCAGATATAATGAAATATATAACCTTATGGCAGACGACGTATATAAAAAGGTCCAGATAAGAGATATTATGAAAACAATGGACAGGCGAGTGCAGATAGACAGGAGCACAATAGCCGAGTATATGGAAAGGTACAGCAAAAAGGCGTTTTAGCAGTAGCTTTATAGTGGGCTGATATTTGCGTATAGCAGGTGGTCAGTCCACTGGTTATTTACACGTATATTTTTAATGCATTTTCCCTCCAAAAGGAAACCGCATTTTTCCAAAACTCTTATAGAAGCAAGATTGCCCTCCTGAACAAAGGCGTTTATACGGTGAATATTAAGATAAGAATATGCCGCGATCATGGCGGCGGTAACTGCCTCGGTGCAATAACCCTTACGGGAATGTAAGGAGCTTATCTTATATCCTATATTGCAGCTAAGATAAGGCTCCGGAAGTATATTTCCAAAGGAGACCGTTCCTATAATTTTAGCGGTATTTTCCTTTTCAAAAATATAATACCGCAGATAGGTTTTTTGTCTTGAAGCCTCATATTCCGATTTTAATATATGCTCCTGAAAGGGGACTGTATAAAATAAAGGAGCCTTCACAGCCTCATATTTTTCAAAGCTAAGGCGGCTGCCCTCAAGAAAATTTAAAAGTGGGATAACGTATCTCTCGTCAAGCACCTTAAGTATAAGTCTGTCTGTTGTAAGGGTTTGGTATTTATTAAATTCTGATTTAAAAAACATAATGTCAGACCTTCTTTTTTCGTAGTTCCTTAAAAAATGACGTAAGCATAATACTGCATTCGTCATGTAAAATATTTGTTTCGATTTCTACCTGATGATTAAATTCCGGTATCTGCAAAAGATTTAATATAGAGCCGGCGCAGCCTGCTTTAGGATTCATGGTGCCGATATAAACCTTTTTAATCCGTGACTGGACAATAGCGCCTGAGCACATCTGACAGGGCTCTAAGGTTATGAACATTTCACAGTTATCAAGTCTCCAGTCCCCCAGCGTCTTTGACGCTTTTTTTATTGCGTTAAGCTCCGCGTGGGATAATGTGTTTTTATCTGTTATACGGCGGTTGTAGCCTCTGCCGATTATTTTATCATTAAAGACAATAACGCAGCCAATAGGAACCTCCCCTAAGGCAAGAGCCTTCTTAGCCTGTCTTACAGCCTCTTTCATAAATTTTTCTTCACGGGTAAGCGCTTTCATGGCGAAACCTTTCTATGTTGCTTTAAGAAAATAAAAAGCCGTGCAATCTGTTTTGTATACTTATCATAAACGTTACTCCTGCAGTTAGCTCAGCCAAGGCGACCTTACATCACATAGAAGGTTTTACTTAGTGCTGCTTCATTCCTGACCTGACACGGTTCGTAAATTTCTATTGCATAAGACCCAAGCTTCAACGCCACTTACAAAAGGCAGCTTTACAAAAAAGTATCCGAGACAGATTATCACCCCTGCTGGAGCGGATTGCAGGTACAGGGCACCGCTAACTCCCCGGCTGCACGGATAGTATTTAGTATACTAGGGTTTTTGCCGGATGTCAAATTTTTTTGTGATTTTGTTTCAAAAAAATTTGTGAATTTGCTTTCAAAATTCATTGTTTTAGGGTATAATTTTTCTATAATGCCGTATAGGTATAAATTTTAAAGGTAAAGGATTACATATTGCTTTTATGCTAAAGCTGCAACTTGATTAGGTCGGATATTCTTCGACAGAACGGAGGAAATATGAGAATTGGAATGCTTACAAGCGGCGGAGACTGCCAAAGCTTAAACGCTACTATGCGTGGGGTAGCAAAGTCATTATACAATGAGCTTAAGGACGTAGAGATTATCGGATTTTTAGAGGGCTACAGAGGACTTATGTATGAGGATTACAAGGTTATGAAGTCCAAGGATTTTTCCGGAATACTTACAGAGGGAGGAACAATCATAGGAACAAGCCGCCAGCCGTTTAAGCTGATGCGCGTTGTGGGAGAGGACGGATTTGACAAGGTGGCAGCCATGAAAAAGACATATAGGAAGCTGAATCTTGACTGTCTTGTTGTTCTGGGAGGAAACGGCTCACAGAAGACTGCAAATCTGCTCAGAGAGGAAGGCTTGAATATAGTATCTCTCCCTAAGACTATAGACAACGACCTTTGGGGCACGGATATGACCTTTGGCTTTCAGAGCGCGGCTAATATAGCCACAGACGCCATTGACTGTATACATACGACTGCGGCATCCCACGGACGTGTTTTTATCGTTGAGGTTATGGGACACAAGGTAGGCTGGCTTACCCTTCACGCCGGTATGGCGGGAGGCGCAGACGTTATTCTTATACCGGAAATTCCGTATGATATAGATAAGGTAGCCCAGGCAATAAATAAAAGAGCAAAGGAGGGAAAGAGATTTTCCATTCTTGCGGTTGCAGAGGGCGCTATCTCAAAGGAGGACGCAGTGCTTTCAAAGAAGGAGTATAAGGCAAAGCTTGCGGCAAGAACAGCTCCGTCGGTATCGTATGAAATAGGCAAAAAGATAGAGGAGATGACAGGACAGGAAATAAGAGTTACTATTCCGGGGCATACTCAGAGAGGAGGAAGTCCTTGTCCTTATGACAGGGTTCTTTCGTCAAGGTTTGGCGCGGCAGCGGCAAAGATGATACTTGATAAGGATTTTGGAAACATGATAGGAATAAAAAACGGGGAGATGGTACGTATACCTCTTTCCGATGTGGCAGGCAAGCTTAAGATGGTAGACCCGAAGTCATCTATAATAAAGGAAGCAAAAGCGCTGGGAATTAGTTTTGGAGATTAAATATGTCGTACACTGCGTTATACAGAAAATTCAGGCCTGATAACTTTGACGAGGTTAAGGGACAGGACCATATAGTGACTACATTGAAAAACCAGATAAAGGCTGACCGTCTTGGCCATGCATACCTGTTCTGCGGAACAAGGGGAACAGGAAAGACAACTGTAGCCAAGATATTGGCAAAATCGGTAAACTGTGAAAATCCAAAGGACGGAAGTCCCTGTAACGAATGCCCTGCATGCAGGGCTATCACTGCAGGGGCTTCTATGAATGTAATAGAGATAGATGCGGCATCAAACAATGGCGTGGACAACATAAGAGAAATCAGAGATGAGGTACAGTATCCGCCTACGGATGGCAGATATAAGGTGTATATTATTGACGAGGTTCATATGTTGTCCATAGGTGCGTTTAATGCGCTGCTTAAAACCCTTGAGGAGCCGCCGTCATATGTTATATTTATACTGGCGACTACGGAGGCCCATAAGATACCTGTCACAATACTTTCAAGATGTCAAAGATATGACTTTAAGAGGATAAGCATAGACGTTATAGGAGAGCGTATAAGAGAGCTTGCAGATAAGGAGCAGGTGGACATAGAGGATAAGGCCGTAAGATATATAGCCAAGGCGGCTGACGGAGCCATGAGAGACGCATTAAGCCTTATGGACCAGTGTATAGCCTTTTATATGGGAGAGAGCCTTACCTACGACAAGGTGCTTGAGGTTTTAGGCGCAGTAGATACAGGGGTTTTCGGAGAGCTGTTAAGGCGTATAATTGCAGGCGATACGGCGGGAGCCATAGAAAAGCTGGAGGAGGTCGTAATGTCAGGACGCGACCTGACACAGTTTATTACAGATTTTACATGGTATATAAGAAATCTTCTGCTGGTTATGACATCCGACGACGAGGCTCAGAATATAGTTGATGTTACCTCAGAGCAGCTTGAGTCCCTCAAGGAGGAAGCGTCAATGACGGAGCCGGAGACTCTTATGAGATATATAAGGATTTTGTCAGAGCTAAGCAACCGGATGAAATTTGCCACGTCAAAGAGAGTGCTGGCGGAGGTTGCCATAGTAAAGCTGACAAAGCCTATGATGGAAAATGATATAGGCTCTCTTTTGGGAAGAATATCCGCTATTGAAAGAAAGCTTGAGTCAGGAGAGCTTGTTAAGACAGTATATGAGAATCCTCAGGATACGGCGCAAAAGGGGCAGGTAGTATCCGGAGGAAAGGAGCAGCAGGAAAAAAAGCTTGATATAGCAGTCCATGAGGATGTTCAGTATGTGGCAGACAACTGGGATATGATTGTAAGGCACTTAAGCAAAATGGAAGCTGCGGCTCTAAAGGGAACAAAGCTTTACACAAAAGGGGGCAACACCCTTGTTATACAGTTTACCGAGAGCGTTTCATATACCGCAATGTCGGAGCAGAAAAGAAAGGACGCCATCCATGATATTATAGGCAGGGAGACAGGCAAGGATATTAACATTGATATGAAGCTTATGCAAAATGAAGAGAAGCAGGAGGATAATTTTGCAGAGGTTTTAAAAAATAAAATAAATATGGAAAATATAGAATTTGTAGAGGAGGACATTTAAGTATGGCTAAAAGAGGAGGCTTTCCCCAGGGAGCAATGCCGGGAAATATGAACAATCTTATGAAGCAGGCCCAGAAGATGCAGAGACAGATGGAGGAGACCACAAAGGCTATTGAGGAAAAGGAGGTAAGCGCATCGGCAGGCGGAGGAGCCGTGGAGGTAACGGTTTCAGGAAAAAAGGAGATAGTAAAGGTAAGTCTTAAGGAGGAGGTTGTGGACCCTGACGATATAGAAATGTTAGAGGACCTTATTATGGCTGCCGCCAATGAAGCCTTAAGAAAAATGGAGGAGCTTTCCCAGGCAGAGATGGCTAAGGTAACAGGCGGTCTCGGCGGACTTGGAGGAGGCTTTCCGTTCTAATGGAGTATTACAGCAGTCCCATATCCAAGTTAATAGAGGAGCTGTCAAGGCTTCCGGGTATTGGCGCAAAGACGGCAGGAAGACTGGCGTTTCATATAGTTAATATGCCGAAGGAGCAGGTTGACGCCCTTGCCAACGCCCTTACAGAGGCGAAGTCAAAGGTAAGGTATTGCAGGGAGTGCTTTACCCTTACAGACGACGAGCTTTGCCCTATATGCGCCAGTGAAAAGAGAAATCACAAGCTTATTATGGTAGTGGAAAATACAAGGGATTTGGCGGCATATGAAAAGACAGGCAGGTACGAGGGGGTTTACCATGTCCTTCACGGGGCCATATCTCCTATGCTTGGAATAGGGCCAAATGAAATAAAGCTTAAGGAGCTTATAGAAAGGCTTCGGGGAGACGTAGAGGAGGTTATAATTGCCACAAATTCCAGCCTTGAGGGGGAAACTACGGCAATGTATATAAGCAAGCTGATAAAGCCTACAGGCATAAAGGTTTCCCGTATAGCCAGCGGCGTGCCTGTGGGAGGGGATTTGGAGTATATAGACGAGGTAACGCTGTTTAGGGCCCTGGAGGGAAGAACGCAGCTTTAGGAAAGGATATTTTTTTATGGCAGAGGAATATGTTTTGGCAAGAGAAATCATACGGGACCATGAGGCTCGTATGATGAACATAAAAAAATATTATCCCTATTTCAGGCTGGCAGAGGTGGATTTTTTCTCCTTTCAGGGAGGAAAATACGGCGCTCTTGATATGGGATACATTCTTATGGCTGTTTTGCGCTTTTTTATAGAGGAAAACAGCTTTAAGGAAAAGGACGTAACATATGACGAGTATGAGCTTTTTATGAGGGATATATATAAGAGGGATTTTGAGCTTAATCTATCCTCCGGTGAGGAAAAGGAAATTTCCGCATATATATTTGACATCATAAGAAATGACGGAAAGCCATTTATATATGAGTATTTTGAGCCGGTCAAAAAGCGCAGGCAGACCATTCGCATGAGAATAATAGACAGCAGGATAAAAAACGATATAATATGCTATTTTATCACATCAGATGCCATAGAGTTTTACCTTGACACTAAGGAGATAAAGGACGAGAGCGCAATAAGCATTGCGCAGGTGCTCCTTTCAAAGATGATAGAAAACAGGAATTTTAAGGGCGGAACAGAGGTAATAAAAAGAATAAACAGCGAGGTAAGCCGTTTAAAGATAAAAAAGAATGATGTTCTTGCGGTTATGGGTGAGGATATAGTCGAAGGCGTAAAGGCGTATGAGGAATTTGTAAATACAGGAGTAAGATGGTTTGACGAGGAGCAGAAAAGCTTTCAAAAAAACATGGAGCTGATAAGGGAGGCGCTCTCAAAGGCAGAAGGAGACGGCGGACATGAAACGGCGCTGCAGGATATATACGAGCTTGAGACAGAGCTTAAGAAGGCAATAGTAAAGCATAGAGAGCTGCTGGATGCCTGCATATCCCTGCAGCGTATGGCAGATGAGCTTATAAGCGGAGCCAAGTTCTCAAGGCTTAGAAGAAGCTTTGATTTCACCGACGCATTAAGGCTTGCAATGGAGAGGGACAACGCCGCTGCGCTTTTTTCATTGCTATCTCCCCTTTTAACCCTTAACATAAAAAAGACCTTCAATCTTACAAGCATAGACAGGCTTCTTACAATGCCCGTCCTTAAGGAGGAAAAGGGCGAGGAGATAGGGGAAACAGAGGAGCAGGAGTACGTTTATGAGGATGAGCTTGAGGAGGAGCGCATAGAAGAAAATTTTGAATTTATTATTATAAATCTCTTAGAGGCTGTTTTACGGGAGAAAAGCATTAAGTTAAGCATGTTCATTGAAGGCATGAGGGAAAATTACGGCGACAGGATACTTAGGAACAGTGATTTTTACACGCTGCTTATACATATGTGCGGAAAAAATGAGTATATTGTGGAAAAGGCCCTTGAAAAGCCGGAGACGTTTTTTGAGGAATATATGGCAAGGGCAGTACAAAGGGAAGGAACAGATAAGTACAGCGGCTTAAGCTTCAGAGTTGGGAATCTGGAGGGGGAGGAAATAAATATACCCCTTGCAGCCCGCATATCAGATGTGGTGATTGAAAGGACAGTATAAACATATGACGGATAAAAGCTTAGATAAAGCGCTGGATATAGTGTCAATACTTATAAACGGCGGAGAGATAAGAAAAGACGGCGGAAGCGGAGGGCTTTATGAGGAATACGCCAAGGCCGCAGAGGTATACGACATTGTAAATATTATTATGAAGAAGCTTAATATAAATATTTATGAATATAATTATGGACTGTATATTACCGGCGGAGAGGGAAACAGGGTGTTTGGGTATACAAATGAGGAGCTTAGGAAGGAAATAGGAGTTAAGCTTAACAGGGAGCTTTATATGTGCTATTTTATAATGTATACCGTTATGACAAGATTTTATAAGGCAGGAAATATAAGTACATTTACGGAATATATAAAGGCGGAGGATGTAATAAGAGGTACGGACAGCCTTTTGTCCCATGTTCTGGAGGATTTAAAGACGGTTTTTTCATCGGATATAGAGGAGGGAAGCTTTAAGGAGCTGGCGCTTACATGGGAGGATATGCCTATGGTTATAACCGAGGAAAATGCCCTCAGGGCAAACAGAACCTCAAAGGCAGGCTTTGTGAAGCTTACCCTGAATTTTATGGTATCACAGGGACTGCTTCTGGAGGCTGACGGAAGGTATTATCCAAGGGACAGGTTTAAGGCTCTTATGGAAAATTATTATGACAGATATAAGGGAAGGCTGTATGAGATATTAAGAGGAGGAGAAGAGGATGCCACAGATAAATAGAATTCGCGTAAACAATGTTAAATATAACTTTGGCACGCAGTTTTATGATGATTTTGTTATGCGGTTTTCATGCAAAAATACTATCTATGACCTGGCAAACGGAGGCGGGAAAAGCGTTCTTATGCTTTTGCTGCTCCAAAATCTTATACCAAACTGTACTCTTGATGAAAAGCAGCCTGTAGAAAAGCTTTTCAGAACGGGAGACGGCAGCAGCACAATACATTCCCTTGTGGAATGGAAGCTAGACGAGGAAAATATAAAAAACAATTTTAAATATATGCTTACGGGCTTTTGCGCAAGAAAAGCAAGGGATGAGGAAAACAATGAAAATATACATAATACGGCGATAGAATATTTTAATTACTGTATTTTTTACAGAGAGTTTAACGATAACGACCTTAAAAACCTTCCACTTACAAAGGGAAGGGAAAGAATAACATATACAGGCTTAAAGAATTATCTAAAGGAGCTTGAAAAAAAGGATTACAGCCTTATAGTAAAAATATTTGACAGAAAGGGAGAATATCAGCGTTTTATTGCCGGTTACGGGCTTTTTGAGAGCCAGTGGGAGCTTATAAGAGGCATTAACAGGACTGAAGGACATGTACGTACATATTTTGAGACGAACTACAGAACAACAAAAAAGGTAGTGGAGGACCTTTTTATAGAGGAAATAATCGAAAAATCCTTTAATTCACGGACAGCCGTGGAAAATGACAGCAGGGAGGCCATGGCTAAAACGCTGCTTACCATAAAGGATAAGCTGATAGAGCTGTCGGCTAAGAAGAATGATATGGGCGTATATGACCGACAGACAGAGGCTATAGAAAGCTTTATAGGAAGAATATCAGGCATACGGCAGCTATATTTCGGCAGGGAGGAAATGGAGGAGCAGATAGTAAGGGCCTCCAATACCCTTGACAGAATAATGGAAAAGCGGGAGGCAGAAAGAATTAAGTATGAGGAAAGCATGGCGCTTTCCGTCAAAGAAAAAAACAGGCTGGAGAATCTTATGGCTGTTATAAGGGTACAGGGCGACGAAAGTAAAATGAAATCGGCAGACAGACTTATAGATGAGCAGTCTGAAAGACTTTTGGCTTTAAATAAGGAGCATAAGGAAAAAAAGCATATGCTTCTTACGCTGGAGAGCGAAAACGACTATATGGATTACATATATTACAAGGGAGAAAGAGACAGCATAAAAGCAGTTATTAAAAAAATGACAGAGGGGGATTCCGACAGCAGGGAAATCAGGCGGACTCTTGCAGCCTATGGAGTTGAGAGAAAGAAAAGGAATGAGCTTAAGAGAGCGGCTATAGAGGAATGTATACAGGCAGAGGAAGCTGTCTTAAAGGGAGAAAAGGATTTTTTAGAGAGCCTTAAGGAGCAGGAAAATACATATATACAGGATATATCCGTGGCGGACTATATGCTGTCTGACTGGGAGAAGCGTCTTACAGAAATAAATAAAGACATATATAAGGAAAAGGAAAGGCTTGGCATGGTAATTGGTGGAAATTCTGATGCTGAGCTTTCAAGGCTTGCAGGCAGACAGGAGAAGGTGTCAGCCAATATTGAAGATTTACAAAAAAGAGCTGTGGAGTATGGGGCAGAAAACAGCGCCATAGAATATGAATACAGGGGTATAACGGAAAAAATCAAAAAAACGGAGGCTGACATGGAGGGGTGCGGTCTTTTGAAGAAGGAATATGACGAAAGCTTAAAAAAGCTTGAAAAGATACAAAAGCTGTACGGGGAATATGGAACGGATAACCTGTACAGGCTTATAGACGAAAGATACAGGGAGACTATAGGGCAGGCAGATAGAAACAGAAGCGGGCTTAAGTCCCTAAAGCTCTATGCCAAAAATCTTGAAAACGGATGTCCTGTGGGAGAAAGCAGCGAGCTTAAGGAGGTTTTGGATTATATAGAAAAGTATCACGGGGATGTGGCGGTAAGCGGCGTTTCCTTTATTTCATCACTAAGCAGCGAGGAGCGTGTGGCGGCAATAAACAGAATACCCCTGCTGCCATATTGTATTGTCATAAATTCCTCCTATGATAAAATAGTTTCAGACGGAGGAATAAGAGCTATATTAAAGGGGGATTATGCGATTCCTCTTATCAGGCTGGAGGCAGTAAAAAGAGAAGAATATATTTTTGGAATGTCAGACGTTGCGTTTGTTATGAGGGATGAAAGTCTTTTTACAGACAGTAAATCCATAGAAAGAGAGCAAATAAGAGCGACGCAAAAGCTTAGGGATATGGAGGAGCGTCAGAGGCAGCTTGACGAGGCTGTGGATATATTGAGGGAGGATTTGGATTTTGTAAATGAATATAACAGCATATATAAGAAGAAAATAGCAGATAACGATAAGGAATACAGGGAGCTTAGAATTAAGCAGAAGAGCCTTAAGAACGACATGGAGCTTTTGCAGGATAAAAGGCTTGCCCTTGCAAAAAATATGGAAAAGCTTTCCGCAGATGAAAAAAGCCTTAAAGAGGAGGAGGAGCTTCTTAGGGAAAAGGCAGACGCTTTAAAAAGGCTTGCAGAAATGGACAGGGAAGAGGAGGAGTTATCAAAAAATATTAACCGGGTTAAATCAAAGGGAGAAAGCCTTAAGAAAAGCTACAAGGATATAAGGGAAAAAATCAAAGGAGCTTCCGGGAGTATAAGCTATAGAATGGAGCGTACAGACTCCCTTAAAAAGGAACTTGCAGAAACAGAGGAGAACTGGGAAAAGCTATATGGGCATTATTGGGGAGAGGAGGAAGCATTAAGCGTTAATGACCTTGATAAAATGTCAGATGATGAAATTGATTCTAAAGCAAAGGCGTTAAATGAAATACTTTCAGGAGGAGCAAAGGATTTAAATGACAAGAGAAAGCTTATGGAAAACTATGATATTGCCATGGAAAGGTCCCTTGACGCTATAGATTATAAAGGAATACCTGTAAATGAAATAAGGGAAGGCTACAGGGAAGGAAGAGTCAGGAGCCATTCAAAGGAGGAGCTTAAGGCGTTAAGAAATATTCTTGATAGTGGAGCCGAAGCCATAGTACGGTTGGAAAAGGAGCTTTCAAAAAATAAAGAAATAAGAGCCAGACTTGAGGGAGCCGTTAATCACGGCATTTTGGTAATAAAAGAAAAATACGGCGATTTTAAGCGGATTTTTACTGAGGAGGAAATGGAAACCATAGATGCCGACAGCAGGCTTAAGGAGAGCGCTTTAAGGATAGGGGAGCTTTCAGGGAACATTATGGCCATAAAGGATAAATTATCACATCTGGATGAAACCGGCACAGAATTTATTATATATAGAAGAGATTTGGATAAAATAATAGAAAAAGCAAGCATATCCGTTGACGACAGGGAAAAGGCATGGGAAGACAATAATGATTTTGTGGAAAGGTTAAACGCCCTGAGGGAAAGATATGAGAGATATGAAAAGGAGGTAATTAACAGAAGGGAGGAGCTTGAACATGAAAAAATAACTCTTTATGATACCCTGAGGGCAATGTCCTCATTCAGGCTGGCTGACGAAATAAGAAATAATGTTGTTATGCCGGACAGCGTAAGGGAGACAGAGGAGCTTATGGAAAGCCTTAGGGAGATTACGGATTGCATACGCCTTGAGAAGGACAGGATAGAAAAAAGCATAGAGGATATAGAACGCATAAAGGACAGCTTTGAAAACCAGTGTATACAAAGCTGCATAAACATAAAGACGGAGCTTGAGAGATTTCCAAAGCTTTCAAAAATAAATATGGATGGGGAGAGGATATCCATTATAGGCTTATCCGTTCCCTATATTCCGGAGAATATGTATAAAAAGCAAATGTCAGAGTATATTGACAATATCGTAGAAACAGCAGATAATATAAAATCGGAGGAGGAGCGTATAAGATATATACGTGGGCAGCTTTCATTTAAAAAGCTGTTTTCTGTTATTGTCACTGACATGAACGGAATTAAGCTTACCCTTTATAAGAGGGAGCGCATAAGAGAGCAAAGCAGATATTTAAGGTATGAGGAGGCTGTGGGAAGCACCGGTCAGTCACAGGGCATATATATACAGTTCCTTATAGCAATAATAAATTATATTACAAGTATAAATTCTCCGGGGGCAGGCAGCAAAAATGCGGGGAAAACCATATTTATAGACAATCCCTTCGGCGCAGCCAAGGATGTATATATATGGGAGCCTATATTTAAGCTGCTAAAGACAAACAACGTACAGCTTATCGTACCCTGCAGAGGAGCAACTCCTGCCATAACGGGAAGATTTGACGTAAATTATGTGCTGGGACAGAAAATGATAGATGGAAAACAGCAGACAGTTGTGGTAGAATATTATAGTAACGTGGAAAGTGACACATTAGAATACCAAAGACTTTCCTTTGAGCAAAGCAAAATTATATTTGAATAGTTTATTTTGACAGATAGGAGAACCAATGGACAGATATGAGCTTAATGTAAAAATGGAACAGATAAAGAAGCTTGCAAGGCAGAAGGAGTACGCTGCCGCCTCAAAGATAGCAGACACCATTGACTTTTACAGAATAAAGGAAAATAAAAGCCTGCAGCTTTTGGCAGACGTATATGAGGCAAGCGGAAAATATATTCAGGCAAAGGAAATACTTATAGAGGCATATTCAAGAACTGCCTTTGGAAGACAGCTTGCCTACAGGCTTGTAAGATTGTGTATAAAGTCGAAAAATATAAGCGAGGCCGAGGATTTTTATGATGATTTTATAAACGCCGCGCCAAAGGATAATTCAAAATATATTTTGCAGTATGAGCTTGCCACGGCAAAGGGAAAGTCTTTGGAGGAGCGTATACAGATACTTGAAACATATTTAAGCGACGATATGGATGAGAAGTGGGCGTTTGAGCTTGCCAAGCTATATCATAAGTCGGGACAGAAGGATAAATGCGTAAGGCAGTGCGACGATATTATATTATGGTTTAACGACGGCAAATATGTAGATAAGGCCATGGAATTAAAAATGCTTTATAAGCCTCTTACAAAATCCCAGCAGGAAAAGTACGAAAAACGCTGGAGAGCAAAGGCTCCCTCAAATGTAAATGTTGAGGAGATAAAGGTAAAGGAATATGATGCGGCAAACAAGTATAATACTGTTAATATTCAAAATGCTTTAAAGGAAAGCATGGACGCTATAATGAATGAAAGCGGCGTGAATACAGAGGCTTCAAAGGACGAATACAGCGGCAGTAAATCAGAGGACCTTGAAAAAACAAAGGTTGTGTTTACAAAAGAAACGGAAAACAGTCTTTTGTCCCATACCGTAAAGGACGTTACCGTGCCGGATAAATACAATACGGTACCTTTAAATCCCATGCTGGATATAAACAGCGACGGCCAGATAGAAATGAGTATTGAAGAGGAGCCTGTGGATGACCAGATAGAGGGACAGCTTACCATAGGCGAGCTTTTGGATAACTATGAAAATAGGGAGGCAAAGCTAAAGGAGCAGACTGAGAATCAGATAGCAGCCCAGGAAACAAAAAAGCTTTATGATACGGTAGAAATCGGAAGCCAGATAGAGCAGACTATTATGGAAACCGAATTTTATGATGATGACATAGAAGAAAATAATATTTCAGAGGATTTGCTGGCTGAGATATCTGCGGCAGACGACAGTATGGAAGACAGCGGGGAATATAGCGAGGGTTACGGCTTCCAGCAGGAGCCTGAGGAAAAGGCAGCGGATTTTGGCGAGACTAAGGATATCAGCAATATTCACATGTCGCTGTCAGGTGTGTCAGGAGAATTTGATACATCCTATTACAGCAGGTCAAAGGAAGATACAGAGGCTTCCCAAAGTGAAATATCCTCTCCGTCAGAGTATGTGACAGAGGACGGATTAAAAGAAGAGGCGGAATACGCTTTTTATAAAAGGCCTGAAACGGAGCCATATGATGAGCCTGAAACGACGCTGTATGAAGAGTCTGAAGCTGAAACGGAGTATACCTTCTCAGAAGAATCAGAATATATGACGGAAAATGAGGATGAAGAAGAGCCGGAGGAGTCTGATTATGAGCCGGAAGCTTCTGACGAAGCAGACCAAAATGACGAAATTGATGAGGCTGATGAGGAAAAATCGGCAGAAAAATTTGTGTCAGAGAAAATAGAGCAGAGCTCAGGCAGGGATAACAGCAATGAGGTAAAGGAGCTTATAAAAGACTTTGTTGCAAAATATTCGGGAGTGCAGGGACTTGACAGGCAGCTTCTTGTAGTGCTCCAGCAGGTTTTAATTGACAATAATACAAACTTTGTAGTAACGGGAGAGGTAAAGAGCGGAAAGACAGCCCTTTCAATAGACCTAGTAAAGATAATAAATAAAATTCAGCAGACGAGAGGCAGAAAGATAGCCAAAATAAACGGAGAGGTACTTAATGAAGGCAACGTTCCCGAGTATTTTGAAAAGCTCGCGGGAATGGATATTATAATAGAAAAGGCAGGCTCCTTAAAAACCAATGTAGCATCAAAGATTATAGATGAGGCAGAGAAGGAGGGAGGCGCAAGAATAATAGTACTTGAGGATGAAAAGAGCAATATAGATGCGTTTCTCAAAGAAAACAGCAGGGTAGATAAGCTGTTTACTAGCAGAGTGGTGGTAAAGCAGAATAAGCTTCAGGACTGGGCCTTAGTTGCGCAGAAGTATGCAAACAGCCAGGGCTATGAGATAGACGAGATGGGAATACTTGCCCTTCATGCCAGAATAAATGAGCTTTATGCATTTTCATTACTTATAGGCAAAAAGCAGGTGGAGGAGATTGTTGACAATGCAATAAAGAGGTCAAAGAACAGGAAAATCGGCAGAATCCTTAAGCTGTTTGGACGAGAACGGGAGAAGAAGCTTAAGGAGGAGGATTTTTCTTAAAAGCATAAGACCGCACAGGCGGCAGATTGAGAGGAAGAATGGATAAAAAATATGTAAACGCACCGTTTGTAAAAAGAGGAATAGCATTTGTCATAGATGCTGCCATGGCGTTTTTGCCGGCCCTCGTGGTTTATATTTTATTTACAGGAGGCTTTAAGGGATATACGCCCCTTTATTATCCGGCGCCGTTAATAGGAGCAGTATCCATGGTTGATTTACCGATTGCTGTAAACGAAAAGGTAAGCAATGTAACTACGGAGGAAGGAGGAACCATATCAAAGACAAATTATTCAATGACGGCGACAGGCTCAAGGCTTTTGTCGGTCGTTGTTATTGTTATGTATGTAGGGTATGGTACATTCTGCACGGTTGTGTATGACGGAAAGACAATAGGAAAAAAGCTTATGAAGCTTAGAGTTGTGCCGGAGGATGACGGCAGGATGACAAAAGCATTTTTGCTTAGAGAGCTGCTGGGAAAGGTAGTTGTTAATTCAACTGTTATTGTGCCGGTGGTATCTGTCTTTATGGCAGCATTTGCAAAAGATAAAAAAACGATACATGATTATATAGGTAAAACAAGAGTGATTATGGATTAGGATGGAACAATATGGACACAATTATTGTAAAGGCAGATTTAAGTAATGAATGGTATGTTCCGGAGGTGTGGGAAAAGAATATGTCCCATGCCGGCAGGGTAATAAGAGAGGGAGGACTGGTTGCCTTTCCAACAGAGACGGTATACGGGCTGGGAGGAAACGCGCTGGACAAAAGGGCGGCGGAAAAAATATACAGGGCAAAGGGCCGCCCCTCTGATAATCCTCTTATAGTACATATTTCAAGGATAAGTCAGGCAGAAAATATTGCCGTTAACATAAGCCATGATGCGCGAAGGCTTATGGAGGAATTTTGGCCCGGTCCTCTTACCATAATACTTGACAAGGCAGATATAGTGCCGAAGGAGACTACAGGGGGACTTGATACGGTAGCGTTAAGAATGCCGAATCATCCCGTAGCGCTAAAGCTTATAGAGGAGGCGGGGGTGCCTGTAGCCGCTCCAAGCGCAAACCTTTCCGGAAAGCCAAGCCCTACAACGGCGGGTCATGTGGCGGAGGACATGATGGGAAGAATAAATATGATAGTTGACGGAGGCGCCGTAGCTATAGGCATAGAGTCAACAATTATAGACATGACCGGAGCTGTTCCCACAATCTTACGGCCGGGATTTGTTACGGTGGAAATGCTTAAGAAGGTTATTGGAGCCGTGGAGGTAGATAAGGCAGTGGATGCAAAATCCATAGAGGAAATAGGAGGAGACTATAGGCCTAAGGCGCCGGGAATGAAATACAGACATTATGCCCCTAAGGCAGAGCTTATTATGTTTGAGGGCTCAGTGGAAAATGTAGCGGCAGCCATAAACAGGAAGCTTAAGGAGGCTGAAAAAAATGGTAAAAAGGCAGCGGTTATATGTACTGACGAAACGGAGTCATTATATAAAAACGGCTGTATAAAATCTATAGGAACAAGAGCGGAGGAGGAAACCATAGCTTATAATTTATATCATCTTCTCAGGGAATTTGATGATATGGAAGTGGATTATATATATGGAGAAACATTTTATGGAACAGGTCTGGGACAGGCTGTTATGAACAGACTGATAAAGGCGGCAGGCTATCGTCTGGAGCAGGTGTAGATACGACGGCGTATGAAAGAATGACAGAAAGGACAGTGTTTATAAATTGACTTATGGAAAGATAATATTTGTAAGTGAAGAAAATATATTTACAAGTCCTGTGGCAGAGACCATCATGAAAAAGAAGCTTTTGGAAAGTGGAGACAGCGAGACAAAGGTATCCTCCTGCGGTATGGTGGTGCTGTTTCCTGAGCCTGCAAATCCTAAGGGCGTGGCTATAGCCAAGAGCAGGGGAATAAGCATGGAGGAGCATAGAGCTAAGGCGGCTAATGGCGGTATGTTTGGAACAGACGTTTTAGTGCTTGTTATGTCTGAGAGAATAAAGGCGGCAGTTTATGAAAAGTACAAAAATGCCGTAAATATATATACAATAAAGGAATTTGTAGGACTTGACGGAGACATTGAGACGCCCTATGGCAAGGGAATGAAGGAATACGGCGAGGTTTATACGCAACTTGAAGAATTGGTTGATATGGTAATAAAAAAATTAAGTAAATAAATTAATACAGATACCGTAAGGGTGTCAGGGAAAGGAGATAATATGGTAATAGCATTAGGCAGCGACCAGGGAGGCTTTGAATTAAAGCAGGAAATTATTAATCATTTAAACGAGAGGGGAATTGATTTTGTTGACTACGGAAGCTACGATACAAAAAGCGTGGACTATCCTGAATATGCCAAAAAGGTATGCAAGTCAATAAAGGATAAGGAAAGTAATATGGGTATTCTTATATGCGGAACAGGCATAGGAATATCCATAACAGCCAACAAAATACCGGGAATAAGGGCGGCTTTGTGTACAGACTGCTTTATGGCAGAGGCGACAAGGCTTCACAATGACGCTAACATACTGGCTTTAGGAGGCAGAGTGGTAGGACCGGGACTTGCAATAAAGATAGTTGATACATTTTTGGATACGCCGTTTTCAAATGAGGAAAGACACATAAGACGTATAAATGCAATAGAAAACTAATATTGCGCATATTTTTCCTGAAAGAAATTACCGGGAGGTTTTCAATGACAGAAAAGAGAAAGGATTACATAAGCTGGGATGAGTATTTCATGGGGGTTGCCATGCTTTCGGCCCTTCGCTCAAAGGACCCTAACACACAGGTGGGAGCGTGTATAGTAAGTCCGGACAATAAGATATTGTCCATGGGTTATAACGGCTTTCCCACAGGCTGCTCTGATGATGAATTTCCATGGTCAAGGGAAGGAACAGAGGGAGATATAGACAATAAATATTTTTATTCTACCCACAGTGAGCTGAACGCAATATTAAATTATCGTGGAGGAAGTCTTGAAGGCTGTAAAATATATGTAACTCTTTTTCCCTGCAATGAATGTGCAAAGGCAATAATACAATGCGGTATAAAGGAAATTGTATACATGGAGGATAAGTATGCCGGTACTCCTGGCGTAAAAGCATCAAAAAAGATGCTTTGTGCGTCAGAGGTTAAGTATACCCCATACAGGCCTACAGAAAGAAATGTTACACTTAAGCTTTAATGGCAGGGAAGCGTTTCACCAGCCTTACAGCTTCGGACTTAAAAAATAAAAATAGTAAAAAGGCTGTCAAATGTTGGACAAATAAACAAAAAAATGATATAATTACCGATAGTTATTTTTATTACACGCAGGGACACAGGGGTATTAATATGAAGTATAAAAAAGAGGTTTTTAGAAGTCTTGCGCTTATAACTCAATTAGGTATTCATGTAATGGTTCCTATTTTTATGTGTTTATTTATAGGGTACATTATTGATAAAAAGTTCGGCACCTCCACCATTTTGGCATTTCTTATAGTCGGCATGCTGGCAGGAGGAAGAAATGCATATATGCTTGCAAAAGGAGTCATTGGCGAAAATGAAAGGGATAAAAAATAGAAAAGGCTTTTTTAAAAGGATTCCCATGGCGGCAGAGCTGTTGATTGGAGAGTGTCTGTACTTTGGAGCAGGAGTGCTTATTATACTTACGGTGACGGGGTTTTTTTTCAGGGAAAGCATGATACCATGGCTCCTTGGATTCCTTGAGGGAGTGCTGGCGGCGGTAGCCATAATGATACACATGGCCATATCGGTGGAGGATTCCGTGTCCATGCAGGAGAACGAGGCCCTTAAGCATACGCGTATAAAATATATTGTACGAATAGTATTCGTTGTAGTTGTGTTTTTGCTTATTGTTTTTTTGAAGCTGGGGGATATAGGGGCGGCGTTATTTGGCCTTATGGCATTGAAGGTGTCGGCTTATTTACAGCCGTTTACACATAAAATTTATCAAAAATTTATAAGGGAAGGACGGTGATAATGTGGGATATGAGTTAAGTCTTTTGGCTGCGGAAAAAGAGGCTGATTTTTCCATACATATGCTTAAGGAGCTGCATATATTTGGACAGACGGTTTATCTTACAACCACTCATGTGGGGCTGATTATTATATCGGTTGTTATCCTTATATTTGCCCTTGCGGTAAATAGAAAGGTATCCAAGGCAAAGGCAGAGGACACGCCGGGTATGCTGCAAAACATAGCGGAGCTTATTGTGAGTACCGTGGACAACATGGTAAAGGGAATAATGGGAAGCGAAGGAAGAAGATTTCGCAATTACATTTGTTTTCTGATGATGTTTCTGTTAATATGCAACATATCAGGTTTGTTTGGGCTTAGGGCGCCGACGGCAGACTATGGTGTTACGCTTCCTCTTGGAATTGTTACATTTTTGATGATACATATCAACGGTGTAAAGAAAAACAAGGGCGGACATTTTACTGCGCTTTTTAAGCCTTCACCAATTCTTTTCCCTATCAATCTTATTGGTGAAGTGGCAGTTCCATTATCTTTGTCGTTGCGTCTTTTTGGTAACGTGCTTTCAGGTACGGTTATGATGGGACTTATATACGGACTTTTAAGTCCGCCAATCACAACAGGTATACCGGCATTCTTACATGTGTACTTTGATATATTCTCAGGATGTATTCAGGCATATGTATTCTGTATGCTGACCATGGTATACATCAACGACAAAATAGCAGATTAGCAGAAGCTCTGTTATTAAATGCAGCAAAGTCAGGGAAGCTTGGCTGATGAAATTTTAAAAAATTTAATACCACATATTCAGGTGGTAGAATGGAGGAAAAAAATGAACGTAAACGGACAGGAATTTATTTATGCAATGTCAGCAGTAGGCGCTGGTTTGGCAATGATAGCAGGTATCGGACCTGGTGTAGGACAGGGATATGCAGCAGGACAGGCAGCCGCAGCAGTAGGCAGAAATCCGGGAGCAAAGTCAGATATTACATCTACCATGCTTCTTGGTCAGGCAGTAGCCGAGACGACAGGTCTTTACGGATTCGCTGTAGCTATTATATTAATGTTCGTTAAGCCTTTCTAGTAAGCTTAAAGCTAAGATGAGCTTAAAAGCTATAAAAAGTGCGTGCTTACGCAGAAAGGAGGCTATAAATTGGGAGCATTAATAGGACAATATGGATATCAGGTATTAAGTGCAGGCACTGAAGCGGCAGACGACGGCAGAATATTCGGGCTGGACCCGCAGCTTTTATTTGATGCCGCTATACTGGCATTAAATATATTTATTCTGTTTACCCTTGCATCATATCTTCTTTTTAATCCCGTAAGAAAAATGCTTACGGACAGACAGGCAAAGATTGCTGCCGAGAAAGAAAAGACAGCGGCGGATATGGAAAAGGCCGAGCTGCTTAAGGCAGAGTATGAGGAGAAGCTTAAGGGCGTTGATAAGGAAGTGGAAGCCATTTTAAGCGATGCAAGAAAGAAGGCTCTTAAAAATCAGGAGCGCATAGAAGGCGAGGCCAGGGAGGAAGCCGCCAGGATTATCGACAATGCCAGAAAAGAGGCAGAGCTTGAGAAACAGAAGGCTGTGGATGATGTTAAAAAAGAAATTATCATGGTTTCTACCCTTATGGCGAACAAGCTTGTGGCAGCAGCTATAGACAAGGATACTCAGGATACCCTTATTGATGAGACATTGAGAGAGATAGGTGATGAGACATGGCTAAGCTAGTGGAAAAAGCATATGGCGACGCGCTGTTTGATTTATCCGTTGACTCATCAAGGGTAGATGAGCTTTTTGAGGAGGCAAAGGCAGTAAAGACCGTACTTGTTGAAAATAAAGAGCTTATGAATCTTCTCACACATCCAAAGGTGGATAAAGAGGAGAAGGAAAAGGTTGTTGAAAATATTTTTAAGGACAGGATTTCAGCAGATATGACCGGCTTTATGCTTTTGACAATTAAAAAGGACAGACAGAAATTCCTGATAAGGATACTGGATTACTACATAGACAGGGTAAAGGAGTATAAAAGGATAGGTGTAGCCACGGTTACTACGGCGTATGAGATGGATGAGGAAAAGAAGGGGGCTGTAGAGAGAAAGCTTATAGCAACTACCCCTTATGACAGCTTTGAAATCACATATATTGTAGATGAAAGCCTTATAGGCGGCATGATTATACGTGTCGGCGACAAGGTTATCGACAGCAGCTTAAAAAGTCAGATTGAGACTATGTCGAGAGAGCTTTACAAAATAAGATTGGAAAGGTGGTAGCTCCATGAATTTAAGACCTGAAGAAATAAGTTCGGTTATTAAAGAGCAAATAAAGAACTATTCTACAGAGCTTGACGTATCCAATGTGGGTACTGTTATTCAGGTGGCTGACGGTATTGCCAGAGTACACGGACTGGAAAAGGCAATGCAGGGCGAGCTTCTTGAATTTCCCGGCGAAGTATACGGAATGGTAATGAATCTTGAGGAGGACAACGTTGGAGCCGTTCTTCTCGGTGACAGTAAAAACATAAACGAGGGAGACACCGTAAAGACCACAGGACGAGTAGTTGAGGTTCCTGTAGGAGACGAGATGATAGGACGAGTAGTAAACGCCCTCGGTCAGCCTATAGACGGCAAAGGCCCCATAAATGCAAAAAGGAGCCGTCAGATAGAGAGAGTCGCATCAGGCGTTATCTCAAGAAAGTCAGTAGACACCCCGCTTCAGACAGGTATAAAGGCTATAGATACCATGATACCTATAGGAAGAGGACAAAGAGAGCTTATTATCGGTGACAGGCAGACAGGTAAAACTGCCATTGCCATTGACACCATTATAAATCAGAAGGGACAGGATGTTTTATGTATATATGTCGCAATAGGACAGAAATCATCTACAATCGCTTCTATTGTTAAGACGCTGGAGGAGCACGGGGCTCTTGCCTACACTACAGTAGTGGCGTCTACGGCAAGCGAGCTTGCGCCTCTCCAGTATATAGCCCCATATTCAGGCTGCGCTATCGGTGAGGAATGGATGGAGCAGGGCAAGGACGTGCTGGTGGTATACGATGACTTAAGTAAGCATGCTACCGCATACCGTACACTCTCATTGCTTCTTAGACGTCCGCCGGGACGTGAGGCTTATCCGGGAGATGTATTCTACCTTCATTCAAGACTCCTTGAGAGAGCCGCAAGAATGTCGGAGGAGTTTGGAGGAGGCTCCCTTACGGCGCTTCCTATAATAGAGACGCAGGCAGGAGACGTATCGGCGTATATTCCTACAAACGTTATTTCCATAACAGACGGACAGATATACTTAGAGACGGAAATGTTTAACGCAGGTTTCAGACCTGCCGTAAACGCAGGACTTTCCGTATCAAGAGTGGGAGGCGCAGCCCAGATAAAGGCTATTAAGAAGCTTGCGGCGCCTATAAGAGTGGAGCTTGCCCAGTACAGGGAGCTTGCTTCCTTTGCCCAGTTCGGCTCAGATTTGGACGCAGACACAAAGGAAAAGCTGGACCAGGGCGCAAGAATAAAGGAAATATTAAAGCAGCCACAGTATAATCCTATGCCTGTTGAATATCAGGTTATCATTATATATGCCGCTACAAAAAAGCATCTTCTTAACATACCTGTTGACAAGGTACTTGATTTCCAGAACAGCTTATTTGAGCTGATTGATACAAAATATCCTGAAATACCGCAGTCAATTAAAGAGACGAAGGAGCTTTCAGAGGAAACAGAGGCAAAGCTTATAGAGGCTATAGGGGAAGTAAAGAAAAATTAAGAGAGGTGATAAGCCATGGCGTCAATGAGAGATATTCAGAGACGAAAAGTAAGTGTACAAAGTACAGGACAGATTACAAAAGCCATGAAACTGATCTCTACCGTAAAGCTTCAAAAGGCAAAGGAAAGAGCCGAGCACAGCAAAGCGTACTTCAATGGTATGTATGACACGGTGTCAGACATATTGTCAAAATCGGTAAATATAAACCACAGGTTTTTACAGCATACTGAGGGTAAGAAGAAAGCAGTCATAGTTATATCTTCAAACAGAGGTCTTGCAGGAGGTTATAATTCAAATATTATAAAGCTCATAACGACTAACCCTGAGTTTAGCGCTGACAATACGGTTATATATTCAATCGGACGAAAGGCTAAGGATGGTCTTTCAAGGAAGGGCTTTGAAGTAAAAGGCGATTACTCTGAGGTTATGGAAGAGCCTATGTACAGCGACGCTATGCATATATCGTCGGAGGTGCTTAAGGCGTTTGAGGAGGGCGAGATTGGAGAGATATATCTGGCGTATACCATATTTAAAAACAGCGTAAGCCAGGTGCCGGATATGAAGAAAATATTGCCCGTATCAAAATCAGAGGCTGCAAAGCAGCCTTTGGCAGCGGAGAAATCAGATGAAGGAAGCTCATTGGAGGATGATAGAACTCCTATGAATTATGAGCCTGGTGAGGAAGAGGTACTTGACGTTATTATACCAAAGTACGTTACAAGCCTTATATACGGCGCCTTAGTGGAGGCGGCAGCCAGTGAAAACGGTGCAAGAATGTCAGCCATGGACTCTGCTACATCAAATGCAGAGGAAATGATTGCAGATTTGTCACTTATGTACAACAGGGCAAGGCAAGGCTCCATCACACAGGAACTTACAGAAATTATAGCTGGTGCCGAGGCTATCAGCTAAAGGAAGGAGCGTAAGCTTATAATGGCAGAAAATAATATAGGTAAAGTTACCCAGATTATCGGAGCTGTATTGGATATAAAGTTTACTACAGGTCATTTGCCGGAGATAAATGAAGCTATCAATATTAATACAGACGAAAGAACCTTGGTAGTGGAGGTATCCCAGCATTTGGGTGACGATACGGTAAGATGTATAGCTATGGGCCCGACAGACGGACTTGTAAGAGGAATGAAAGCTGAGGCAACCGGAGCGCCGATTACGGTTCCCGTAGGTGAGAATACGCTGGGACGTATGTTTAATGTGCTTGGACAGCCGATAGACAATAAGGAAGCGCCGCAGGAGGTAGAATATAATCCTATTCACAGAAAGGCTCCTGCCTTTGAGGAGCAGTCTACATCTACAGAAATGCTGGAGACAGGAATCAAGGTTGTGGATTTGCTTTGTCCATATCAGAAGGGTGGAAAAATCGGTCTGTTCGGAGGCGCCGGAGTAGGTAAGACAGTGCTTATCCAGGAGCTAATCAGGAACATTGCTACAGAGCACGGCGGATATTCAGTATTTACAGGCGTTGGTGAGCGTACAAGAGAAGGAAACGACTTGTATCATGAAATGATGGAGTCAGGAGTTATCAATAAGACAACCATGGTGTTCGGTCAGATGAACGAGCCGCCGGGAGCCAGAATGAGAGTGGGACTTACGGGACTTACCATGGCAGAGTACTTTAGAGACAAGGGCGGAAAGGACGTGCTTCTTTTCATTGACAATATTTTCCGTTTTACACAGGCAGGCTCGGAGGTTTCCGCATTGCTTGGACGTATGCCTTCTGCCGTAGGCTATCAGCCTACCCTTCAGACGGAAATGGGAGCTTTGCAGGAGCGTATCACTTCTACAAAGAACGGCTCTATCACATCTGTTCAGGCTGTGTATGTGCCTGCGGATGACCTTACGGACCCGGCTCCTGCGACTACCTTTGCGCATCTTGACGCAACTACTGTTCTTTCCCGTTCTATAGTGGAGCTTGGTATTTACCCTGCGGTAGACCCTCTTGAGTCTACATCCCGCATTCTTGACCCGCGTATTGTAGGCGAGGAGCATTACAGGGTGGCAAGAAGCGTTCAGGAGATATTACAGAAGTATAAGGAACTTCAGGATATTATTGCTATCCTTGGCATGGATGAGCTTTCGGAGGATGATAAGCTTGTTGTGGCAAGAGCAAGAAAGGTACAGAGATTCCTTTCGCAGCCATTCTTTGTGGCAGGACAGTTTACAGGACTGGAGGGAAGGTATGTTCCTATATCAGAGACTATACAGGGCTTTAAGGAGATAATCGAAGGAAAGCATGACGATGTGCCGGAAAGCTATTTCTTAAACGCAGGAAGCATAGACGACGTGCTGGCAAAGGTAAACAATTAGTGAGGTAGCGGAATGGCAGATGAAAAGATGTTTGCACTGGAGATAATATCGCCTGAACGTGTATTTTATAAGGGTGAGGCAGGCTTTCTTGAGCTTACCACCAGTGAAGGCGAGATTGGAATTTATAAAAACCATATACCTATGACAAATGTCTTAATGCCGGGCGCTGTAAAGATACATGAAGCGAAGGGCTTAAAGACTGCGGCAGTTATGTCAGGCTTTGTCGTTATACTTAAGGATAAGGTAAAAATAATGGCAGAGGTTGCCGAGTGGCCGGATGAAATCGATAAAAACAGAGCTGAGGAAGCAAAGGTCAGAGCCGAGAGAAGGCTTAAGGACGGAGGCTCGGGAATAGACAGGAACAGGGCGGAGCTGGCTCTTAAGAGGTCTATTGTCCGGCTTAATATGGTTAAGTAGATATTCAAAAAAATAATGCCACACTCTAAACAGCGGCCGGAGCTAAAAGGCGCCTCTGTTAAGAGTGTGGCATTACTGTTTTAGCATAAAAAACAAAAAATTTAAAAAAGTTTTGTAAAAAAAGGGTAAATTGTAAATTTGAAAATAGACAATTAATAAGAAAAGTGGTATAATGTTTGTAAATGCCGGTACGGAAATTTTTAGGTATTTTTTTCATTTTTTATGTCAAAACAAAACAAAATATAAGGAGGATTTTCAAATGAGATTTTTTGTTGACACAGCTAATGTAGAGGACATCAGAAAAGCAAATGACATGGGAGTTATATGCGGTGTTACTACAAATCCGTCGCTTATCGCAAAGGAAGGCAGAGATTTTAATGAAGTTATAAAGGAAATAACTTCTATCGTAGATGGACCTATCAGCGGTGAGGTTAAGGCTACTACAGTAGACGCAGAGGGCATGATTGCAGAGGGAAGAGAAATTGCAAAGATTCACCCTAACATGGTAGTTAAGATTCCTATGACTGTAGAAGGCTTAAAGGCTACTAAGGTTCTTTCTTCTGAGGGCATTAAGACAAATGTTACTCTTGTATTTACGGCTAATCAGGCGCTGCTTGCAGCAAGAGCAGGAGCTACGTATGTATCGCCTTTCCTTGGAAGGCTTGATGATATTTCACAGCCGGGTATTGATTTAATCAGACAGATAGCAGATATGTTTGCAGTATCAGGGGTTGATACCCAGATTATTGCAGCGTCAGTCCGCAACCCAATCCATGTAACGGACTGCGCCCTTGCAGGAGCAGATATTGCTACAGTACCATATAAGGTAATTGAGCAGATGACAAAGCATCCTCTTACAGACCAGGGTATTGCAAAGTTCCAGGCTGATTACAGAGCAGTATTTGGCGACTAATAAGGAAAGGGGTATTTTTAATGGACAAGTTAGCATTACAGAAGACTGCCAATGAAGTTCGTAAGGGAATAGTTACTGCCGTACACAGCGCTAAGGCAGGACATCCGGGAGGCTCATTGTCAGCAGCAGATATTTTTACATATCTGTATTTTGAGGAGATGAATATAGACCCTAAGGAGCCTAAGAAGGCAGACAGGGACAGATTTGTGCTTTCAAAGGGACATACAGCTCCGGGACTTTATTCAACACTGGCAAACAGAGGCTATTTCCCTGTTGAGGATTTAAAAACCTTAAGACAGTTAGGCTCATATCTTCAGGGACATCCTGATATGAAGCACATTCCGGGAGTAGACATGTCGTCAGGCTCGCTGGGACAGGGTATATCTGCTGCGGTAGGCATGGCCCTTTCAGCAAAGCTTAGCGGAGATACCTACAGGGTATATACACTTCTCGGAGACGGCGAGATACAGGAGGGACAGGTTTGGGAGGCTTCCATGTTTGCAGGACACAGAAAGCTTGACAATCTTGTAGTTATGGTTGATAATAACGGACTTCAGATAGACGGTAAGGTAGAGGATGTATGTTCTCCATACCCTATAGGAGACAAGTTTAAGGCATTTAATTTCCATGTTATTGAGAATGTGGATGCCCATGATTTTGACGCCATAAAGGCAGCGTTTGATGAGGCAAGGGCTGCAAAGGGACAGCCTACGGCTATTGTATTTAAGAGCACAAAGGGTAAGGGTGTATCATTTATGGAGAATAACGCTTCATGGCATGGAACAGCGCCAAATGACGAGCAGTACGCTGTTGCAATGGAAGATTTAGAAAAGGTAGGTGAAGCATTATGTCAGAAGTAAAGAAGATAGCAACAAGAGAGAGCTATGGCAATGCATTGGCAGAGCTTGGCGCACAATATGAAAACCTTGTAGTTCTTGACGCTGATTTGGCTGCAGCTACCAAGACCGGTATTTTTAAGAAGGCGTTTCCGGATAGGCATATAGACTGCGGTATAGCAGAATGTAATATGGTAGGTATAGCGGCGGGACTTGCAGCTACAGGAAAGATACCGTTTGTAAGCTCATTTGCAATGTTTGCGGCAGGAAGGGCATTCGAGCAGGTAAGAAACTCTGTGGGATATCCGCATTTAAATGTAAAGATAGGAGCAACCCATGCAGGTATATCTGTAGGTGAGGACGGAGCAACCCATCAGTGTAATGAGGACATAGCTCTTATGAGGACTATTCCGGGAATGGTAGTTATAAATCCTTCTGATGATGTGGAGGCAAAGGCAGCCGTAAAGGCGGCCATAGACCATGACGGACCTGTATATATCAGATTTGGACGTCTTGCAACGCCTGTTATAAACGACACGCCTGATTATAAGTTTGAGATAGGAAAGGGCGTTACACTTAAGGAAGGCAAGGACTTAACAATTATAGCTACAGGCCTCTGCGTGGCAGAAGCTCTTGAAGCGGCTAAAATGCTTGAGGCAGACGGCGTAAACGCAAAGGTAATAAACATTCACACAATAAAGCCTCTTGACGAGGAGCTTGTTATTTCGGCGGCAAAGGAGACAGGCAGGGTGGTTACCGTAGAGGAGCATTCTGTTATAGGGGGACTTGGAAGCGCCGTGTGTGATGTATTAAGCGCAAAAGCACCTACACAGGTATTAAAAATAGGTATCAACGATCAGTTTGGAGAATCAGGTTCAGCAGTTAAGTTAATCGAAAAATACGGACTTGATGCAAAGGGTATTTATGCAAAGGTAAAGGAATTTGTAAAATAAATGGGTTAGAAAACATTGATATGTTGAACAGTGTAGGGAGATGTTGAGCGGCATCTCCCTATGCTGTGTATAGTCGTAGCGAAAGGTAATAAAACGTATGAGTGGAAGAACAAAATATACAGACGATTATTCAAGAATAGCAATTCCAGAGATGTTTTTTGAGGAAGCAGAAAAATTTGAGGAGACAATGCTTTATAACCGCAGCGCAATAAAAGAGATACAGACAAAACTGGAAATATTAAATGAAGAATTATCCCTCAGGACAAAGAGAAATCCTATAGAGTCTATTACCTCCAGACTTAAGGCGCCGGAAAGCATTATAGGAAAGCTTAGGAGAAACGGATTGCCAATTACTGTAGAGGCCATGGAGGAGCATCTCAATGACGTGGCAGGAGTGAGAGTAATATGTTCTTTTATAGAAGATATATATAGTGTGGCAGATATGCTCATTAAACAGAATGACATTAATCTTCTTACAAGGAAGGATTATATACAAAATCCAAAGGATAACGGCTATCGTTCGTTGCATCTGATAGTGGAGGTGCCTATTTTTTTGTCGGATAAGTCATTATACAGGAGAGTGGAGGTTCAGATAAGAACTATAGCCATGGACTTCTGGGCATCCTTAGAGCATCAGGTAAAATATAAAAAGGGTATTCCCGACGCGGACAGGATAGTGGAGGAGCTGGCTGACTGCGCAAGCATTATAGCCGCTACGGACAAAAAGATGCTGGATATTTATCATAAAATTATGACTATGCAGGAAAGGATTTAAGTCATGCCGGACATAGATAAGAAAAGGGAATTTAATGATACATTGGCAGAGCTTGTAAGCTTTGCCAATGTGTCGGGAAACAGGCTTACAAAAGAACAGATAAGGCTGTACTTTAATGATATTATTGATGATGAGGAAAAATATGAGTTTATTTATAAATATCTTACAGGCCTTAAGATAGAAATAGACGGTGAAGCGGAATATAAGCATGATACAGCGGTACATGAAAAAGAAGAAACAAAAGAAGCAAAGAGTTTTTATAATATGTATATAAATGAGCTTGAGGACATTTCCCGGGAAGACGGCAATAGAGAGGATATGCTTAAGGGGCATTTAAGGGGGGACGCCTCCTGTACAAAAGCCCTTGCGGAAAGCTATCTTAAGGAAGTAATTAAGATAAGCGAGGAATACCTTAACAGCCCCTTGGGAAAAAGTGATTTAGTGGCAGAGGGAAATCTGGCGCTTTATGAGGCTGTTATGGAGTATCATGGAAGGGGCATTATTGATGAATTTGAAAAAAATATATTTGACAAGGTAAGAAGAAGCATAGAAAAGGCTGTTTTAAGAGAAATAGGAAGCGGCAGAACATCTGACCATCTTGTGGAGCGGATTAATTTATTAAACGACGCTTCCACAGAGCTGGCAAGGGAGCTTGGAAGAGAAGCTACTCTTGAGGAATTGTCAGAAAGACTGGCATTGTCTGAGGATGAGATAAAGGAGCTTATGAAAATATCCATAGATGCATTAACTGTAGACATAAATGAATAGCAGGCTGTATAATTTTTTTGGGAGTAAGCCGGAGTGAGGAGAAAAAAATGGAAGATAAGGATATAGAGATAAGAGAAAAAGAGGAAAATACAGAAAAGGAAGATGAAAATAATATTCCTATAGACAATCACGTGGATGAGACATCCCTTGAGGATATAGGAGTTGAGATAATAGATGCAGACGACTATGAATATGGTAAAGAAAAAAAGAGGAATAATATATTCAGACGCATACGGAAAAAAATAAAGGAATGGAAAAAAAATAAGGTAGTGGCGGTTGTGTGGCAGCTTGTATCATCCCTGCTGCTTCTTGTATTGGCAGGAGGAATAGGAATATTAACGGCAGTAGGACAAATGAGGGGAGGGCCTAAGGTTTTTGCCCGGGAATATTTTGAATATTATATAAATAACAACTGGTATAACATGTATCAAAAAACGGAAATTACAGAATCAAAATTTATAAATTTAAATACCTTTTCACGTATGATGTCGCAAAATGCCATTGACGGAGATGTTACAGACTATGAGGTTATTGTTGACAGCAGAAACGGAGAATATGCAACGGTAAGAGTGAAGTATAATATGAATAAGGAGGTACAGGTTAAAACAGAAGAACAGACGACAGAAGAAAATATAGCAGAAGAAAACACTGCTGAGGAAAATACGGGGGAAGAAAATACAGAGACTAAGGTTGTAAAGGCAGAGGGTACATATACTATGACTCTTAAAAGACAGCCGGAAAATATTATGCTGATATTCACTACATGGAAGGGCTGGATGGACAGCTATATTATAAAGGACTGTACTATAGAGGTGCCGGGCTATGCAAAGGTAACCTTTGACGGAATGGATATAAGCGACTGCCTTACAGGCACAAATGAAGCGACAGGAAATTCGGTTTATACACTTGACAGGGTTTTTATGGGGAACCACACCCTTAAGATTGAAGGAGAAAATATAGATACAATTACGCAAAATGTATTGTGGGAAAAAAGCAATGAAAAATATGAGCTTGTTCAGGATGCAATACCTATTAAGCGGGAACAGAAAGAGGCTATGCAGAACAAAGCGGTAGAGATACTTCAGGCATATTATGCCAGCGGTCTGGCAGACGGAAAGGCAGACGGAATAAAGGCTCTTATATTGGAAAATGAAACAGGCTATGCCCATGTGGACGAGCAGATAAAGGCGTTATACAATGAGATAAACCATGAGGACGGAAGAACTCTCATAAGCATGGAGATAACCTCACTAAGATACGAGCTGACGGATTTTGTATATAACGACAGTGTAACCGTAAATATGATTTATGATGTAAATTATACAGCCAAAAAGGGAAGAACTGCAATAAGCGGTTACAGAAAAAATTATACGGGAAAAAACATGGCTATATCCGCAGTATATTTTAAGTATATAGACGGAGAGTGGCATGCCGTTGACACCGCCGTTATGTGCGTGGATTATACGGTGGAGGGAGAGCAGTAAATGAACAGACAGCAATGGAAGCCGGGAAATATGCTGTATCCTGTGCCGGCGGTAATGGTAACCTGCAAAAGGCCGGGAGAGAAAGCGAATATAATAACAGTGGCATGGGCAGGGACCATTTGTACAAATCCGCCCATGGTATCAATATCCGTAAGACCGGAACGGTATTCCTATGATATTATAAGGGAAACAAAAGAATTTGCCGTTAATCTTACAAATGAGGATTTAGTATACGCCGCTGATTTTTGCGGTGTAAAATCAGGAAGGGATATTGACAAATTTAAGGAAACCGGTCTAACTCCGATAGAACTGGAGCATATAGGGGCGCCGGGAATAGGGGAAAGTCCCGTGATTATAGAGTGCAGGGTAACGGAGATAAAAGAGCTTGGAAGCCATCATATGTTTCTGGCGCAGGTTGTCGGTGTGTCGGTGGATGAAAAATATATGACAGAGACAGGAAAATTCGATTTGAATTTAAGCCGCCTTATATCTTATTCTCACGGAGAATATTTCGCATTAGGAAGAAAAATAGGAAAATTTGGATACAGTGTGGAAAAAAAGAAGAAAGCCTAGGCTTTCTTCTTTTTGATATGCTCATCATAAAGCTTTTTATACTGTGAAAGATATACGGCAAAGGATGTAAGAAGAACAACAATAACAATTCCAACTAAAACAATGGCTAATGCCTCGGGTATGTTGTCGAAAGCAATAAATATAAGCAAAACCGTATCCATAACAACGGTGCACAGCTTGCCTGCCCAGTTAGAGCCGCTTAGGTTATAGTCATTGTGGTAAATATATATTCCTACCACTAAGAGTATTATTTCTTTTAGGGTAAAGCAGACAACAAGTATAAGCACCCACTTAATTTTAAAAATAGTAAGAATCAGCATTGAAAACTGCATCATCTTATCTGCCACAGGGTCAATAAATTTTCCCCAGTCAGTAGTCATATTAAAATGCCTGGCAATATATCCGTCTAAAATATCTGTACCTGCGGCAAGCAGCACCACAACGGCAGACTGCCAGTAATATTTTGTTAAAAACAAATATATGAAAAGCGGTACCATTAAAATCCTTAAATAGCATAGAAGATTTGGTATTTTAAACAAATCTTCCTTCTTTGGAGTTCCTCTCATAGCGTTCCTCACATTTCTTATATGTATAAATCTTTTGAAAATAAATTACTAAGTGATTATATGACAATTAAATTTAAATGTCAATAAGTATAGGGTTGAGAAATAGTGTGAAATAGTGTATAATCGTTCCTATTCAGCCGGTGGTGGCAGGATTAATTAAGAGAGATAGGGCAATAGTGTGGAAAATCACAGATTTTTCACTTTCTATTCAGGCAGGATTGCAGACGTGTCTGCGATATGAAAGGGTATTAGAGTGAAAAATACTTCTAAGGCAGCAAAAGACGCTACCTAAGAAGTATTAAATTTCACACCGTAAAAACGCAAAAAGCAGCGTTTTTCAATACTATTAATGCCGCCAAAGGCGGCACGGAGGATTAAAATGAATAAAAAAAATATTATACTTATCGGAATGCCGGGAGTAGGCAAAAGCTCGGCAGGAGTAGTGCTTGCAAAGGCGCTGGGATATAAATTTGCAGATTCGGATTTGATAATACAGGAAAAAACGGGTATGCTTTTAAAGGAGATAATAAATAAAAAAGGAATTGAAGGCTTTATTGAAATTGAAAATAATGTAAATAAGGCTATCAATATGGAAAATACAGTAATAGCCACAGGCGGAAGCGTTATATACGGAGAGGAGGCAATGGAGCATCTGAAAAAGACCGGTATAATAGTGTATCTTAAGGCATCCTATGAGATTATATGCGCAAGGCTTGGAGATTTAAAGGGCAGGGGAGTTGTGATAAAGGAAGGACAGGACCTTAGGGCATTGTATGACGAGAGAGCGCCCCTTTATGAAAAATATGCGGACCTTATTGTAGAGGAAAAAGGACAAAGTATTAGAGAGACGGTGCATATAATTGAGAATATTTTAAAGGACAACGGTTAAATATAAATAAAAAGGGTTTACAAACGGAATGTAAACTGCTAAAATGTAAATGTTACGTAAGTATTACGATGTATTTCCAGAAACAGAGGATTGTGCAAGGGCTGCACAACAATATTGAAATCAGGTGATTATATTGAGAAGCATAACAAAATATAATAAAAAAATAAAATGGGTATTTATAAAATCTGCAACTGTTATCTGTGGGTTTATGATTGTTTTTTTTCCATGGTTTGAGCAGCTTTCATCCACAGACGAGGGATATTATTCAGTAGTGTTTAACGGGGAAAGGCTAGGAGTGGTTTCCTCTCCTGACACGGCAAATGAAGCATATCTTAGGGCAAGGCTTTTGGTGGAAAATGAAAATGAAGCGTCTGTATTTATAGATTATGACCTTAACATATATGAGGAGGACAAGCTGTATGGAAAGAAGCTGTCAGAGGAGGAGCTTGCGGACAAGCTTTATGACAGGCTTAAGACTTCATCTGTTGAGGTAAAAAATAAGGCGTATGTAGTAGACATAGAAGGCTTTACCGTCACGTTAAGCTCAAAGGAGGAGGTTGTACAGCTTTTAAACGCCGCAAAGAGCAAGTATGATGCGGAGGATAAATTTACGTCTGTTTTGACTGACAGTACAGATTCCAGATTTTCATATATTACCTATGAGTTTGTAAGCGCTGATACTGCTAACAGAGACCAGCCGGTTGTTATGGCATCAGACGGCAGCCAGCCGGAAACAGATGAGGCGTCAAAGCCCCTGCCGGCAGAGGATGGAATTGTAAACATAAACTTTTCCGAAAATGTTGAGATAGTGGAGACATATGTACCGGAAGCTCAGATTATATCTCTTGACGAGGCTATAGAGCTGGTAACAAAGGAAAAGGAGGAAAATAAAATATACGAGGTTGTTTCGGGAGACACCTTAAGCGGCATAGCAAGGATGTATGAGCTGAGCCTTGACGAGCTTCTTGCAATGAATCCTGACTATAGCGAAGATAAAAACATTTATGTAGGCGACAGAATAAATGTTACTGTTCCTGAGCCTGAGCTGTCGGTTATTGTACAGGAGCACAAGACATATAAGGAGGCTTATAATCTTCCGGTTGAGTATGTGGATAATGACAGCCAGTATAACACATATTCCAAGGTATTAAACGAGGGCTCCGAGGGCTACAGAGAGGTAATGGCAAATGTAACCTATGTAAACGGTGTTGAGAGTAAAAGGGAAATACTCAGCGAAACTGTTATAACACAGGCAGAGGCAAAGGTGATAGAGAGAGGAACAATCACTCCTCCTACATTTATTAAGCCAATATCGGGAGGCTATCTGTCATCAGGCTTTGGAGCAAGATGGGGAACGGTGCACCGGGGCGTGGACTGGGCATGCTCCACGGGAACATCAATAATGGCATCCTGCGGCGGTACGGTTATACAGGCAGGCTGGTACGGAGGTTACGGATATTGCGTAACCATTCAGCATGATAACGGAATACAGACAAGATATGGTCATATGAGTAAGGTTCTTGTATCGTCAGGGGAATATGTACAGCAGGGAGAGGTTATAGGACGCTCGGGAAGCACTGGAAACAGTACGGGGCCTCACGTTCATTTTGAAATTATTGTAAACGGAACAAAGGTAAATCCGCTTACTTACCTTGATTAAAAAATTTAAACAAATAAAACTTTACAAATAAATTCTTTATGATATAATCAAATCGAGCGGCTTGGTCTGCTCGATTTATTTAAATCCGGCGGGGAAATCTGCCATACTGATAAGAATAAAATACGGATTATTTAATATATATAATAAACTGAATACAGCATTTGTTTGAATATGAAAAGGAGTATCGCAATGGAGAGATACATTGTTAAAGGCGGCGCGCCTTTAGTTGGAGAGGTAGGGATAAGCGGTGCAAAAAATGCAGCGCTTCCTATTCTTGCGGCCTCAATTTTAACTGACGAAACAGTGACTATAGATAATTTACCTGACGTAAGGGATGTAAACGTATTGATAGACGCCATAGCAGAGCTTGGAGCAAACATTACAAGAACAGGCAGGCACACCGTAAAGATAAACTGCAGCAATATAACCTCCATATGTGCCGATAATGAATACATAAAAAGAATGAGAGCGTCATATTATCTGTTGGGCTCTCTCCTTGGGAAATATAAGAGGGCAGAGGTGTCCATACCGGGAGGCTGCAATCTTGGAACAAGAGCTATAGACCAGCATATAAAGGGCTTTAAGCTGTTAGGCGCAAAGGTAGGAATAGACTACGGAAAGATTATCGCAGGCGCAGAGGAGCTTGTTGGACGTCATATTTTCTTTGATATGGTATCGGTAGGCGCAACTATCAATATTATGCTTGCGGCTACACTTGCAAAGGGAACTACCATAATGGAAAATGTTGCAAAGGAGCCTCATATCGTAGACGTTGCAAATATGCTTAACAGCATGGGCGCAAATATAAAGGGAGCAGGTACGGACGTTATAAGAATAAAGGGAGTAGAAAAGCTTCACGGTACGGAGTATTCCGTTATTCCTGACCAGATAGAAGCAGGCACCTTCATGTGCGCGGCGGCGGTTACAAAGGGAGACATACTTGTAAAGAACGTTATTCCAAAGCATTTGGAGGCAATCACTGCAAAGCTTTATGAAATAGGCTGCAGCGTGGAGGAGTATGATGATGCCGTAAGAGTTATCGGCTTGGGAAAGCTTAACGGCACTCAGATAAAAACCCTTGTATATCCCGGATTTCCTACGGATATGCAGCCTCAGATGACAGTGACGCTGGCTACTGCAAAGGGCACAAGCACTGTTATTGAAAGCATATTTGACAACCGCTTTAAATATGCAGATGAGCTTACGCGCATGGGGGCTAATATAAAGGTAGAAGGTGGAAATATAGCGGTTGTTGAGGGCGTTGAAACCCTTAAGGGCGCCGAGGTAAATGCATTGGACCTTCGGGCAGGAGCAGCGCTGGTTCTGGCAGGACTTGGAGCGGATGGCTACACGATTGTGGATGACATTCATTATATACAGAGAGGCTATGAGGATTTTCCCCAGAAGCTTACAAAGCTTGGAGGAAATATAGCCGTAGTGCAGAATGACAGGGATATAAAAAAATTTAAATTTAAAACAGCTTGACATAAACATATAATAGTAATATTATATTTAAGAAAGAAAATGGCTTATAAAAATTAAATATTATTTTCTCTTATTCAGAGCGGTGGAGATACAAGGATCTGTGAAGCCCGGCAACCCCCATGAGGAAGGTGCCTACCTGAGCGAGTTAATCGAGCAATAAGAGGATTTGATACCTTGGAAATCAAGTCCGCTGACAGCGGACTTTTTTGATTTATAGGAAATTATTCCTGCACGGCCATATATTCCGCTGATACAAACATATAACCGTAAAGCGGAAGCACATAAAGAATACATATAGAAAGGAAGATGAAAGATGGAAAAAAGATTATTTACATCAGAATCAGTAACAGAGGGACATCCTGATAAAATTTGCGACGCCGTTTCAGACGCAGTGCTTGACGCCATGATGGCGCAGGACCCAATGAGCAGGGTAGCATGTGAGACATGTACTACCACAGGTATGGTAGTGGTAATGGGAGAGATTACCACAAAGGCAAATGTTGATATACAGAACGTAGTGAGGACTACTCTTGAGGAGATAGGCTACACAAACGCTGATTATGGTATTGATGCAAAGACATGCGCAGTTTTAGTCACCCTTGACAAGCAGTCAGAGGATATTGCTTTAGGCGTTGATAAGGCTCTTGAGGCAAAGGAAAATACAATGACAGATACAGAGCTTGACGCCATAGGCGCAGGAGACCAGGGAATGATGTTTGGCTACGCTACAAACGAGACAGAGGAGTATATGCCATATCCTATAGCCCTTGCCCATAAGCTTGCAAAAAAGCTTACGGATGTAAGAAAGAACGGAACATTAAAGTACTTAAGACCTGATGGAAAAACACAGGTTACAGTAGAATATGACGAGGCAGGAAAGCCTGTGCACTTAAACGCCGTAGTTCTTTCCACACAGCATGACCCTGACGTGACGCAGGAGCAGATACATGAGGATATAAAGAAGCATGTATTTGAGCCTGTACTGCCGAAGGAGCTTATAGATGAAAATACAAAGTTCTTTATTAATCCTACAGGAAGATTTGTTGTGGGAGGACCACATGGAGATTCAGGTCTTACGGGAAGAAAGATTATAGTTGATACATACGGCGGATATGCCCGTCATGGCGGCGGTGCTTTTTCAGGAAAGGACTGCACTAAGGTAGACCGTTCAGCAGCATACGCAGCAAGATATGTTGCAAAGAATATAGTTGCGGCAGGACTTGCAGAAAGATGTGAGATACAGCTTTCATACGCTATAGGAGTAGCATATCCTACGTCAGTTATGATAGATACCTTTGGAACAGGAAAGCTTTCAGATGAAAAGCTTGTAGAGATAATAAGGGAAAACTTTGATTTAAGACCTGCAGGCATTATAAAGATGCTTGACCTTAGAAGACCAATCTATAAGCAGACCTCAGCATACGGACATTTCGGACGCAACGACCTTGACCTTCCTTGGGAGAAGACGGATAGGGCAGAAGCTTTAAAAAAGTATCTTTAATTTTGCGCTAGTAATTTAACCGGAAAATGAATACATAATACAAAGGAAGACTCATTATTATAAATATGGGTCTTCTTTTTTTGAATAAGCCGTATTTATTATGGAAATAATAGACTAAAAATTTAAATAAATATGGTGGCATCATGAATGAAAAGGTCAGGAAAAAGTTTATAGATGAATATGGGCGTAAGCTGTGGGTATTGGCATTTGTCAGCGGACTGCTGCTTGTGTCCTTTTTGTTTTTAAAATATATGCTGCCGGTTTTGTGGCCATTTATTGTTGGGCTTTTACTTGCCATTATCATAAAGCCTATCGTAATGTTTTTAAAAAAGTATTTTCATATAAATAAAATGGTAGGAACTACATTAGTATTAATAATCATAACTGCTGTGCTTGTAATACTGTCAGGGTGGCTTATAAGAGGAATACTGGCGCAGGTAACGGCGCTTTTGGAAAACATGGATATATATATGGACAAAGCGGATGATTATCTGTGCGATATCTGCAATTCAGTAGGAGATGCAGTTGGAATGGAGGGAGATTCACTCTTTAGAACAGTATCAGAAAATATAGATAATTTTATGTGCGATATGGAGACAAAAATAACATCCATTATAATGGGAACATCTATTCCTGCCATTGTTGCCGTAATAGATTTTATTATAGGAATTGCTCTTGTGATAGTATCATTGTTTTTATTTATTAAGGATACGGATAAGATAAGGAATTATCTGGAGGGCTGCTATTTCAGCAGGGAGATAAGATTTGTGTTCTCCAGAACGCTAAATACCGGAAAGGCATATATAAAGGCGCAAATCATTATTATGACAGTAGTGGCGGCGGAATGTGTCGCCGGCTTTATGATTCTTGGAAATAAATATGCGCTGCTGGTAGGCATAGTCATAGGTATATTGGATGCGCTGCCTTTATTTGGCGTGGGTACGGTGCTTATACCATGGACAATTATATATATAGCAGCGGGAAATTTTATTAAAGCGGCAATAATATTTACCGTTTTTTTGGTATGCTATTTTACAAGGGAGTTTATGGAGCCGAAGCTTATAGGAAATAAAATAGGAGTCCATCCTGTTATGATGCTTATATCGATATATGTAGGCTATAAGCTGTTAGGCTTTACGGGAATGTTTCTGTCGCCTGTTGTATATATACTTGTCAGGGACGCAACGGTTATATTCATCAAATTTATAAAAAGTTAACTATATATATGTAAAAAAATATGTTATACTGCTCTTAATAATATGTTTAAAAGAATTAATATGACGTCTGCTCAATCTCCCGGCAGACAGGGAAAGGGAGCGTATTTATGAGCCTTACAAATAAGGTTAAAATATCATTTTTTATAATCATCGTATTTCCTGTGCTTATGATTGGCCTGTTTGGAATCTCTTTAGGAAAATACCAGATTGAGGAGATGGAGGAAAATTATGATATCAGCCTTGACGGACAAAGCGAGATTTTTGATAAGACGGCTATGCTTGACCTTATAACAGAGTCAATAAGGGACAAGGTGAATGAGGAAATATCCGGCGAAGGCTTTAATCCCTCTGACAGGAATGTCTGGAAAAGCTTTGATAATGAAAACTGCATAGATATAACCTCAATTATAGTAAATTATAAGGGAAGGTTTATATATAACGGTCTGTATAATGAGGACACGAATATAGTATCCCTGCTTCCCCAATACGATAATGCCGCTGACGTATCGGTTGCGACGTATTATATAAGGGGAAACAGCAGCTATATTATTAAGCCTGTGACCTTTATATGCAGGGAGGGTGAATTTGGAACAGTATATATAACAGGCAAGATAGGTCACATGCTTCCGGAGATAAAGAGTCTTATTGTGGAGTTTATAATTATATCCATACTTCTTATGGTTATGACGGGAGCATGTCTGTCCCTGTGGATATATAAGAGTATACTTAAGCCTATAAACAATTTAAAGGATGCCACAATGAACATAACGGCGGGCAATCTTGAATTTACATTGTCATATCCAAAGGACGACGAGTTTGGAAGGCTGTATGACGCATATGAGGAAATGAGGGTACATCTTAAGCAGTCCATAGAGGAAAACCTGAAAAATGATACTGAGAGCAAGGAGCTTATCAGCAACATTTCCCATGATTTAAAGACGCCTATAACAGCCATAAAGGGCTATGTTGAGGGGATAATGGACGGTGTTGCGGATACGCCGGAAAAGATGGATAAATATATAAAAACCATATATAACAAGGCGAACGATATGGACAGGCTTATAGGAGAGCTTACCGTATATTCAAGGATAGATACAAACAGCATACCTTATCATTTTGTAAAGCTTAACGTGTGGGATTATTTTGACGACTGTATTGAGGAGCTTTCCACGGAGCTTGACAGTAAAGGCTTTAAGCTTAATTATTTTAACTATACGGATAAAAACGCAGAGGTGGTGGCGGACCCGGAGCAGCTTAAGAGGGTAATAAACAATATTATAAGCAACTCCCTGAAATACAATGACAAGGAGGAGGGAATAATAAATATCCGTATAAAAGACCAGAAGGATTTTATACATTTTGAGATAGAGGACAATGGCAAGGGCGTATCGTCAGAGGAGCTGCCATATATTTTTGAGAGATTTTACAGAACAGACGCTTCAAGAAATTCAAAAAGGGGAGGCAGCGGAATTGGATTATCTATAGTAAAGAAAATTATAGAGGCCCACGGAGGGACAATCTGGGCGTTCAGTACCCAGGGAACAGGTCTGTCCATACATTTTATATTGAAGAAAACAGATGCGACGGACGATTACAGCGAATACACATACACACAGGAGGTAAAGAAAGGTGGAAGAAAAAAGGATTTTGATAGTAGAAGACGAAGAAAGCATAGCAGAGCTGGAGAAGGATTATCTGGAGATGTCGGGCTTTCAGGCGGAGATAGAGACAAGGGGTGACGCAGGACTTAAAAAGGCGCTGGAGGAGGATTTTGATTTATTTATACTTGACTTAATGCTTCCGAATATTGACGGATTTGAGATATGTAAAAAGATAAGAGAAAAAAAGAATACTCCTGTTATTGTTGTGTCGGCAAAGAAGGATGATATAGATAAGGTAAGAGGTTTAGGGCTTGGAGCAGACGATTATATTACAAAGCCCTTCAGCCCAAGCGAGCTGGTGGCAAGGGTGAAAGCCCATATGGCAAGGTATGAAAGGCTGGTAGGAAGTAATATATCCCAAAACGACATTATTGAGATAAGAGGCATCCGCATAGATAAGACGGCAAGACGGGTAAGCGTAGACGGAGAGGAAAAAAACCTTACTGCAAAGGAATTTGATTTGCTTACATTTTTGGCGTCAAATCCGAATCATGTGTACACAAAGGAGGAACTGTTTCAGAAAATCTGGGATATGGAATCCATAGGAGATATAGCTACGGTTACAGTCCACATAAAGAAAATAAGGGAGAAGATAGAGCTTGACACATCTAATCCCCAGTATATAGAAACCATATGGGGAGTAGGATACCGCTTTAAGATATAAAGGAGGAAAGGCTTTTGTATAAGCATAAGGTACAATATTACGAAACTGACAGAATGGGAATTACCCATCACTCCAATTATATAAGATGGATGGAGGAGGCAAGGATTGATTTTCTGGAACGCACAGGCTGGCCATATGACAGGCTGGAAAGGGAGGGCATAGCTTCTCCTGTTATAAAGCTTTCCTGTCAGTATAAGAAAAGCACAACCTTTGCAGATGAAGTATTTATAGATGTAAGGGTGAAGGAATTTAACGGCATAAGGCTTATAATAGAGTATACTATGAAAAAGGGGAGTGAGGAGGAGATTATTTTTATGGGAGAGTCGGAGCACTGCTTTCTTGATGACAGCTCAAGGCCGATAAATATAAAAAGCAAATATCCGGAATTTTATATGGAATTGACAAAGCAGATTTAGGAATCCAGACGGGAATTATAACAGGGGATACAGGATATACAGGAGCAGGCAGTAATTAAAAATCCGCCCTTTGAAAATCAAGCCTTTACAGTATAGGGAAATACAGATATAATATGTTTTAAATATAATGATTTTTAACATTTATACGGATTGTATTTTATGTTTAGGCATATTTACATGAAAGGAAACAAAAATATGAAAAGAAAAAACATTAAGCTTATACTGCTGGCGGTTGCGACAGCTATTATAGTGGCAGGCTGCGGAACTGACGACAAAAAGGGAGAGCAGGCGGATGTCGGAGGTAAGGAAACAAAGAAAATTGCGGCAGAGAAGGACAGCGCATCCAAGAATAAAGAAAATGATAAATCAGAGAGCGCAGGCGGGGATATAAAGGAAACCGAAAAGGGCAGCGGTGAGAATGAGAGCGGTGATACTGACGGGGCTTTTGCAGAAACAACAAATACTTCCGGTGATGAAACAACAGACACTCAAAGCAGCAGCCCAAATAATAATGATAATAACAATACAGGCAGCCCACAGGAAACTACGCCTGCAGACAATAACAGCGGTGGAAACGGAAATAATACACCGCCGGAGGGAAATAACGGAAATAATACGCCGCCTCCAAATAATAACAATAATACGCCGGATAATACTGATAAGCAGCCTGTGAAGGTGGAGAATGAGAATAATTCGTCTGTAGCAGGCGTCGGAAATGCAAATTCGCAAATATCTGACCAGAATAAGGATATTGTAAATAATAATAAGACGGAGTACACAGACACATCAAACAATTCCTCATCAAAAAAGATATATGTGTCAGAGAACAGCGTTAATTACGGCTATGCATTAGCATATGTAAGCGGGGACACGTCAAAGCTTAATGATACCCAAAAACAGATATTCGCCATGGTAAAGCCTCTTATTGACAATGTAATGGCAAATTACAGCGCCGACCCTGAAAGGGAAAAGGCTGTGCATGATTATATTGTAGCTAACTGCAGATATAATATAGAGGATTGTACAAACCCTATGGAAATGGAGGAGTACAATTTTCATCCTGAGGGCGTGTTTCTGATGAAAAAAGCCGTATGTCAGGGATATGCGGAAAGCTTTAAGCTTTGTATGGATTTATTGGGAATAAGGTGCGATATAGTAACAGGCTATGGAAACGGGCAGGCTCACGCATGGAACACGGTATGCTTAGATAATGAGTGGTATCAGATTGACTGTACGTGGGACGACCCTCTTGTTTGGGTAAACGGTCAGCAGCAGGACAGCGGGGAAATAAATTACAGCTATTTTAATATAACGGATTCCCAGATGAAAAAAGACCATACATATACGTACGGAACGCCATGTAACGGCACCAAGTATGGATATGATTATTTTGCAGCTAAGGAGTATGGAACGATATATCCTACAATCGCAGATTTCAGCAGCTATGTAAACAGTCAGCTTGAGGCAGGAAAAAACAGTATAACGGCATATGTAAGATGCGAGGGCGGAGTTACGCCAGAGAACTACATGAAAGAAAATCAGATAGATTATGGAAAATACCCTTCTACAAGAGGCTTCAGCATTGTATACCGCGCAAACAGCATATCTGATACCATATATGTGATAGAGATTACCATAACAGAGAATTAATATAACATAAAATTTATATTAAGCAAATAAGCCATACGTTTTTGCTTATGTGAGATAAAGAATTAAAAGATGTGAAAAAAATTTTGCCGTCTCCTATCCGGCTTACTGCCGGACAGAGGACGGCTTCTGTTAATCTGATTTTTACATAGCATTTTTTTCCTGAACCGGAACATACAGGTAACAATACTCGTGAGTCCCATCTTCCGGTTTGAAAAACCCATAATATTCAATGATTGGAAGTGTGTCATTGCCATATGTATAGCCAAATTTAGGGGCAATTTGCTCTCCAATCCAATGATATGGAGGAATACCGCCCGCCCACGGCTCGTGTCCGAGCGCTCTTGCAGTTTCGTCACACATTCTTATTCGTAAAAATTTTGCATCAGGAATTTTGTAAATATCATATGAAGCAGGTTGAACGTCAGTTGCGACAAGAAATCCAAACATCACACCGCTGCTTCTTTCACATGAAAGATAATTCAGACTCATGCAAATATCCCAATTATCTTCACGGCTGTTTGGCACGGCGGAGACAGACATAAAATCTTCCATAATCTTTTCAACATTCGGTTCATCGGTATTATTGTCTGCATAACCTACTTTTCCACACCAGATAGTGTCGCTCCATTCAACCAAATCAACAACAATTCCGTTATAGTCGTAAGTTTTAATAATTTTTTCCTGTGGATGATGTATATTCACTGTATTTTTCCTCCTGTTTATTATTTTTTCATATCTTTTTATTTTGCTTTTATTGGGATATAATAGTCCATCTGTTCATATCCCATTATTTTTTTCGCAAGTGGCGGCGTAATTATATTTCCTAATTCAAAACGTAATGTGTCACGCACAAATCCGTTTTCACTTAGAAATTTATCTATCTCTGTGTTCATAAGCTCCCTGTCTGTATTTTGGTCTATGTCGGTTGCCACGGCATAAAGACCTCCTTGAAAATCTATTATTTCAAATTCGTTTGGAACATTCATTCCATCTTCATACATATACAGCCAAACAAAGCCATCTCCTGCCCAAAATAGGAAATCCTTCGGAAATAGCCCTCTTTTTTGTGAAGATAACCATTCGTCAAATATATTGAATTTTTCATCTCCGAACATGCCTGTTCCGGAGGAAACCATTTTACAGGCCGGCATTTCATAAATTCTTACACTTTGCATTGCTATTCCTCCAATATTTTATCAATTACTTAATTATTATAGCATTTCACTACATGAGCATTTACATATGGCTTATAAATTCTTCCTTACGCTTTTGCTGAAGACATACCTTATTCAGCTTTTCAAGATTTTTATCAGGTATCCACGCCTTATTGCTGTTATAATAATGATTTACCAGCTTCCAGAATTTCTCCGGATACATAAGCATAATTTTTAATATATCATATTCCTTAGAGGGAATAGGGCGTATTTTATTATAGGTTTCTATTATCTCATGACCTATTGTATTCTCCCAGTCATATTTTTCCATTACCTTTCTAAAATAAAGATAGAAATCCTTTATAAGAATACCGCTTCCGCTTTTATCAAAATTAACTACCGCAACCTTGTTTTTTACAAATATAATATTGTGGTAATTATAATTTCCGTGGCATATGCTTCCTTTATGTACTGCGGATTTCTCCATTATATTATAATCTGAAGAATTAAGCCGCTCTGTAGCCTCAATGGCGAAATCTAAATATTCATCTAAATTTTTCAGCACATTATATTCAAATTGGGATTTATGCTTTCTTCCCCTTATATATCCCCTGGCGCGCCGAAGCTCCTGATTGTGCTTCCTATAATCAATTAAAAGGTTGTCTGTTGCGGGTATGGCTCCGGGAGATGCTTTATAGCCCTCGCCTGTTATGTTATGTAATCTGGCAAGAAGCGCTGAGCCCTCCTTTACATTATTTTTTGACTTTACATCACATTCATTGCCATAAAACCAGTCTGTAATAATATATTTATCTCCACATTCATCTGTTGAAAGCAGCGAGCCCGCCTTGTTTCTTAATATAATGTCAACCTGCTTAAGACCATGTTCATATATGTAATCAAGAAGACTTCCCATATAATCAAGTCTGCCGGAGGTCCCTTTATATTCCATGAGCCTTTTGTAGCCCTGCTCAGTTTCCAAAATAATGGAACCTCTTCCCTTGAGAGTCCGTAATACCGATATGTCATACTGGTCAAGGACTGATAAACTTAAGTCACTCACAAAAATTCCTCCCTCATAGTAGTTGATAATCTATACTATGAGGAAGGATAGGGTTTTATGATTTAAAATTACTGTGCTTAAACTAAAGGACCGGCAGAAACTAAAGCCTTTCCTGCATCGTTTCCTTCGTATTTCTTAAAGTTATTAACAAATCTCTGGGCCAAATCCTTAGCCTTTGTCTCCCATTCAGAAGCGTCAGCGTAAGTATCACGAGGGTCGAGAATATTTGAATCAACGCCAGGAAGCTCTGTTGGAACCTCAAAGTTAAAGTACGGAATCTTCTTTGTCGGAGCATTAAGAATGTCACCGTTAAGGATTGCGTCAATAATACCGCGGGTATCCTTGATTGTAATACGCTTTCCTGTTCCGTTCCAGCCTGTGTTAACAAGGTATGCCTTAGCGCCGTTTGCCTCCATCTTCTTTACAAGCTCCTCACCGTATTTTGTAGGGTGAAGCTCTAAGAATGCCTGTCCGAAGCAGGCAGAGAAAGTAGGAGTAGGCTCTGTAATACCGCGCTCCGTACCTGCAAGCTTAGCTGTAAAGCCTGAAAGGAAATAGTACTGTGTCTGTTCTGGAGTAAGAATAGATACAGGAGGAAGCACGCCGAAAGCATCTGCAGAAAGGAAAATTACGTTCTTAGCTGCCGGTGCGGAAGATACAGGACGTACAATATTTTCAATATGGTTAATTGGATAAGATACACGGGTATTTTCCGTTACGCTCTTATCGTTAAAGTCAATCTTGCCGTTCTCATCCAAGGTTACGTTCTCAAGAAGAGCATTACGCTTAATAGCGTTGTAGATATCAGGCTCAGATTCCTTGTCAAGGTTTATAACCTTAGCATAACAGCCGCCCTCAAAGTTAAATACGCCGTTGTCATCCCAGCCGTGCTCGTCGTCACCTATAAGAAGACGCTTAGGGTCTGTTGAAAGCGTAGTCTTTCCTGTGCCTGAAAGACCGAAGAAGATAGCTGTATTTTCTCCGTTCATATCTGTGTTTGCAGAGCAGTGCATAGATGCAATCCCCTTCAAAGGCAGATAATAATTCATCATAGAGAACATACCCTTCTTCATTTCTCCGCCGTACCATGTGTTGATAATAACCTGCTCACGGCTTGAAATATTAAATACTACTGCTGTTTCTGAGTTTAAGCCTAACTCCTTATAGTTTTCTACTTTTGCCTTAGAAGCATTGTAGACAACGAAATCAGGCTCAAAGCTTTCAAGCTCCTCATCTGTAGGCTGGATAAACATATTCTTAACGAAATGGGCCTGCCATGCAACCTCAACGATAAAACGGATGCCCATGCGCGTATCCTTGTTTGTACCGCAGAATGCGTCCATAACGTAAAGCTTTTTGTTTGAAAGCTCCTTTAACGCAATATCCTTTACTGCGTTCCATGTTTCCTGTGAAGCAGGATGGTTATCGTTCTTGTATTCATCAGAAGTCCACCATACAGTATCCTTGGAATTTTCATCCATAACGATGAACTTATCCTTAGGGGAACGGCCTGTGTAGATACCTGTCATAACGTTAACAGCGCCAAGCTCGCTCACCTGTCCCTTTTCGAAACCAACCAAATCAGGCTTTGTCTCTTCTTCAAATAATTCATCAAAAGAAGGGTTGTACACAATTTCTGTAGTTCCGGTAATACCATACTTGCTTAAATCGAGTTTTGCCATCTTTAATTTAACCTCTTTTCTTTAAATATTTGTTTAATATTTTCCTGTAAAAGCAGGACCTAAAGTCTCCATATGTAAAAAATGGATACCTTTAACCTCATTATATATTATACATAAATAATTTATAAAAGCAACTAAAAATCAACAACTATTACATTGAAATCATAACAGGCTTATGTCTTATTGCAAACATATGGGCAAGAGGCGACGGCGAGCCGTAGTATATATTATTCTCCCTTGCAATATCATCCCATTCCGTACTGCTTATATCATACATTTTGCACCATGGCTTTTCTGTATATTCTCCAAGTAATTTCATAAGACTTTTAGTAGTATCGGCATCTATACTTTCCCATGCGTCTAAGTCAGGTGGATACATGCAGATTTTCAGGTTAAAGACGGAGCTGTTTTCTTCAAATATTTCCAGTCTTTTTTTTATTTCACTTAAAACAGCAGCCTTTTTCCCCGCCAGTTCATTTTCTCCAATGCAAAATAAAACAGTTTTTTTATCATTAACCTTGTCAGCCTTTATTTCTTCATTATTATACAATTCTGCCGCTTTAATTTTCTGCTCCCATATATTGTATGTTTCCTCTCCTGCAAACTCTGTAAGCTTTTTAACATACATTGCCTTCATGTTTTCCGACTGGACTAATATTCTGTCTGCGAATACAATCCCAGGCGCCGTAACATAATGCTTCATATTATAAATGTCGCGGATATCATTTTCGTTAAATTCACTTACATAAAATGGGGGCGCGTAGATTAAGCAGTCTGTGTAATTTTTTAAATTTCCGGCGTAAAATTTTGGAGGAATTGTCAGGCATGGATTTTCTCTGTCATATGGCTCCTGAATATAAATTATATCAGGCTTAAGGAGTCCTAAATCTATATCCTGCCAGATTCTGGTCTCCGCCTCCTGCGGCAGAAAATCCGTATCCTTTATTTGTACATTATCAAAGGATGCCCTTCCTAAAGCATCCTTAAAGGCAACCGGGACTAGGACAACAAAAACCTCATTATCTTTATTGGAAGAATTAATGCTGTATAATTTTTTAAAGCCATTCCACTGCTTTTGTCCTGTGGTAACAAATAATATAACCTTCTTTTTCAGCAGTCTTTCATTAATTATTTCCTTTACATTTTCAAAAGCAGCTTTTAAATATGATACGCTGTCGGAAAATTCCTGACTGTCTAAACTCCCATTTTCTGATATATCAGCCGTGTCCGCAAGAAAATTATATGTTTTGTAGAGGGCTTCACAATACGCCTCTATATATGAAACAATCTCCTTTACGTTCAGGCTGTTTTCTCCCTTTACATTTTCAATCAGTGTTCCCAAATCAACTGCAAGCTGCTGACATTCAGGCAGTATATTTTGATTTTCAACAGGCTTATTTTGAATGAGCTGTTGACAAAAATCACACATAAGCCCATCTATCACACCAAGATATTCCTTCACAAAATCCTTCAGGCTTTTATTTTCGCCGTTCTTTTCCCTGTCGCATTTAAGCATATCCATGGTAAATGTAAATTCAGGAAGCTTAAAGTCCGCCACTGCCTGCAGATTTTTACGCTGTCCCTCAAAATACGGATAATTATGTCCGCTTCCTCCCTTATAAATATCCATGTAATTTGAGTACCGCTTTTTAATAACGCTGTCATAATCGGCAGGCACAGGAATGAAGGTGTTTTCAAAAGGCATGTACACCATATGGTCATAGTATTCCTTAGGCATGCCTTCCTCTCCTCTTAAAATCCATGGAAATATCTGACCTATATAATCTGCCTCCCTCTCAGGAACTCTTGCCATCTGCTGCTCTGCAAGGCGGTACAGCTCAATTCCCAGCTTTTTTGGAGAGCTGATATGGGACAGCTTGACATTATATTTCATTTCTATGCTTTTCAAGCCGTACATACTTGTATTATCAATGCCCTTTTCCACTATGGAATCTGCAACCGCTAATATAAGCTTTATTTCCCTGCTGCGTTCTTTTTCCTTTTCAGAATCCTTATATAAATAATCCAGAACAAATATATCTATTGCCGCAATATACGGAAAATTATGATATTTGTTCAAATGCTCCTCCTCAAAGCAAATATGATTTCTATTTACTACTCTTGACAAAAACAGCCAGTGATTATCCTTAGATTCATAATCATGGAGGGCAAATTCCTTTGGAAGCTCTGCGGCAGCCGCCTTCTTAAAGCGGGTATAGTCCTCTCTAAGCATGACTATGTCCATATCGTCGTCCCACGGAATAAATCCGCCATGGCGTATGGCTCCAAGGAGGGTTCCCCACTCTGCATAATATTTTATATTGTGCTTTCTGCAAATGCGGTCTACTTCGGCCAGTACCGCAAGCTCTGCTCCCCACGCCTGCTTAATTGCCGTAGGAACATGGAAACCGCACCTTACCTCATCCCTGTAAAAATCAGTTGAAAAATCCATTATTATCTTCCCCCGTCTGTAAAAGATTATCTTCATCACTTAACGCTGTCAGAAATTCACTAAGTCCAAAGGTTACGCTTTCATTAATTATTCCTGCTTTTCCAGTCACCGCTTCTATATGCTTTTTGCATCTTTTATTTTCCCCCTCAAGGAAAAAAAAGCTCCCATCGCTTATTTCATTTGTGCTTTTGGAAATTTTATAACCTTTTTCAAATCCGTTATAATAAACAAGAAAATAAATAAAGCTGTCAGTTTCAAAAAGACAGTCGCTGCCTAGGGCATTTTTAAAAATATCTTCTTTATTCTCTGTCATTATATTTTTTTTAGTATCAAACTTAATTGCCATGTTTCCATACTCGGGAATAAAGTAAATATAATTTTGTATAGAGTATACCTTGCTGAAATCAAACGCTTTATGTATGAATCCCTTTGGATAATTTGAATATTCTTCCGCTGTATCATTTTTGTAATTCCACTTAATTATAGGTCCATAAACAGGCGCCATCCATATGTTTATGCCATCCGCTGAACACATGCTGCTGCAGCCTTTGTTATCTTTTCCCACAAAGTTAACCTTCGCCCTGCCTGATGTCATATCAAGCTCAATCACTGCATTGCTGTATGCATCTGGAAAAAATAACCGGTTATTAATTTTGCACATACTGTTTCTGAAATAATATTTTTTATCGGATACCCAGTTATCTATAACCGTTATCTCCTCCGTGTCCATGTTCATTTTTAATATCCCCGGAAATGTGGCGGGAAGCATCCATAAGCTGTTATTATATATGCAGGAAGCAGCAAATTTCGCTTTCTTATAATAATACAATTTCTTATTTTCGGCAGGTACAGGTATTGCTGTCTGGTATATTTTTTCTGTATTCAAATCTAAAATAGAAATATAGTCTGCTGCTCTTGGAATGAAATATATTTTATTATTATAATACTCAGCACTGCAATGCAATCTGTTTTCTCCCTCTTTTTCATTAGGAAACATAGAGATATATGTACAGTTATTTGATTTTAAATCAACGCGAAATAATCCGTTAAGCTCTCTTAAGGATGCATATGCAATGCTGTTATCAATAATACCAATGGCTTCAAAAAAGATTTTTTTCGGCTGCCGCTTCATTTTATCACCTCACATACATAATTCAGTAAATATCACTATTGTTTAATATATTCCTAAATAATTTATTTGTCAAATTAAACTTAAGGGGTATCCTCCTGAAACATTCATATTTCTTGACTTTTATATTAATATTATGATAAACTACAACCGATAAATATATACGTGGAGTACTTTTTCCGTGGCAAATAATTTCTGAAATTTAAAAAATTTTTAAATTAATTGCTGTGGAAAAATTTATGTTTATAAATATGTGAAAGGATTGATGGAATGAAAGCAGGTACGATAAATTTTCACCGCTCATATAATTACGGAGCGCTTATGGTGACATATTCATTACTGACCTATCTGAATAAAATAGGAATCACCGCACATGCAATCGACTATTTTCCGGAGCATCATATATCAATGTACCCGTTAAAAAATAAGGCATACGAGGAATTTATTGACAAATATTTAAAGCCCTTTGGCAGCGCTGACGATGAATATGATTTAATCATATATGGCGCAGATACGATTTGGGCATATTATAAAGGCTTTGGATACGACAGTGCTTATTGGGGCTCAGACAGGCTCAAGGCAAAAAGAAAGATTACCTTTTCGGCAAGCGGTAATATGAAAAGCTTCTCAGAGGCAAGCGACGCTTTGTTTAAAGAATATCTGGACAAATTTCAGGCTGTTTCCGTGAGAGAAGATATACTGGCAGATTATTTGAGAAAATTTACCTCCAAGCCTATTGTTCATACATGCGACCCAACGTTTCTGCTTACACAGGAGGATTATTCAAAAATCATGGCAAAACGTTTGATTTCAAAGGAGTATGCAGTCATCTATAACCGCCAGTTAGTTGCAAGGCTGTTTGATGTTGCAGATGCTGTCAGGCAAAAAACAGGTCTTGAGACGGTGGTAATGAAGGGAGACGGATGTCTGTACAGCAGCGACGGAGAATTGCTGCGGTCAGATATAGGGCCTTCGGAGTTTCTGTCCCTGATTAAATATTCTTCATACGTTTTGGCTGCTTCATTTCATGCTACTGCATTTTCTATTATCTTTGAAAAGCAGTTTCACGTAATTATGAAATCTGGGGCTGAGAGGGTAGAATCCCTGCTTAGGAGACTGGGGCTGGAGAACAGGCAAATTCAACATTCCAAAGAAATTGATTTGGAGAATACTATTAATTATAAAGGCCTTCATTCTCTTTCAGAGTATATAGAAAGCTCAAAAGCGTACCTAAGAGAACAATGCATTAATTAATGGTATATCCTTATAAAGAAAGGAAAAAATATGAAATCAACAGAATTAAGAGGCAAAAAAATTGCTATTGGACAAATAACCTTTACAAGCATTAAAACCTACCATATGCTGAAGCAGGACGGTATTGAAGTATCAATGTTTTTTGACAGAGACTATCGTATGCAGCATAGAAAATATAAAAACACCCCTATTTTTCCATGGGCTAACTTTCATGATGTATATGTTATATTGACCTCTCAAAACCGTTATAATGAATTGAAAAAAATGCTTGTTAATTCATGCGGTTATCCTGAGGAGCAGATTATACTTCTTGATAATATTGAATTTGAATGCAGCGAGCTTGATGTCAGCGGTGAGTATGACTGGACATGGCTTAAGAATAATGTTCAGGATGTTTCGGATGCATTTATTCATTATAAAAGCAGAATCTTACAAAAAAGGCTTATGGACAAGAATATCCCGACATCAGACCTTGCCGTTATTGGCGCTGCTATTGGAATAAATAACAGATGTACACTTAACTGTGAATATTGCGCTGCTCAAATGCCGTATTATACTCCCGGAGAAAAAAGGGATTATGATATTGATAATACAATCGAAAAATTCGACCGGTTTTTGGATTACATGGATTATATTCCATATCTTTCTATTTTAGGCGGGGAGCCCCTGCTTCACCCGCAGCTTCATAAATTAGTTCATTATTTAAATGGTAAAAAGGCGCAGGAAAAAATTGTACATACTGATATTCTTACAAACGGAACATTATTGCTTTCAGACGAATTAATCGAAGCCATAAAGGAAAATCCGTTTTTTTGGAAAATCAGTGTATCACCATACGGAGTTCATTCAAAAAAACAATACGAGCTGTTTAAACAGTTAAACGAAGCCGGTGTGCCTTATTATTCAAGATATATGGTTTATTGGCAAAAGTTTGGACAGGTAACAGAGCCTGAGGATACGGGCGAAGAATATATAAAAAATAAATGTGAGCATTGCGCATGCAGAGTTCTTCAATTCGAAGACGGCAAAATATACCGGTGTCAGATTTTACCGCATTTTGATTTGCTGCGTAGAATTCCTTATGATGAACGAAATTTTATTGACTGTTCAAAGCCTTATGGAAAAAAAGAACTTCTTGATTTTTTACGGTCATATTCACCGGGAATGGCGTATTGTAATGGAAATCATCAGACATTTTTACAAAGTGAAAATGAAAAGGATGCATTTGGCGGCGATATGATTCCTGTGGCAGAGCAGGCAAAGGGCATCCTACCGTGCAAACGCTATGAGTAAGCCGGTTACATTATCACAAAAGCAGCTTCATTACCTGCAGTCAATATTGCTTGAGCTTTTATGCGAGGTGCGGCGTATCTGTGAACTTGCAGATATCCCATATGTCATTATTGCCGGAACTATCCTTGGCGCAGTGCGTCATGGAGGCTTTATTCCTTGGGATGACGATGCAGATGTGGCAATGCTTAGAAATGACTATGAGGCATTTCGGAAGGCATGCGGTAAATATCTTGACACCACCCGCTTTTATTTTCAGGACCATACCTGCACTAAGGGATATCGGTGGGGATATGGAAAGCTCAGACGCAAAAACAGCCGGTATGTAGTATGGGGTACGGAAAGCATGCCTTATGAACAGGGAATTTGGATTGATATTTTCCCTTTGGATTACGTTCCTGACAGCCATATTGGACGCACATTATGCAGCTTTCACTGTTTTTGTATCCGGAAGCTTTTGTATTCCCAGTCAGGAAGGGAGCGTGAAAAGCGCCTTATAAAAAGGTCTGTATACAGGGTTATGTCAAAGCTCCCTCTTGGCATGATACTTTCACATTATGATAAATATGTACGCCGGAGAAACAGAAAGCATACAAAATGGGTAAGGATTCTTATGTTTCCAACGCCAAACCGTGAATACGGCTATCTTTCCAGATGGTATAAGGATATGGATAAGATAACCTTTGAAGGCGAGGTGTTTAACGGCATAAGGGATTACGACGGATACCTTACCTTCAAATTCGGAGATTATATGAAGCTTCCCCCGCCTGATAAACGTAAGCAGCATCTTGTCAGCGAATTAAAATTTCCTAAAGATTAAAAAGGAGAGTGTCTGATGAAAAAAGTAATTACATATGGGTCCTTTGATTTATTTCACGAAGGTCATTACCGCCTGCTAAAGCGAGCCAAGGCCTTGGGCGACTGGCTGATTGTGGGAGTTACCACTGAGCACTATGACGAATCCCGAGGGAAAATGAACGTAATAGATTCTCTGATGGACCGGATTGAAAATGTGCGAAAGACAGGCTTTGCCGATGAAATTATTATAGAGGACCATGAGGGACAAAAGGTTGAAGACATTATTAAATACGGTGTGGATATTTTTACCGTGGGCTCCGATTGGACAGGCTCGTTTGACTATATGAAAAATTATTGTGAGGTTGTCTATCTGGAAAGAACAAAGGATATTTCCAGCACTATGCTCAGGGCAAAAAAATATAATATTATCCGGCTGGGAATCATTGGAACGGGACGTATTGCCGCGAGAATGGTTCCTGAGGTAAAATATGTAAGCGGAATAAATATAGACGCCGTTTATAATCCTCATATAGAAAGCGCCGAAAGCTTTGCAAAGCATTTTGAGATGAATAAATATATGGACAATCTTGAGGAGTTTTACGAGGAAGTAGACGCCGTATATATTGCCTCTCCCCATGAAACACATTATGAATATATTAAAAGCGCAATTAGCCATCACAAGCACGTATTATGTGAAAAGCCTATGGTTTTAAAAAGAAGTCAGGCGGAAGAGCTGTTTCTTATGGCAGAGGAAAATAAGGTTATTTTAATGGAGGCAATAAAAACCGCTTACTGTCCCGGCTTTAACCAGCTTCTCTCTATTGTGAGGAGCGGAGCCATTGGTAATGTCCGCGACGTAGAGGCATGCTTTACAAAGCTTGAAAATCCTTTAAGCAGAGAACTGACGGACACAGTCTACGGCGGCAGCTTTACAGAGCTTGGAAGCTATACGCTGCTGCCTGTTTTAAAGATTTTAGGAGAAAATTATCAGGATTTGGAATTTAAGAGTCAGACAGCCGCAAACGGGCTGGATATTTATACAAAGGCGTATTTTACATATGAGAATGCCTTTGCAACCTCAAAAAACGGACTTGGCGTAAAATCCGAGGGACAGCTTATTATATCGGGAACGAGGGGATATATTCTGGTGGACGCTCCCTGGTGGAAAACATCCTCCTTTGAGGTATGCCGTGAGGACAGAAGCCAGAACGAGAAATATTTTTCCAAGTTTTTAAAGGACGGACTTCGATATGAAATCGGTGATTTTGTATCAGGCATTAACGGCTTTGATGAAAAACGCTTCAAGCTTACTAAAGGCGAGAGTATTGCGCTGGCGGATATTATGGAAAGGTTTTTGGCAGAAAGAAATAATATTAAGGAAAACAGAGGTGTATCAGATGATTAATGTAATAGGACTGGGCTATATTGGTCTTCCCACTGCGCTTATGCTGGCAGTAAGCGGAAACACTGTAGTCGGCACGGACAAAAATGAAAATGTTGTAAATTCTCTTAAGAATAACAGGCTTACATTTCAGGAAAAAGGTCTGAATGAGCTGTTTTCCCGGGCTGTAGAAAACGGAATACAATTTACTGAGGAGTATATGGAGGCGGATGTATATATTATTTCAGTGCCTACCCCATATGACAAGGTCAGTAAAAAGGTAGATACAGGATATATTGAAGCGGCAGTACACAGCGTTCTAAAGGTATGCAGGGAGGACAGCGTTATTGTTGTTGAAAGCACTATTTCACCCGGCGTTATTGATAAGAATATCCGGCCTATTGTGAACGAAGCCGGAAAAGCCGTTAAGCTTGCCCACGCGCCGGAGAGGATTATTCCGGGAGCAATGCTTTACGAGCTTGAACATAATTCCCGAACAATCGGAGCAGACGACAGGGAGACCGGAGAAAAGCTTAAGGAAATCTACGGCTCCTTCTGTAAGGGTGAAATTGTCTTAACGGATATCCGCTCTGCGGAAATGTCAAAGGTTGTGGAAAATACCTTTCGTGACATTAATATAGCCTTTGCAAATGAATTGGCGAAAATATGCAGGTCAGACGATTTGGATGTATACGAAATTATCCGTATTGCCAATAAGCATCCCCGCGTCAATATACTGTCTCCCGGTCCGGGAGTAGGGGGGCATTGCATTTCAGTCGACCCATGGTTTTTGGTGGGAGATTATCCCGGCTTAGCGAATATTATACTTGCAGCCCGCAAGATTAATGATTCTATGCCGGAATTTGTTCTTGAGCGAATCCGCGAGATTATGGAATTAAGAGGTATTAATGACATCTCACGTGTTGGACTTTATGGCATAACCTACAAGGAGAATGTGGACGACGTACGTGAAAGTCCTACACTGCAGCTTTTAGAGTGTATGAAAAAACATCTTGCTTCTCCGCTTCTCTGCTATGACCCAATGGTAAAGGAAAGTATTGTGGAGCGTCAGGTATTTAGCCTTGATGAGTTTTTAGAGAAGACGGACTTTGTTGTTATTATGGTTGGACATAATGAGATTATTGAGTATTCTGATAAGTTGAAGGATAAAATTGTACTTGATACGAGAAGGTGCTTACCGGGCGACGCTTATCATTTATAAAGGAGAAGGGTAATGGAGGATATGGATAATGTAATGTCTCATATTGAAGCATGTGAGCCTGTCAGAATGGATTTTTATGTAGACAGAGGCTTAAAGAGCGGCTTTATTGATGTTGCAGATTCATGCGTAAAGGGCATTATAATTGTGTATAATGATTTTTGCCTGAATATAAATGACGGTGGGAAAAATATTTTTTGTCATCAGCTTGAGGGCAGCGATTTAGTTTCAAAAAAGGAATATCTTTTTGCAATGGATTATCTGACAGATGTTCTTACTGCCTATAAGGAAACAGGAAAAGAAATTTACAAAAGTGTGTTTGAAAGGGTTATCAGTCAATTTCATGCATATTTTAAGGAATACGGACCTGTCTATGACGACTTGCCCGTTTATGCGCAAACCCTGCTTTTTATAAAAGCATTTGATGTTTTGGGAACTATTCCCTTTCAGGAGGATTTCCTTAAGCTGCTAATGAGCTACGGAGAGTGGCTGATGAATGACGAATATTATCAAAATAATAACAATCATGGCATGTTTCAAAATATTGCCCTGCTTCACCTTAGCGTTTTATTCGGAAACTGCCGGGAGGCTGATGTCTGGCAGAAGCAAAGTATTAAACGGATAAACTTATTATTTAAAGACAGCTATTTTAATGATTTTACAAATAACGAGCACAGCCTGTCATACTTCAGGTATAATAATTTTTTATATGACAATGCAATTAAATTTTGCGCATATTACAAAATATCCGGTATTGAAGGTATAACAGATAAGCTTAGGCGTTCAAAGGAGGCGTTTGTCACCTTTGCGCATAAGGATGGCACCCTTCCTTTAATTGGCGACGGTCAGATTGTAAAAATATCTGAAAGTAACACCTGCTCCCGCCTGTTTCCTGATATTGGCATAGCTGTTTTGAAGGTGGGGAATGTTTATTTAAGTCTCAAGTTAAAGACTGTTTATCAAACACATGCTCATATAGATATTTCAAGCGTTACCTTAAGATATAAGGACATGGATTTCCTGATTGATACGGGACAATACAATTATGACAGATATACTCCGATTAACCGGTATGTTCGTTCGTCTGCGGGACATTCAGGAATTTTCCCTCTTTTTGCTGACAGTATGTTTCAAATGGAGTTTTGTGATTCCTTACAGTATTCTGCTATTACTGCATATGAGCATAACATTGGGGATGACGCCGGCTTTGTAAGAGGCGAATATAAACTGAAGGATATTTATGTATGCCGGGAGATTTCAGTTTTTTCTGGCGAAGTAATTATAAAGGATAGCTGGCAATGTGAAAAGCCTGAGGTAATGCGGCAGCGTTTTGTAATTCCAAAGTCCTTTATTGAAAAAGCGTGCTTTTCAGCCCAAAATAGAATATTGGAGTCTGGGATTAACAATATAAAAATTCGGTTTGAAATTATTTATGATATGCCGGATACCATGACCGTTGTGCAGTTTGGCGTTGCCTCACCTTCCTACAATGCTTATGAGGAAACCATGCTGCTTGACACCTTTGCCCAAAATACAATATCCGGTGAAATAACGGCAAAAATCACTTTCAAGGAGGAATAATAAATGATAAAACCAAGATGTATGATTACAGTGGATGTGGAAGCAATGCCTATGAGAGCCGGCTCGAATCACGTAGATACGTTGATTTATGGAAAAGTAGGCGGCGGGGAATACGGTATTGGAAAAATAATGGATATTGCGGATAAGCATAATGTAGAAGTAACATTTTTTCTTGATTTTGCAGAATGTGAATTATATGGTGATGAAATTATCAACGTAGGAAAATATATTGTTTCCCGGGGACATGACCTTCAGGTGCACTGTCACTATGATTTGCTTAAGGATGTTGTAGGAAAGGAACCGTGGGGTAGCAATGAAAACTATTATTCATGGTATAAAAATGACAATGACGCCAAGATTATGATTGATTATGTTACAGAGCAATATGTAAGGTGCACTGGTAAAATGCCTGCGGCGTACAGGGGCGGTGAATACCGCTTTGATATTCCCATACTGAAGGTTTTAAAGGAAAAGGGTTATCAGGCAGATTTAAGCTATAATTGTATAAGACCGTTGATTCTGACTGCAAATAAACAGTTTTTGTTTGAAAATGGGTTAATAGAGCTGCCTATTGGCATTTTGCCGGACAAAAAACCATTGAATTTTAATTATGCAGCCCTTGAGCCAAAAGCCCTTGAGGATTTTGACAGGACTATTGGGGAATACAATAAGTTGTTTGATGAATATTATGAGTATTATGGAAGGGATGCCATAGCAACGGTTTTGATGCATAGCTGGTCTTTCCTCCACAATGATGAACCGTCTCCTTCAGGATTTTTTGATAAGCCAAATGATACACTGGTATCTTTTTTTGACCGCTTTATTGAAGCTCTTAAAGATAAAGTGGAATTTATCAGCGTTTCTGAAGCACTAAGGCAAATATCGTCTGAAACCTTAAAAACCGCTGATTTTCGTTCTGTTTTTTGTGATAATTCACCGCTTGCAAGAAAGAATCTCATGAAGGTAAGTGATTTTGTTAACGAACAGGCTAACGGAAGGCAAATAGTCATTTGGGGAAAAGGCTGGTTGGAATCTACTGTATTTCAGGCGGTTAATCTGCATAATTCAATGGATGCGGCATACTATATTTCCAATGACGCAGATATACGCCCGCAGTGGCGTGGAAAGCCTGTATATAAATATTCAGATGTTAATATTTCACCGGAAAATAATTTTGTATTGCTGCTAGCGCAGCCTACATTTTCTGAGATTCGCGATACCTTGCATCAGTTAGGCTTTATAAGATTTAAGGATTATTATGATATTCAGGAATTAGTACCTGAAAATCAAACTAACGGAGTTCAGTACCGTTTGTCATATAACTGTCCAATCTGCGGAGGGAACATTTTTGAAACATATAACTCATCAATTCCAAGAAAATGTTCATCCTGCAAATCTGTAGAGCGGTCTCGAACCATTCCGAATTTGTTAAATGAAAATATACACATAGATTTTACTAAAACAAAGATTTTACATATTTCTCCTACTATACCTGAACGCCTGTTTTTTAAAAACATGGGCGCTAATACGGTATCTGTTGATATCAGACCGGAATGTAAGACGGATATTATCGCAGATATATGTAATATGCCTGATATTCCGTCTGAATCCTTTGACCTGGTATTTGCAAACTGTGTGCTTAACCATGTCTATGACGACGAAAGGGCTTTGGCAGAAATATCAAGGGTTTTGCGCCCCGGCGGTACGGCTCTTATTTTTGTTATTGGCAGTAAAACATTAAAAACTACTGAAAGCAAAGACCCTACCGGATGGTATGGAAAGGAAAATTATGAAAAATATAAGATTGGAACTTTCCGCTATTATGGGGAAACGGATTTTACCAAGCAGCTAGGCAGACACTTTTCAGATGTGAAGTGCTATGAGAAATATGATATAATTACTGACAGCTCATGTAAGTGGTATTGCTGCCGGAAAGGATATGACCTATGAGTATGACAGATAAGCCTGCGTGTATTTTAACCGTTGATGTGGAGGCTTTGTCGATGCGCGCTTCTGACAGCCATGTGGACAAGCTTATCTATGGACGTATAGGCGGGGAAGAATGGGGCATTGGAAAAATGATGGACGTTGCCGACAGGCATAATATTAAGATGACATTTTTTCTTGACTTTGCAGAGGTGGAAACTTATGGCGATGAAATTATCAAGGTGGGAAAATATATTGCCCAAAGAGGACATGACCTTCAAATTCACTGTCATTATAAGCTTCTTGAAAAAAAAGTCCGTGAAAGGTTTCCAAATGCCGGAATAAGCTATTACACATGGTATGAGGACGAGGAGATATCCGGCTATATGGTTGATTATTGTCTCAAGCAATATGAAAAATGTACAAAGAATACCCCCGTCATTTTTCGGGGCGGTGAATACCGATTTGATAAGGCGCTTCTTAAGCAGCTTAAAAAAAAGGGAATTGCAGCAGATTCCAGTTATAGCTATCTACGACCGCTTAAAAAGCCCGTTAAAAAGCAATTTACCTTTGAAAACGGCATTATTGAGATTCCTGTTGGGATAATTCCCGAACACGGGGATTCTCCATTAAAGGTATTGAACTTTAATGAAGCTTATCTGTATCCGGAGAATGAACAGTCTGTAGATATCTGTTTAGAAGAATATGAAAGGCTGTTTAAAAGCTTTTATGATTATTATGGAAATGACGCCATAGCAACGCTGCTTATGCATGGCTGGTCTTTTTGTTATGAGAAAGAGCGTTTTAAGAATACAGGCTGGATTGATGTTCCGAATCCATATGCGGTTGAGCTTTTTGACCGTTTTCTTACATATTTTAAGGATAAAATAAACTTTATCACGGCGGCTTCGGCTATAAGTACAAATACAATAAGCTTTTCAGATACTGTTAATTTTGATACGGTTTTTTCTCTGCCTGAGCAATGTGAATTAAAAAAAAGGCTGGAACAGACAGAAGACTTTATAAAACAAAAAGCAAAGGGGCGTAAGGTAGTAATTTGGGGCAAGGGCTGGATTGAAGCGAGGATTATTCGTGTCAGAGAGCTTCATATGCTTCTTGACGTGGAATTTTATATTTCACGGGATGCCCATAAGCATGCGCTTTGGAGGGGGAAGCCTGTAAAGACCTTTGAGGAAGCGGGAATATCCCCGGATAAATATTATGTTTTTGTGTTAGCAAACACCTGCTTCCCTGAAATTCGCGAAAGTCTGCATAATGCAGGTTTTCATGAATATGAAGATTATTATGATATAAAGACAATACATTCTGATTGCAGTAGTTTCCTATAGACTAAAAAAGGAGAATATATTTAAATGTATACAGATTTTATAGCCGCATTAAATGAAAAATATAATTGTGAAAATTCATCAGAATTATCTGGATTGGATTTACAGCATTATACCTTTGCAGCCACAACTAATAGCCGTGGTCTTGATACAATCGGTGTATTTGAAGCGTATGGCTTTTCCATGAAGGGATTAAGGATTCTTGACGTGGGCTGCGCATATGGTGGGTTTACTATAGAAGCGGCAAAGAAAGGGGCTTATAGTTATGGCGTAGAAATATCAGATGCGCTTTACGAATTTGCCGTGCTTAATCATAAAAATGAATCCTTCCACGAGGGAAGCTGTGATTTTATTAAAGCGGATGCTACCTCCACGGATTTTCTTAATAAGCTGCCTCATGATTATTTCGACCTTATTATTGTAAATGATGTGTTCGAGCATGTGTATGATACAGTTCTTTTACTGGATAATTTGGACAAGGTGGCAAATGACCGTGGAGTTATATATTTCAGGATTCCAAACGGAAATGATTTTCGTTTTATTGCCCGGGAAGGACATACCGGCTGCTGCGGAATAAGCCTTTTGGCGCCAATGGTATGGGAATCTCTTATTCCGACACGTGAAAGGAGTATATATTACAGACAATATGAATACTATCAGGCTTTGTTTAGTTATTTCGGCTTTGGATGTATTATTCCTATTAATTATCCGGGGGATTTGAAGGATTCATTAGATGCAAAGGAATTGATTAATACAGAATATGAAGGCTTAAAACAAACAATTGCTGAAAATGAAAAAGATTTTCCTTCGTTCTACGGCAAAAAGCTTCATGGAGCATTTGAAGTGTTTAGCAGAAGGCTTAACTATGACATAGAGCAGTTGGATGCTCCAAAGCTTGCATGGAAATATATGACAAAGTTCTGGGGCGGCTTTGCACAACGACAGCCTCTTAATCTTAATGCTCCTATAAAAACATGTGAACGCACCTCCCGGTCCGAGCATGATGATTATGGAATTTCCTTTATGCTTTCTTTTAAGGGAGATAACATTGTAATTAATATTACAGACACTGTTGTAAAAGAGGAATTTGACTTTGCCTTTCATCTAATGCGTAGTGGAGAGAGCATATATAAATCACATTATCAAAGAGAGCCCCGTTATGAATGGGAGCTAAAAGCTCCCGGAATGTATCAGGTCGCTATTTTTGTTAAAAAAACTGACCATGAACATAAGGATTATCGTATTATTACGCAGCCTTTATATTTCCGTGGATAAGGAGTAAAATAAAACTATGAATCAAATTAAAAAACTAAAAGTTGCCGCAATTATGGACGAATTTACATACAACTGCTACGCGCCGGAATGTGAGCTTATGCAGGTTACCCCTGATAACTTTAAGGAAGAGCTTGAAGGCTTTAAGCCTGATTTTCTTTTTATTGAATCCGTTTGGCGGGGTAAGGATAATCTATGGCGGTTTAAGCTTCACGACAATATGGAGGCAATATGCGCCCTTACCGGATACTGCCATGAAAATAATATTCCTGTCATATTCTGGTCCAAGGAGGACCCTGTTCACTTTGGAGTATTTATCAGGACTGCCGCCCTTGCAGACTATGTTTTCACAACAGACGCAGACTGCATAGAGCTTTATAAGGCCCACCTTGGACATACAAGAGTTTACTATCTGCCTTTTGCGGCTCAGCCTGCCATTCACAATCCAATAGAAGAATATGAGCGCAAGGATAAATTCTGCTTTGCCGGCTCTTTTTATGTTAAATATAAGGAGCGTTCTAAGGTATTTATGGAGCTTGCTCCTTTATTTAAGGCGCATGGACTTGATATTTATGACAGGAACTATAAGAAGGAGGAAACGGACAATAACGCCCAGTCGACCTCTGTTGCAAGCCCTATGGCGGAAAATTATTATTTCCCGGAGGAGCTTAGGGATTGTATACTTGGAGGACTTCCCTACAGTGAAATTTCCCGCGCCTATAAGGGCTATTATTATGGAATTAATATGACGTCAATGGTTTCGTCAGGGTTTATGTTTGCAAGGCGTACCTTTGAGCTTCTTGCATCTAATACGGTTACTGTCAGCAATTACAGCAGGGGACTTGAGGTGTTCTTTGGAGATTTATTAATATCAACAAACAACAGGGAGAGAATGGAAAGGCAGCTTAACGCCTTTTGTAAAACAGAGCTTTTATACCGCAAATACCGTCTGGCAGGGTTGCGTCACGTTCTTAAGAATCATTTATATGAGGACAGGCTGGATTTAATTGCCCGCAAGGCGCTTGGTATAACCGTTAAAAAGCCCATGCCTTTAATACTTGTGGTTTCCGACACAGATAATGAGCATATCCGCCAAATGTTTAACGGACAGACGTATGAAAATAAGCATTTGCTTACGGGAAGTCGGGAAACAGTAATTGACGCTTCTGCCTTTGACTATGTTACAGTTTTTTCACCAAATGATTACTATGGTAAAAATTATCTTATGGATATGGCGCTTGCAACACGTTTTGCCGACGCTCCTGTTATCGGCAAGGCTGCTTATTATTCCGGAGGCAAGGTTTTGAATAAGGAAAAGGCTTATACATATGTAAAGGAGCCTCTTATTCTTACCCGCCAGATGGCGTCAGCCTCTCTTTTTGAAGGAACAGTCACCATAGATGAGCTTATTTCACATAATACTGAGAAAGATACTATGTATGATATTTTGTCGTTGGATGAATTTAATTATTGCGAGAATAGCAGGACTTATGATGAAGCCGATGATATTGTTGTAAATACAGGCGTTCCTTTGGACAAAATATGTGACTATACGGATAATATTCCTCCGGTTACATTACATAAGGATGTTCCTTTTCCTGTGGAGGAGCTTTACAAGGAGGTTATTATTCAGGACAGCGATTTAGTTTTAAAGTTCTGTGACGACGGAGCGTTAAGGCTTGTAAGGGACGCAGATGATGATAAAATTGTCTGGCTTAGGACAGATAAAAATTACGATATATCCCAGTTTACCACAGGCAGCAGAATAGGCTTTTTCTCAGAGGTAGCCGAAAAAACGGGAAATGTCCGCTGTCAGATTGAGTATTATGATGAAAATAACGTTAAGCTGGATTTCCTTAATTTTGCATTGGACGGCTTTAGTCTCCTTAGAATCAGCGAACGGGCAAAAACCTTTAAGCTTATATTCCGCATGAGGGGAAAATCAAGCGTGACCTTAAAAAGCCTTTATGCCTCCTCACCAGATTCCCTTCTTCCGGCGCCTTTTCCTATCAGGGATTCTCTTTTGATTACGGAGAGTTATCCAAGCTATGAATTGCCTGATGTGGCAAAGGAGCTTCATCTTTTTGCAAAGGATGTTAATGCGGAGGTTTTAGTTGTCAGCGACATGGCTAAATATATCCCTTATTCGGAGTATGACGGTATTCATATTATAGCGGGACAATACGGAGCAATTAAGGAATATTTGTCGGTAAGAACCTTTAGTCATGTATACGTATATTCGCCTACAGAAAAAATAATGAGTGAGCTTAAAGATTACAAGGGAGAAACCGAGGTGGTGTCATTATGAAAAAGATATTGACGGTATTTGGCACCCGCCCTGAGGCAATCAAAATGTGTCCTTTGATTTTGGAGCTGAAAAAATCGGCGGAATTAGAGTGTATCGTCTGTCTGACAGGACAGCACAGGGAAATGCTTATGCAGGTTATGAATATATTTAAAATACAATATGACTATAATCTTGATATAATGGAGCAAAACCAGAGCTTATCCCGTATTACCGTAAATGTATTAAATAAGCTGGGAGAGGTTTTGGAAACAGAAAATCCCGATTTAATTTTAGTTCACGGAGATACAAGCACCTCCTTTGCCGCAGCGTTAGCCGGCTTTTACAGAGGTATTCCCGTAGGACATGTTGAGGCAGGGCTTCGGACATATAATATGTATTCGCCTTATCCTGAGGAGTTCAACAGACAGGCGGTTGACCTTGTAGCGCAGCTTTATTTTGCGCCGACAGAGCAGTCACGTCAAAATCTGTTAAAGGAAGGGAAGGATAGCGATAAGATATATGTAACAGGCAATACTGTAATAGATGCCCTTTCTCTTACGGTTAGGGCTGACTATCAAAATGAAAATCTTGACTGGTGCAGTGATTCACGCCTGATTCTCTTAACGGCCCACAGGCGTGAAAATCTTGGGGAGCCTATGAAGAACATGTTCCGCGCAATCAGGCAGGTGATTGAAGAATATGAGGATATAAAGGTTATTTATCCCGTTCACAAAAATCCTAAGGTCAGACAGGCTGCGCAGGAAATATTATCGGGAATAGACAGAATCCGGCTGATTGAGCCGCTGGATGTAGTAGATTTTCATAATTTTATGGCCCGCAGCTACATTATTCTTACAGACAGCGGCGGTATACAGGAGGAGGCTCCGTCTCTGGGGAAGCCGGTGTTAGTTATGAGAGATACCACTGAGCGGCCGGAGGGCATTGAGGCAGGAACACTTAAGCTTGTTGGAACTACAGAGGATGTAATTTATAGGGAAATAAAGAAACTGCTTGTTGAGGATAAGGCATATGAAGCTATGAGCAACGCCGTAAATCCGTATGGCGATGGACATGCTTCAGAGCGGATTGCAGAGGCTGTATCGAAGTATTTGTTATAGTGACAGTTTCCAACAGCTAGGTATTTACTTTACACACCCCAAGAGATACTCCCTGTCATTTTTAGTATAATCTGTAAGCACAAGCTCAAAAAGCTCGTTTAATATCCTTCCGATTTCCTTACCCTCAGAAACACCTAAGCTTTTTATATCATTCCCGTTGACAGCCAGCTCACTGACAGCCAGACAGTCTCCCCGGCTTATAATAGTCTTATAGGCGGCTTCCACATGCTTAAGCTCCTCTAAAGCTGCGCAGTTTTCTGCCGCCAGCGTCATTCTGTAGGGCAGGTAATATTTTCCAAATATATCCTTTCCCACATTTACTATGCTGTGTCTCAAGTCAGGCTCAAGGCTGCTTAAGGTCATATTTTTATATTTCAGCATTTGATTGCAGATTTTTATGGTAGAATTGTCAAATTTTAATGAGAATAAAACATTATCTGCATTTACACACGTAATAAATAATGCCCATCTGACGTAATGCTCCTTTGGAGCAGAGCTAAGCAGCCCAGCTAAAGAAAGCTTTTTCATATCGTCAGTGGTTTCATAGTTGTCAGGCGTTTTCCATTCCTGCTTAAAAATATAATTTATAAGTTTTGTATCATATAATACCGTAACCCTGTCAGGATGAGACGACATAAGCAGCTTATCAAGCTCCACCTGTATCCGCTCTCTGCTTATTTTCGTAATAGATTCCGCCAGCTCCTTTATAGCGTTTAATGTACCGTCACATATATCGAATCCCAGCACGCCGCTAAATCTCACTGCTCTAAGCATCCGCAGGGCATCTTCTGTAAAACGCTCCTTAGGCTCTCCCACGCATCTTATAATACCTCTTTCTAAGTCATCTATTCCTCCGAAGCAGTCTACCACACCATGCTCCTCGTTATATGCCATTGCATTTATAGTAAAATCACGTCTTTTCAAGTCCTCTGACAGACTGGCCGTAAAGGTGACCTCCCGTGGGTGGCGGCTGTCAGCATATTCTCCGTCTACCCTGTAGGTTGTAACCTCGTACCCCTCGCCCTTAATCATAACTGTCACGGTTCCATGCTGTATGCCCGTGTCAATGGTGCGGTTAAACAGCGCTTTTGTCTCAAGAGGCGTTGCGCAGGTGGTAATATCCCAGTCCTTGGGAGTAACGCCAAGTATGCTGTCTCTCACGCATCCACCTACGGCGTAAGCTTCAAATCCTGCATTGCGCAGGGTTTTAAGTATAAAGCCTACAGGCTCGGGAAGGCTTATTTTTATGTTTTTTTTGTAATATAAATCATTCATAGGCTGCTTTCTTTCATTATAAAATATATTTAATTATACGTAAAATCAACTTTATTTACAATTATTTTTTTGGTTAATAAGAAATTCCTTCATGCTTTAAAATAAGAATTATACAGTTTTTGCTTTTATATAATGCATTACAGCATATTCCCGCTCTTTTTCTTCTTGTTTTTTTCATGTATTTGGTATACAATATACTTATATTGACTTAGTGACAAAACGGCTGCAGCTTAAATTCACATTGCAGACGCAATTTTATTGGAGTATAAATTATTGGAGCGCATATGAAGCATAAAAATAAATATAACCATATTTGTCGTATTATCATGCTTGCTTTAGTCCTGTGCCTGATGTTTGCGGCAGGCTGTGTAAAGCGTGATAAATCAAACAAAATAAACAGTGAGAAGCTGACTACCCAGAAGGAGAGCGAAACAAAGGAAAATGTAAGATATAATACGCAGGACACGGTGATAATTACAGATATTGATACGGATAATTCCCGTATTTCCGTAAGAGGCGTAGGCGGCAAGGGTAAGCTGTATGTATTAAACTATACAGGGGGAACAAGCATTAAAAATAAATACGGAAATGAAAAGCTTATAAGCCAGCTTGAGATAGGAGAAATCTTTAACGTCTACTTTATAGCAGGAACACAAAAGCTTATAGCCATGGAGGAAAGCAGCGATATATGGGAAAACGACTATGTTACCACATGGGATATGGATTATGATTTAAAGCTTATGACAATAGGCGGAGAAAAGTATCAGTATGACGACAGCACATATATTTATTCCGGGAAAAAAACAATCGACATAAGAAATATAAGCGGAGTTGACTCTCTTATAGTAAGAGGACGTGATAAGCAGATATATTCAATAGTGGTAAAAACAGGTCATGGCTATATAAGGCTTACGGATACAGCCAATATGATAGGAGGCATGGTAGACGTAGGAGGCAAGATTATGACGGTTATTACTGAGGATATGGTTATAGTGGCTCCGGAGGGAGAATATACTTTATGGGCGGCAAAAGACGGAAGAGGCGGGGAGACTAAGGTTAAGGTAAGCAGAGATGACGAGGTGACGGTAAGTCTGAGCGGATTTTATGGAGAGATTGAAAAAAATGGAGCCTTAAAGCTTACGGTGCTTCCGGCGGGAGCGCGTTATAGCGTATCAATAGATGGAAAAGAGATGCCTGCGTCAGATATATTTGACTTGACATACGGCGCTCACAAGCTTCTTATTACCTCAGGAGATTATGATGATTATACTGAAATAATTACAATAAAATCTATATACACTTCAAAGACCATAGATTTGTCAAATCCTGAGGGAGCGACCACATCATCCTCAGGACAGACAACCACAGGCGCCAATGAGGAGACTACTACAAAATCAACTTCCGAGAAGGATACTACGGTCTCCCAGACAGGCAGCAGCAAGGTTACAATAAATAAGCCGGAGGGAGCAAGCGTATATATTGACGGTATGTTTAAGGGAACAATTCCCTTTACAGCAACAAAGGAGCCGGGAGAACATTCCATCATTTTAAGGCAGACAGGCTATCAGTCTGTAGTGTATAATGTAGAATTTTCAAACGATACGTCAGATGTTAATATAAGCTTTCCGCCAATGGAAAAGAGCAAATAATCATAAAAGAAAGCAACAGACCGGGACTTGCAGGAAAGAGCCGAAGGTCTGAGCATATAAAATTTATTTATAGGAGGTAAACATATGAGTTACATGGAGCTTTACAAGGAGTGGCTTTCAAACCCTTATTTTGACCAGCAGACAAAGGAAGAGTTAAAGGCTATCGAGGGAAACGAAAAGGAGATAGAGGATAGATTCTATACAGAGCTTGAATTTGGTACGGCAGGACTTCGCGGCGTTATAGGAGCAGGCGTAAACAGAATGAATATTTATACTGTAAGACGCGCGACACAGGGACTTGCAAACTATATTTTAAAGCAGGGAAAACAGTCACAGGGCGTTGCCATTGCATTTGACTCAAGAAGAATGTCGCCTGAATTTGCAGACGAGGCGGCTCTTTGTCTTGGGGCAAACGGCATAAAGGCTTATGTATTTGAATCCTTAAGACCTACGCCGGAGCTTTCCTTTGCAGTAAGAGAGCTTAAGTGCATAGCCGGTATAAATATTACGGCAAGCCATAATCCGCCGGAATACAACGGATATAAGGTATACTGGGAGGATGGCGCGCAGATAACGCCGCCTCACGACGGAGGCATTATGGCAGAGGTTAAGGCAATTACGGATTTTTCTGCTGCCAAGACTATGTCAAAGGATGATGCAGTGAAGGCAGGACTTTATGAGGTAATAGGAGCTGCAATAGATGACAGATATATGGCAGAGCTTAAAAAGCAGGTAAAGAATCCTGATGCAATAAAGGAAATGCAGAAGGATATTAAAATTGTGTATACGCCTCTTCATGGCACAGGCAATATTCCTGCAAGAAGAATCCTTAAGGAGCTGGGCTTTGAGAATGTATATGTTGTGCCTGAGCAGGAGCTTCCTGACGGAGAGTTCCCAACGGTAAGCTATCCGAATCCTGAGGCGGCTGAGGCCTTTGAGCTTGCATTAAAGCTTGCAAAGGAAAAGGATGCGGATTTAGTCCTTGCAACAGACCCTGATGCAGACAGATTAGGAGTTTATGTAAAGGATACAAAGAGCGGCGAATACATTACCCTTACAGGAAATATGTCAGGCTGTCTGCTTGCAGAGTATGAAATCAGCCAGGTTAAGGAAAAGAGCGGAATACCTGAGGATGGAGCCCTTATAAAGACTATTGTTACCACAAATCTTGCAGACGCCATAGCAAAATATTATGGAATTAAGCTGATAGAGGTGCTTACAGGCTTTAAGTATATCGGACAGCAGATATTAGGCTTTGAAAATAATAAAAAGGGCACATACCTCTTTGGCTTTGAGGAAAGCTATGGATGTCTTATCGGTACTCACGCAAGGGATAAGGACGCCATCGTAGCTACAATGGCATTATGTGAGGCGGCTGCATATTATAAGAAGCAGGGAAAGACACTTTGGGACGCCATGATAGATATGTATGAGAGATATGGCTATTACAAGGATGATGTTAAGTCAATTACACTAAAGGGTAAGGAAGGCTTACAGAAGATACAGGATATTTTAAATAACCTTAGAGCAAATACACCGGAGATGATAGGAGAATATAAGGTGCTTTCTGCAAGGGATTATAAGGCGGATACCATTAAGGATATGGCTACAGGAGAGGTTACCTCTACAGGACTTCCGTCATCAAATGTTCTCTATTATGATTTGCCTGACGGAGCATGGGTATGTGTAAGACCTTCAGGTACGGAGCCAAAAATAAAGATTTATTATGGCGTAAAGGGCACAAGTCTTGAGGATGCAGCTAAGAAATCAGCAGAGCTTGGCGAGAAGGTGCTTGCCATGATAGGTCAGTAATATCAGAAGATTGAGAGGATGAAGAGGTGGCAAAGGATAACGAAATACAATATAAGTGGAAGGACAGGAAAAGAATAATTTTCGGACTTCCATGGTCGTTTACAAGGTACAGGCTGACAGATGAAAAGCTTATAGTAAAGACAGGCTTTTTAAGCACGAAGGAGGATGAAACCCGCCTGTACAGAATAATGGACGTAACCTTAAAGAGGAGCTTAGGCGAAAGGCTGTGGGGACTTGGAACCATTCATATATGCTCTGCAGATAAGTCCACACCTGAATTTGATATAAAGAGAATAAAAAAATCAGAGGCAATAAAAAATCTTATATCTGATATGGTGGAATCTGAACGTGAGAGAAAGCGTGTTTCAGGACGTGAGTTTATGGGCAGCGACGATGCATATGATGATGACGCTGAATTGTAATCATAGCAGAAGGGCATAAGAGGAGAAGAAATATGAGATATTTAGATTTTGTCAGAACCAGAGCACATGGTAAGATAAATTTAGGATTGGACGTACTTAGGAAAAGAGAAGACGGCTACCATGAGGTGCGTATGATTATGCAGCAGGTGGGGTTGTATGACGGAATAGAAATACAAAGGATAGGAGCTATATCAGGCTTTCGTCATATAGGAATAGAGACAAATTTAAAATATCTTCCTTCAAATGAGAATAATTTAGCATATAAAGCGGCAGAGCTTTTAATGGATGAATTTAATATTCAGGAAAGCATACATATTAAAATACGAAAGATGATACCTGTTGCGGCAGGCATGGCAGGGGGAAGCTCCGATGCGGCGGCAGTGCTTAAGGGTATCAACAGAATGTTCTGTCTGGGTCTTACGGACATGCAGCTTAAGGAAAGAGGCGTAATGCTGGGGGCGGATATTCCTTATTGCGTGTCAGGAGGCACCGTATTGGCGGAGGGGATTGGTGAGATACTCACCACTCTTCCTCCTATGCCAAGCTGCTATGTGGTGCTGGCTAAGCCGGGAATAAGCGTATCTACAAGAACCGTATACGGAAGATTAAATGCAGAAGAGATACAAAATCATCCTGATATATACGGAATAATAGCAGCTATTGAAAAAAGGGACATTGTAACCATGGCAAAAGCAATGGGAAATGTACTGGAGACTGTGACTATTCCTGAATATCCCGTTATTGGAGAAATAAAGCAGATAATGATGAATATGGGAGCATTAAATTCCATGATGAGCGGAAGCGGTCCTACCGTATTTGGTATATTTAACGATATAGACATAGCAAAAAACGCATATATGGTATTAAAGGGAAATCCAAGCTGCAGGCAGGTATATATAACAGATGGAGGAAACGGCGATGAAAGATATTAGCATGAACAATGATGACTTTCTTCCGCTTCGTGACGTTGTCTTCAACACATTAAGAAATGCCATATTAAAAGGTGAGCTGGAGCCGGGAGAGAAGCTTATGGAGAAAAAGCTCTCGGAAAAGCTTGGCGTAAGCAGAACTCCTATACGCGAGGCTATACGTAAGCTTGAGCTTGAAGGGCTGGTGGTGATGACGCCGAGAAAGAGCGCAGAGGTGGCAAGCATAACAGAGGAAGATTTGACAGATGTGCTTGAGGTAAGGAGAGTGCTGGAAACACTTGCGATTGATTTGGCATGCAAAAATATTACAAATGAAATTATATCCGAGCTGGAGGCAAATCTTGTTAGATTTAACGCAGCCGTAAAAAAGAATGATATAACGGAAATAGCAACCACAGACGTGGAATTTCACGAAGCAATATATAAATCTACAGGAAACAGAAGGCTTATACAGATTTTAAATAATCTGCGGGAGCAGATGTACCGCTACAGGCTTGAATATATAAAGGACAGACAGACCAGGGACAATCTTGTAATTGAGCATAGGCGTATAATAGACGCATTAAGGGCAAGAGATAAGGAAAAGGGAAAGAACGCTATTTTAAACCATATAGAAAAACAGAAGAGCACCATATTAGAAAACATAAAGGAATAATAGTGTTTTATATTTGTGCAGTATGGCATAAAACTGTCTGGGATATGAAATATTAATGTTTGTTAATAAAAATTATTTTTTTGCAATTTTACACTTTAGAAAACAATATAACATTCCGATAAAATTAATGAAACCTTGCGGCGTGATAATAAATTACAGCCGCAAAAAAACCAAGGATGGTTTTTAGATTATGTGTACTGTTTAGTATACTTTACACCGGTTGCAAAGGAAGGCAGCAGAATGGAGGTAAAAATGAGTGTAAACGGAGTAACAAATACAACTTCTTCATATGGAACAACAGCATATGAGCAGGGAAAGAGTTACACAAAGAAGGCAGAGGATACATCCTCAAAGAGCAGTGCAGAAAGCACAGGAGTTACATATGAGCCATCGTCTAAGGGTGACAGAACTGCAATTATAGAGCAGCTTAAGGCAGACAGCCAGTCCAGGGCAGACAGCTTTAGAAGAATGGTTACTGATATGCTTAATCAGCAGGGCTTCGCAGTTAAGAATTCAGACGATATGTGGAGACTTTTAGCTAAGGGCGATTATACGGTAGACGCCAAGACAGCTCAGGAAGCAAAGGATGCAATTTCAGAAAACGGCGAGTGGGGCGTAAACAAGACAGCTCAGAGAATGTTTGATTTTGCCAAGGCATATGCAGGCGACGATGAAGCTAAGATGGAAAAAATGATGAATGCCTTTAAGAAGGGCTTTGAGCAGGCAGAAAAGCTTTGGGGCGGAAAGCTCCCTGATATCAGCTATCAGACATACGATAAGATGTATGATATGTATGATGAGTACAAAAAGGGCTTGGGAAGCGTAACCCAGACCTCAGCTACAGAAGGCTAAAATTTCTTTTTTCATATAATGTTTTCATAAATGATTTGCTCCTGTTTTTTAGTGAAAAGGCAGGAGCAAATTTCAATTTGGAGGAGAACAATATGTCAGGGTGTTTAAGATTAAGAAATATCTAAGTACATGAAACTGTGTTAAATAGTTTTATGTACTTGTAAATTACTCAAAACTATTTAATAAAGGAGATTATGTAATGATATTAGCGAAAAGCTCATTGAATTTGCAAACGCATATGCAAAGGAATGCGGCTTTGAAAGGACGTATATACCATCAGGACATGTAGGATTGTATGAAAAGTATGGTTACCATTATTTGAAGGATATTGTGAATTATGGCAACGGAATAGACCGATTGTATGTTAAACAAATAGGTTAAGCCGCTTATTTCCACCTGTTATTCAATCATAATTTCCTTGATAGAAATTCTCTTAATTTTTTCAGAATACACATACATCAGAATTTCATAAATCGCAATAAAAACAACAAGTGAAATAATCATAACAGGAAGGTCAAATTCATATGCGGGCACACCCTCAATATCCTTGAATACAATATCTACCATAAGCCGCAGCAATCCATACTGATATACTGTTCCGATTGCAAAACCAATATACGACATTGGTCTGTAACCGCCGAGAATTGCCCTGCAGCATTCTTTTTGCGAATAGCCGAATACTCTCATCATAGCAATAGTTTTTGTATTTCCGTTTATTACTGTCGTTATGGCAATAAACAGAGTTGTAAACGCTAATACAAGTCCGATAACCAACATCATCACGCCCATCATTTCGCTTGATAAGTCTTTCATGCTAAAGGACATTTGTGTCATAGCCGAAAAACAAAATGAAGCAAAAATAATGAAAAATACAAGTACCTTTTTAGATTTTAAGGTATTCCTTTTCAAATCCTCTACAAACGACAATTCTCTGGTTTTTTCGATTCTGTGATTTGGTGTCTTTGAAGCAGCTTGCAGATTATCTTTCAAAAGCATCAACACAGGCTTTTTTAATTTGTACCAAGCGTAATAAACTGAAAGAGCCGAAAAACACACAGTCGGCAATACCACGAAATAAAATAAAATGCTTGGATGAAAATTTATAGTTATCTCTGGAAGCATTTTATCTTTGTTTTGCAGGGCGTAAAACCATGGCATTATAAGAAATGCTCCTGCATATCCGATTGCAGTTCCGGTAAAAATACTAATTCCGAATACCCAAAAATCTTTTGCGATTTTAAGATTGGAATATCCTAACGCTTTTAATATCCCGAGTTCCTTCTTATGGGTGTCAATATAATGCTTAATATAAAATAACAACATAACAACCGCAGTTAAAAGCAGGCAGCCGCCGCTTACAAGGCAAACGACTTTTGCGGTAGAAACCTGAGCATTATAAAAAACATTGACAATTCGGATGTTATTTCACTTTCAATTAACCGAATATCAAAATAAAAGTTCAGAAACATTGTACAAACAAGTACAGCGCAACAGGCCATAATAGAAATGCTGATGAGTTTTGAAGCATTTTTTATTTCAACAAGCATATCATCACCATCCAATCTCATAAGCGTTCTTTTGCGTTTCATTTGTGTAAATTTCAGATATTTTTCCGCTGTTCATCTTTATAATTGTGTTCGCCATTTCTGCAATATTCATATTGTGCGTTACCATTACGATTGTAAAAGCATATTCCTTTTGAAGCTTACAGATATAATCAAGCACCTGCCGTCCTGTTTGTTCATCTAATGCGCCTGTCGGCTCGTCCAGAAACAAAACTCTTGGTCTTTTTGCCAAAGCTCTTGCAATAGATACTCTTTGCTGTTCGCCGCCCGAAAGCTCGCTTGGATATTTATGTAGTTTTTCTCCGAGTCCGACCGCCCCGATAACGGTTTTGTAATCTTTGTTACCTGCTAAATCAGCGCCCATTTTTACATTTTTATCAACGCTCATATTAGGCAGCAGATAATACTGCTGAAAAATAAATCCTACATTTTCCTTACGAAATGAAGTTACTTCATTATCGGAAAGCGCTGTAATATCCTTTCCGTCATAAAACACTTTACCGCTGTCAGGGCGTTCAAGACCTGAAATTACATTCAAAAAAGTTGATTTGCCCGAACCCGACGCACCAAGAATAACCACAAAATCATTATCCTCTATATCAAGACTGATGTCCTTTAATACTTGAAAACGGCATTCTCCGTTTCCGTATGATTTTACTATGTTTCTTGCTTTAATCATTGCTTTCTTCTTCCTTTATCTTTTTCAAAATACTCATAGATAGCATACCTGATAATGACCACAAAAGTCAATAGACGGCAGAGATTTCTCCCTGCCGTCTTTATCTCTCCCTATTCCGCCGTCAGGAGCCTGTTAATGGCACATACCCGGCCTGCATGTGAGGAAAAACATATTTCAAAATGTACAGATAATTAAAGTATAAGAAGCATATCCCCCGGATTTATCATATCCGATTTCAGTTCATTAATCTCCATTATCCTCTCCTTTGTCGTAAAAAATGACTTTGCAATATCCCAAAGGGTATCACCTGCTTTAACAAGATATCCCGTCATTCCCGGCCGTGACGACAGCCATGAAGAATCAAAGGCCTCGGTATCTATATCGGTAATTACATTACATGTATTATTGTTTAAGACAAGACAATCAAGAAGAACATCTGCCTTAACCTCCACCTCGTTAGTGCCTGTCATAACCACTGAGAGCTGTTCCATAGAAGGCCTGATGAAGCTTAAGGAATCCTCCGTCACGCCCTTAGCCTCCACAGTGTGGGAAAAAGGTATAACCTCGTCGGCTATTGCTAAAGGCGACTTATCATCTGAGGATATGTACATAAGCTTTGCAGTAACTACTCCCTCCACTAAAAGACCATCCTCCGTTACTGATATATCATCTATTTTCGGAGTGCCGCAGGAGCTTAAAAGCTGTAATATCTGCCCCTTTGCGCTGTCGAGCTTAAGCTTATCAGTAAGGCGGCATTTAGACAGATTTTTTGTCAATATTGTATTATATGTAACCTGACCGTAGACAGGGATAACATTACATTCCGGCGAGTATGCATCTGTAAGAAAAACCACAGGCTCTTCATTATATATTTTTATATTAAGGTCTAACACAATGTCAGGCTCTAAGCATCTTGGCTCACCGTCATAATCATTTTTAAGGGCAACGGAACTGCTTCCGATAGAAACGCAGATATCTCCTATCATATCCTCGTCGCAGCCCGGCATATCCAGGGAATTTGAGAAAGAAAAGGTAGTGTCAAACCACTGTATCGGCGCGTTTTCATCCTCGGCGGAATACAGTATAAAAAGATTAATTTCTCCGGTTATGGACAGCTTTCCTGCCTGAAGCTTTGTTGATACTGATTTTAAGCATACCGTATCCCATATTATTTCAGCTATATTAGGCTTTCCGCTTGGCAAATCAATATTTTCTTTTATCCTGTAAATATCCTTTTTGCATATGGCAAGCTGCGTCACATCTGCCGAATGTTTAAGCCCCAGCACCTTGTTTTCCTCGTCAGGCATGCATGCGGTTTCTATATCATAAATATCCTCGCAGGATACGGATACTGATATAATAGCCTTGGTGCTGATTTTTCGGGTGTTGATTATTCCGATGTTAAGGTCATCTATATCCCATTTTACGGTTACGCCGTCATGTTCAAATACATTGTCGCAGTTAATGGTTTCCGTAAATGGTATGGAACCGGACATGTGATGAATTTTTCCTGAGTCGTCTGAGCCTCCGTAGAGAAATTTAAACTCCAGCGAGCCTGACACTATAACCTTGCCGTCCTGTACCTTGGTAGAGTTTTGAAGCACAAATCCATCCTTTGTTATTATCCGATATATATCATCATTTACATCAGGAACATTGAAGTCATCATCTAAGGTAAGCTGAGTGACAATGTGGGATTTTAAACGGTTCATATGCACATTTTTTTTAATTAGTTCCATAATAAATCTCCATTCCCGTGTGTAATGTAGTTTTCATGGTCAGACGCACTTCTTGACATAGAAAATTACTTCACACTTTTATTTTGGTACATTATATTAAAAGGATTATTTAAATATGACGGTTTTGTCAGAGTAGTTTAGTTTTAAGACAACATAGGGGTACGTTTCCTTTTCTACGACCTCCTCATGCTTTGAAGGCCCTTTAAGCATAGATGAAACAAATATGGCGTTTGGAGCTTCATATAAATCCTCTATGACAATACTGTAATTTGTGGTAGGCTGAGCTCCATAGCCTATTATTATGTAAAGGTAATCCTTATCAGTATATGTTTTTCGGAAATTTTCGGTTTTGCTTTCGTTTATTACATTCATAACCTGCTCCGGAATATCCTCCTGAGCCAGCAAAGTAAAGTCAAGGTCGGCAACTTTTGTGTCATCATACTGTTCTACCTCACAGCCGGAAAAAAGGCATACTGAAAATACAAGGCATAAAACAGAAAATAAAAAACCCTTCATATTATATACAACCTCCCTAAAGAGCAGTTAATATATTATATGAAGGGTTTATTTTTTTATTCTATTAGGAAATTACGGAAAACAACCCATAAGCTGTTAAAGACAAAATACATAAATCATTATAAGCTTAGAGCCTCTTTAATAATTCCTCTCTTTCCTTTTCGTAGCCCGGCTTGCCAAGTAAAGCAAACATATTTTTCTTGTAGCTTTCAACACCCGGCTGGTTAAAAGGATTTACGCCAAGCAGGTAGCCTGATATACCGCAGGCAAACTCAAAGAAATAAAATAATTGTCCTAAATAAAATTCATTCTGTTCAGGAACGTTTACTAAAAGGTTTGGAACGCATCCGTCAGTGTGGGCAAGAATAGTTCCATTCATAGCGCTCTTATTGACAAAATCCACACTCTTTCCAGACAGATAATTAAGTCCGTCAAGGTCCACAGGCTCCTCCTCAATAATAAGCTCACACTGCGGCTTCTCAATGTTAATAACGGTTTCAAACATAATACGCGCGCCGTCCTGAATAAACTGTCCCATAGAGTGAAGGTCTGTTGTAAGGTCAACTGCGGCAGGGAATATACCCTTCTTGTCCTTTCCTTCGCTTTCGCCGTAAAGCTGCTTCCACCACTCTGATACATAATGGAGGCTTGGCTCATAATTTGCAACAATTTCTACGCTTTTGCCTTTTCTAAGCAAAATATTTCTCATGGCAGCATACAGTAATGCGTCGTTGTTTTCAAAATCATTTTCAAGAGCCATCTGTCTTCCGCTTGCAGCGCCCTCCATAAGCTTGTCAATATCGGCGCCGCTTGCAGCGATTGGAAGTAAGCCTACAGCGGTGAGAACAGAGAAACGGCCGCCTATATCGTCAGGAACTACGAAGGTTTCATAGCCTTCCTCGGTAGCAAGATTTTTAAGGGCGCCTCTTGCCTTATCTGTAGTGGCGTATATACGCTTTGCAGCCTCCGCTTTTCCGTATTTTTCTTCTATCATTTTCTTAAATACCCTGAAAGCAATGGCAGGCTCTGTGGTTGTTCCCGATTTAGATATAATATTTATTGAAAAATCCCTGTCCCCGATAACCTGCATAAGGTGTGTGATATACGTGCTGCTGATATTATTTCCCACGTAGTAAATTTCAGGAGTTTTTCTTATGCTCTTGTCTACCATATTGTAGAAGTTATGTCTTAAAAATTCCTGGGCTGCTCTCGCTCCAAGGTATGAGCCGCCAATTCCTATTACAAGAAGGACTTCGGAATCTTCCTGTATCTTAGCAGCAGCCTTCTTTATACGGTCAAACTCCTCCTTGTCATAATCCGTCGGAAGGTCAATCCATCCGAGAAAGTCATTTCCTGCTCCTGTTTTTGTTACTAAGGTTTCCTTTGCATCTAAAACAAGCTTCTTCATTATATTAAGCTCGTCTGCAGAGACAAATGAAGCTGCCTTAGAATAATCAAATGTTACTTTTGCCATGTTTAAATCCTGTCCTTTCTGAAAAATTTTTAAAATAATTTATAGAAAACTTCTTCACACGAATAAAGTCTCGTCCAAAGACGGCACTTTTCTCGCTTTAATAAAACAATTATACCAAAAAAAGCCAATATTTACAATATAAATTCATCTATAATTGATGCAATAAGTTCAGTGTCGGCAGCGGCGGCTATTTCCGGCTCTGCTTTGTCAGAAGAACCTTTGCTTTTATCCTCCCTGCTTCCTTCATCCTCTGCTGAAGGAGACGTAGTTGACTCAGATGCTTTTTTATATGTATCAACTAAATTTCCGGCGCCTCTCTTAAATCCCGCCTTCTGCTGCCTGCCTTTTAACGTGTTGTCCAGATAGTCGGCAGCATAAGTGATAAAGCCGCTTTCCATGGCGCAGATGTCAAAGGCTCTGTCCGATATGTATGCTAAAGCCATAGAAATTACAGTGAAAAGGATAGTTCTCTCATAGGAAAAAAAACCGTTTACGCAGCTAAACCATAAAATTCCCCAAAAGATAAGCAGAAAGCCAATACTTATCCGTTCTCCTACGGTTTCCAAGGCGTTATATTTGTCGGAGGAGAGAAGAATACGCCTTATAAAGCTTTCGGTATTTTCTATAGGCTTGCCTAATGTGATACAATCCGAGAAGCGGCGTTTAATCTGCCTGATTATATCTAAGCCGGAGTCCGACATACTGCATGAGGCTTTATATAATCTGTAGAAGTTTAAATAATTTAACAGCTTAAAAAGCATTGAAAAAGCAAATGAAAATATAAGCAAAAATTTAATAAGTGTTTCCATAATAACCTCCATCCTCTATTACATTTTTTAAGTTTATATTATACATTCTGTCTGGAAACTTCAACAAAAACTCATCGACAAACTGCGACATTTTGGTATTTACTCTAGTATTTTTTAAAAAATTCTGTTATTATGTATCGTAGCAGGTCTGTATATATTATATAGAAAGCTGATACATAATAAATTAAAGGAGGTTAAAGACTGTGATATATAAGACAAAAGGCGTATGTTCAAAAGAAATTCATTTTGAAATTGAAGGAGATACAATAAAATCAGTAAAATTTATAGGAGGCTGTTCGGGAAATACACAGGGCGTTTCAAGACTTGTAGAGGGAATGAAGGTACAGGAGGCTATTGACAGATTATCCGGCATAGACTGCAACGGCAAGGGCACCTCATGTCCGGACCAGCTATCAAAGGCCCTTAAGCAGGCGATAGGTCAGGCAGTATAGAAAAGGAGGAATATTATTATGGAAAAGATTACAAGCTTTACAATAGACCATTTAAGGATGCTTCCGGGAATTTATGTTTCCAGAAAGGATTATGTGGGAAATGAGGTTATAACTACATTTGACATAAGAGTTACAAGACCAAACTTTGAGCCGGTTTTAAATACGGCGGAGGTGCATACGATAGAGCATCTTGCCGCAACGTTTTTAAGGAATCATAAGGATTATAAGGACAAATGCGTATATTTCGGGCCTATGGGCTGCCGTACAGGCTTTTACATGATTTTGGCAGGGGATTATACATCAAAGGATGTTTTGGAGCTTGTGAGGGAAATGTTTGTTTTTATAAGAGATTTTGAGGGTGATGTTCCGGGGGCGTCGGCAAAGGACTGCGGCAATTACCTTGATATGAATTTAAATATGGCAAAATACGTAGCAGACAGGTATATTAAAGAAGCGCTTGAAAATATTACGGATGAAAGACTTATATATCCGGATTAAAAGAACATGGAAAAGAGGTATGGTATGTTAGGAATAATCGGAGCTATGGACGAGGAGGTAAGCAAGCTTAAGGCTATGCTTTCCGATATAAGGGTTACAAAAAAGGCAGGCATGGAATTTTATGAGGGAGCCCTTTCAGGAAAAAATGTGGTTATAGTAAAGTCAGGAATAGGAAAGGTAAACGCCGCCATATGCGCGCAGATACTTGCAGATATATTTAAGGTTGAGGCAATTATAAATACGGGAGTAGCCGGCTCCCTCAATGATGAAATAAATATAGGAGATATAGTTTTATCTAAGGACGCTCTTCAGCATGATATGGATACTACGGCGTTTGGAGACCCTATAGGCGTAATACCGCGTATGGATGTGTCTACATTTCCGGGAGATGAGAGTCTTATAGCATTAGCAGAGGAATGCTGCCATAAGGAGCTGCCGCAGATACGGACTTTTGTGGGCAGAGTTGTAAGCGGCGACCAGTTCATATCAGACAAAGAAAAAAAGCGGTGGCTTACTGATACCTTCCACGGGTATTGTACGGAGATGGAGGGAGCCGCCATTGCCCATGCGGCATATTTAAACGGTATTCCATTCCTTGTTATAAGGGCAATATCAGACAAGGCGGATGACTCGGCAGATATGGATTATCCTGCCTTTGAGGCTATGGCTATAGAAAATTCCGTAAAGCTTTTATCGGCAATGATTGAGAAAGGAAGCTTTAAATAATGTTTCGTCTTTGGGGAAAGATATGGAAGAAAAATCATTTAATAAGGGATATGGTTGTATGTGATGAAAGAGCCGGAGTAAATCGTACCAGAAAAATATACGACGCCCTTGATAAAATATGCTTAGAGTTTGATTTAAGCCGTCCCATCTGGCTTGAGGTAACGGTAAATGATTTTTTAAAGACAGACAAGACAAGATTTAATAAGGATAATTTTATAGATGATATTGAATTTGATTATCTTGAGATACAGGTAATAGAAGAGGATGATATGTAAGTATGAAGAAATATTTTGGAAGACTGTTTATTGACGGACTTGGAGGAATGGCGCTGGGATTGTTTTCCACACTTATAATCGGAACAATACTGGCGCAGATAGGCTCTATGATAGGCGGCACGGCAGGGGCATATATAAATGCAGTTGCAAACATTGCAAAGACCATTACAGGAGCAGGCATTGGCGTAGGCGTTGCCAGCAAATTTAAGGAGGGACCGTTAGTAACGGTGTCGGCGGCTGTAGCAGGTATGTTAGGCGCATTTCCCACCGTTGCGCCGCAGATTGTCTTAGGAAAAGCAGGAGAGCCTTTGGGAGCCTTTATAGCCGCATATGTTGCCATTGAGACAGGAAGGCTTGTATCGGGAAAAACTAAGGTTGACATTATAGTAACTCCCTTTGTGTCCATTGGCTCAGGAGCTCTGGTGGGCTTTCTTATAGGGCCGTATATAAGTCGGTTTATGTATTGGCTGGGCAATCTTATAAATATAAACGTTGAAAAGTCACCTATAATTGGGGGAATACTTATATCTGTAGCAATGGGAATGATTCTTACGCTGCCTATAAGCTCGGCGGCCATAGGCGTGTCTATGGGAATAACAGGGCTGGCAGCGGGAGCAGCGACTATTGGCTGCTGCTGTCAGATGGTAGGCTTTGCCGTGGCAAGCTACAGGGAAAATAAGGTGGGAGGTCTTATTGCGCAGGGAATAGGGACAAGCATGCTTCAGGTTCCCAATATTATGAAAAGGCCCATTATATGGCTTCCGCCTATTATATCAAGCGCAATCTTAGGACCTGTGGCGTCGGCGCTTTTGAAAATGAAGAGCACTCCTGTAGGCTCGGGAATGGGAACGTCAGGCTTAGTGGGGCAATTTGCCGCATATGACGCAATGGTGGCGTCAGGCACAGGCATTCCTGTTGTTATGATAGAAATTATAATTATGCACTTTGTACTGCCGGCAGTTCTTACTCTTGCCATAGCTGAGGGAATGAGAAGGGCAGGCTGGATAAGAAAGGGCGACATGGCTATTACGGTACAATAGAAAGATAAGGGAAAGGAGCAGGAGAATGGAAGGAGCAAATATTTTATATGGAAATATAGATGATTTGAGAAACATTCAGGGAGCATTAATGGCGCAAAGCTCCCTTCGGAGCCAGATACAGCAGGAAAATATAAAAAAGCAGAATTTATCAAGAGATATAGAATCAGAGGAAAAGCTGTTAAAGGAAACTATAGATGTAACCGTGAAAAAACGCAGGGAGCAGGTTTTGTCAAACTTTGACAGAGAAATGTCAAAGGTACAGGACAGGCTTAAGAATACAAGAAATGAAAGAGCAAGGGCAAAGAATAAGGGAGTAGAGGCAAGAATAAAGGAAGAAACCTCCGAAATTATACAGGAAAATAAAAATCTTAAGGATGAAATCAGAACAATATTCCGGCAAAAGGGAGTATGGAAGCATTTTGACAATAAGCTGACATATATTTTATACTATCCGAAGACTGCTAAGGAAAAGGCGGTTTTACTGCTTTTGGCGGCAATGGGAGTTATTGTTATTCCAACCCTTGCAGTGTGGCTTACAAATGCCTTCTGGCTGCTCAGGGTATTAGAGTATATTGTGATTGCCGCAATATTTGTTGTTTTATATATTGTTGGTTATAAGTATGCCAGGGTGGAATATAAGGATGCATTTTTGGAAACAAAGGTTCAGCGGAGCACAATTCTTAAAAACGAATCAAAAATTAAAAGAATTATAAGGTCTATTAAAAAGGACAAGGATGATGAAAGATACGGGCTTGAGAGCTTCGATAGCGAGATTAAGGAGCTTGAGCAGCAGATAAGCGATATTGTGGCAAGGAAAAATAATGCGGTAAATGATTTTGAGAGAACTACCAAGGCAGATATTGAAGAGGAAATTACAGCAAGGGATATAGGGAAAATAGAGAAGCTTAAGAAGGAACAGAATGAATCTGCCATAAAGCTTAAGGAGCTTGAGCAGCAGCAGAAGAATATCACAATAGATATTTCCACAAATTACACTGCTTACATTGGCGAGGAGAATATGAGCACTGAAAACATAGAAAAGATGATGGTGCTTCTGGCAGACGGCAGGGCAAAGACAATAGGAGACGCCATTAATATATTAAAGAACGTTCAGTAAGGCTTTTCTTCGCATATGTGACGCAAGAAGGATTCCTCCGGCTATATAGTTGGAAAGGTCCATAACGTCAGACAGGCGGGTGGTCTGTAGGATTACTGCATCCATAACGCCGGAAAAGCCTACAATTCCTGTTACGGAAAGGCTGCCGACGGCTGGAAGGAGTTTTTTTACTCCAAGTCCCGGCTTTAAGGGAGAATCGCAGAGGGTTACGTAACCCAGATGGCTTTTTGTGCCAAGTGAAGCGTCTATGGCAATTATAAAAGGATTCTCGTGCATACTGTAGATTTCATCCAGAGACGATGAAAGATTTACGGCGTGTACGGGATTTTTTAATGTTCCGTAAACATGTCCCTTAAAGGAAGATAATGCATCCAGTCTGTAGCCGACTAAGGGGCCGAGACTGTCGCCGGTGGAACGGTCGCTGCCTATACATAAATATATAATTTCCTGATTTTCTGAAATAGTATCATCTATCAAGGTGTTAAGCTGTAACGCAAAATCATATAATTTCTCAGAAGCCAAAGCATTATAGTAAAATGTTTTTTTCATATAAAATCCTCATTTCCGTTATTAATAAAAACCCCTTCTAAAGCCAAATTTAAGGTGTTTTTAAGTATATGCCAAAAAAAATAAATTTTATACGCTGTAAGCCTTTTGTCGAAAAGTATTTAATGTCATATACAGGGTTTGACATTTTTTACAGCAGGAATGGTGTATGATGATTTATAAAAATAGTCAGGGAGGGACAAAAATAAAGGGTTATGATAGAAGTGGTATATAGACAGGAAAAGGAAGACCGGGAATATAAGGATACAGGCCTGAAGCTGCCTAAAAATATAAAGCAGATAGGCGACGGAGAGGGAGATATACAAATTTATATGGAGGATAATGTGGCGTTATATCTTGCCAGAATTCCTGACGGAGCTGATGATATAAGATACGGCGTGCTGTTAGGCTTTGTAAAAAAGAGCTGCGGCTATACGTATGTCTTTATTAATGGAGCTGTGGACGTAAGGGAGGTCTTTGACAATACAGTTCTTTTCAGCGATGATATATGGACAGGATTAAATGACGATATTTCCAGGTATTTTCCGGGCTTAAAGGTAGTGGGATGGTTTTTAAGCCAAAATGGGAGCAATGCAAATCAAAACATGTGGATAAAGAAAATGCATCTGAATAATTTTGCGGGAGTTGACAGGGTATTTTTCAAAATAGACAGAGAGGAAAATGAGGAATCGTTTTATTCCTACGGAAAAGATAAGCTTGAGAGAATGGGCTGTTACCACATATATTATGAAAGAAATCCTGATATGATAAGATATGCTGAGGAAACGGGGGCGGATATGCGCTTTAGAAGCGGGGGCTTAGGTGAAACAAAATCAGGCGTCATAAGCAGGGCAGCAGAAAGAAGGGCGGAAAAAATTAAGAGTGATATAAACAGCAGGGCAAGCGATACAGACAATATAGATATAGACAATATAGTAGACACATATGAAAAGCAGGAGACAGGGGATTTTGTGAAATTAAACAAAAGGCTTAAAACAGCAGCCTCTTTTTTTGTAATATTAGGTCTGGCGGGAGTGCTGGGATTTATGGGAATGAACGGACAGCTTAAAAATCTTGCAGACGGATTTTCAAATATTGTCAATAACATAATGCACAATAATGACGAGCCGGCAGGGGGCTCCGGAATAATATCGGTAAACGGAGTGCCGTCAGATAAAAACAACAATGAGATAAAGACAACGGCAAATGAAGAAAATACCACAGAGCCGGAGGGTAATGAAACAGAAAATACCACAGAGGAGCAGAAGGGGGAGGATGCCACAACGCCGGTATCTGCCGACAATAAGCCTGATGAGGAGACAACAGCAAATGAACAGAATGAAGCTACCGCATCGGTGACTCCTGCAAATACCCAGAGCTACCCTGTGCAGAAGGGGGATACCCTGTACAGTATTTGTATGAAGCTGTACGGAAACACGTCTAATATTGACACAATTATAGAATTAAATAATCTGGAAAGCGCAGACGATATATATTACGGAAAAAATCTTCTTGTTCCGTAATGACTTTAGGCAAAATGTATGCTATACTCTATTAAAACGCAAATTTTTTTTGCAGAGAGGAGCAGCTGTGCCACTATGACAAATATCAGAGATTATCTGAAGTACAGGACCGGGCAGGCAGAGGAAGAATATCAGAAAAAAATCTCGAGACATAAGCGTAAGGTAAGGATAGCTATAGCAGTTATTTTATTGCTGCTGGCAGTTACAGCCATAGGAGTTAAAATATATTTAGACAACAGAAGCTACAGCCAATATGAGGTAACAAACATAAAAAATATGAATGGAGCCGGAAATAATCAGTATTTTAAGTTTGGAGAGAGCATGCTTGTATATACTGACGACGGAATATCCTACGTGAAGGATAATGAAACCGTTTGGAATCAGGCGTTTGAAATGAAAAAGCCCATTGTAGACGTGTGTAACAGCACTATGGCTATATGTGATTTGGATACTACCACCGTATATATATATGATGCAAAAGGACAGAGAGGCAAGATAGATACCATGTATCCCATTGTTGCCCTGGAGGTATCAGAGCAGGGCGTAATAGCGGCAATTACAGAGGATACGGAAACCAACCGTATAGAGGTTTTTGACAGGGAAGGGAATTCCATTGCTGCGGGACAAACATATGTTACGGGAGAAGGCTGCCCCATAGATATATCGCTGTCAAATGACGGGACAAAGCTGGCTGTTTCATATATATATATAGACGGAGGAACGGCAAAGAGCAGGGTTGTTTTTTATAATTATTCCGAGGTAGGAAAAAATGAGGTAAGCCGTATAGTAGGCGGCTTTAACCATTATGAGACCACCATTGTCTCAAGGGTGGAATTTTTAGATAACGATACGGTTGCAGCCTTTGGAGATAACATGTTTACCGTGTATAACATAAAGCAAAAGCCGGAAATATCATCAGAGACAAAGCTGGACAGCGTGATAAAAAGTATTTTTTATAATGAGGAATACATAGGTATAGTGTCAAAGACAGAGCGTTATGAAAAGCCATACAACATAAAGGTATACGATACAGACGGCAAAGAAAAAATGAATATGGACACAGAGCTTATGTATACGGGAATAAGCCTGCAGAATGACAGAATGATTATATACAACAACACAGAGATGAAGCTGTTTAGCATATCAGGAAAGGAACGCTATAGCGGAACTGTAAATGAGGGAATAAGACAGATTATATGTACGGACAAGCCTGACAGGTACTATATTATTAATAGTGAATATAATATAATGAATGTTAAGCTGAAATAGAAAAAGCATTATGATTGTGAAGGCTTAAATGGCAGTATAATGCCGATATTAGCTTAAGCGTCATAGCATAATATGGAGGAATGAAAATGGAATACGCATTGTTAATTGGAGTAATAATATTTCTCATTGCAATGATTGCATATGGGTATATGAGAGGGTTAATTAAAATAGTATTTTCAATGGTAGCAACCATCGCAACCATAATACTGGCGGCAGTATTGACAATACCCTTTAGCGGAGTGCTGAAAAATACCGGAATAGGCGACGGAATCGAGGCGTCTGTGAGAGAAATTGTGGAGGAGGCCCATATTATAGACGAAGAGTCTGTTATGGAGCTTGATTTCCCAAAGGCGGTGCTTGAGCCTATAGCCAAGGGAACTAAAGACGCCCAGGATGCCATACAGGAATATGTAATTGAGGAGCTTACTGACACCATTATTAAGGCACTGACATTTCTTGCGCTTACGCTTATTATATATATTGTAATAAGAATAATTATTGGGGTGCTTGATGTATTTTCAAAGCTTCCTATTATCAATGGAATAAATAAATGGGCAGGAGCAGTTATCGGACTTGTTCAGGGCCTGCTGTTTATATGGATTGCCTCCCTTATACTTACTGCGTTTAGCGATAAGGAATGGGCGCAGGAGGTATTCAGGCAGATTAACGATAATGGATTTTTAAGCTTTATATATAACAATAATATGGTGATTTGGCTGGTTACAAGACTTTTGTAGGAGATGGAAGGGGCTGTTTGGTTATGGGGAGGTAAAAATTAATTTGTACAGGTGAAATGTTTTTCCTTACATGTAGTCCGGGTATGTCCCATTAAAAGGCTATAGGAGGCGGAATGGGGATGGCTTAAGGGGAGGCAGGCAGCTAAATATAATTTTTTAAAGCTTCGGAACATGGA
>CAJUAO010000009.1 GCA_910584685.1 uncultured Lachnospiraceae bacterium | reverse complement strand
GTTAATTCTGATATTTGCATTTATTTTGTTTAAATATGACAGAGATTAAATATATCTGAATTAAATTAATTTTATTTATTCTCCAAAAAATTTGCAGAATACAGGCTTATAATTATAGTGAGTACCAGCAAATTTATATCTATCTAGTCATGAATGTTGTATTTTTATTGATACGACTTCCACTTGAATTGTTTATACGAATTAATATGTGAGAAGTACTTTCTCCCAATGAGGGGTTTAAGAATAAAGGGAGTATAAGACCTTAGGGTGATGGCAGGGACAGGGAGTTATATATATTTTTTAAAGCATTGAGAAAAGTGTTAGAAATTCATCAACGGAATACCGTCAGCTTCTTAGCGTAGAGCGTCTGTCTGAGTAAGGGGCTGCTTTTTAGCCCCTTGCGAGTTACGCTCGCAGCTTAGAAGATGGCGGTATTTCGTTGATAGAATTTCTTACTCTTTTCGAAGCTTTAAAAAATATATATAACTCCCTGTCCCTGCCATCACCCTAAGGTCTTATACTCCCTTTATTCTTAAGCCCCGGATTACATGCAAGGAACTTTTTTTTCCAAACATATAAATTATTATTTATCTATATTCTGTTTTAAAATACACCACAAAGTATCCCTCACATCACAGTATATATTGAAAAACAGAATACTGTTATGGCAGAAAATAAAGGATAGGGAAAAGATGGAGAGGTAGTAATAAATAGTAATGAATGTAAAGAAAATAGCCTTGAAATTTAGTAAGGGATTTGATATAGTTATTAATTGATAAAAATGTTAAAGCCTAAGGCAGCTTGGCATATTAAAAAGGGAAAGGTTGGACTTTACAATTATGAAAAAAACAGTAATTACTGTAGTTGGAAAAGATACAGTTGGTATTATTGCGAAGGTATGTACTTATCTGGCAGACAATAATGTCAACATTCTTGATATTTCCCAGACTATAGTTCAGGATTATTTTAATATGATGATGATAGTGGACGCAAACGGTTCAGAAAAAAAGTTTGGAGAGCTGGCTGACGAGCTTGAAAATCTTGGAGGAGATATAGGCGTGCAGATAAAAATGCAGTCAGAGGATATTTTTAATATAATGCACAGAGTATAAAAAGTCTTAAGAGTTTAAATTTTTTGTGAAGACGGGACAAAGGTCTGAGCTATAGCTGAAGCCCTTAAAAACAGTACTTATGGGTTAATGGAAATGGAGAATTGTATGATAAATATATTTGAGGTTAATGAGACTAATAAAATGGTAGAGCAGGAAAACCTTGATGTTCGTACCATTACAATGGGAATAAGTCTTTTAGATTGCATAGACAGTGACTTAAACAGCTTAAATAAAAATATATATAACAAGATTATGTCAAAGGCAAAAAATCTTGTTTCCACAGGTAAGGAGATAGAGAAGGAAATAGGTATTCCTATTGTAAATAAGAGAATATCAGTTACCCCCATAGCGCTTGTAGGCGGTGCGGCGTGTAAGACGGCAGAGGATTTTGTAACAATAGCAAAAACACTTGATAAGGCGGCATATGAGCTTGGCGTTAATTTTATAGGCGGTTATTCTGCACTTGTGTCTAAGGGAATGACGCCTGCGGAGGAGCTTCTTATCCGTTCCATTCCTTTGGCCCTTGCAGAAACTGAAAGAGTGTGCAGCTCAGTAAACGTAGGCTCTACAAAGACAGGAATAAATATGGATGCCGTAAAGCTTATGGGAGAGATTGTACTGGAAACGGCTGTGCTTACGAAGGACAAGGATTCAATCGGCTGCGCAAAGCTTGTGGTATTTTGTAATGCCCCTGACGATAATCCATTTATGGCAGGAGCATTTCACGGAGTGACGGAGGCTGACGCCATAATAAACGTGGGGGTAAGCGGTCCCGGTGTTGTAAAGACTGCCCTTAGCTCAGTCCGTGGAGCAAATTTTGAGGTTCTTTGCGAAACAATTAAGAAGACAGCATTTAAGATTACAAGAGTAGGCCAGCTTGTGGCGCAGGAAGCGTCAAAGAGACTTGGCGTGCCATTTGGCATTATTGACTTATCACTGGCGCCTACGCCTGCAATAGGGGACAGTGTGGCGGATATACTGGAGGAGATTGGGTTAGAATCGGTTGGAGCTCCGGGAACTACGGCTGCGCTGGCGCTTTTAAATGACCAGGTAAAAAAGGGCGGAGTTATGGCATCCTCATATGTAGGAGGACTTAGCGGCGCCTTTATACCAGTCAGCGAGGACCAGGGCATGATAAACGCTGTGGAGAGAGGAGCGCTTACACTTGAAAAGCTTGAAGCCATGACATGTGTATGTTCTGTGGGGCTTGACATGATAGCCGTTCCCGGGGATATCAGCGCAGCTACAATATCAGGAATTATAGCGGACGAATCTGCAATAGGTATGATAAACCAGAAAACTACGGCAGTAAGGATTATTCCTGTTATAGGAAAGAACATAGGCGATACTGTTGAGTTTGGAGGACTTTTAGGATACGCGCCTGTTATGCCGGTTAATAAATACAGCTGTGAGGCATTTGTAAACAGAGGAGGAAGAATACCGGCTCCTATACACAGCTTTAAGAATTAGAAAGGTATAGAAGCAATATGAAAAAGATAATTATAGGCTGCTTTATGATACTGGTAAATGTATATTTTTATGCAGGAAGCTCTATTATAGGATTAATTCCTGATTTTGCAGGATATATTCTTATATCAAACGGAATAAAGGAATGTGTTGAAGAAATAAATGTATATAAAAAAGTACAAAAGTGTGCATTTGCCGCATGTATTTTTTCTGCCGCCATATGGGTTATGGATTTAACTACGGCTACGTCAAGGTTATATTATAAGTTTGGCGCTGAGTGGGGATATGCTTTCAGGGCTGTTTCCATTATATTTATTGGTATTGTTACATATATGCTTATAAACGTTTTTAACTATGTGTCCACAAGATATAAATTTGTCTATGGCTTTATGCCGTTAAGGCTTTCGTGGCTGTTTACTGTATTGATAAATATGGTTATGCTTATCTACTCTGATAATGCTGTTATATATAGCTGGATAGCGTTAGGGGAGGTTTTGGCGGCGTTAATGTTTTTGGTTATGCTCTATCTGGCGTTTGAGAAGGCGTTTGAGGTTAGTAAGGGGAAGAAATTGTAAAAATATATCTAAGAATAAAATTTTAATGCTTTACTTTGAAAAAGGATTATGTTATATTGTTAAATAAGAAATTATTTATTGTGAGAAGAAAAACATAAGCATAGGGAAAGCAATAATAATTATATTTGTTATACCTATGCTTATAAGATTAATTTCTGTTACGTAAAGATAAAATAAATTAATGATAAAAATTTTAATGAATGAACAATTTATACAGTGAAGAAAAAATATATTTAAAATCAGGTATATGTGAATACAAAGGATAAAGTGAAAATAATAAACGGTATGGGCAGAATGTTGAAAATATTTTGTGATGAAGGTATTAATAAAATTAGCACAGATTTATGGAGGGTAACTAAATGAAGGAAGGAAGAAAATTTAAAAGGCTGTTGGCGGGAATGCTGGTGATTGCAATATTTATAGGGCAGTTTGCATATTATTCGGATGTTGTATTGGCAGAGGAATACACGTCTGAAAATGTTGTAATACAGGCAAGAAAAATTAGTAAAACAGGAAGCTATGTAAGGATTAACGGAAAAGAAGAGAAGGTCAGTGAATTAACAAATCTTACAAGTATAATAAGGCTTTTGAACGATGAAACCGAGGTTTATGATACTTTGTATCTTGGAGATAATCAATACAGAAAAAAAAAGAGTATATATTCTCACGAGGATATTTCAATAAATGCAAATTCAACAGAACTAAGTAATGTAATTGTTGCGGAGAAAAACATTGATATTAATTCTACGTATGTTTCATCTGATAATTCAATAATATACTCAAAAAATGGAAATGTAAATATTAATGCCTCTGATGTGGAATATAAGGGTATTATATATTCACCTAACGGAACAGTAAGTATAAATGGCTCAAAAGTAAAGCTTACCGGGGCAGTTATTGCAGATAAGGCAGATATATCGGCAGGTATTTTTGAAGGATATGGCAATGATTACTGGGAAAATCAGAGGAATATATTAGGTGAAATCACAACAGATGTCATTTTTGAATTTAATATATTTGATACTGATACAGGCTATAGCTTAGAATATAACAGTGATATTAAGTATGAAGAAACAGATATATATGTAAGATACGATAATGATAATGAGTTTATATATTATGGTAAATTAAATGAAAATAAAAGTATTGAAATGCCCTCTGAATTTCAGTATTTAGACGTATTTCTTATAGGAACAACACGGTTTGGCGAAAAGGTTGAGTCGGAAATTAATACATATTTTAATGATAATAATGAAATAGCAGCAGTAAAAAGAGACAGTGACAATGACGGCATAGAGGACGGCGTAGAGCTTCATGTTACAAAAACAAATCCATACTCTGCCGACAGCGACGGGGATGGAATTGACGATTATACAGAGTGTTTCTATTTGTATACAAATCCAAATAAAAAAGAAGAGCCGAAAGATTATGACGGAGACGGATTAACGGATTATGAGGAGCTAAGGCTTGGAACGAATCCTTTTCTTAGTGACAGCGATTTTGACGGATATATGGATATGGAAGACATAAATCCAACTAGATATGATAAATCAAACAGCGAGCCGGAATATGATGTAAAGGTAGTAATCGGACCATATGATAAAGTTCTGTCATATGTTGATGAAAACGGACAATTCACCAAATATGTTTATGACCCTATAAACAGGCTTATAAAATCAATTCAGCATAATGAGCAGATAACTGTATATTATTATGATGCGGATAAAAATCCTACGGTTTCTATATGTAAAAATAATGATATATGCAGAATAAATAATTATAAGTATGATGATAACGGAAATGTGGTTTATATATTGAATAATGGTGATATATACGAATATACATATGACAATCTTGACATAAAATCAGCAGCAGTAAATGGAAATGAAATGTGGAGTATAAACCGGGAAACCGGATACATAACATATGGAAATGGAGATTGGCAGAAAACAGTAGAAGTATCAGGTAATAATTATGATATATATGTAAACGATATAATAAGTTCAAATTGTGCCATTAATGAAAGAGGACAGCTTTTATATTATAAGAATAACGAAAGCGGAATAGAATACTTTAATGTTTATGACGAGACAGGAAGATTGCAGCAGTCAAAAACAAATCAGGGAATATCTATGGTTTATTCCTATGAAGATGACTTTTATGAGGTAACATATTTTACTGAAAATGAAGTAAGAGTACAGCGTATTTATTATAATGAGGATGAGAGCAGAAATCAATATGTAGAGCTGATAACAGGAGATATATTGGAGAAAAAATATTTTGACGATTATATATCATATGTAATATCAAATGAGAGCAGCAATATAGTTGATACAAGGTATGAAATTAAGGATTCAAATATAGTGTCTGTTTTGTATAAAGATGGTACAAATGTCGGCTACACATATGATATAAACGGAAGAATCACAGAAATATATACAGACGGAAATAAAAGCCACGCCTTTGAGTATACGGCAGACGGTCAGCTAAAAAGGGAAAGCGATATATTAAACGGAATAGAAAGACTATATTATTATGACTCATACTATAATGTAGAGAAGGTGGAAGAATATGCTATTGGAGATACAAATAATATAATAAGGGAATATGAGTATAAATATGAATCACAGCAATGGAGAGATTTACTGACTGAGTACAATGGACAGTCTATTAAGTATGATGAAGTAGGAAATCCTGTTGAGTATTATAACGGAATGAAAATGGAATGGGAGGGAACAGGACTTAAGGGTATAAGCTGCGGGGAATCCCATGCAAGCTATTATTATAATATTGAGGGAATAAGAAACCGTAAGGTCTGTAATGGTACTGTAACAGATTATGTTATTGAAGGAAAGGATATAATAGCAGAAATTACGGATGGAAAAGAGCTTTGGTATATTTATGATGAAAGTAACGGAGTTGTAGGATTTTCATATGAAGGCTGCAATTATTTCTATGAAAAAAATGCAATGAATGATGTTATAAGGATTGTAGATGAGAATGGCAGCATTGTGTCAGAATATGTTTATGATGCATGGGGAAATATTACGGATATTAAAGGAAATATGAATATAGCAGAGCTAAATCCGTTCAGATACAAAAGCTATTATTATGACAGGGAGTCAGGCTTTTATTATCTGAGAAGCAGATATTATGACAGTAAAACAGGAAGATTTATTAATGCAGATGATTTGGAGCTGCTGTCATTTAATACGGATGACACTAATATGTATGCGTATTGCTGCTGTAATCCGGTTATGCTCCATGACCCATATGGAAATGAATCATATAAGGTATCAATTTTTTCTATAAGTGAGTTTCAAAATGAGATGAGCTATATGAAAAATAATTTAACGGCTACAGGAAAGGTTTCGACAGTATATACGAAAGTATCCGATACTAAAGACGGCTTTGTAAGCTGGTGGAATTCACTGGATGGAAAGGATATTGGAATAATAAATTCACATGGTGCAGAACATTCTATAGGTGCAAGCATGAGTAGTATAGGTGTTAGTAAAACTATTTGTAATGGTAGTGATGTAGATGGATTAAAAAAAATCAACTTAAAGGTTTTGCTGATTTTAGGGTGTGAATGTGGACATTTTATATTGGAAAGGTATATTGATACAATAGCCAATCATTTTGCAAAAAGGATAACGGGAATTGTTATTGCAAGCGACCAGAAAGTTATAACCAGAAAGATAGGCTCATTAATTTGGTTTGAATCTAGTAGTGAGCCTGATAAAGAAAGAAAAGATAAGGCTTATGGATGGATGATATATAATGGTACATATGATACATATCATTTTGAATTATTTGAAATGACCATGCAATATATAATTAATTTTGTTTCAGGAGGATATTATAAAAACTATAAATAGATGTATTTAAGCATCAAACTTTATAAACAAATAAGCAAAAGGTATAAATTTAATTTTGATTATATCTTTTGCTTAATTCGAAATTGAAAAGGGGATGTAAAGCATATGAGTAAAAAAAATGTTATTTTAACAATAACGCCAATAATTGTACTTGGAATACTTGTAAGCATATTAGCAGTTATCATAATAAATAAAATAGAAAAAGCAGATATGGAGGAAAAAAATTATGAGAAAAGTGAAGTGGGAAAAAAGATAAATGAGCTATGTGCATCAGTTGAATATAGACCATATAATAACACACATATGGAATATACTGGAAAACTGGAATATCCGGATAATGGAATCACGTTTAAAGAGGAAGGCTTTTTTTCATCAGGAGATTGGTTATGTACGTTTAATAGCGTTGATGTGAATTATATAGGTAAGTATATCGGAACAGGTACAAGTGAATATACTGACAAAGAATATGAATTGTATGAAATAAAGGATGTATCATCTGAATATGCCGTTGCATATAAGGATACAGATTTGGACTGCTATATGGGAATAATTAATAGGTGGTATCAGCCGGAAAGCTTACAGATGTATATTGATGACTTGAATATAATAAATAATGATGTTGAAATTATTATAAGCTATAATGAAAAATCAAAAAATAGTGACGAAGAAAAATTAATGTGGGTGATATTTATTGCAGATGATAATTATTTGTTTGATGAGTTTTTAAAGAATAGAGAATATGTTAGAAGAATAGGCAGAGGAGTAAATTCAAATGAAGAAATTATCGTTATGAGTATATGTCTTTATCAAAAAGAACTAAAGCATAAAGTTTACTTGGATGTTGGACTAAATGGAAGCATATCAACAGACGGAATGGATGCGCCATCCCTGTTTAGCGGAAGTGCTAATACAACGTTAGAGCTTCTTGAATATATGGCTGAAAATTATGAGGGATATAAGGAGGAGTCTAAAGAGCATGATAATCTTCCGATATTAGGTGATAAAAATGAATTTTTAGGAAAATAATTTTTGAACATTTAAAAGCTGTTTTAAAATGTATATACAAGAGGGAGAAAAGCATATGAGTAAAAAAAATGTTATTTTAATAATGTTATCAATTTCATCAATAGCAGTACTTGCAGTACTGGGAGGTATACTAGCCGATATTATAATAGAAAAAACAGATACAGATGAAAATAAGTATGAAAAAATCTATGAGGAAAGTGAGGTAGGAAAAAAGATAAATGAGCTATGTGCAGATGTTAAATACAGAACCTATGACAAAACGCATATAGAGGATTTGGCGAGAGAGCATTATTCAGAGAATGGAATATCACCAAAGGAGGAAGGCTTTTTTTCATCAGGGGATTGGCTATGTACATATTATAGTGTTGATGAGGAATATATAGGTAAATATATCGGAATATGTACGGACGAATATGACGGTAAAGAGTATGAGATATATGAAATAAAGGATGTTTCATCTGAATATGCTGTCGCATATAAGGACACAGATGAAGACTGCTATTTTGGTTTAACTAATTTCTTTTATCAGCCGGAAAGCTTACAGGATTATATTAAGGACTTAAATATTACAAATCCTTATGTTGAAATTAGCTTCGGATATACAGAGACATCAAAAAATGATAATAAAGAGAAAATAATGAAGATAACATTTATGGCAGAGGATGATTACTTGTTTAATGAGTTTTTTAAGAATAGAAAATATGTTGGAAAAATAGGAAGGGGAATGAATTCAAGAGAAAAAATTAATGTTATGAGTGTATATCTTTATCAAAAAGAACTAAAACTGAAGATTCGTTTAATGGTTGGACTGAATGGAAGCATATCAACGGATGGAATGGAAGTACCATCTCTGCTTAGTGGAAATGCAGGTGCAACGTTAGAGCTTCTTGAATATATGTCTGAAAACTATACAGGATATAAGGAGGAGTACGTAGAGCCTGATAATCTTCCGATATTAGGTGATAAAAATGAATTTTTAGGAAAATAATTTTTGAATATTTATAAGCTGTTTTTAAATGTATATACAAGAGGGAGAAAAGCATATGAGTAAAAAAACTGTTATTTTTACAATAATGCCAATAATTGTACTGGGAATACTTGTAAGCATATTGGCAATTATTATAGCAAATAAAATAGAAAAAACAGATAAAAATATAGAATATAACAGGTCGCATCACGGCTATGAGGTGGAGGAAAGCGAAGACATTAAAATGCTGAGGGAGATGGTAAAAGATATATGCAGAGCAGGTGAGTATAAGCCATACGGAAAACCCTTTATAATGTTTGCAGAAATATTAAGTACTCCCGAATATAAAACAGAATACCCTGAATATGAAAAATTTTTTTCAACTGATGATTATGTATGGCGTTGTACGCAAAGCAGTATTAATGAAGAGTATATAGGCGATTATATAGGAACAGTGACAAGCAGCAATAAGGAGGAGTATAAGATATATAAAATAAAGGATATTTCATCAGAGTATGCCGTGGCATTTAAGGAGACGGAGCCTGATTGTTATATGGGACTTATCAATACAGAAGAATACGCTCCAGAAAATATACAGGATTTTATTGCAGATACAAATTTAAAAAATTCCGATGTGGAAATAAACATGACTTTTAAGGGGCAATTTAAAAAGGGAGGCGAGACAAAATATGGAATAATGACCTTTATAGACGAGGATGAATATTTGTGGAACAATTTTTTTAATGATAATAAATATATATACGTAGATGAAGATTTTTATTATAAAAATTGTATTGAGGAATTTGATATATTTATTTATCATAAAACACTAAAGCTTATATATAAAATAAACATTAATTACAAAGGGAATATAGAGATAGAGTCAAAATGCAGGTATCCGTATGAATTTGAAAGCACTGAGGAGGCTGCAAAAAAATTTCTTGAGTATATATCTGAAAACTATGAGGGCTATAAGGAGGAAAGCCCCATACAGGGTCCCACATTGGGAGATAAAAATCAGTTTACAGATGATTGAAATTTATTTTTTGTTTTTTGCAAAAAAGAGGCGTATTCCGTAGGAAGCTTTGAATTATATTTTTGGCTGCAAACCATACGGTAAAGGTTATCACAGTAAATGCCGTTTCTGATAAGCTTCCTGTCGGTTGGATTTAACCGGGCGTTATCCTCAAAGCCTTTAAGACCTGTGATTATTTTCATATCAGAGGAGGCTTTTATTAAATTAAATATATTGTCATGGTCTGCCGAAAATCCAAGCACCCTTACAAAGGAGCAGATATCATTGTCCATATATTCAGCCATATCATCGCTGAATATATTTAACACACAGTGCAATAATGCCCTTGAAACGGCAGTGTAGCTTATATCCTTAGTTTTCAGCAAATGAGAAAATTGAGTAATATTAATATAATTTCCCATATTTTTTCTGATACGGTTTGAAAGAGCCTTAGTCATACCAAAAATATGGTTTAACGTATTGTTAAAAATATGGGTATGAAGCGAATATCCAACCATTACAGAGAAGTCGTCAGGCAGAATCGGGAAGGACTTCATAAATGACGATAAATAATGATTATCTATATTGTCAAGAGTATTTCTAAGGTCATTATATGAATATTCTGCTAAGCTGCGTATGGCGGCGGCAGAATAAAAGCGTTTATCCCTTGCACTGTCATGATAGGAGGCATTAATACGCTTAAGGGAAACAGGCTTAATGGAGCTTTTTAGCTTTGAGAGAGCCTTTAGATACTCAATGGCAAGAATGTTGTTAGGAGCTGATAATATATTGTGAATATCAGCCGTATTCCATCCCGTATATTGTCCAAGGGCGGCTTCTCTGGCCTGTGGAAAGGAAATGCCTTTCTTTAATTCATTATTTAAAAATGAACGGTACATATCAGGCTCAGAGGATAAAATATCTGCTATGGCTGTAAGCGTATTTATATCATTATTTTCAGCGCCAAAGCACAAAAAATCTGTTATGCCAAGCCTGTCAAGTATGGAAACGGCTCCATATGCAAAATATTCGGCGCTGGCGCACGCAAAGCAGTATGGAAGCTCAATAACCAAATCAGCGCCATTGTTAAGCGCTATTTTTGTTTTAGTATATTTATCTGCAAAGGAAGGCTCACCCCGCTGTACGTAATTTCCACTCATTATAACAATGGCAGTATCAGCGCCTGTTAAGCGTTTAGCCTCGGATATATGATACTTATGTCCAAGATGAAAAGGATTGTATTCAGTTATAAGTCCCACTGTTGACATAGGCGGCTCCTTAATTATATAAAATTAATCTGGTCAATAAACAATTTCACCTTCATAATCTGAAAGTATCATTTAAAGAGATTTAACTCCTCCGACACTTTTATATTATTCGTTATTCATCTATAAGTCAAACTGTTTTCACATTATTTTCACATATAAATAGGATACTGTTAATGTACATGACAGATGTAAAGAAGATTATAATAATAAAAATATATAGGAAAAGAGGAAAGAGCTTATGAGAAAAAAAATAATGGCAGCCGGGGTAATAGGGGTAATGATATTATCATCTTTATGGGGCTGCAGCAGCTCAGATAATGAAACGGAAGAGACAAAGAGCAGTATAGAGCAGACGGATAATAAAAATGGCGGCAGTGATAATAGCAATGATAACAGTCAGATAAATAATGAATCAGCCGCAAGGTTTGACATAGAGGCGGAGCATGTACAGGAAAATGAGCAGACAGTTGCGGTAAAGGTTTCAGGAAAGCTTTCAGGAGAAGGCGCAGACGTAGTAGTTGAGGCTGGGGAGAATAATCTTATAGCCTTTGATGGAGACAGCGTTAAAACAAATGCAGTTGGAGCAGCGGCGTCGGACGGCATTGTAACTGTAAATCAGCCGGGAACATATATTGTGACAGGAACAGCAAAAAACGGACAGATAGTAGTAGATACGCAGGATAAAGGAACAGTATGGATAATCCTTGCAGACGCAGATATAACAAGCTCCGTAAATTCGCCCATATATGTTAAAAATGCCAGTAAAACCATTGTTTCAGCAGCCATAGGAACAGAGAACACCCTGACTGATGCAAAGGAATATACATATGACATATCAGAGGATGAGGAGCCAAACGCATGTATATTCAGTAAGGATGACCTTGTTATATCAGGAGGCGGAAAGCTTACGGTAAACGGAAATTTTAATAATGGAATAGCAGGTAAGGACACATTGGAGATAAATGATATAAAGCTTACCGTTAATGCAAAAAATAATGGTATAAAGGGCAAGGATTATCTTGTTATTAGAAGCGGAGAAATAGAGATAGAATCAGATGGCGACGGAATAAAGAGTGACAACAGTAGTGACGCTTCCTTAGGGTACATTCTTATTGAAGACGGTAATATAAAAATAACGGCAGGTGAGGATGGCATACAGGCAGAGACGTGTATGAAGATAGCCGGAGGAACCATAGATATTACTACAGGAGGCGGAGCAGGAGTTACAAGCTCAAGCAGCATGTGGGGCGGAGGAAATGCAAAATCAGACACAAGCAGAAAAGGAATAAAGGCGGGAGTGGATATTACAATTACAGAAGGAAATATTACCATTAATTCGGAGGATGACTCAATCCACACCAATAATTCCATAAATATTGACGGAGGAAAATTTATTATTTCAAGCGGTGACGACGGTATACATTCCGACAGTGAGCTTAAAATAACAGACGGAACCATAGACATAAAAAAGAGCTATGAAGGAATAGAGTCGGCAGAAATTATTATTAACGGCGGACATATAGATATAATCTCAAGTGATGACGGAATAAATGCCGCCGGGGGAAACGACGGCTCATCAATGGGAGGAAGACCGGGAATGAACGGCTTTTCCTCATCAACAGGAAATATGGAGATAAACGGAGGCGAAATATATATAAACGCTTCCGGCGACGGTCTGGATTCCAATGGTAATATAACAATGACAGGAGGAGAGGTATATATAGACGGACCGGAGAATGACGGAAACGGCACCTTAGATTATGATTCGACATTTAATATGACAGGAGGAATTTTAATAGCGGCAGGAAGCTCAGGAATGCTTCAAAGCGTCAGCACGTCGTCAACACAGTATTGTATAACCGTAGTTACATCGTCATATCAGAACGGAGGAACTGAATTTTTATTAACGGACAGCAGCAAAAATAAGATAGCAGCCTATACTCCGTCAAAAAAATACAACAGTATTGTAGTATGTACTCCCGATATAAAAAAGGGAGAAACATATACGGCGTATTTTGGCGGCGTAGAGGAGGGCTTTACAGAGGTGACATCTATACTCAGTAATATAGGAGAACGTACAGGCTTTGGAGGAAACGGCGGTTTTGGCGGAGGTCATGGAGGCAGAAGGGATAACGGTGAAGCCGGAGCCGGAATGACGGATGATAATCAGCCGCCGGATAATTTTAACGGAGAAAGACCTGATAACAGTCAAATGCCCGATGATATTCGAAAACCTGATGACAGTCAAAAACCTGATAATAGCCAAATACCTGATTTTAGCGGAGGAATACCTGATATAAATTAGTATATAATAAAAAATGAGCTGTCCCATTAAACAGTCATTATACAATATATATATATGTATTGAGAAATACAGCTATATTTTGTATAATTACAAATTAATGGGACAGCTTTATTTTTTAAATAATAGGAAATCTTGTCATGGAAGCCATAAAACACAAAAATTGGCTCTGCCAAATTCGCATGTTACGGCTTTAAAAGACATTTTTTATACAATACCCTGCGCAGTCATTGCGTCAGCAACCTTCTCAAAGCCTGCGATGTTTGCGCCTACAACATAGTTGCCCTCAAAGCCATACTTTTTAGCGGCATTGTCAAGGTTGTGGAAGATGTTTACCATAATATCATGAAGCTTAGCGTCAACCTCCTCAAATGTCCAGCTAAGTCTCTCAGAGTTCTGGCTCATTTCAAGAGCAGAGGTAGCAACGCCGCCGGCATTTGCAGCCTTGCCCGGAGCAAATAATACTCCATTCTTCTGTAAGTACTCAGTAGCCTCAATAGTAGTAGGCATATTAGCGCCCTCTGCAACAGCAATAACACCGTTAGCAACAAGCTGCTTAGCATCTTCAAGGTTAAGCTCGTTCTGGGTAGCGCATGGAAGAGCAACGTCAACCTTTACAGACCATACGCCGCGTCCCTCGTGATATTCAGCGCTTGCTCTCTTAGCAGCATACTCTGTAAGCCTTGCCCTGTTGACCTCCTTAACCTCCTTAAGAAGCTCTATGTCAATTCCTTCTGAATCATAAATCCAGCCTGTAGAATCTGAAACAGTAACAACCTTAGCGCCAAGCTCCTTAGCCTTTTGCGCTGCATATATGGCAACGTTTCCTGAGCCTGAAACAGAAACTGTCTTTCCTGCAAGCTCAATATTGTTGCACTTTAACATTTCCTCTGTGAAATATAATAAGCCGTAGCCTGTTGCTTCTGTTCTTGCCAAAGAGCCGCCATATGATAGTCCCTTACCAGTGAGAACGCCCTCATATAATCCGCGAAGTCTCTTGTACTGGCCAAAAAGGTAGCCGATTTCTCTTGCGCCTGTTCCTATATCGCCTGCAGGAACGTCAGTGTCGGCGCCTATGTACTTGCTGAGCTCTGTCATAAAGCTTTGGCAGAATGCCATAACCTCTCTGTCGCTTTTTCCCTTAGGGTCAAAATCAGAGCCGCCCTTACCGCCGCCAATAGGAAGTCCTGTAAGAGAATTTTTGAAAATCTGTTCAAAGCCTAAAAACTTAATAATACCAAGGTTTACAGAAGGATGCAATCTTAAGCCGCCCTTGTACGGACCAATAGCAGAGTTAAACTGAACTCTGTAGCCTGTATTTACATGAACCTGTCCCTTATCGTCTACCCAAGGAACTCTGAATTTAATCTGACGCTCAGGATTAACAATTCTCTCTAAGAGAGCTTCTTTTTTGAATTTCTCCTCGTTAGCCTCAATAACTACTCTTAAGGATTCAAGAACCTCCTTTACTGCCTGATGAAATTCAGGCTCGGCAGGATTCTGCTTTACTACTAAATCAATTACCTCATCAACGTATGACATTTGTTTTTCCTCCTATAATTAAAATAAAAAACTTTGTATAATTGTATACAATGCCTGATATAAAAAATAAAGCGTTATCGCTTTGCTGTAGCAAATTGCTACCGTAAAGATTATAAACTAAATATAAGGATATGGCAAGAAATTTTTAAAAAAAATGTATTAAAATTTGTACAAAATTATATTTTTTTATCTTGTATACAGAAAAACTTTGATTTATAATGTTATATATATTTTTTTCTTATAATTATAACTAATTAATAACGAAAGGAGACTTTTGATATGGGATTTATTGATGAAATCAAATCAAGAGCAAAACAGAACAAAAAGACGATAGTATTGCCTGAGTCAATGGACAGAAGAACTTTTGAGGCCGCTGCAGAGGTATTGGCAGAGGATATTGCAAATCTTGTTATTATCGGTACGCCGGAGGAAATTGAAAAGAACAGCGAGGGACTTGACATATCTAAGGCTGTTATAGTAAATCCGGCTACATATGAGAAGACGCCTGAGTACATAGATTTACTGGTTGAGCTTAGAAAGAGCAAGGGTATGACAAAGGAGGAAGCGACAAGCCTTCTTATGAATGAATACATGTTTTATGCGTGTGTTATGGTAAAGGCGGGAGATGCAGACGGAGTTGTTTCCGGCGCGTGTCATTCTACGGCAAACACTCTTAAGCCGGCCCTTCAGATAGTTAAAACGAAGCCGGGAACAAAGATTGTATCTGCATTTTTCCTTATGGAGGTTCCTGACTGTGAGTTTGGAGAGAAGGGCACATTTGTATTTGGAGACTGCGGACTTAACCAAAACCCAAATCCGGAGGAGCTTGCAGCCATTGCAGTTTCGTCGGCAGAAAGCTTTAAGCTTCTTGTAGGCAAGGAGCCAAAGGTTGCCATGCTGTCCCATTCGTCAAAGGGCAGCGCAAAGCATGCCGATATAGATAAGGTAACAGAGGCAACAAGAATTGCAAAGGAGACGGCGCCGCAGCTTAATCTTGACGGAGAGCTTCAGGCGGACGCTGCCATAGTTCCGAGCGTAGGAGAGTCAAAGGCTCCGGGAAGCAGCGTGGCAGGCAGCGCAAATGTTCTTATATTCCCTGACCTTGACGCAGGAAATATAGGATATAAGCTGGTACAAAGACTTGCAAAGGCAGAAGCCTACGGTCCTATGACACAGGGAATTGCAAAGCCGGTAAATGACCTTTCAAGAGGCTGCTCATCAAAGGATATTGTAGGCGTTATTGCAATTACTGCAGTGCAGGCGCAGAATAATTAAATTAATGTCAGCTTAAGACGGTATATACAAATTAAAGCATACAAAATATATATTTAAGGAGAAAATTAAACATGAAGATTTTAGTTTTAAACTGCGGAAGCTCTTCACTTAAGTATCAGTTATTTGATATGGAAAATGAGGAGGTGCTTGCAAAGGGACTTTGTGAGAGAATAGGAGCAGAGGGCTCTGTACTTACGCATAAGCCTGAGGGTAAGGAAAAATATGTTAAGGAGGCTCCTATGCCGGACCACAGCACGGCAGTTCAGATGGTCCTTGATGCCCTTGTTGATTCTGACCATGGAGTTATCTCGCACATTGATGAAATAGGAGCGGTAGGCCACAGGGTTCTTCACGCAGGACAGAAGTACAGCGCTTCAATAATAGTAAATGATGATGTTAAGAAGGTAGTAAGGGAATGCTTTGATTTAGGACCTTTACATAATCCTGCAAATCTTATAGGAATTGAAGCGTGCGAGAAGGCTATACCGGGAAAGCCAAACGTAGCGGTATTTGACACTGCATTTCATCAGACTATGCCTGAGAAGGCATATATGTATGCCATCCCATATGAATACTATGAAAAATATGCCATAAGAAAATATGGCTTCCACGGTACAAGTCATGCCTTTGTTTCAGCAAGGGCTATTGAGTTTGCAGGACTTAATCCTGACAATTCAAAGGTTATAGTATGTCACCTTGGAAATGGCTCGTCTATATCGGCAGTCGTAAACGGAAAATGTATAGATACAAGCATGGGACTTACTCCTTTAGAGGGACTGGCAATGGGAACAAGAAGCGGCGATATAGACCCGGCAGTGGCGCAATTTATTGCAAACAAGGAGAATAAGGACATTAACGAGATGTTAAACATCTTAAATAAAAAGTCAGGTATGCTTGGACTTAGCGGAGTTTCAAGTGATTTCAGAGACCTTTGGTCAGCGGCTGAAAAGGGAAATGAAAGAGCAAAGATGGCCCTTGACGTATTCTGCTACAGGGTGGCAAAATACATAGGAAGCTATATTACTGCAATGAATGGAGTAGATGTAATTGCATTTACGGCAGGAGTAGGGGAAAACGACCATGACGTAAGAAAGAATGTGCTGTCATACTTTGGATATTTAGGTGTAGAATTAGACGAGGAAGCAAATAATAAGAGAGGCGAGGACAGGTATATTTCTACGCCAAATTCAAAAATTAAGGTAGTTGTAATTCCTACAAACGAGGAGCTTAAGATAGCCAGAGAAACAAAGGAGCTTGTAGAAAAATAAAAAAGTGTCAAGAGTTTTAGCTTAAAGAGCTTTAGCTTAAAGAGCTTCAGCTTAAAGAGCTTCAGCTCTTTGTGTAGCCTGAGACTTTGTATAAAAAAATTATAGCGGGAGCTGCCCCATTAAGAAAAATATATAAAAGATATCCAAAATACGGTTATATGCCGGCGCCATATCTTGTATGTTAAATTCTTATTGCGGCGGCTCTTTTTATGCTTACAGCTTATAGAATACAGATTATAATATCGTAAAAAAATATTGACAAAGCCAATACTTCGTTATATGATGTATTATGTAAAAGGAGGTATGGTATGGATATTCAGTTAAAGCGTGGTCTTTTAGATGTATGTGTATTGGCTGCCATTAAGAATGAAGCTTCATACGGCTATAAGATTATTAAGGATATGAAGCCGTATATTGAGATGTCTGAGTCAACTCTATACACTATTTTAAAGCGTTTGGAGGTGTCCGGTATGCTGACGGTTAAGACTGCAGAGCATGGAGGAAGGCTTCGGAAATATTATCACATTACCCATATGGGATTACAGCGAATTGAAGCTTTTAAAGACGAGTGGAAAGAGATAATGTCCATATATGAGTTTGTGACCAAGGAGGAGGATGATAATAATGAGTAAACAAGAATTTCTAGACAGGTTAAGAAAAGGACTGTCGGGCTTACCCGAATATGACATAGAAGAACGGCTGACATTTTACAGCGAAATGATTGACGACCGGATGGAGGAAGGCGTAACAGAGGAAGCTGCTGTCGGTGAGATTGGCAATGTAGATGATATTGTATCGCAGATTGTGTCGGAAATTCCTCTGTCAAAGCTTGTAAAGGAGAAGGTTAAGCCAAAGAGGAGCTTTAGGGCATGGGAAATTGTGCTTTTGATATTGGGCTCTCCAATATGGTTTTCTCTTTTGATTGCCCTGTTTGCAATAGTATTTTCCTTTTACATTGTAATATGGTCTGTAATTTTCTCATTGTGGGCAGTTGAGGTGGCATTGGGAGCCTGCTTTTTCACCGGAATTTTCTCCAGTTTTGTTTTTATATTTCAAGGCAAGGCTCTGCCGGGAATTGGTATACTTGGCTTCGGTATTTTTTGCGCCGGATTATTCATTTTGTTGTTTTTCGGATGCAAGGAGGCTTCCCAGGGAATTTTACTGCTGACAAAAAAGATGGCTTTAGGCATTAAATCCTGGTTTATCGGAAAGGAGGATGTGAAATGAGTAAAGCAAAAAAATTATGGCTTATTATTGGGGCTGTTCTTGCTTCAGTTGGCTTGTTCATTTTTATAGGCGTAATGGCCGCATTAAATTTTGATTTTTCCAAGCTAAGTATGGCGGAATACGAAACAAATGTATATGAGGCAGAGGGAAATTTCAATAAAATATTAATTGATGTAAAGACAACGGATATTGCATTTCTGCCGTCAGACAATGAAAAGTGCAGAGTAGTCTGTTATGAACAGGAAAGGCTTAAGCATTCTGTGAGGGTGAAGGACGGAGCCCTTATGATAGATACGGCAGATACACGAAAATGGTATGAGCATATAGGCGTTTTTTTTGGAGGTATGAAGATGACTGTATATCTTCCCAAGAAAGAGTATGCTTCTCTTGTAGTAGCTTCAAATACGGGTGATGTTGAAATACCTGACAATTTCACCTTTGAGAATATTGAAATTACAGGTCATACGGGAGACGTAACCTGCCATGGCTCTGCTTTAAATACCATAAAAATCAAAATGAGCACCGGAGACATAACGACAGATACGCTTTTGGCAGAAGATATTAATCTTTCTACTTCTACAGGAGATATCAATATAGGCTCTGTCACTGCTAAAGGCTCCATTAAGGCGGAAACAAATACAGGGAAAGTCAGATTGACAGACGTTACATGTATGAATTTTTCTGCCGAAAGCAGTACGGGAGATATAATCTTAAGAAATGTTGCCGCATCTGAGAGCTTTTCCATAAGGAGCAGTACAGGTGATGTAGAATTTGAAAACAGCGATGCTTCACAAATATTTGTTAAAACAAGCACGGGTGACGTAACAGGCAGCTTACTTACCGAAAAGATATTTATTACCGAGACCTCGACGGGAGATATTAGTGTTCCAAAATCAACTACAGGCGGTAAATGTGAGATTAAAACCAGCACAGGCGACATTGAAATTTATGTACGGTAGGGTGAAAGCTCTGCTTATATAAAAATTTTCAAAAAGAAATTTTTATCCTAATTTTTATATGGAAAAAAGTTGACAAAAGACAATATTTTATGTATAATCATTCACTGTGTGAATAATTTGTTGTCTGCCTGCAGTTATTACAGGTAGTTATACAATGAAAAGAGGTATTTATGGTTATTGATTTATCTGAGCTTTTATCTCTCAGGGATAAGGTTAAGTCTGTGGAGATACCTTTGGAAATGGATGAATTCAGCACAAAGCTTGGCTCTTATAAAATAATAGATAAGAGACCTATGACTGTTAAATTTACCGGACTTGGAAAAAAGAAGGTTAATATGGAGGCAGAGCTTTTTGTTGTATTACTAATGCCATGTGACAGGTGTCTTGAGGATGTAAAGCAGGAAATTCACATTAGTACTTCTAAAGAAATAAACTTAGGCGATACGGATGGCGCACAGAAAGATGTATTGGATGAGATGACTTATTTGGATGGAATGTCATTTGATGCAGAGAAGTTCGCCTACGGTGAGATTCTGATGAATTTACCTATGAAAATTCTTTGCAGTGAGAACTGTAGGGGAATTTGTAATAGATGTGGCATGAATCTCAACCATGGAGATTGTGGTTGTGATACCACAGAAATTGACCCGAGAATGGCGAAAGCCATGGAGGTTTTTAAAAGCTTTAAGGAGGTGTAAACCATGTCTATTTGTCCAAAAAATAAAACTTCTAAGGCCAGAAGAGACAAGAGAAGAGCTAACTGGAAAATGTCAGCTTCAAATCTTGTTAAGTGCAGCAAGTGCGGGGCTCTTATGATGCCTCACAGGGTATGCAAGGCTTGCGGAAGCTACAATAAGAAAGAGATTATTCCTCAGGACTAATCAGAGGATAGGAAAGAGTCAGCGTTGCTGGCTCTTTCTTATTAAAAGCACTAAAGCTCAAAGACCTAAAGCTCAAAGCACTAAAGTTCTTGGCACTTTTTTTTGGGTTGCTTTTTTTTATGATTTCCTGTAAACTACTATGAGTGGTAAAAAGCTATAATTTTGAAAAATGGAAGGTGTATATTAATGGAAAAAACTATAGTGGCCCTTGACGCAATGGGAGGAGACAACGCTCCTTCACAGATGGTAAAGGGCGCAGTGGATGCCGCAGGCAAAAATGCAAATGTGAAAGTAAAGCTTGTAGGCGTGCAGGATATTTTGGAAAAGGAACTGTCCCAGTATGAATATAACAGGGAGCAGATAGAAGTGGTGCATGCGTCGGAGGTTATAGAGACAGGAGAGCCGCCGGTGGAGGCCATAAGAAAGAAAAAGGATTCCTCACTTGTAGTGGCAATGAATATGGTAAAGGAGGGAGAGGCGGATGCGTTTGTGTCAGCCGGAAACTCAGGAGCCATTTTGGTAGGGGGACAGATAATTGTAGGAAGGATAAAGGGCGTAGAGAGGCCGCCTATGGCTCCTCTTATTCCCACTGCTAACGGAGTGACGCTTCTTCTTGACGCAGGGGCAAACGTTGACGCAAAGCCGACTAATCTTGTACAGTGGGCAAGAATGGGCTCAATATATATGGAAAACGTTATAGGTATTAAAAATCCAAAAGTAGCCATAGTAAATATAGGCGCCGAGGAGGAAAAGGGCAATGCCCTTGTAAAGGAAACAATGCCAATGCTTAAGCAGCTTACGGATATTAATTTTATCGGAAGCATTGAGGCAAGAGATATACCGTCAGGCGGAGCTGACGTTATAGTGGCTGACGCCTTTGTGGGAAACGTTATACTTAAGCTTTACGAGGGGCTGGGTATGACTCTCATAAAAAAAATTAAGGCAGGTCTTATGTCCTCATTCAGAAGCAAGATAGGAGCGCTTCTTATAAAGCCTGCGTTAAAGGAAACCATGAAATCATTCAGCGCAGAGGAGTATGGAGGAGCGCCTTTGCTTGGCTGCAAGGGACTTGTGGTAAAATCACATGGCAACTCAACCTACAAAGAAATATCAAATTCAATTTTACAGTGTATAACCTTTAAGGAACAGAAAATAAATGAGAAGATAAAAGAAAATATAAGCGGAGAGGAATAATTCCTTAAGGGAAAATACATGATATTTTCATATATTTGCGCATAAGCGCAGGCTGGGAAAGGTATGGGAAAAGATATGGAATTGAATAAGTTAAAAGAAATTATTGCCGAGGTATTAAACATAAATTCTGATGATATTACAGAGGATACTACATTTACAGACGATTTGGGGGCAGATTCCCTCGACGTATTCCAGATAGTAATGGGAATAGAGGAGGAATTTGATATAGAAATACCTGCTGAGGCGGCGGAAAAAATAATCACTGTTGGAGACGTTATGAAGCAGGTAAGGGAAGCTATGTAAACAAATCACGGGTAATGTACGGATGCGCGCTACTGTTAATGCAGGTAAAAAGCATTGCAGTAGCGTTTTAAATGAAGGGAAACAGTATTTTATGAAGAAAAATTTAGAGGAACTGGAAGGAAAAATAGGATACAGCTTTATTGACAGGGATATTTTGGAGTTGGCGCTTACCCACAGCTCCTATGCAAATGATTTTAAGCTTGGAAAGTTTAAGCACAATGAGAGGCTGGAGTTTTTGGGAGACGCGGTGCTGGAGCTTTTCTCAAGTGAATTTTTATTTGAAGAGTATAGAAACAAAACGGAGGGAGAGCTGACAAGACTTAGGGCAAGTATTGTATGCGAGCCCACACTGGCTGAATGCGCCAGGGATATAGAGCTTGAAAAATACTTAAAGCTTGGCAGGGGAGAGGAAATAACAGGAGGAAGGAAAAGAGATTCCATTATATCCGACGCCTTTGAGGCGCTGATAGGCGCTGTTTATCTGGACGGTGGGTTTGCTAATGCAAAAGAGTTCGTAAGGAAATTTGTTATGAGGGATATAGAAAACAAACATCTCTTTTATGATAGCAAGACCATCCTTCAGGAAATGCTGCAGAAGGCCTTTAAGGAGCGTGTTGAATATGTTCTTACAGGCGAAGAGGGCCCTGACCATGATAAGGAATTTAAGGTAAACGCCATATTTGACGGAAAAATTATAGGCAGCGGAAAAGGCAGGACAAAAAAGCGGGCCGAGCAGCAGGCAGCATATGAAGCAATACTAAAATTAAGAGAACAGGGTGAAAGATAAAAATGTATTTAAAAAGCATAGAGGTGCAGGGCTTTAAATCCTTTGCCAACAGAATAAAATTTGAATTTCATAAGGGAATAACAGCCATTGTAGGACCAAACGGAAGCGGAAAAAGCAATGTGGCGGACGCAGTGCGGTGGGTGCTTGGCGAGCAGCGTATAAAGCAGCTTCGCGGCGGAAAGATGGAGGACGTCATATTTGCAGGAACTGAAAACCGTAAGCCTCTCGGCTTTGCATATGTTGCAATTACACTTGACAATAAAGACCACGCCCTTTCTGTAGACTATGACGAGGTAACGGTGTCAAGGAGACTTTTCAGGTCAGGTGAAAGCGAATATATGATAAATGGCTCAGTATGCCGTCTAAAGGATGTAAACGAGCTTTTCTATGATACGGGAATAGGTAAAGAGGGCTATTCTATCATAGGACAGGGACAGATAGATAAAATTTTAAGCGGAAAGCCTGAGGAGAGGAGAGAGCTTTTTGACGAGGCTGCCGGTATAGTAAAATTTAAGAGAAGGAAGGCAGAGGCTGTTAAAAAGCTTGAAAATGAAAAGCAGAATCTTATAAGGGTTACAGATATTCTCGGAGAGCTTGAAAAGCAGGTGGGACCTCTTTTGCGGCAGTCGGAAAAAGCTAGAAAATACCTTAAATACAAGGAAGAATTAAAAAAATATGATATAAATATGTTCCTTGTGGAAATAACAAGAATTAAGGGAGAGCTTTTGGAGCTTTCAGAAAAGCATAATATTGCATCTAAGGATATGGAGGAAAAGCAGGGGCTTTTAGAGGAAGCAAAGAAAAGCTATGAGGAGCTTGATATTTTTATAGAGAATTTAAACGTCAGGCTTGAAGAAAAAAGGGAGGAGCTTAATAGCGCAAGCCTTTACAAGGGACAGCTAGAGGGTGAGATAAAGGTTTTAAACGAACAGATAAATTCCTCTAAAATCAATGATGAGCATTATAAAAACAGAATAAATGCAATAAAGCTTGGTATTGAAGAATATAATATTGAGAGGGATAAGCTTGATGCCCAGAGGCAGGAGATAAAGTTTGAGCTTGGCAATGCATCAGACATACAAAATGAGGCAGACAGCAAGGTGTCTGAAGTAACAGAGAAAATAAACAGCCTTACAACAGAGGTTGAGGATTTAAAAAATAATATTATAAGCCTTCTTAATGAAAAGTCAGGCATAAAGGCTAAAATACAGCGTTATGATACTATGCTTGAGCAGATAAATATCCGGAAGGCAGAGCTTAATCAGAGAATGGTTAAATTTCAAAGCGATAAGGATATGCAGGACAGTATTATTACACAGCTTAATGAAGAATTAAAGAAGGTAAATAATGAAATTATATCCTCAATGGATGAGATAAAGGAAAAAAATGAAAAGCTTAAGGATATAACCGAAAGCATAAAGAAAGCAGGAAAAAGCAGGGAGGAAAATCAAAGGCAGTATCACGAGACTAATTCAAGGCTGGAAGCCCTTAGGAACCTTACTGAGCGATATGAGGGCTATGGAAACAGCATAAAAAAAATAATGGAGCTAAAGGAGAAAAACAAGGGAATAGTCGGCGTCGTGGCAGACATTATTAAGACAGAAAAGAAGTATGAGGTTGCAATAGAAACTGCTCTTGGCGGAAACATTCAAAATGTAGTTACAAATAATGAAAATACCGCAAAGGATGTCATAGAATATCTGAAGAAGAATAAATACGGAAGAGCAACCTTTCTGCCCCTTAGCAGTATTGCAAACAAGACAGGCTTCACAAATGAAAGGGCACTTTTTGAAAAGGGCGTAATAGGCCTTGCCTGCGACCTTGTTACAATAGATAAGTCCTGTGAAAATATTGCAAAATATCTCTTAGGCAGGGTAGTAGTCGTTGACAATATTGATAATGCCCTTGTTATAGCAAGAAAGTATAATTATTCCCTTAGAATGGTTACACTGGAGGGAGAGCTTTTAAATGCAGGAGGCTCATTGTCAGGAGGAGCCTTTAAGAACAGCAGTAATCTTCTTGGACGAAGAAGAGAGCTTTTTGAGCTTGAGGAAAGAATAAAAGTCTTAAGAGGTGAAATGCTTCAGGATGAAAGCAGGATAGGGCTCCTAGAAAACGAGGCCCGTACTGTAAGAGAGGAAGCTGAGAAAATTAAGCTTGTGCTAAATGAGCAGTATATTTTACAGAATACGGTTAAGATGAATTTAAATGCGGCAGATGAGAAAAAGAAGGAGATAGATATAAGCTATAATGACTTCACAAAGGAGAATGGGGAGATAGCGGCGCAGATAGCCGACATAAACACAAATTATGAAAAGCTGAATATGGAGCTTACAGGTCAGGAGGATAAAAATAAGGAGCTTGAGGACAGGATAATTCAGTTGAATGATGAAATTGAGCGTAATGAGGAGCTTAAGGCACTGGAGCTTAAAAATAACGAGGAGTTAAGGCTTAAGCTCGCAGGACTTACCCAAAGGAAAGACTTTGTAAGTGAAAATCTTGCCAGAGTAAACGGAGAGATAGTAAAGCTTAAGGAGGAGCAGGAAAATATAAGGCTTGGCATGGAGGAGGCCCAGAGGGATACATTAGAAAAGTATAATAAAATAGACAGTGTAAACGATAAAATAACAGACACGGAAGCAAAAATAGAAGCTCTTGAAAAGGACATAAGCTCTATGACAGATGAAAAGGAGGAGCAGACAAAGGAGCATAAGGATTTCTTCACAAAAAGGGAGCAGCTTTCAGAGGACATAAGCAGGCTTGACAAGGATATATTCCGTATAAATTCACAGAGGGAGAAGCTTGAGGAGGCAAATGAAAAGCATGTAAACTATATGTGGGATGAATATGAGATAACATATAGCGAAGCGTTGGAATTGAAGGATGAAGACTTAGACAATCCTGTCGATATGAAAAGAAATATTTCTACCCTAAGGAATGAAATAAAAAGCCTTGGTGATGTAAATGTTAATTCAATAGAGGAATATAAGGAGGTATCAGAGAGATACAGCTTTTTAAAGGGACAGCATGACGACCTTGTCACGGCGGAGGAAACTCTTGAAAAGATTATAGCGGAGCTTGACGCAGGAATGAGAAAGCAGTTTACGGAGAAGCTTTCAGAGATAAAGACAGAGTTTGATAAGGTGTTTAAAATACTGTTTGGAGGAGGCAAGGGAACTATAGAGCTTGCAGATGACGAGGATATATTGGAGGCATCCATTGCGATTATATCCCAGCCTCCGGGAAAGAAGCTTCAAAATATGATGCAGCTTTCAGGGGGAGAGAAGGCGCTTACTGCCATAGCGCTGTTGTTTGCAATACAAAATTTAAAGCCGTCGCCCTTCTGTCTGTTAGACGAGATAGAGGCGGCCCTTGACGATTCAAACGTTGGCAGATACGCAGATTATTTACATAAGCTTACCGACCATACCCAGTTTATAGTAATTACTCACAGACGAGGAACTATGGCGGCGGCAGACAGGCTGTATGGAATAACCATGCAGGAGAAAGGCGTATCTATACTTGTCTCGGTAAATCTTATTCAAGACAGGCTTAACGATATGGAGGAGGCTCAGTAATTTAGTAAAAGGAAAGGAATTAATGTTATGAATGAAGAAAAAAAAGGATTTTTCGCTAAGCTTAAGGCGGGACTTACAAAAACCAGAAACAGTATAAAGTCCGGAATTGACAGTATACTAAACGGATTTTCAAGCATTGATGATGATTTCTATGAGGAGCTTGAGGAAATTCTTATTATGGCTGACTTAGGGGTTAACACAACGGAAAAAATTCTTGAAAGCCTCAGGGAGAAGGTTAGGGAAAACAAGATTAAGGAGCCGGCAGAGTGTAAGTCCCTTCTTATAGAAAGCATAAAGGAAATAATGCATGTTGACGACACGGCATACGATTTTGAGGATAGGAAGTCAATAGTCCTGTTTATAGGCGTAAACGGCGTGGGAAAGACCACCTCGGTAGGAAAGCTGGCAGGTCAGCTTAAGGCTAAGGGGAAAAAGGTTATTCTTGCGGCAGCCGATACTTTCAGGGCTGCAGCCATAGAGCAGCTTACAGAGTGGTCACGCAGGGCCGGCGTTGACATTATAGCGCAGAATCAGGGCTCTGACCCGGGAGCTGTTGTATTTGATGCAATTTCCGCCGCAAAGGCTAGAAATGCAGACGTTCTGTTATGTGATACGGCAGGAAGGCTTCACAATAAAAAAAATCTTATGGAGGAGCTTAAAAAAATTGACAGAATAATAGAAAAGGAATATAGTGATGCATATAGGGAAAACTTTATTGTCCTTGACGGTACCACAGGTCAGAATGCATTAGAGCAGGCAAGGCAGTTTATGGAGGTTACGGATGTGACAGGCATAATACTTACTAAGCTTGACGGAACAGCTAAGGGAGGAATAGCGGTGGCAATCCAGTCAGAGCTTAAGGTGCCTGTAAAGTACATTTGCATAGGCGAGCAGATAGACGACATGCAGAGGTTTAATGCAGACGAGTTTGTAAATGCGCTTTTTGATGATAATAAAGAATAGAATTATTAAAGGAAAGGAAAAGATTGAAAAATAAAAATTTTCAATCGCAAGTGAGGAAAAATGTTAGACAAATTAACCTTAGAGAAATTTGAAGAAGCAGCAGAGATAGTAAAAAAGGTAACTATACCTACAAACCTTATATACAGTGAGTTTTTCAGCAGCCAGTGCGGAAACAGGGTTTATTTAAAGCCTGAAAACATGCAGAGGACAGGAGCATATAAGGTAAGAGGCGCATTTTATAAAATCAGTCAGATGACAGATGATGAGAGAGAAAAGGGGCTTATTACGGCGTCTGCAGGAAATCATGCCCAGGGCGTGGCAAATGCGGCAAACATATACGGAGTAAAAGCAACCATAGTTATGCCTGTCGGCACGCCTCTTATGAAGGTAAACAGGACAAAAAGCTATGGCGCAGACGTTGTTCTTTACGGAAACGTGTATGATGAGGCATACGGAGAGGCCTTAAGGCTTTCTAAGGAGCATGGCTATACCTTTGTTCATCCCTTTGACGACCTTGAGGTGGCAACGGGACAGGGCTCTGTCGCCATGGAGATTATAAAGGAAATACCTACCGTTGATTATATACTTGTGCCAATCGGAGGAGGAGGACTTGCAACAGGCGTAAGCACACTGGCAAAAATGCTTAATCCGAATATAAAGGTTATAGGTGTTGAGCCTGCAAACGCAAGCTGCATGAAGGCGTCTATTGAAGCCGGGAAGGTGGTAACTCTTCCAAGCGCCGCAACTATTGCAGACGGAACAGCGGTAAAGACGCCGGGAGAAATAATATTCCCGTATATACAAAAAAATATTGACGATATTATAACCATAGAGGATGACGAGCTTATAGGAGCATTTCTTGATATGGTTGAAAACCATAAAATTGTCTGTGAAAATTCAGGACTTTTATCGGTAGCTGCCCTTAAGCATCTTAATTGCAGGGATAAGAAGGTAGTATCTATACTTAGCGGTGGAAATATGGACATTATCACCATGTCCTCCATGCTGCAGTTTGGACTTATACAAAGGGGCCGGGTATTTACCGTATCAGTGCTTCTTCCTGATAAGCCGGGAGAGCTTGTTAATGTGGCAAATGTAATTGCAAAGGAAAAGGGTAATGTAATTAAGCTTGAGCACAATCAGTTTGTAAGCATCAACAGAAACGCTGCAGTTGAGCTTCGTATTACCATGGAGACCTTCGGAGCGGAGCATAAGGAAGCAATAGTTAATAAACTTGAGGAAAAAGGCTATAAGCCAAAAATTGTCAGGACAAATCTTTAAAAAAATGGAGAGATAAAATGCAGAATTTAGTTTATACATCTATAGGCACAATAGATATAGATAAAAATGTTGAAGGATATATATGCAGTGAGGAGCCGGGGGTTACCCTGGGAAGAGAGGTTATAATAAAAACATGTAAAACAAGGGTAAAAATCACGGGAGAGGGAGGCAATAAAAGAATTATTGAGCCTTTTATTGCGACAAGCTGTATGAATCCTGACGTGAAGACTATTATTCCTCTTACAATAAGGGCGGTTTACGATGATAACAAACTTTGGCATGTGGTATATGTGTCAAGTCAGTATGAAACGGTACAGCTTGATTTGGAAAACAATACCATGGTTATAACAACAGAAGAGTTTGTTCCGGAATAAAAGAGTAAAAAAATTATGAGGCAGTGTTTTCGTCACTGTTTGAACTGCCTAAGGAGGCGTGAGGGATTAGTATGTACAAAGAAAAGAATTATAAGCTGTGGTACAGGATGTCGGCAGCGCTTTTGATTGCGGCGGTACTTGTACATATAAGCGGCTACTTTACAAATATGCTGTATGTGCTGGCGTGGGTTTTATGGATGCCCGTTATCGGGTTATTTGTAATATGTTTTTTTGATTATTACACAGCTTTAAGGCTTAAGCCTGCCATAAGCAAAAGGATATTTTCAAGGGAATCCATTAAGACGCCTTTGTTTGCCATTATGTGCGTGGTGGCTGCATATGTTATCTTTAATTTTATATACGGATTTGCCATGCTGTCTGAAGCAGGCGATTTACAGACTATAGAGGGAATATATTATTCCGTAAAGGGAGATACTATGACTGAAATTTCCTATGAAAAATATGTAAGCTACGCCCTGACAAGCTACAGGCTGTTGTCGGGACACAGTCTGATATTTGTCGCAATACCAGTGTGGTATTTTGGTGTGAGGGCAGACCAATCTATATAAATTATGGAGGAATGGTTTTGTATGAAGGATATAAATGATATTATTGTAATTGGAGCCGGAACAGCAGGACTTACATGCGCCATATACGGACTCAGGGCAGGAAAGAGTGTGCTTGTTCTTGAGGAAAAGATGTACGGCGGACAGATTGTTAATACGCCTTCTGTTGAAAACTATCCGGGATATAAGAATATATCGGGCTTTGAATTTGCAAATAATCTTTATGAGCAGGCTAAGGCTTTAGGTATGGAGTATAGAAATGAAAAGGTTACCGGCATAAAAACATGCAGTGAAAAAAATGGCTTAAGAGCTGTTGTTACCGAGAAGGAGACATATGAGACAAGGGCGGTGGTTATAGCCACAGGAGCAAAAAACCGTATGCTGGGGCTTGAAAGGGAGAAGGAGCTAACAGGCAAGGGCGTGTCGTATTGCGCCACCTGTGACGGAGCTTTCTTTAAGGGAAGGGCTGCAGCCGTAGTAGGGGGAGGAAATACAGCCCTTGAGGATGCTTTGTTTTTGAGTAATTATTGCAGTAAGGTGTATGTTATTCATAGAAGAGAGGAGTTCAGAGGGGATAAGTCTGATGTGGATAAGCTTAAGACAAAGGAAAATGTTGAGCTTGTTTTAAACAGCACAGTGGAGGAGCTTTTGGGAGAGAATACGCTTAATGGCGTAAACGTAAGAAATGTAAATGATAACACGCTTACAAAGCTTAGTGTAGACGGATTATTTGTGGCAGTGGGACAGGTTCCCGACAACGAAAGCTTTAGGGAGGCTGTTAAGCTGGACGATAAGGGATATATTGTGGCAGGTGAGGATTGCAGGACCGGAACAGACGGTATATTTGCAGCAGGCGACTGCAGGACAAAGGGCGTAAGACAGCTTGTAACGGCAGCAGGAGACGGCGCTGTGGCAGGTCTTGAGGCTTCAAAGGTGTAAGGCTGAAGCAGGAGAATATATGAATACATCCTATTATGAGGAAAAATATATTGAATATTTAGAAAAAAGAGAAGAAGAGCTTTTAAGGCTTCCTATGCCAAAGACAGACAGGGAAGCTTATTTGTTGTATTTTAAAACAGGGAACAGGCTTGAGTATGAAAAAACATATTTTAGCAGAAGAGAATATCTTACGGTTTTTGGAATGATGTCTGTGATTTTTCAGGACAGAAGACCTGACAGAATATTTGATATTATTGATGATATTTTAAGCGAGCCTACGTGGGTACTGCCTCCTCACGGAACAATAGAGCATATAGAAGGAAAAAAACATTCCATAGACTTGTTTGCTGCAGAGACGGCAGGCGCCATTTCAGAGATAATATACCTTATGACAGAGAATAAATACATATATGAGGAGACTGTCAATAAACGGTATGTATCCGTATGCATACGTTTTTTAGCAGAGGTGAAAAAGCGTATATTTGATGTTTTTTTGTCAAAGCGTCCATGCGACTGGTGGGAAAATGCAGCTATGAACTGGTCTGCCGTCTGCTCCGGCAATGTGGCCATAGCTGCATATTATGTAAAAAAGCTGCAGTATATATTAAAAAGCAGCTTATATAATAATGCAGATGACAATATATTTAATAAAATAACAGATAAGCAGGGAGTTAAATCAACAGAAAAAAGTACGCAGGAAATTATAAGCAATGACGGGTACAATGAAATAATAAACAGGGTTACAGATTCTATGGTCTGTTACTTAAGTTCAATGGGAAAAGACGGAGCCTGCGCTGAGGGAGCAGGCTATTACAAATACGGAATGGAGTATTTTTTAAAATTTTATGAGATTTTGCGGGATGAGAACAGACAGGAAAATATAGATAAAATAGGTGATTTTCATAATACTGCACTGTTTTTGCAGAGGGTGTATTTAGGAGAGGGAAACAGTGTGAATTTCTCTGACTGTCTGCTGAAAAACAAGATGAAAATGGGTATGGCGTGTATGCTTTCAAGCATATATGACGACGTAAGAATAAATGAGGATTTTGCAGAGGGCGATTTGTTAAAGCTTGATACAGAGCTTATGGAAATACTTGGCGGGGAGGAATGCCACAGATGGCTTGGAGCTTTTTATGATTATATATGGGTAAAAGCATATGGGGAAAGGCTTAAGAAAGAGGGAGATAATAAAGCAGATGACGGTAAGGATGAAAGCTTTACCATTTTTAAGGATACCCAGTGGTATATAAAAAGGCAGGAGAATGTCTGCTTTTACATAAAGGGTGGTTATAATGACGAAAGTCATAATCATAATGATGTAGGAAGCTTTGGATTAATACTTGATGGAGAAGAAATTCTTTGTGATTTAGGCTCAGGGGAGTATACAAAAAATTATTTTGGTGAAGGAAGATATGATATATTATGTAACAGCTCTAAGGGACATAATGTTCCTGTGATTGACGGTTTATATCAAAAAGCAGGAAAAATATATGGCGCCGATGAATTTTGCGGTGATGAAAAGGAAGTAATTATTTCCTTTGGAGGAGCGTATGCTGCCGATAAATCCTATATAGTAAAAAGAAAAATTGTATTTAAGGATAAAGGAAATATTTTTATATGTGACCATATAGAGGGAGCGGATAAAATAAGCGAGCGGCTTATTTCAAGAATAAAGCCGGAAATTCACGGTAATACAGTACTTTTAACCGGCAAAAAAAGCAAAATACAAATAGAGTTTGCCGTGACAGACGGAAAATCAATGGATTATGAAAGAGTAAATAAAAGCATTAGTATTATTGACGAGACACATATTAACCACAGCGGGGGTAAGGAAAGGGTTTATATTATCTGCTGCGACTATATATGTGATGAAGATTACGGCAATAAAAGTGGAAAAAAAACGGATGCTGTGATAAAATTATTCAGTAACACAGCTTAAGGCTTCTGATGCTCTAAGCAAAATTAAGCAGCATAAAAAAGTCTCAAGAGTTTTAACTCAAAGAACTTAAGTTCTTTGTGAAGCCGAGACTTGCAAATTCAGAAAGTCTAAAAAACAGACTTAGCCGAATTTGTGGCTTGCATGACGGAATTTCCTATAAAGTAAAAACAGAAAGAATAACTTAAGTATATGGATAATATTTCAACAGATACAGAGAAAAATAATAATCAGCAGGTACGGCTGAATAAGTATCTAAGCGAGCACGGCGTATGCTCAAGGAGAGAGGCGGACAGGCTGATAGAGGCAGGCAGGGTGACAGTGGATGGCAGAAAAGCCGTTACAGGCATGAAAATCCTGCCCTTAAGCGTTGTATGCATAGACGGAAAAAAGCTTGAAGAAAAGGATGAGATGATACTTATTGCCTTAAATAAGCCTGTTGGGATAGAATGTACTGCGGCAAAGGATGTAAAGAACAATATAGTAGACTTTGTAGGCCTTGAAAAAAGAGTATATCCTGTGGGAAGACTTGACAAAAATTCCGAGGGGCTTATACTTCTCACAAATAACGGAGATATAGTAAATAAGATAATGAAAGCGTCAGCCTGCCATGAAAAGGAATATATTGTTACGGTAAACAGGGACATAACAGACGATTTTATATACAAAATGAGCAACGGAATACATTTAAGAGATACAAGGAACGGAAAGGTTATACTTGATGAGGTCACAAGAAAATGTAAGGTTTATAAAATAAATAAAAGAACTTTCGGCATAATACTTACACAGGGAATAAACAGGCAGATACGCAGAATGTGCAGGGAATTAGGCTGCAATGTGGTTGCTTTAAAAAGAGTACGCATAATGAATATACAGCTTGGAGACCTTAAGATTGGACAATACAGAAATGTAACAGACGACGAATATAAGGAGCTTATGAGGAAAATTACCTGAAATGTATACCTAAGAAGTATTAAGTTTCACCATTCCTATTTGAGCCGCCAAGGCGGCATGGGGATTAATATGTAAAAAAAGTGTATGGAAATGAGGATTAAAAATGGGAGATATTAAAACTAAAACCGACAGAATAAAGGAGCTTACAGAGCTTTTAAATAAGGCGGGAAAAGCATATTATCAGGAAGCGGAAGAAATAATGAGCAATAAGGAATATGATGAGCTTTATGACGAGCTTCTGGCCCTTGAAAGGGAAACAGGCATGGTGCTGTCAAACAGCCCTACGGTAAACGTTGGCTATGAGGTATTAAGCTCCCTTCCAAAGGTAAGGCATGAGGCTCCAATGCTGTCCCTTGACAAGACAAAATCCGTGGAGGAGCTTGCCGCCTTTTTAAAGGATAAGGAAGGAATATTGTCATGGAAGCTTGATGGGCTTACGGTTGTTTTAACATATGAAAACGGAGTCCTCATGCAGGCGGTGACAAGAGGAAACGGGGAGGTAGGGGAGCTTATAACAAATAATGCAAAGGTATTTGTAAATATACCCCTTAATATCTCATATAAGGAGCAGCTTATTATAAGAGGAGAGGCTGTTATTAAATATTCGGATTTTGAGGAGATAAATAAAACCATAGAGCAGCAGGACTTAAAGTATAAAAATCCAAGAAATCTGTGCAGCGGCTCCGTAAGGCAGCTAAGCAATAAGGTAACTGCTGAGAGAAACGTACATTTTTTTGCATTTACCCTTGTAAAGGCAGGAGGAGACGAGGCCTATCTTGGAAATATAGATAAGCAGTTTAAGTTTCTCAAGGAGCAGGGCTTTTCCGTAGTAGAGCATAAAATGGTAACGGGAGAAAACGTAGGGGAGGCGGTAGAATACTTCAAGGCTGCAATAGATAGCTTTGACGTGCCGTCCGACGGGCTTGTGCTTATGTACAATGATATAGAGTACGGACGTTCTCTTGGAAGAACCTCAAAATTCCCAAGAAACGGCATTGCCTTTAAGTGGAAGGATGAGACTGCGAAAACAATTCTTACCGATATAGAGTGGAGTCCTTCGAGAACAGGTCTTATAAACCCTATAGCCATATTCAGTCCCGTGGAGCTGGAGGGAACAACTGTTTCAAGGGCAAGTATACACAATATAAGCATAATGGAGGGGCTTAAGCTTGGGATAGGCGACGAGATTGAGGTATATAAGGCAAATATGATTATCCCCCAGATAAGCGAAAATCATACAAAAAGCGGTAAGCTTACCATACCTGACAAATGTCCCGCATGCGGAGGGACTGCGGAGATTAGAAGCGTAAATGAGGTAAAGTCACTTTACTGTACAAACCCTGACTGTGTGGCAAAGCATGTAAAGAAATTTACCCATTTTGTAAGCAGGGATGCGTTAAATATAGAGGGCTTGTCTGAGGAGACGCTTGAGAAGTTTATTGACAAGGGCTTTATTCATTCCTATAGGGATATTTTTCATCTTGACGACCATGAGGACGAGATTGTAAATATGTCCGGCTTTGGAAGAAAGTCCTATGATAATCTTCTGGCGGCGGTGGAAAAATCCAGAACGGTAAATCTGCCAAAGCTTATATACAGTCTTGGAATATTAAATATAGGTCTTGCAAATGCAAAGGTTATATGCAAAGAGTTTGACTATGACCCGGAAAAGACGGTAAACGCAGCTATAGATACGCTTATAGAGATAGACGGAATAGGCGGCGTAATTGCTGAAAGCTTTGTGGAGTATTTTAAAAATGAAAAAAACAGAAAAGAATTTGACGAGCTGCTAAAGGAGCTTAAAATAGAAAAGGCTGAGGAGACAAATACGGAAAGTCCCATAGCAGGTAAGGTTTTTGTAGTGACGGGAAGCGTGGAAAGATTTGCAAACAGAAAGGAGCTCCAGTCATTTATAGAGGCCAGAGGCGGAAAGGTGACAGGAAGCGTTACGTCAAAGACAAATTACCTTATAAACAATGATACACAGTCAAATTCCTCAAAAAATAAAAAGGCAAAGGAGCTTGGAATAGATATAATATCGGAGGATATGTTTATGGAGCTTGTGGGTGAGCAGTAAGAAAGGGCTGTATATTAAAAAAATTTGTTTTCGGAGGATATATGTATTTAAAAATTTTAAGCATAGAGGAAATTTCAGAAATATATAATATGCATATGATAAATGACTTTCCAAAGTCTGAGCTTAAGCCCTTGGCGCACATAGTAAATACTGCAAAAAAGGGAATATGCTTTTCAGTCGGTATGTATGACGACGTTGAAGCCAAAAAAGAGGCTTCTCTTTTAGGCTATGCCGTGTTTATCCTGCCTGAGGGGTATAAATACGGACTTCTTGATTATTTAGCCATTACCGGAAAAAACAGGGGAAAGGGTTACGGACATGTATTTTTTTCCATGGTAAGAGAGTTTTTTAACAGGAATTTTCCTTATGCCGAAGGAATTTTTATAGAGTGTGAATCGGTTGAAAGCGCAGTTAATACAAAAGAGGCAGATATCCGCATGAGAAGAATAAATTTTTATAAGGACTGCGGCTGTATTGAAACAAGGCTTGGCTCAAGGCTTTTCGGCGTAGAATATTCTATTCTTACGCTTAATATACGCATCATACAAAAGCAAGACGATGACAGTATTGTCTTATCACAAATTAAGCGTGACGATTTAGATTATATATATAAAAAAATGTTTAAGCCCCATCACTACAAAGAACAGGTAAGTCTTTGGGAACGGCTTGACTATACGACGCTGTCCATGCCGGCAAAAAAGCTGGCGCCGTATCTTCTTGGAAAGCTCTTATGCAGAAAAGCAGACGGAAATATTTTAAAGTACAGAATAACAGAAACTGAATGCTACTGCGGGGAGGAGGATACTGCATGTCACGCCCATAAGGGAAAGACTGATAGGACAAAGGTGCTTTATGAAAGGGGAGGAACCTCATACGTATATCTGTGCTATGGAATACACAGCCTTTTTAATGTGGTTTCTGGCGTAGAAGGACACCCGGAGGCTGTGCTTATAAGGGGCGTAGAGGGCTTTGACGGCCCTGGAAAGCTTACTAAGGCAATGAAAATAGATAAAGCCTTAAACGGAGTGGATATGACGGTTTCAGATGAGTTATGGATAGAGGATGACGGGTATAAGTGCAAATATGTCCGTGACAAGCGTGTAGGAATAGATTATGCCACGCCAAAGTACCGTGATATTTTGTGGAGGTATATTGTCAGAAAATAATTTTTTCTTAAAAACAGTAAAGCAGCCTGCATATTGAGGGAAGCAGGCTGTCGTCTGTAAATATATCTTTTTTTATTTAGTTTAACGTATATATTGTATAATTCAGATAAGCTGCAAACAGGCACCATATAAGGTACGGGATTTGAAGATATGCAGCCGCAGGGCTTATTTTATAAAATTGATAAATCATTATTATAATAAGGATTATCAATCCTATCAGCCATATAAAGGCAAACAGGTATTGTGAAAAGCCAAAAAACAATATGCTCCAGAAGAAGTTAAAGGCTAGCTGCAGGGCGTAAGCAGCTAAAGCCTTTCTTTTTCCCAAATCATTGGAAGAATAAATTATGTATGAGGATATTCCCATTAAAATATAAAGTATTGTCCATACAATAGGAAATATATATGACGGAGGACTGAAGGACGGCTTATTAAATGAAGAATAAGATGCGGCAGCTCCGCTTAACATGGAGGAGATGGCGCCTGCTGCCAATGGAATTAAGATTGCTGTAATTAAATCAGACTTATTATTTACATTCATTATTATTTACACGCTCCAAAATAAATATAGATAATAATATGCAGAATAACTGTGAAATATAACGGATAAATCATTTAAGGCATATAAAAAATGCATATAAAGATAATATATTTATGCATGAAAGGCTTGTCAGAGCATGCTAAAACAGAAGGTTTTAGCATGTTCCCGTGAAATTATACGGCGTACCCTGATAAACGTAGTAATTAAGCCAGTTTGTATAAATCGCGTTAGAATGCGCGCGCCATGTAAGCAGGGGAGGATTGTCCGGATTGTTGTCCGGATAATAGTTATAGGGAATATCAATGTCAAGCCCCTTATCCAGGTCTCTTTTATATTCAATATCAAGCGTATCCCTGTCATATTCGGGATGTCCTAAAATAAATATGTGCTTTCCTTCCTTGCCAACGGCTGCAAAAACGCCTGCCATATCAGATTCAGCCAATATGGTTAAATCCTTACAAGCTTCGATTTCATCCCTTGACACGGCGGTATGCCTTGAATGAGGCGCCAGAAAAACGTCGTCAAAGCCTCTCATAAGAGGTACTTTTCTGTGAATTACCCTATGCTCAAATATGCCAAAGACCTTTTTGTCAAGCCTTTGCTTATTTATGCCATATCTGTAGTAAAGTCCTGCCTGGGCCCCCCAGCATATATGTAAGGTTGAAAAAACATTCGTATCTGACCAGTCCATAAGCTCCTTTAGCTCTTCCCAGTAATTGACCTCCTCAAAATCTATCTGTTCAACAGGGGCGCCGGTAATAATAAGCCCGTCAAAGTGTCTGTCCCTAATCTCAGAAAATTTAGAGTAAAATTTATTTAAATGGCTTGCAGGAGTATTTTTTGAAACGTGAGTCTCCATGCAGACAAAGGTTATATCCACCTGGAGAGGGGTGTTTGAAAGAGCGCGCATAAGCTGAATTTCTGTATCATGCTTTATCGGCATAAGATTAAGAATGGCTATCTGCAAAGGACGAATATCCTGAGAGACAGCGCGCTTTTCATCCATAATAAATATATTTTCATGTTCTATAACAGCCTTTGCAGGCAAATCTCCCTGAACCCTGATAGGCATATAAACACCAGCTTTCCTTATAAATTAGCAATATGATATATAATATCACGAGAAATATATTTAATCAAGGAATTACATATCTTTTTTTGCGCCTGCAAGTACATATATAAGAAAAACAGAGCCTCCTGATATCATTGCAAGAATAACGGACAAGGCGCCGTTAAAATTATACATATCGAAAAGCCTTAAAAAAGACAGAGAAATTCCGAGAGATAAAAGCGTCATAAACAAAGGCTTTATAATATATGCAAAGGTATCGTACTTAAAATGCACGCGCTTATAGACGGCAATAATATCAAGCAGGGTGCAAAGCATCTGTCCTGCAAGGACACCCATAAGGCAGCCCTTAATTCCTGTGAGAGGAACAATAAAGATAATAAAGCAAAGTCTTAAAACAGTAGATATTATGCTGTTGATAAATGTAATTTTAGTTTCGCCCATACCGTTTAATATTCCCGTAAGCGTGACGTTTACGTACATAAAGGGACAAAGCCACGCAAGAATTGATATAAAAAGACCTGCGTCGCTGCTGTGAAAAAATATTTCACCAAGACGCGTACCGTATATATAAAAATATCCGGTACAAAAAATTCCTATGGAAAGGCAGTATTTTAATATTGTTGAGGTAGTAGAGCCTATATGGGCATAATCTCCTCTTGACTGATATTCGGCCACAGAGGGCATAACCATAGAGGAAACCGAGCCTGTAATGGTGGAAGGAAACATAATAAATGGCATGGCCATGCCTGTGAGTGTTCCGTACAAAGAGATGGCGGCGTCTGCCGAAAGTCCTGATTTTTTAAGGGATATGGGTATTATTACAGCTTCAAACGCAATGAGAAAGCTTGTGGCAAGCTTATTAAGAGTAAGGGGGTATGTCATATTAAACATTTCCCTTACGGTGTTTTTAACATTTGTCAGCTTAGAGAAAAAAAATCCTCTTTCAGTGCATAAAAAGCATAAGCTTAAAAGAGTTGAGGCAACCTCTCCCATTATCATTCCTATACATGCGATTACAGGCTTTGGCTCCTGCCCCTTTGAAGCCAGAACCATAGCGATAATATATATGCCCCCTACCCGGACAATAGGCTCAATCATCTGTGAAAAAGCAGATACGGAAGCCTTTTTTTGTCCAAGATAATATCCGCATATACATGCGTGAACGGCGCAGGCAGGAATAGAAAAGCTTATTACACGAAGCAAAACGCCGCATCTTATTTCATCAAGTAAATGAATAGCAATAAAATCACTGAAAAAATATACAAGTGAAGCTGAAAGAACAGAAAGAATAACGGAAAAAAACAATCCTGCCTTCAGTACGGTATACATACCGGCTCTGTCATTCATGCTGTATCTGATGGAGGTAAAACGGGAAATTGACATTTGAATTCCCATAATGGCAAAGGAATGGCACAATCCGAACACAGGAAAAATCATCTGATATAATCCCATGCCGGTTGCACCAATAGTTCTTGAGAGGAATATTCTATAATAAAAGCCGATAATACGGGTAATTATACCTGCGGCTGACAATATAAAAGTACCTTTTATAATTTGATTTTTCAAAAGTGTCACCTGATTATTATTTATATATGTATATTCGTGTTATTTGAAAAAAATACACGGTATTACAGAGAGCTTAAAGGAGGTTAAATGGAAAAATGATATATCTTGACAATGCCGCAACCACAAAGACATGTGATGAGGCAATAAAAGCAATGACGCCATATATGAATGAAAAATACGGAAATCCCTCAAGCGCATATGAATTTGGAAATATGGGAAAGGAGATAATGGATGAGGGCAGAAAAAAGCTTTCCAGAATAATAAACTGCAGTCCGGAGGAAATATATTATACGTCGGGAGGTACGGAGAGCGATAATTTTGCCATAAAGCAGATACCCAAAACCTTTAAGGGAAGGGGAAGACATATTATTACCACGGGAATAGAGCATCATGCAATACTTCATAGCTGTCAGGCTATGGAGAGGGAGGGCTTCAGGGTAACGTATCTTGGAGTGGACAGAAACGGCAGAATACGGCTTAATGAGCTTATAAACGCTATAAGCAATGAGACTGTGCTTATATCCGTTATGCATGCAAATAATGAGATAGGAACTATAGAGCCGATAGCAAAGATTGGAGAGATAGCAAGAAAGTCCGGCGTGCTGTTCCACACCGATGCGGTGCAGTCATTTTGTCATATTCCAATAGATGTAAAGCATATGAACATAGACATATTAAGCGCCAGCAGCCATAAATTTCACGGACCAAAGGGAGTAGGCTTTATGTATGTAAGAGACGGAATAAAGATACATCCCTTTATGGACGGCGGCTCACAGGAAAAAGGTCTCAGGGCAGGAACAGGAAACGTGCCGGGAGTAGCAGGGATGGTAGCGGCCGCCACAAAGGCCCATGAGAATATGAGAAGAAACGTAAAGTATGTCACAGGCTTAAGGGATTACTTTATTAACAGGGTAATGAGAGAAATAGGAGGAATAAGGCTTAACGGACATCCTGTCTACCGTCTGCCTAATAACATTAATATAAGCATAAAAGGTGTAGACGGAGCCGTGCTTATGGTTATGCTTGACTTAAAAGGAATATGCGTATCCACAGGCTCAGCATGCACCCAGAACAACACAAATCCCTCACACGTTCTGTTAGCTGCCGGCTTAAGTGAGGCGGAGGCAGGAAATTCAATAAGAATTACATTATCAGAGGACAATACAAAGGAGGAAATAGATTATACCATAAACGTGCTTAAGGAAGAAATAAAAAAACTGAGGGAAAAGGCATAAAATATTGCATATTAAGAAATTATATAAAAACTGCAAATTATGTTTTGTTAAGGTCATTTGTCTGAGAAAAAGGCTGAAGGGCAGCCTTTTTCAGGGTATGACCCTTTTGTATTTTGCTTTTAAAATATAAAAAACAGGGATATGACATAAAGAAGTAGAAATAAGGTATTTAATGTTGAATTATATATTTCTTTTTGGTAAAATAAATATTGAAAATTTTTACTAAATATAATATGAACATATGTTGAAAGGCATAATTATAAATGGACAATAAAAAGGTGGTAGTAGGCATGTCCGGCGGAGTAGACTCCTCCGTTGCAGCGTATCTTTTGCAGCAGCAGGGCTATGACGTTATAGGAGTAACTATGGAGATATGGCAGCGGAAGGATAGCTGTCTGCCTGAAACAGAAGGAGGCTGCTGCGGTTTATCAGCAGTGGAGGATGCAGGAAGGGTGGCAGTAAAGCTTGGTATACCATACTACGTAATGAATTTTAAGGATGTTTTTAAGAAACATGTTATAGATGATTTTATAAATGAATATATGGCAGGAAGAACTCCTAATCCATGCATAGTTTGCAACCGTAAGGTAAAGTGGGAGGCAATGCTTAAAAGAAGCCTTGATATAGGAGCAGACTATATTGCCACGGGGCATTACAGCAGAATAGAAAGGCTTCAAAATGGCAGATATGCAGTAAAAAGGTCTGTAACAGATAAAAAGGACCAGACGTATGCGCTGTACAGCCTTACCCAGGAGCAGCTAAAGCATACTATTATGCCAGTAGGTGAATATACAAAGGAGGAGATAAGAGGTATTGCAGAAAAAATAGGCTTAAATGTAGCGTCAAAGCCTGACAGTATGGAGATATGCTTTGTGCCTGATAAGGATTACGCCGGATTTATTGAAAAAAGCATTGACAGGCCTGTGCCGGAGGGAGATTTTGTCGATACAAGCGGTAATGTTATAGGCAGGCATAAGGGAATTATTCATTATACAGTAGGTCAGAGAAAGGGTTTAAATCTGGCTATGGGATATCCTGTGTTTGTTACAGCCATAGAGTCTGGGACAAACCGTGTAGTTATAGGGAAAGACGGTGACGTATATACGGACAGGCTTACGGCAGCCAGGCTTAATCATATGAGCGAGGAGCGCTTTTGCGAGGACAAAATATATATGGGAAAAATACGGTACAATCATAAAGGAACAAAATGTAAGGTACGGTATATTAATGATGATACCATAGAATGTATATTTTTGGAGCCGGTTAGGGCAGTTACGCCGGGTCAGTCCCTTGTTTTATATGACGGAGATTATATTGCAGGAGGCGGAGTGATTTTTTTTCAGACAACATAAGGGAAAGGAAGCGGCAATGAAAAGATTTAAGGATAACTATATTACGATTGTACTTATATTGATAGTGATTGTGGTAAATATCGGGGCATTTGCCGCATACGTAAATAACGTAAGGTATAGCCTGTCAATACAGACGCAGGCTCATGTGAACAACATATTAAATGAGGCGGCAGAGTGTATTAATATTAAGCTTGACGAGCAGATAAATACCATGAAAATGATTTCACAGTTTATTACGACTCTTGACAGCCATGAAGACGGAAACGATATATTACAGAAAATGCTTGAAAATCAGAAGGAAAGCTCCGGTCTGAGCCTTTTTGAGCTGGTGCAGGAGGGTGACGATACATTTAGGGATAAGGAATATTACAAAAATGCCCTTAAGGGTAAAAATGTAATAGCGGAGGAAACGAAAGAAGGAAACGTTACGGATATAGTACTGGCTACGCCGGTTTATTCAGACAGCGGAGAAATAAAAGCAGTATTGGTTGCAAAAATGAATTCTGATACCTTCTATCGCACAATAGGTATTCCCTCTTTAGAGCAGAACGGAAAGTGCTTTGTTGTAAAAAAAGACGGAACCCTTATATCAAAGACAAAAAATTTATCATCAGTAAGCAGGATAAACGAGCTGCTTCCGGGAAAGGAATATTCCGACAGCCTTATAAGCGGAATGCGTTCAAGAAATGCAGGAATAATAAGCAGTCAGATTGAGGGCAAAAGCAGATATATAGGATATGAAAAGCTTAATATAAACGGTTGGTATGTTGTAAGCATTATTTTGTCAGCTTCCGTGGAGGCAAGCGTGTCAGATATGGAGACTGATGTGGTCATACTTGGCGTAGAGCTTGGATTTATTCTTCTGGTGCTGATAGTATATTTTGTTTATACTATTATCAGCAGAAAAAACAGGGAGAAAATGAATCTGGAAAGATATTATATAGCTTCAAAGTATGCTGATATTATTATGGTGGATTATAGTATAGTCAAGGATACAATGTATTGCAATGAAAAATGGGAAAAGCTGTTCGGATATACCCTTCCAAAAAGCGATATAAAGGAAAAGGTGATAAATTATTTTTATCCGGAGGACAGGGAAATATTTATTAATAATTATAAAGAACTGATAGACAATAATATAGGGACAGAGTTTACCGCAAGAGTATGCGATAAGGATAATAATCCTGTAAAATGCTGCTTTAAATTGTTCCCAATATGTGAGAAAAAGGGAAAAATTATTAAGATAATAGGATTTATAGAAACGGAGGAATAAAGGTGGACAGAGCTGACGTAATAAAAAAGATAAAAATGGAAAAGCTTGTAGCAGTTGTAAGGGCGGAGAGTAAGGAGCAGGGCTTAGATATAGCAGACGCAGTAACAAAGGGAGGAATAAAGCTGATAGAGGTTACTATGACAGTGCCTGGGGCCCTTGATATTATAAGGGAATTAAGTGAAAAATATAAGGATACCGACGTAGTTATAGGCGCAGGAACTGTTCTTGATTCCCAGACGGCGCGCATGGTTATACTGGCAGGGGGAGAATTTGTAGTAAGTCCTATGCTTAGCGAAGAAACAATCAGACTGTGCAACAGATATAAGATAGCAGTGATACCGGGCATTATGACGGTAAAGGAGGCTGTGGAGGCATTAGAGCTTGGAGCGGATATATTAAAGATATTTCCGGGCAATGCATATTCGTCTTCTATTATCAGCGCATTTACAGGACCTTTGCCGCAGGCGTCCTTTATGCCCACAGGAGGGGTGGATACTGATAATGTATGCGAATGGCTTAAGGCGGGAGCTGTAGCAGTAGGAACAGGAAGCAGCCTTACAAGAGGCGCAAAGAACGGCGATTATAAGCTGGTGGAGGATAAGGCAAGAGAATTTGTGAGGGAAGTAAATAAATAATGAAAAGAGGAATAAGGAATATAATATCGTTTGTGACAGCCGGTATAATTATATTGGGAATAGCATCTGTATCATATGGTGAAGAAAGCATAAAGGTAAATAAGGATGGCAATGAAAGCGAAGCCCTTATAGTAGAAGGCATGCCGGAAATTGTAGCAGAGGGCGCCATTGTGGTAGATGTAAACACAGGATATACCCTGTATGAAAAAAATATATATACAAAGTACTATCCTGCAAGCATTACAAAAATAATGACGGCAACGCTTTCCTTAGAAAATTTAAAATATGAGGATATTGTAACATTTTCCCATGATGCAGTGTTTTCTATAGAGCCGGGCAGCAGCGCAGGATATTTAAATGAGGGAGAGCAGATAACGGTGGAGCAGTGTCTTTACGGTCTTATGCTTATATCGGGAAACGACATAGCAAATGGTCTGGCAGAAACAGTGGCGGGAACAATGGATTCCTTTGCCTGGATGATGACGGAAAAGGCAAAGGCATTAGGCTGTATAAATACGAATTTTACAAATGCTCATGGTCTTCATGATGAAAACCATTATACATGTCCATATGATATGGCGGTTATTGCAAGAAACGCGTATATGAATCTTGAACAGTTCAGAACCCTTATTTCTACAGTAAGGGCAGAAATACCGCCCACGGCCATGTGTAATGAGACAAGATACTGGCTTAACTCAAACAGAATGATACAGCAGGGCACTGCCTACTATGACGGGGATTGTCTGGGAGGAAAGACAGGCTTTACCGACCAGGCGGGAGGAACTCTTGTTACGTTCCATAATATAAATAACAGAACTGTTATGATTGTTATTATGAAGGATACAAATTCCGTAGGAGCATATACGGATACAAAGCTTATATGCGACTATCTTCACGAAAAGCTTAACGCTCAATATATTGAAAAGCTTGATAATGCGTATACAGCTTTAAAGGAAAAGGAAAGCGAAAGCGATGCCCAGTTTCAGGTATCAAACAATTCAAAGGATAATATAAAGGCTGAGACAACAAAAAAAGCGGAGGAAAAGGATAACGGGGGAGGAAGCTCATTTCCTGTAGGAGTAAAGGTTTTGCTTGTAGTTGTTTTAGTGGCAGTGATTTATTATTTTATTATAAGTGTCCAAAGGAATAAGAAAAGAAGAAGGAAAAGCAGAACAAAAACTAAAGGCAGGACAGAGGAAAAGGAAATAGACATAATAAAAACAAGGCGGAGGAGATAAAAAAGTGTCGGCTTTAGACGACACTTGCAAGTTTGGCTCTGCCAAACTTGTGGCTTGCATGACGAAGCTTGCATGACGAAGTTTCCTATTATATAAAAAAGTCTCGGATAAAACCGAGACTTTTTTTAAGAAATAATCGTACCTGTCTTTCCGAATACGCCGGCCTTAGCCTTAGTAAGCTCTGTAATAATTGCTCTCCTGTCCTTACCTGCTTCCACAAAGTTAAGGGAGGCCTTTATTTTTGGAAGGGTAGTAAGCGGGTCAAGGAGGTTATCCTCTACAAGCTTAGCAGCCTCAGCTACGGAAAGGGAGCCGAGAACCTGTTGCTTATCAGTGTCTTTATTTAATATTATGTTGTCTCCTGCCGTAAGAATAAGAAGAGTTGAGGCATCCAGCATATCGGCAAGCTTTGCAGCTGTATAATCCTTTTCAATTATGGCGCTGGCGCCCTTAAGCTCTGTTCTCTGGTCAAGTACAGGAATACCACCGCCGCCTGCGGCAATAACTATCTGACCTGCATCTACAAGCGCTCTTATGGCGTCTATCTCATATATATCTATAGGCTGGGGAGAGGCTATTATACGCCTGTAGCCCCGTCCTTCCTCGTACACTACATAATTTCCCTTTTTCTCCTCCATATCAGCTTCCTCTTTAGTCATATACCGTCCGATAATTTTTGACGGATTGTGGAATGCCGGGTCAAAGGGGTCGACACGAACCTGTGTTATAACTGTAGAGACAGGCTTATATATACCTCTGCTTAACAGCTCGCTTCTTACGGCGTTTTGCAGGTCATAGCCTATATAGCCCTGGCTCATGGCGCCGCATACGGACATAGGAGCTACCGTATAGTTAGGGTCAAGTCTTGAAAACTCTGTCATGGCTGTCTGAATCATACCAATCTGCGGACCATTGCTGTGAGTAATAACAATTTCATACTTTGCTTCAACTAAATCTCCAATGGCGCCTGCTGCAATTTTAATTTTTTTCTGCTGCTGCGGAAGGGTAGTGCCGAAAGCATTACGCCCGAGAGCAACGACTATCTTGTTGTTTGCCATATATTTTAATTCCTTTCAAAAAAATTTTTATACTATAAGAAACTCCTTTAATACAGCCATAAATTCGGCTAAGCTTTTATAATAGAATAAGTATAAGCTATTTCAGTCAGTTTTTCAAGAATATAAATTATTGTTTGGATTTTATTTTTATATACAAAATAAGCTATTGACTTTAAAAGTACATACTTGTATAATTGTATACAATGTGTGCAAATCACACCACATGAAAACAGCAGGAGGAATGAGAAGATGGAGGAAAGACAGGTTAGATATAATAATCACAAGAATTTGCTGGAGCTTGAGGAGCATTTTTATAAGCTGGTAGAGGTAGAGGAGCCGAATGTCTTCAGAAATATGTTCCCATATGACGAGGTGCCTAAAATAGCCTTTAATGACCGTATTGTACCCCATGATATGCCAAATGACATATGGATTACAGATACTACATTCAGGGATGGACAGCAGTCAAGAGCTCCATATTCTACGGAGCAGATAGTTACCATATATGATTATTTTCATAGATTAGGAGGTGTAAACGGAAAGATACGCCAGTGTGAGTTTTTCCTCTACAGCAAAAAAGACAGGGATGCAGTTTACAAATGCATGGAAAGAGGATATGAATTCCCTGAGGTGACAAGCTGGATACGCGCAAGCAGGAAGGATTTTGAGCTTGTAAAGGAAATAGGCATGAAGGAAACGGGTATTCTTGTAAGCTGTTCTGATTATCATATTTTTTATAAGCTTAAAATGACAAGAAAAGAATGTATGGAGCATTATTTAAGCGTTGTAAAGGAATGTCTTGAGACTGGAATAAGTCCAAGATGTCATTTGGAGGATATAACAAGAGCAGATATATACGGATTTGTAATTCCTTTCTGTCTTGAGCTGATGAAGCTTCAGGAGCAGTATAAGATACCTGTAAAGATTAGGGCATGCGACACAATGGGATACGGCGTTAATTTTTCTGGAGCAGTTATTCCACGTTCTGTTCAGGGTATTATATACGGACTTAAGACACATGCAGGTGTTCCAAGTGAAAATATAGAGTGGCACGGTCACAATGATTTTTATAAGGCAGTGACAAATTCTACAACAGCGTGGCTTTATGGGGCGTGCGGCGTAAACTGTTCATTGTTTGGAATAGGAGAGAGAACAGGCAATACTCCTCTTGAGGCAATGATTTTTGAATATGCCCAGCTCAGGGGTACATTTGACGGCATGGAGCCGTCTGTTATTACCGAGCTGGCTGAGTATTACGAGAAGGAAATAGGCTACAGGGTACCTTCCCGAACTCCGTTTGTAGGCGCAAATTTCAATGTTACAAGAGCAGGAATACATGCTGATGGGCTGTTGAAAAATGAGGAAATATATAATATATTTGATACTGAAAAGATACTGAAAAGACCGGTGCTTGTGGCTGTTTCAAATACGTCGGGCCTTGCAGGCATTGCCCATTGGATTAACACATATTTTAAGCTTAATGAGGATAAAAAGGTAGATAAGCAGCATCCTGTTGTTGTAAGGGTAAAGGAATGGGTAGATAAGGAATATGAGTCGGGCCGTGTTACCGTTATCACGGAAGATGAGCTTAAGAGTGTTATAGAAGAGTCGGAAAGAGACCTTGGTATAGCTTTAGGATAAAATAAAAATGAAAGAGAAGGTATGGAAATGGAAAATAAACATTCTCTGACAGGTATTGTTTTCAACAGGCTTAGGGAGGATATTTTAAGCGGAAAATATAATGATAATGATGAGCTAAAGGAAATGACAATAGCAAAGGAGCTTAATGTAAGCAGAACGCCGGTAAGGGAGGCAATACGCCAGCTTGAATTTGAAGGCCTTGTGGAAAGCATACCAAATAAAGCCACATATGTAAGGGGAATAAGCATAAAGGATGTTAAGGATATTTATCTGATGAGGGCGTCACTGGAGAGACTTTGCGTAAAGATGGTTATTGAAAACCTGACCGATGAAAAAATGGCAAGGCTTGAGGAGATAATGGAGCTTTCAGCATTTTACTATGAAAAGGAAAAGTATGAAAACATACTGGAGCTTGATAATAAGTTTCATTCATTTTTATATGAGGCGGCTGAAAGCAAGATGCTAAGCCACACGCTTATAGATTTTCATCATTATCTTGAAAGAATACGCCACACAACATTGTCAGGAAAGGAAAGGGCAGGCCACGCGGTGGAGGAGCATAAAAAGATAGTGGACGCCATAAAGAACAAGGATATAGAAAAGGCCATGTCCCTTGCGGAGGAGCATATTATAAACTCAATGAATAATATGGAAAGGCTTGGTCTGCTGAAGGTAAGGAAAAATTAAATATTGCCTGTAAAAAATCCATATAATATACAGACTGTATTTATAATACTTTCTGTATATTATATGGATTTTTGCATTATACAAGTAATCTGAAGAGCCGGATTTATAAGCGCCGCTGCCAACAAAACAAAAGTTTCGGGCACTTTTTTATGTAGGAAATTACTAAAGCGGAAACATAGTGTCTAACCAATAAAAATTCGGCAGAGCCGAATTTATAAGTGCCGCAGCCAACAAAACTAAAGCTTTGAGCACTTTTTTTAGAGAGCGTCGCCTGTATATTCTATAAGCATGGCGGAATCTACGCCCTCAATGTCTGATATTTTTGATACGAAGGACGTGTCATTTCCTTTAACCTTCACCTGAAGCGTAAGCTCGGATTGTCCTTTATACAGATTTTTGCTCTTAAGGGTATTTGGAATATTTCTAAGCTCATTTCTAATGCTTTCATCAGCAGCCTCATAATATTTTATTACAAGGAGATATGTTTTTCTTCCGGTAGTAATAACGGAAAAAATAATGTAAACGGCGGCAATAATAATAGTAGATATAATGGCAAAGGGAAACAGTCCCGCGCCTGTTGTAATACCTGCCGCAATAGACCAGAAAAGAAAGCCTATGTCAAGAGGGTCCTTTACTGCCGAGCGGAAACGTACAATAGAGAGAGCACCCACCATACCAAGGGACAGTACAAGGTTTGAACTGATGGTAGTAATAACAAAGGATGTGATAAGGCAAAGCATTACATTTAAAATATTAAAGCTTTCGCTGTATACGGCGCCCCTGTAAAATTTCTTGTAAACGAAATAAATAACAAGGGAGCATAAAAGGGCTACCGATACTGAAATAATAATATACGGCGCCGACAGATTTTTAACGGAATCACCCTGCTTTAAGCTTTCTGATATAATTTCACTAAATGTCATATTTTTTTAACCTCCAATAATTTATCTTTGCACATACAGAATTTTGAAAGAGACATTTTTGTTCCCCTTAAGGAAGCAATCATATCAACTATATGCGCCGGAATGAACTCGTCGTATTTAATTTCAAATATTACGCTTCCGTTGTCGAATACGGGAAGAGAGCGGATATTATCATTAAATATGTCGTATGAGTTTATAACGCTGCGTAAGTTTTTATCAAATGTGAGCCGTGTATTTGAGAGAGGATGAACATAAGCCTCCCTGTCATAGTCTACAACAACGGAAGGGGACAGACCCGATTTTTTTATAAGACCGTAAACCTCTCTTGCAAGGGGATGCTCTATGCCGGTAAGAAAATCATATTTTTCCTCCATAAACATAATATATTGTTCATATGTAATGGGAAATGAGATTTTATGTATACGGTCCTTGTATTTGTTTTTACATTCAAATTTAATAACATCCTTTGAAACGTTATAGCAGCGGATGCGGTATTTTTTTCTGTTATCTGTTCCCGCAATCTTTGTGGTGTAAGCAGTGTTATAAATATCGTCAAGGTAAAGGCTGCGTATAAAATAATCTCCGTTATCCATAGAATACCTGTCAGGGGAAACAACAGCCTTAAGCTTTGAGGAAAAGCTTAAATATTCACCATAGGAAAGAAGTATTTTTATTTCATGTCTTACTCCCTTTGGATGATTTTTCCTGATTTTATTAATCATATCATAAGAAACCTCCTTTCTAGCAATAGCTGTTATTTTTTTGCTTTATATATTGCAACAGCAGGCCTGAAGCAAGGAGAAGAAGACCTAAGCCTGCCATAAGCGCTATTTCCGAGTATGCGTCTGTTGTGCTTTCAACACCCTGAGTTGTGATAGGAGCGGCATTTTCCATATTAAGGTGATTATAAGAGCCGCTTATTGTTCCCTGCTCCATCTCAATATAGTCGTCTCCAAAGCTGCCGCCGTTGGGACGGAAGCTGCCGTCGCCCTTGTTTGGTCTTGTATTGCCGCTGGGCTTTTCCTCGTCAGGATTTCCTCCGGCTTCAATAAAAATTTCGCGGACTTCCTTCTCATTAAGAGCCTTATCAAAGAAGTATAATTCATCAACATAGCCTGTATATAAATCATCCCATATATTTACGCCAAACCAGTATGTCGTGGTATCCGTACAGATATTTTTCGGAACTCTTCCCACATCTACAAGATAACCGTTTGCGTACAGGCAGACACCGCTTGTATATTCATTTGTCGCTATTCCATATTCATTTAAGAGCTCGGGCGGCATATTTTCATCCACAACCATAGTTATATGGAGCCATTCACCGGCAGACAAAAGTCCCGGTATGCCTGTGCTGTTACGCTCGTCATAAGGCTCTGTCATATGCGTCCATATATTAGGAGAAAGGTTATCTACAGCTAAGGTAACATTTATAAATTTTTCATCAGAAAAGCTTTTTGGTGTAATCATAAGTGAAGGTGTGCAGTCGGTTATATTGTCTGGCTTCATCCAGTAGGATATGGTGTAGCTTTCTGTATTCATATTAACATTTAACCTTAGGGCTTCCGAGCCGTTTAAAAGGATACATTGTCCCTTTTTGCCTTCAACATATGTAAACGACGCCCCGTCGCTTTCTGCAAGTCCCTCGTCACTGTAGTACATTTCCCGCTCAATGGCGCAGCCGTCGCCGTAATTACCGTCAAAGCCGTAGGAGGCAATAGGAGTGGCGCCATATGCAGCCTGAAGTGAAAATAATGATATAATTCCGGAAGTTAAGGCTATAACAGATAAAATCACTATTTTTTTCATATTATGCATCCCTCCTAAAATATTTTATAGCTGCTTAGATTTTCAATATAATTCCCATCACTGTCAATTCCATGTATCTCTATAATGTTTTCAGCCTCATCCTCTAAAATGCCGGCATCTATCTTAACCCGCCCTATGCCGTCGGTGCCGGAGTAAGATGAAATAAGGGTGGTGCCGTTTATCTGGAATCCTAAATCATGACAGGTCATGTCTGTGGTTTTGCCCTCTATGGTAACTGTGCCGTCGTCATTATATGTAATGGAATTAACGCTTATCTTTTCGGAAGGAGTATAATAGCCAAGAGAGGCAACAAAGGTTTCAAAGCTCTCAAACTGCTTATCCATCCATGAAACTCTTGTTGTAATAAATTCCTTAAGGGCGTCCATGGAGCCTTCAAAGTCCTTTCCTCCATAGGCCATGTAGGAGTAGCTCCATTTAGCGTCGTTAGCCTTACCGGCCTCATAAAGCTCATTATAGTACTGGTCTAAAAGTCCTCCGTCCTTAATAATATCTTCAATTACCGTAGGACGGATTTCCTTATATTTGTCATAGGCAAGCTTTAAAAAGTAAGGGTCCCTTATGAGATATCTGTTCCATTGAACAGACTGGTAATACTGCTCGTTTGTAAAATAGTTGTTTGTAGTATGCCAGCCTGTAGGATAATTTGTGTTAATGCGGTACATATTGTCGTTGCCGTAAGCCCAGTCAAAATCCCAAACAGGACTAAGCATGGCAGGTCCCGTAATATCCTTTGTGACAAATACGCTGTTTTTCATGGAATCCCAGTTCATGGAAAACTCGCACACAAAGAAATTTACTAAAAGTGAATTCATATCAAACAGTTGGGAATAATGCTTTCCGTCATTTGGGGCATCATTGTATATTGTTTCGGTTATACCTCCTATCCAGCCGTTATTATAATCATAGTAGTAGCCGCTGCCCTTTTCTTTCATGCCGCCGTTATGAAATATATGGTCCCTGCTGTGGAGGGCGTATTCAAAGGTCTGAAGACATTTGTAAGCGTTAAGCTTCATATCCTTGTTTGAATATCCGTATTCAGGCGTATTAAAGTAAAAGGGCTGTTCAAAGTTTGTTTTTATGCCGTTAAAATTAGTCAGGTTATAGAAATCCATTTCCAGAAGAAATCCTCCGGTTGTATCGGGAATATCAACATAGTCGCTTATGGTATATGTTTCGCCCATAAATGTATAGGTATAAGGAGATGACGCCCAGGAAAAATCCATGCGAAGGGCCCGCTCTAAATCAGCCTTGAAGATTTTGGCATTATCTCCCTTTAAGCCTTCGGTTTCCGTTTTGACGGCAGTAATCATGGAAGCGGCGTCCTTTGCAAGCTCCTCCCAGTCAAAGATATCTACGCGTTCATCATCAACTCTTAACTGCTCGCATAGCTGATACACGCCTTTGTATTGATTATTCATTATAAGAACAACATTGAGTGATTCGGCGGCATAGCTTGCGCCGATAGCTTTTGAAAAATCATATGTAAGCTTATTACGTATAAAGGTATGGTCAATATCGTTTGCAAGCAAAACCCAGTGCTTGCTTTTACCCATGTTAAATAAATCAAAAGCTGTTCCAAGCTTTATTTTATATGGGGATTTTTCACGGTATTTTGTGGAATTTCCCCGAAGCTTAAGATAGACGTCCCCAAAATAAAAATCTGTAGTTTCGCTTGTATACTCAGGGCTGCCCTGCATTGCCATAGTACCCGGCACATATACGTCTCCCACCATATCGTCTGTGTTTATATATATAACTGGAAGCTTGCTGCAGTACAGGGTGGCTGAAACAGTTTTAGATTTATCATAGTTTACCGTAACGGTAATAAATTTTTCCAAATCATCAGAGGAGGGAGTGTAGGTGTTAGTAGTATTGCTTAAAGGCGTTCCTCCGACTGTCCATTCATATACGGCGTCCTTAGAAGACGCGTTGTTTAAATATACCGTAAGAGGCTTGTCCGGCTGAACGTAATTTGTATTAAAGCTTAAATATGCCTCACCCTTAAAGGAAATGTTTGTGTTTACATTGTGGGCATCCTTAAGGAAGGTAAAAGAGCCGGTCAATAAAAAAACGGCTAAGAAAATACAAAAAACTGCACCATATAGCCATTTTTTATAAGTATAATTTTTTGTGTTCATAGCTTTCTCCTTTTTATAAGCAGGAAATTCCTCTAATCTATACATAAGCTTGAATGTGCATTTTTGATGATTTTTATAGTTTGGTAAAATTGCACATGCAATAAAAAAAACTGTGTAAAATTATAGCACTTTTGCACAAATACAACAATGGTAAAAAGTTAATGTTTCCGTAATACTTATTTAAAAAAGAAATGCTGTTTTTACTTATGACATATGTGAGGCTAAGTCCTCCCAGCTTTCATAAAGCATATTAAGGCGTTCCTTAAGGGAGTCCTGCTCCCTGCTTATTTCCATGCATTTTGAGACGGAGGTATAAATCTCCTCCTTAGTCATCTCATTATCAAGAAAAGTAAGGCGTTCCTCTATAGTCTCAATTTCCTCCTCGGTTTTCTTTAAATCATTATGACGTTTCCGCTCCAAAGCCTGCTTAGCCTTCATGTTCTGCCAGTCGGCCTTGCCGTCGCTGCCGCCGTATTCCTGAGCAGCAGTCTGCTTAACTACCGCGTCGTTACAACTGTTTTTTAAGGCAAGATTTGATATAAGGTCATGCTTTTCAAGATAATAATCATAATTTCCTGCATAATTAACTAAAAGACCGTTTTCAAGGTCAAGTATTCTGGTGGCTGTAGTATTTATAAAATATCTGTCATGGGATACAAAAAGCACTGTACCCTCATAGCTGTTTAATGCGTTTTCAAGTATTTCCTTTGAATCCATGTCCAGGTGGTTTGTAGGCTCGTCAAGTATAAGAAAATTTGCCTCAGAAAGCATAAGCTTTGCAAGGGAGAGACGTCCTCTTTCACCTCCGCTTAAATCGCTTACAAGCTTAAACACATCATCTCCCGTAAATAAAAAGGCGGCAAGCATATTTCGTATTTCAGTATTTGTAAGGTAAGGATATTCGTCGGATATTTCCCCGAAAACAGTATTTTCCATATCTAAAAGCTGATGCTCCTGGTCATAGTAGCCGATATGGACCTTTGCGCCAAGGGAAATGCTGCCCCTGTCAGCCTCAAGCAATCCGTTGATTATTTTAAGAAGGGTGGTTTTTCCGCTTCCGTTTTCGCCGATAATAGCCACACGCTCCTTTCTCTTTATTTCAAAGGAAATATTTTTAAACAGGGTAAGACTGCCGAAGGCTTTTGCAAGACCGTCAACCGTAAGCACGTCATTTCCGCTTACTATCCCCGGAGTAAGGGTAAGACGCATTGTCTTATTGTCACCGTCGGGCTTTTCTAATATTTCCATTTTATTTAAGAGCTTTTCCCTGCTTTCTGCACGCTTAATTGATTTTTCCCTGTTAAAGGAGCGAAGCTTTTCTATAACCTCCTCCTGATGCTTAATTTCACGCTGCTGGTTAAGATACTGCCTCATCATGGCCTCGCGACTTGCAGCCTTCTTTTTTGCATATTCGGAATAATTGCCCATATATACCGACACGTTAGTTCTGTCAATCTCTATAACCTTAGTCACTATACGGTCAAGAAAAAACCTGTCATGGGCTACAATGACAACGGCGCCGTTATATGATGACAGATAGCCCTCCAGCCATGAAATAGAAGCAATGTCAAGATGATTTGTCGGCTCGTCAAGAAGTATAATGTCGGGATTTGATAAAAGCATTTTTCCCAAGGCAACACGTGTTTTCTGACCGCCTGAAAGCTTTGAAATATGCTTGTCATACATATCCTCGCCAAATCCAAGTCCCTTTAGTACGCCAAAGATTTCACTTTTATATGAATATCCGTTTAAAAGTTCAAAGCGGTGGGTGAGATTAGTGTAAGCAGTGAGAAGCTCCTCAAGCTCGCCGCCTGTAAGAATTTTCATCTGCTCCTCCATATAACGTATTTTACTTTCCATTTCCACAAGTGTTTTTTTGGCGTCAAGCATTTCCTCGTATATGGTATTATCGCTTGAAATATCCTGATACTGGGCAAGATAGCCAAGTGTTTTATCTTTTGCAGTAAATATATCGCCTTTATCAGGGGACAGCTCCCTTACTATAACCTTTAGGAGTGTTGATTTTCCCGCGCCGTTTATGCCGACTATGGCGGCCTTTTCTTTTTCTTCTATATTAAATGAGCAATTCTTGAAAATAAGATTGTCATCAAAGCTTTTCTCAAGATTGTTTACTGATAAAATCATGTTTATAGTCCCTTTCCTATATAGTTTTGTATAGAATATTATTAGTTTATCACATGAGTTAAAAGTTTGACAATCTCTTTTAGAAAGTTTATAATAATGACAGTAAAAAATTTATAATTAAATTTATAAATAATGGTATTTTGGTATAAGGAGGAAAAGTCGTGGCTGAAGGAAAAATATCGTCAGCAGTAATCAAGAGACTGCCAAGATATTACAGGCATCTTGGCGAGCTTTTGGAGCAGGGCGTGGAGCGGATATCCTCAGGAGAGCTTAGTGAAAGAATGAAGGTTACAGCGTCCCAGATAAGACAGGACCTTAATCATTTCGGAGGCTTTGGACAGCAGGGGTATGGCTATAATGTAAAGTATCTTTATACGGAAATAGGAAAGATACTGGGGCTTGATAAAAAGCATAATGTTATTATTATAGGAGCAGGCAATCTTGGCCGCGCCATAGCAAATTATGCAAATTTTGAAAAACGGGGATTTGTTATAACAGGTATTTTTGATAAAAATCCCGCAGCTTCTGAAAGGGAGCTTAAGGGCAAAAGAGTTATGGATATAGGAGAATTAGAGGATTTTGCCGGGAAAAACAGGATAGATATAGCAGCCCTTACCATACCTAAGGATGAGGCGGTAATGGTGGCTGACAGGCTTGTAAGGCTTGGAATTAAGGCAATTTGGAATTTTGCCCACACAGACCTTAATGTGCCTAAGGATGTTGTGGTGGAAAGCGTGCACCTTTCGGAAAGCCTTATGAGAATATCATATAAGCTGGTAAACGGAGATGAAGAATAGTTTTATGGAGGGATTATCATGGCAAGGAAAACATACGATGATATAGATTATGAAGCTTTATATAACGAGCTGAGATTAATAAATATACCTGTTCTTATTCTGGATAAGGGCTGGCACGACATGTTCTGGGAGGGAAAGCCAAAGGAAATTCAAAAGCTTGAAAAGGAGCTTACAACTGCCCTTAAAGGACAGGGAAAGGTAAAAAATGACAGGGAGGAGCTAAATAACCTTAAGAAGGTGCTTATGAAGCAGATACTTGAAAATATGGATGCGGAGGAAAATTCGGCCGCATCAAAGAAGGTTGAAAAGAGCAGACAGCTTATAGACGAGATAAATGATAAGCTTATATTGCTGGAGGACAGACAGTTAGACCTTCCCGAGGAGATACAGGATGCCAATGCAAGGCTTATGATGGCAGGCATGAGGGAGGTTTTAAGCACCACCGTACAAAATACGGAGGATATTGAGGAGCTTGAAACAGAAATACAGGAAATGAAGGCAGAGCTTAAGGCAAAGATACTTTTACGGGTGCAGAAAATAGAAGAAAATGAGGTTGTATACAAGTATCTTAACAAGACTGTAGGAAGAGGCTTTGTAAGAAAGTATGAGGAGTATCTTAAATCATGATATCCGGCATAGGCACTGATTTAATAGAAATAGAGCGTGTAAGAAAAGCATGCAAGAGGGAAGGCTTTTTAAAAAAATATTATACAGAGAAAGAGATTAAGGAATTTGGAGAAAGACATATACAGCTTGCAGGAAATTTTGCAGCTAAGGAGGCGGTTGTAAAAAGCCTTGGAACAGGCTTTGCCGGATGCGGACCTATAGATATAGAGGTTTTAAGGGATGAGATGGGGAAGCCCTATATAAACCTATATGGAGGAGCAAAAAGCATAGCGGAAAAGAAAAATATCAAAAATATATATGTCAGCATAACAAACACGTCAGAATACGCACAGGCATTTGCCGTAAGCGAAAAATAAACCTTCACGGTAAGAAAGGAATGGGGTATATTATGGAAAGAATTTTATTGGGAAAGCAGATGAGGGCAGTGGACAGATATGCCATAGAAAATATCGGCATACCTTCTATGGTGCTTATGGAAAGGGCGGCGTTAGGCGTTGCGCAGACGGTGGAGGAGCTTTATGAGGCAGGTGATAAGATACTTGTAATCTGCGGAAACGGCAATAACGGGGCAGATGGTCTGGCTGTGTACCGTATGCTTAAGACAAAGGGCTACAGGGCGGAATGCGCCATAATAGGAGATGTGCATGGAGGAACACAGGATTTCCAAAGCCAGAGAAAAATAATTAAAAAATGCGGGTATAAGTATTCAAGGCAGGAATCCTCAGAGGAATCCCTTGATATTGATTTAAAAAGCTTTGATATAATAGTAGACGCAATATTTGGAATAGGTCTTTCAAGAAATGTTGAGGGTATGTATGCGGAGGTAATAAACCACATAAATTCAGCTAAGCTTGAGGAGGAGGATATAAAGGTTATTTCGGTGGATGCGCCGTCAGGGGTGGATACTGACAACGGAAAAGTAATGGGATGCGCCGTGAGGGCAGATATAACAGTCACCTTTGGAAAGACAAAGGTAGGTCTTGTAATGTATCCGGGAGCTTCCTTCGTTGGAAAGGTAAAGGTATGGGATATTGGAATACCGTGGTCCGTATATGGCACAGTCCTTTTTGACAGCAGGGTGTCGCCTTATGTGGGAGAGGAAATATATCAGTTTGAAAAATCTGATATGGCGGAATATATCAGTCCACGTATACCATATTCCCACAAGGGAACTTATGGAAAGGTACTTGTTATAGCAGGCTCGTCAGAGTACAGCGGAGCTGCCTATCTGTGCGAGAGCGCCGCATATAAATCAGGCTGCGGACTTGTAAAGGTAGTAACCTCCATTGAAAATAAGTCTATGCTGACGGTTATGGTTCCTGAGGGCTTATATGAGTTTTACAGCGCCGAGGGCATGGACACAGACGTATTAAAGGAGGACATGGAATGGGCTGACGCAATAATCATAGGCCCGGGACTTGGACAGAGTGAAAATGCTTTAAATATGCTTAAGACAGTTCTTAGTGAGAAGGAGAAGCCTATAGTGATAGACGCTGACGGCATAAATCTTTTAAGCAGCAACAGAGAGCTGCTTTTACAGCTTGACAACAATATGGTGCTTACCCCTCATTTGCGTGAAATGTCAAGGCTTATGGAAACCTCGGTTTCGGAGATAAAGAGCGATATGCTTAGCGCAGTTTCAACCTTTAAGAGAAGCTACAGGGGAACCTTAGTCCTTAAGGATGCAAGAACTGTGGTTGCAGGGCCAAAGAAGGAGCTTTTTATAAATACCACGGGAAATTCAGGAATGGCTACAGGAGGAACGGGCGATGTCCTTGCGGGAATTATAGGAGGAATAATTGCCCAGGAGCCTAATTTTGATATTGCGCTAAAGTCTATGACAGGCGTATACTTACACGGTATGGCAGGAGATAAGGCCGCCGAGGAGCTTGGCGAGTATGCCATGACGGCGTCAAACATAATAGACGGCTTGTCTATGGTGCTTAAGGAATGTAAGCGTATATAAATTTTAAATGCGGAAAGGATTTTTGACAGGACAGATGTTTGATTTAGAGCAGTATTACAGAGTATATGCAGGTATAAATCTTGACAATATATATGCAAATATGGAAAATCTTAAAAAAAACGTAAAAAATAATACCCAGATGGTTGCAGTAGTCAAGGCTGACGGATACGGTCATGGAGCCATACCGGTTGCATCGGCAGTGGAGGAGCTGGTGGAGGCCTATGCGGTGGCAACCATAGAGGAGGCGCTGCAGCTTAGACATCACGGTATAGTAAAGCCCATATATCTTTTAGGCTTTATACCTGACAGCAGAATAGCCGACGCCATAAGGGAAGAAATCAGATTTGCAGTATTTAAGGAAGGACAGGCGGAAAAAATATCGGCTAAGGCAGCAGAGCTTGGGAAAAGGGCGTTTATTCACATCAAGCTTGATACGGGCATGGGAAGGATAGGCTTTTCACCTGACGACACATCCCTTAATGAGGTGCTGAAAATGAGAAAGCTTCCGGGCATAGACATAGAAGGAATTTTTACACATTTTGCAAAGGCAGATGAAAAGGACAAAGCGCCGGCACAAAGACAACTGTCAATATACAGGGACTTTATAAATAAATTAAAGGAAAAGGGGATGGATATAAAGATAAGGCACTGCTCAAACAGCGCCGGAATAATAGATATGCCGGAGGCAAATATGTCTGAGGTAAGGGCCGGCATAGCTTTGTATGGAATGTATCCTTCCGATGAAATAAATAAAAAAGCCGTTAAGCTTTATCCTGCCATAGAAATAAAAAGCCATATAATAAATCTTAAAACCGTAGGGAAGGGAACCTCCATAGGCTACGGAGGCACCTTTACCGCAGAGCGTACCACAAAGGTGGCAACCATACCTGTAGGCTACGGCGACGGCTATCCAAGAAGCCTGTCAAATAAAGGAAGCGTGCTTATACGGGGAAAGAGGGCAGCTATTATAGGCAGGGTATGCATGGACCAGCTTATGGTTGACGTAACGGATATTTCCGGCGTGGAAGATGGAGATGTGGCAACCCTTATAGGAAAGGATGGAGATGAATTTATTTCGGTAGAGGAAGCCGCCGGTCTGGCAGGGACGTTTAATTATGAGTTTGTATGTAATATAGGGAAAAGAATTCCGCGTGTGTATTACAGAAACGGGAGGGTGGTTTTAACGAAGGATTATTTTGAGGATGAGTATAATATGTAAATATTAATTTGTATATTTTGAAATATATTTTTCCTCGCATGTGGTCCGGGGCTTAAGAATAAAGGGCGTGTAAGGCTTTAGGACGGAGAGGACAGGGCACGGCAGGGAGTTTTTTTAAAGCTTCGAAACAGGGAAGAAATTCTATCAGGGAAATACCGCCATCTTCTAAGCTGTGGGTGTAACTCGGAAAGGGCTAAAGAACAGCCCTTTCCTCAGACAGACACTCTCCGCTAAGAAGCTGACGGTATTCCCCTGATGAATTTCTAACCCTGTTCCTCAATGCTTTAAAAAATATATATAACTCCCTGCCATGCCCTGTCTTCTCCGCCCTAAAGCCTTACACGCCCTTTATTCTTAAGCCCCTCATTGGATGAGGCGGCATATGTTTATGACAGAATAAAAATAATAAAATGTCCAATTTTGACATTTTTTGGTCCAATTTTGCAGTCTTCCGCTTTTTGCAGTTACATTATGCTATAATGGAGCAGCCTAAAGGCATAATATAAATCAAGGAGGAAGACGTTAAATGAAAACGGCAGACAAAATCAAAACAGCTATATGCCTGATTGTTATGGTGATAATATCAGGGATATTTCTAATTGGATGCGGAGAAAAAAAGGAGGAGGAAAAGCTTGAATTAAAGGTAGGTGATTCCGGAGAATATGAATGGGGGGGGGGGTGACGTTTACATATGAAATAAAACAGGATGGCGCATATATAAAGGAGGTACAGCCCGATAGCGGAGAAAGGCTTGAATTCCCACAGAAAATAGGGGATTATACTGTATATGACGTAAGTTCGAGTTGTACTCTTAAATATACGGAAATTAAATTTAATGGACTACGAACAGATTCAAAGGGAAATGCCAAAACAGAAAAAATAGAATTTTATGAAGATGCAATATTATATCTAAACTGCAGTTTTTCTAGATTTAGTAATTTAAGAGAGGTAAAAATACCTGACAATTGTACCCAAATAGGAAACAACATGTTTTCAGGCTGTAGTAAATTGGAAAAGATTGATTTAAGCAATGTAACATCAATAGGAGTATCAGCCTTTAGTAATTGTACATCATTGCAAAATGTAGATTTAAGTAACGTAACATCAGTGAGAACATCAGCCTTTAGTAATTGTACATCATTGCAAAATGTAGATTTAAGTAATGTAACATTAGTGGGAGCGTCAGCCTTTGAAAATTGTACATCACTAAGCTGTGATTTGAATTTTAATGAACAGGTTACTTTTGAGGAAAGGGCTTTTGTGGGCTGTGAGGGGTTAAATGGAAAAACAGTTACTTTTCAGAAACAGCCGGATTTAGCATTAAATAATGGGTTTGTAAATGAGTCATTTTCAGGATTGGATATAAATATTACCGGTACTGAAGTAAATGAAGATATAGTAAGAAAACTAAAAGCTATAGACGTAGGGAAGTTGATTGGCTATGGCGAGGGGAGTGATATATTTTCAACTGATTTTAGAGATAAGATGTATGAATATTTTAATGGAAAGAAAATTAAAAAAGGCGAAGCTGTTACCTTAAATGAAATAAAGCCTATTATAACATCAATTAATAGTGATGTTAATATTGTGGAATACGGTAAGGGGCATTATTGGAGAGGCGAAGCACCAAGATATGTATTTGTTGAGGATTTGAGTCTTTTGCTTTCAGGACAGGAACTTGATAAAGACGAGATATATGATGAAAATTATATGAATGGAAGCGAACCCTGCGGACATAAATATCACCCTCTTGACTATAATATGAGTATTACAAATACAGAATATAATGAGGTATATTTTTATATAGATTTTCGAGAAGCAAAAGATAATGAAGGAAATAATTATAGTAGTTATGTTCTGAATTATATTGTATATTAAAAATAATAAATTACAGTTAATGCTGTAAGCATATAAAAAATATAACGGAGGAGTAACTTTCTCCCAATGAGGGGCTTAAGAATAAAGGGAGCTTGGGGCGGCAGGGCGGCTTGGGAAGGGAGTTATATATTTTTTTAAAGCATTGAGAAAAGGGTTAGAAATTCATCAAGGAAATACCGTCAGCTTCTTAGCGTAGAGCGTCTGTCTGAGCAGGGGGCTTGCTCTTTAGCCCCTTGCGAGTTACGCTCGCAGCTTAGAAGATGGCGGTATTCCCTTGATAGAATTTCTTCCTCTTTTCGAAGCTTTAAAAAATATATAACTCCCTTCCCAAGCCGCCCTGCCGCCCCAAGCTCCCTTTATTCTTAAGCCCCGGATTTCATGTGAGGAAAAATTATATGTTAAAGGTACAAATTAATATTTTTCCTCCATATTTTGAATATTTACAAAATCCCCGGCAATACTTGTAACAGATATTTATATGTAAAACTTATACAATAAATTAAGCATTACTACATAAATATAAATATATGTTAAAAGTGGAGTGAGAATAAGTGGTTATAAAACGAGGAGATATTTATTATGCTGATTTAAGACCGGTGGTAGGCTCAGAGCAGGGAGGAGTAAGACCGGTGCTTATAATACAAAATGACACGGGAAATAAACACAGTCCTACGGTTATATGCGCGGCAATAACAAGCCGCATGAACAAGGCAAAGCTTCCGACACATGTAGAGCTTGACAGCCATAGGTGCGAGATTGTAAAGGATTCCGTCATTCTTTTAGAGCAGCTAAGAACAATAGATAAAAAGCGTCTTAAGGATAAGGTATGCCATATAGACAGCGACATATTAAAAAGAGTAGACAGAGCGCTGCTTGTAAGTCTTGAGCTTGACGAATAGAACGTGTAAATACCTGAATTAAAAGCAAAAAAGCACAAATACTTGAATTATATATAAGAGGTACAAAAAACATATTACATATTCTATTTGGGAAGTATTTATGAAGTATCGCAGACAGGTTATTGACGAATTATAATTGATATGGTAAAATTTTATGGGCAAAAAAGGGAAGCGTCAAGTTATGGATGACGGTCTTTTTTGTTAAAATCTGCTGCAGGAATAAGTAAGTGCAGCTATGGGAAAAGGAGAAGGATAAATGGACGATAGTCCCTTATACAGCTTAATAATTTTTATTGTTTTTATAGTTATAAACGCATTGCTATATGCCTTTGGAGACGCGGTAAGAATGCTAAATGAATCTGATGTGGAGAAAAATGCGGAGGATGGAGATAAAAAATCAGCAAAGCTAAAACGTATAATTGATAATCCCGATAAGTTTATCAGTACGGTACATATGGTTACATGTGTTACGGTAGCTATTGTAGGTTTTTTCCATTTGAAGAATTACAGCGTGAAATGCCAGAGCTTCTTTGTAAATCATATTGGGGCATATATGACAGACGGTTTTATAACGGTTATTTCTTATTTGCTTGTGGCATTATATCTGCTGTTTCTTATAATTTCACTGGGTATTCTTGTTCCAAAGAGACTGGGAGCAAAGTATTCATCAGGCTGTTCAAGGTCATTGGTGGGCTTTGTAACATTTATTATGACTGTTTTCACTCCCTTTACGGCGCTTACCACATTTTTTGCCAATATAGTCCTTAAGATATTCGGAATAGACCCTAAGGAGGACCTCCTTAACGTTACGGAGGAGGAGATTATTTCCATGGTAAACGAAGGTCATGAGCAGGGAGTTTTAGAGGAACGGGAGGCAGAGATGATATCAAACATTATGGAGCTGGATGAAAAAACAGCCAGTGATGTTATGATACACAGAAAGCATATAGTAGCGGTAGACGGCATGTGGACTCTTGAGGAGGCAGTTGAATTTATTATAAGCCAGAATTATTCAAGATTTCCCGTATATATAGACGATATAGACAATATTATCGGTATACTCCACCTGAGGGATGCAATGTCATATTATCACAAGGCTGAAAATAAGAATGTGCCGGTCAGTGAAATGAAGGACATGCTTATGACGGCGGTTTTTATACCGGAGTCAAGAAATGTTGACGATTTGTTTAAGGACATGCAGATAAATAAAACACACATGCAGATAGTAGTGGATGAATACGGACAAACCTCTGGAATAATTGCAATGGAGGATATTCTTGAGGAAATAGTGGGAAATATATGGGATGAGTATGATATTGAGGAGGAAAATATTTCAGTACAGGCAGACGGCTCTTACTTAATAAAGGGGCTTGCAACATTAGAGGAAATGACAAATGTGCTGAAGGAGGATTTTGAAAGCGAGGATTACGATACTCTTAACGGATTTCTCATATCAAAGCTTGAGCGTATTCCTGACGAGGGAGAACAGACAGCCCTTGATATAGACGGATACAGGTATCAGATTTTGTCGGTAAAGGACAGAATGATTTCCCTGGTAAAAGTAACAAAGCTGTTGTCAGAGGAAAATGATAATAAGGAAACAGGGGAAATATCTGATAAAAATACTGATAATATAATTTTAGGAGGAAAATAAATGTCAGGACATTCAAAATTTGCAAATATTAAGCATAAGAAGGAAAAGAACGATGCCGCAAAGGGAAAGATTTTCACCATAATAGGCAGAGAGATAGCGGTAGCCATTAAGGAGGGCGGGGCAGACCCTGCAAATAACAGCAAGCTTGCAGCGGTAATAGCCAAGGCAAAGGCAAATAACATGCCAAACGACACTATAGACAGAGGCATAAAAAAGGCCGCAGGCGACGGTAATTCAGTAAACTACGAAACAGTTACATATGAAGGATACGGTCCAAGCGGAACGGCAATTATTGTAAACGCACTTACCGATAACAGAAACAGAACGGCCGCCAACGTAAGAAATGCATTTACAAAGGGCGGAGGAAGCGTAGGAACAACAGGCTGCGTGTCTTATATGTTTGACGAAAAGGGACAGATTATTATAGATAAAGAAGAATGTGATATGGATGCAGACGAGATAATGATGCTGGCCCTTGACGCCGGAGCGGAGGATTTTAATGAGGAGGAGGACAGCTATGAGGTGCTGACAGCTCCTGCTGATTTTGATGCAGTGTATAAGGCTGTGTCTGATGCGAAGATTCCTATGGCGCAGGCAGAGGTTACAATGATACCGCAGAATTATGTTGAGCTTACAGGCGAGGATGATATAAAGAAGATTAACCGTATATTGGATTTGCTTGACGAGGATGACGATGTACAGGCGGTTTACCATAACTGGGATGAGTAGGCAGTTTATACAATTTATACAATCAGGTATACTTTTGATGCTGCTTACGCTTATATCAATGTTTACCTCACATAATCCATACCTGTCTGTTATGCAGGCAGGTATACTTATGATTATTTTTGCCATAGAAAGCATAGATGACGAATATGAAAACAGAAGGCTGATTATACAGTTTGTATTTTCGGCTTTCTTTGTATTGCTGTCAGATAATGTGTTTTCATATATTATATTTTTCCTGTGTAAAAAGAGCCTTGTTAAGACCTTAAATATATTTTATCCGTCAGCTATGTTTGTCTTATTACAGGTATTTATAAGGGATATGATAATGGCGGAGATTATTGTATATTCCATTGCCCTGATATGTATTTCGTGTCTTATCTGCATTATACAAAAGCTTTCAGCCGGATATATGGAGGAAAAAGATAAGGTTATAAGGATGGTCAGCGTTACTGCCGTAAGAGAGCTGTATGAAAAGAAGATAAATCATCAGCTTGTCATAAAAAATTATCTTGCGGAAAGAAATTTAATACTTGAGGAACGGGAAAATATAAGCAGAAGCATTCATAACAGCGTGGGACATTCCATAACTGCGGCTAGAATGACTCTTGAAGCGGCGGATACTCTCCTTGACGTAAAGCCGGAAAGGGCAAGAGAAAAGCTGAATACTGCAAATGAGAGAATTAAAGAGAGCCTTTCTTCAATACGCCATGCAGTAAGAGTACTTGACAGTGATAAAAAATCTGTGGCTATGGAGGATTTTATAAGGGAAATTCAGGCTGTCACAGACAGCTTTATGGCTGATACAAATATAAAAATTCGGGGAGATTATGACAACACAGATAAAGAAATAAAAATTCCGCAGGAATATGGGGAGTTTCTTACAGGCGCGGTTTTGGAATTTTTAACAAACGGAGTACGTCACGGAGGCGCCGATGTATTTACGGTAGCTTTAACAACAGACAGCAGACATATAAAAATAAGCGTAAGTGATAACGGAAAAAGTAATTTTTCAGGTGAAAACCAAAAAATATTAATTGAAAACGGCTTTGGACTTAAAAAGATAACAGCTTATGCAGAAAAATGCGGTGGACGGACGGAATTTTCAAGAAGCAAGGGTTTCAGGGCGGTGGTTATACTGCCTGTTATGGAGGAGGATAATGAGTAAATATAAGGTAATTTTAGTTGACGACGAGCCTCTTTTACTGGAAAGTCTTGAAATAATACTTTCAATGAACGGTATGGAGATTACAGGCATGGCCCGGGACGGCGCAGAAGCCTTATCACTTTTTTGGGACAGGCAGTGCGACATAGCCTTGGTGGATTTAAACATGAAGGGTATGGGAGGCATAGAGCTGATAGAAAAAATCAAGAAGGCTTACCATAATGTTAAAATACTGGTACTTACTACCTTTTATGACGATGAGTATATTACAAAAGCCATAGCAAACGGAGCCGACGGCTATCTTTTAAAAGACAGCGGAAAGGCGGCAATAATTGGAGCAATAGAGCAGATTATGCAGGGAAGAAACGTAATTGACAGCAAGGTAATGGAAAGGATTGCCCTGCTTATGAATAAAAGAGAGGAAAATCAGGCGATTTACGAAAATATCACTGACAGGGAAAAGGAGATTTGCTCTCTTTTGACAAAGGGATTTACAAATAAACAGATTGCAAGGGAGCTGTATATATCGGAAGGAACGGTAAAAAACCATATTTCTTCTATTTATGATAAAACAGGCATACACGACAGGGCAAAATTAATTATAGAGCTTAGAGGCTGACATAATACGCCTTATTTCTCAATAAGTGACCACAGTCATGGTAAGGATATGACTGTGGTCATTTGAATATAAGGAGTAAATGCTTTATAATTTATATTAGTGTGAAAAATACTTCTAAGGCAGCAAAAGACGCTGCCTTAGAAGTATTAAGTTTCACACCGGAAAAACGCAAAAAGCAGCGTTTTTCATTCATGGGATTATTATAATGAAAGGTTGTGACATAAATAATGCAGAAGCTGTCAGCCATGAGATATATTAAAAACAATAAAAGAAGGGTGTCTGTATTAATAGTAAGCCTTACGCTGTGCTTTGTGCTTACATATATATCATTTTTTTTCCTTTCTACCACAACGGAGACATTTCGGAGCGTGCTTTTGGACAATGCAGAAAAATTGCAATATATTGAGCCTTCAGCCAGAGTATTTGATTTGGATTATGAAATGTCCGTTGAGGATGAGTACTTAAGAAAATATGATATAAAGCTCAATGAGCTTATAGACAGGCTTAGGGAAAAAGAGGAAATTAAAGATGCATTTAAGGCAGAAATAGTGTATGGAACTGTTCAATCCTTTGTAGGCAGGTATACCTTTGAGCTGCCACTTGTAACAAAAGAGGAAATGCCCATATTGCTTAAGCATATGAAAGCAGCTCTTACAGAGGGCAGGCTGCCGGAAAAAAATAATGAGATAGTTTTAAGTGAAAGCGCCATGAAAAACGAGGACTACAGGCTTGGCGACAGTCTGAAGGAAAATCATAGTATAACCATTGTTGGAATTATAGAATGTGAATATTACTTTGGATGCGGAATATACGAAGGGGACACATATGATAATCAGAGAATATGTATATTGTCTGACGGAAGTATAGAGGATTTAACGCTTTTTTTAAACAATATGGGATATAAGGTTGACAGAAGCAGGGAAAAAATTATTGATAAGACTTCCGGAGAGGAGGATTTGCAAAATGATGTGATAGACGCCATAGAAGGGGGAACAGATATAGTATATGTTTTTATTTTAGCAGTATTATTTATTGTTTTGCTTATTGTATATACAACATATCTGCGGGACAGGCAGAATGAATGGTGTCTGTACAGCTCAATAGGCTATTCAAAAAAAGCAATTTATTTTTCTATAATAAGAGAGCTTTTATTTACATTTGCAGTATCCCTTTTTGCAGGGGGAATTATTATTTTTTTCATGGAGGCTGCTTTGGATTATTGTATGATTAGACCTATGGGAATTAAATGCAGATATTTTTATCCTGATGTGCTTATGGAAATAATATGCTCATATGTTTTTCTTCTTGGAATGCTGCAGCTTCCCGTAAGATATGAATTGTACAAGATTAGGACAATAGATGCAATGGATGATGATTTAAACTAAAAAATAAGGATGAATGAGGTAAAAAATGTTTGATATAAAAAATATTACAATGATTTATGATATGGAAAAATCAGAAAAAAAGTATGCGTTGGGGGGCTTTGATTTAGTGCTTCCCGACAAGGGAATGGCTGGGATTATAGGTCCGTCAGGCTCAGGAAAATCAACGCTTATGTATTGTCTGTCTACATTAAAACAGCCCACTGACGGCAGTATTTTATATAACGGAATGGAAATAACAAGACTTAGGGACAAGGAGAGGGAAAAGCTTCGCAGATATGAATTTGGCTTTGTATTTCAAAGACATTTTCTTATTCCATATATGAATATACTTGACAATGTAATAGTTGCGGCGTCGCAGAACGATAATGAGACAAGGGAGTACGCAAAGAAATTGCTTTTAGATTTCAGACTGGGGGAATATGAGCTTGGAAAATGTCCGTCGAAGCTTTCAGGAGGACAGAGACAGCGCGCCGCCATAGCGAGAGCCATGATTAACAGACCAAAGGTATTGTTCGCAGACGAGCCTACCGCGTCACTTGACCATGAAAACGCCTTTGAGGTTATGGATATTCTTTCGGAGTATGCAAAGGATAATCTTGTCCTTGTTATAACCCATGACCATTCCATACTGAAAAATGCTGATTTCATAATAGAGATGTGGGACGGCATGGTGAGTTCGGTGAAAGGAAGTAAACAGCAATGAAGCCTTTATCAGCAATATATTATATTAAAAAAAATAAGCTGCGCAGCTTTCTGATTATTTTTATTTTTGCGCTTACATACGTTATATATATCGGAGGTCTGTATTTGAACAATATAGAGCAGACGTTTGTATATTCCGTACAGAGATTTGATAAATTTGCGGCAATTCAGCCAAACGGCACAGGAGTTAAGGAGAACTTTGAGCAGTCAAAACAAAAATGTATGGAGGATAACAGGCTTTTAGTTATTGAGCAGGTATATGGAGGCAGTGTTTTTGTAAGCTCCATAATGGGAGGGGTAAGTAACGGTTATCCAATATTCTCATTTAAATCCGTAGAGGATTTTAAAAGCTACTGTGAGTATATGAATATTTCGTGTGATTTTGAAAGCCTCAAGGAAGGCAGCGCGGTTATGAGTGAAATGTTTGCATTAAACAGAGGGCTTGAAAGAGGAGAACTAGTTACGGCTGATGAAGCTGAAAATGAAGTATTATATGGAGATTTTATTCTTGATGCAATTACGGATGAGGAAGGATATTCCTTTTATACTATAGGAGGGGCAGATTTAAATACAGAGTACCTGATACTGCCTGTAGAGATGGATTTAGAGCAATTTGGAGTGTTTTTAAAGGAGCTTTCTGATGATTATGACGTAACAGCTGTAAATGGGGAATATCTGGAAGAAGAAATAGCCAGACAGATGTCAAGTATGAATAAAATATATTTTTTTATTGTTATATTTACGGCAGTTGTTATTGCAGTAACAATAAATGCGGTTTTTGTGGGAATGTACCAGAAAAGGGAGGCAGAATATGCCGTTTACCGGGCAATAGGTATAGGAAGAAAAAGAATAAGGAGAAAGCTGATATGTGAAATTCTTGTTATGGATTTAATAGGATTGTTAATAGGCGGAATAGTATGCATTACGGCTCTCTATCTCCTTAACAGTCTTTATTTTCACCCTTCGGGAAGACATATATTTTATTATCATCCCATTTCCCTTATAGGAATACTGGTATGCAATGGTGTGGTGCTTATACCGTTGATATTTACAAGAAGCAGGCAGCTTATGAGGGCGGATATCTGTACATTTTAGAAGATACATTCTTCGAACTTTAAAAAATAGCAGAATATATCAGAACATAGCATTTTAAGAAATTGTAATAATGATGGTCAGGTGATATAATGTGAAAAAAGAAGTAAGGAGAATGTACAATTATTATGAAACATATACTTTTGCAGGATGCTTATGAGAAGCTGTCTTTTGCTTCACCTGAATATAAGATTGTTCTTCCTGAGGTTATGGATATTTCAAAACAGGAGGTAATCCGTCTTGAGATAGAGCTGTTGGAGGAGGGAATCTCTGAGCTTGAGGTGACGCTTTATCCTCTGCATATTGGAAGACCTGAATTTTTTCCCTGTGTCAGAGGAAGAACAGCAGTAACCGGCAGAGGAAATCATTTTGTGGATATTCCCTTGGAACAGTTTGATTTTAAGCAGATGGTCAGAGCTTTTTTAAACTACTTAGACAGCGTTTCCGTAAAGCTTATAAAGGGCGGCCCTGTTGCCGTGAAGGGCATTGAGGCAGATACTGCCGGAAACTTTGAAGCAAGGGCGTTAATAACCTCTAAAGCCGGGAATGCAGGTGAATGGGTAGAATATCCTGTGGTTTTAACTAATAAATCTGCCGGGAAGAAGATAATAAATATCTGTCAAAGCCTGTATGGAAAGGAATGTCTTCCCACAGAGTATATACCGTATGTGACGCTTAATGGAGGCGAGAGCAGACAGTACAATGTGAAGGTAAGGGTGACGGAGGATATTCCTGCGGGAGGACTGGAAAGCAGCAGGTTTTTATTTGTGCCTGAGGGAAATGGAAGTGAGTCAGAACATATAGTATTTAAAACCTCAAGGATAAGAAAGCACCCGTATCTTTTTTTGAGGGAGGAGCAGTGGCAGAGAAGAAAAACTGCAATTTTGAAAGATGATAAGCTCAATACCCTGTTTAATGAAAGCTATGTAAATACGGCAGAAAACTGGCAGGTTCCTTTAGTATCGGGGAATGAGGATTACGTATATCCGGGGTATTCACAGAATCCGCTATTTCAGACGGCAGTGGCATGGAAGATAACAAAAAACGAAAAATACTTAAAAAAGGCCCTTAAATTCTTTAATGGATTTTTAGATGAAGATAAAGGGTATCTTGCTACCAGAAAATCATATTTTGCTTTTATAGAGAGCGGAAATGAGTATGCAAGGGGAGATTTTAAGGTATGCCGGGCTCAAAGCATGGGCTGGGTGCAGGAGGCGGAGTTTTTTAACAGGGTGGCAATGACATATGATATTATTTATGAATGTTTCACCCCTAAACAGCATAAGCAGATAGAGGAGTGCCTTAGAAGTTACATGAGATTTTCCGCGTGGCGTATTACAGACGGAGACGGTAATAATTTTCAGGTGGCGGAAGCCGGAGCCGGTCTGTTGTGCGCTTTTGTTTTACAGGACCAGGAAATGATTGAGCGTTTTTTATACGGCTATAACGGAATCGAGGATTTGCTCTCAGCAGTGCTGCTTGACGACGGCATGTATTTTGAAGAGGCAGCAGGATATGTAAGGCTTGCAGGAGAGCTGCTTTTTGATATTGTTAATGCAGCCGAAAATTATGGGATTTCTTTAAAGGACAGAAGGGTTTCAGCGTCCTATGACAGAGATATAATTCATTCGCCCTGGTCTGTGAGGGAGACATGGGCGGAGGATGGAAAACCGTTTCTGGGTATGAGCTTTCGGCGTTTTGATGAATTTTCAAGGACTACTCGATGCTTTAAGGACTATTTTGACTGTATAGCCAAGGTTATTACAGATAAGGGAATCATGTTTTCAATAAATGACAGCAACGAACAGAATTTTACACAATTATACCAAAAGGCGTATTATCTTTATAAAGAGCCCCTATATAAGAAAATTGGTGATTTGGCGGCAAATCCGGAGCTTTTTTTTGTTTTGGAAGAGGATTACAGCTTTGAGCCTGGAAAGCATTCTGTGCTGCTTACGGCTGCCGGCTTTGGAATTTTGCGGGATGATAAAAGTCAGGCAGTTTTGAAAACCGGAGGACACGGAGGATATCACGGACATTTTGACAGACTTAGCCTTGCATCATATTTTAAGGACAACATGACGTTTCACAATAATGAATACGCATGGTTTGGATACGATTCCTTTTTGTTTAAAATGTGGGTACAGACCTCAATGGCCCACAATATGACTGTTGTGGATGGAAGAATGCAGAAGCCGTCTCCGTGTAAGTGTGTATATTACGAGGAGCACAGGGAGGACAATAGTGATACGGAGGCATTCAGCGCAGTGTGCGCGCAGACTGAAACAGAGTGGTTTGACCCTCCGTATGGCGGACAAACACCGTATCCATATGTTTTTCCGGAGGAAAAATGCAGAATTGAGGGGCGGTATATTCTAAAACCGGAAGCTCCAAGGAAACAGGGTGAAATTGGTGAGTATTCAGAGCCGGTATTTCAGAGGCGTCTGTTAATACTTTTTCACGGATATTGTATTGTATGGGACTATCTTGAGGGGCGGCAGGCGCATCGTTACGATTGTCTGTACCATCCTATGGGACGCTTTGATAAGGACGGATTTATGGATAAAAAAGGTGATGAGACTGCAATTACAAAAAGGGAAAGGTTTTCTGACGACCCCTTTGGAGCAGGGCAGTTTATTCAAAACTGCTATACTGCGCAGCTTAATGGAACGGTATGCCTTAGGTTTCATGATGGAAAGCCCTGTGTAAACGGAAACGATATTATGGATTTTATGCCGGAAGCGTCAGTGTGGAGGGTATGGCCCCAATCCGGCGGCGTTACCGTTGGAAAGTATCCCCAAAGGGAGGATACCTTTACATATGAAAACCGCAAAGCGGCAGAGGGATATTTGGACGAGCCGTTAAAAAAGACAGTCAGCTTTACGGTTAGGGGAACAAAGGCGGAATTTATTACCATACTGGAAGGCGGAAGGACTGCGAACAGTGTGAAAGCCGTAAGCTGCGACAGCTTTTCATCCATAAAGATAACCGAAAACGAAAAAAGTGTGTGGATAATATCCGTTAAAGGAATGGAAGAAAAGGACGGGGAAGTGTCAGTCAGAATTATACAAAATTAATTGAAAGAGGGAAATAGTGTGAAAAATACTTCTAAGGCAGCGTTTTTCATTCCTGTTTGAGCCGCTAAGGCGGAATGGAGGATTATTATGGAGAAAAATATTAAAAAATATATGATAGATACAGAGGAAAATAAAGTGTTTTTAAGGGAAATCCGTGAAAATCTTCTTGATTTCGGACGCAGATTTCCGTCTCCCCAGGGAAGCTCTTATTACCTTTTAGATGATGGAACGCCGTGGAAGGATTATAAGCGTGAAACATGGATTACCTGTAGAATGGCGCATGTATACAGCATTGGCGCGCTTCTTGGCTATGAAGGGAGCGGGGAGTTAACAGACGCCGCTTTAAGAGGATTAAAGGGAGAGCTTTATGACAAAGTATACGGGGGATGGTATCCGGGCGTTACGGCTGAGGGCGCCATACTCCCTGATAAACAATGCTACGCCCACGCTTTTGTAATTCTAGCCGCCTCATCTGCCATGCTGGCAAAGAGAGAAGGAGCAAAGGAGCTATTGGAGGAGGCGCTTGAGCTTTTTGAACTCAGGTTTTGGGATGATAAGGAAGGTCTTGCAGCAGATACATGGAATACGGAGTTTTCGGTTTTAGACGATTATCGGGGGTTAAATGCAAATATGCATACGGTTGAGGCATTTCTTGCCGTGGCTGACGCAACGGGCAGGGAAATATACAGGAGCAGGGCAGGACGTATTATCCGGCGTGTTATCTCCTGGGCGGAGGACAATAAATGGAGGATTCCGGAGCATTTTACAAAGGATTGGAAGGCAGAGCCTGAATATAATAAAGAGTGTCCTGACGACCCATTTAAGCCCTATGGGGCAACGCCGGGACATGGAATTGAATGGGGAAGACTTATTACACAGTGGGCGTTATCTGTATATAAGGATGACAAGCAGTCTTTGGATATTTATATAAAAGCGGCTGAAAAGCTTTACGGACAGGCAATCGGGGACGCGTGGGCGGCAGACGGAGCGCCGGGAATCGTATATACCACTGACTGGGAGGGAAAGCCTGTAATTCATGACAGAATGCACTGGACTTTGGCAGAAGCTATTAACACATCGGCCATTCTTTATCATGTGACGAAAAATAAGAGATATGGGGCTGATTATGAGATGTTTATGGAATATCTTGACAAGCAGGTCCTTGACCATGTAAACGGCTCGTGGTTTCATCAGATGAACGAAAAGGGCGAAGTAACAGGCAGCGTATGGCCGGGAAAATCAGATATATACCATGCGCTGCAGGCAACCCTGATTCCTTATTGCAGTCCTGATATATCAGTAGCTTTGGCAGTCTGTAAATAATTAAGCCAAAGCTAAGGAGGGGACAGGGATTTTTCCTTTTATCAAAATCCCGTCGCAGGCGATACCCTTTGGGCATATTACAGTTTTAGTTAAAGCTTTATAAATACAGGCTGTCTTTTTTCAAAAATGCAGTATTCGCTAAAGCCACATCTTAGCAATATTTCTCTTGCAGCAGAAAAACCGGCTCCTATGTCGGAAGCATTGTGGGCATCAGAGCCTACGGTTATTATTTTACCGCCGTATTCCCTGTATTTTTGAATTATTTCCTCTGAGGGGTTAGTAGTATTAAGTCCCCTTCTGAGGCTGCCTGTATTTATCTCTATGCCCTTTCCCATGGAAATTATTTTATGGAGTATAGTATCCAGCCTGTCTTTAAAGTCGTGGTAGGAGTAGAGCTTTTCCGATTCGCTTAACACATAGCGTACTATGTAATCAAGATGTCCGAATACGTCAAAGTTATCATACACATTTAAGCTTTCAATAATTGCATCAAAATATTTTTCCATACCCTCCTTTACGGTAAGTCCTTTCCAGAAATCACTGTAGTATGGGTCAATTCCGTATACGCAATGGATAGAGCCTATAATAAAGTCAAAAGGACACCGGGAGGTGAAGTCATACAGCCGCTTAGCCTGACAGGCCTCCACCCCAAGTTCAATACCTACGGAAATATTGATTTTATCTGAATATTTTTCCTTATAGCCGTATATGGTATCATAATATTCCCTTGGGTTTTTCTGTTCAAAAACACCGTTATCCAAGTCAAAGTCATGGTGGTCTGTTATGGCCATATGCCTCATGCCCTTTGATACAGCGGCGCATATAACCTCGTCAATATCTGCGTCGCTGTCATATGACATTTTTGTATGTAAATGAAAATCGCATATCATATATTTATTTATCCTTTCTAAAAATGTAATACAATCATCAGGTTACGCCAGCATCTGTATATTTTAAATGAAAAAGCAGGTTTTGTAAACAAAAAGAGTTAAAAGAGTTTAGTCGTCAAAAGTCGATATTTGTCCCTAAGGCAATAAATTTCTTAAAAAGAAGAATTTGGAAAAGAAATGGTTGCATTTTTGTTTAAAGTTATGTAAAATATAACTTAGTTAGATTATTAACGATCTAAAAAAATTTCATTTAGGAGGAAATTAAAAAATGGCAGTTAAAGTTGCAATTAACGGTTTTGGACGTATTGGACGCCTTGCATTCAGACAGATGTTCGGAGCAGAGGGATATGATGTTGTTGCTATCAACGACTTAACAAAGCCTTCTATGCTTGCAGACCTTCTCAAATATGACACGGCACAGGGTGGCTACTGTGGAAGGATAGGCGAGAATCTTCACACAGTATCGGCTGATGATGACGCTAATACAATCACAGTTGATGGAAAGACACTTAAAATCTACAAGGAGGCAGATGCAAACAATCTTCCTTGGGGTGAGATTGGCGTAGATGTTGTTCTTGAGTGTACAGGCTTCTATTGTTCAAAGGACAAGTCTATGGCTCACATCAATGCAGGAGCTAAGAAGGTTGTTATTTCTGCGCCGGCAGGAAATGACCTTAAGACTATTGTATATTCAGTAAACGAGAAGACTCTTACATCTGACGACCAGATTATATCAGCAGCTTCTTGTACAACAAACTGTCTTGCACCTATGGCAGATGCTTTAAACAAGTACGCAGCTATCGAGTCAGGTATTATGTCAACAATCCACGCTTACACAGGCGACCAGATGATTCTTGACGGACCTCACAGAAAGGGCGACATGAGAAGAGCAAGAGCAGGTGCTGCAAACATCGTTCCTAACTCTACAGGCGCTGCAAAGGCTATCGGTCTTGTTATTCCTGAGTTAAACGGCAAGCTTATCGGCTCTGCGCAGAGAGTTCCTGTTCCTACAGGCTCTACAACTATTCTTACAGCGGTAGTTAAGGGTAAGGATGTTACAAAGGAAGGCATCAATGCTGCAATGAAGGCTGCTGCATCTGAGTCATTCGGATACAATGAGGACCCTATTGTATCTTCAGACGTTATCGGAATGAGATACGGCTCATTATTTGATGCTACACAGACTATGGTATCTAAGATTGACGACGACACATATCAGGTACAGGTAGTTTCTTGGTATGACAATGAGAACTCATACACAAGCCAGATGGTTAGAACAATTAAGTACTTCGCAGAGTTAGCGTAAATTTTCCTAAGAAAAGGGTTTGCGAAAGTTAATGACCTTAACAAAGGGTCCGGTCTTTGGGCCGGACTCTTATTTTTTAATATTACCATAGAACGTGAATTATTTAAGCCATAGATTTGGCTTAATTAAATTGAAACTGCAGGTGTTTTTCAGATAACGCTTTGCATAATTTGCATAAACAGAAAGGAAGTATAAAAATGTTAAACAAGAAATCAGTAGATGATATTAACGTAGCAGGGAAAAGAGTTTTAGTCCGCTGTGATTTTAACGTACCTTTACAGGATGGAAAGATAACAGATGAGAACAGACTTGTGGCAGCGCTGCCGACAATTAAAAAATTAATAAGCGACGGCGGAAAAGTTATTCTTTGCTCCCATTTAGGCAAGCCAAAGGGAGAGCCAAAGCCGGAATTATCGTTGGCGCCTGTAGCCAAGAGGCTTACAGAGCTTCTCGGACAGGAGGTTAAGTTTGCAGCAGACGCAGAGGTCGTAGGAGCGAATGCAAAGGCTGCCGTGGAGGCCATGAAGGACGGCGATGTAATATTGCTTGAGAATACACGTTACAGAGTGGAGGAGACAAAGAACGGAGAAGCATTCAGCAAGGAGCTTGCCTCGCTTTGTGATGTGTTTGTAAATGATGCCTTTGGTACGGCTCACAGAGCGCACTGTTCAAACGTTGGCGTTACACAGTATGTTGACACGGCAGTAGTAGGATACCTTATGCAGAAGGAAATAGACTTCCTTGGAAATGCAGTAAACAATCCTGTAAGACCTTTTGTAGCTATTCTTGGCGGCTCAAAGGTTTCTTCAAAGATTTCCGTTATAGACAATCTTCTTGATAAGGTTGACACTCTTATTATAGGAGGCGGTATGGCATATACGTTCCATGCGGCACAGGGCAGGGAAATAGGAAAGTCACTGTACGAGGATGATTACAAGCAGTATGCTGCAGATATGATGAAGAAGGCAGAGGAAAAGGGCGTTAAGCTTATGCTTCCTGTTGATACCGTGGCAGCGTCTGAGGTTTCAAACGATGCTGATATAAAGGTTTGCGAGGGAGATATACCTGCAGATTATATGGGACTTGACATAGGACCTAAGACGGCCCAGATGTTTGCAGATGCTGTGAAGGATGCAAAGACTGTAGTCTGGAACGGACCTATGGGCTGCTTTGAAATGTCAAACTTTGCGGCAGGCACCGTAGCTGTAGCTAAGGCATTGGCAGAGATAGATGCAACAACAATAATCGGCGGCGGAGATTCGGCAGCGGCAGTAAATATTCTTGGCTTTGGCGATAAGATGACCCATATTTCCACAGGCGGCGGAGCATCACTTGAATTCCTTGAGGGCAAGGAGCTTCCTGGAGTAGCGGCAGCAAACGACAAATAAAAAAGTGTCGTCTAAAGCCGACACTTGCAAATTCGGCAGAGCCGAATTTGTGGCTTTCGTGACGGAATTTCCTATTATATAAAAAAGTCTCGGCTAAAGCCGAGACTTGCAAGTTTGGCAGAGCCAAACTTGTTGCTTGTAGGATGGAATTTGTAGCATAAGGAGAGAAAAAATGGCAAGAAGAAAAATTGTTGCAGGTAACTGGAAGATGAATAAGACCCCGAGCGAGACAGTTCAGTTCCTTAAGGAGTTAAAGCCCTTGGTGGAAACAGACGAGGCAGACGTAATTTTGTGCGTTCCGTCTATTTCCATTATGGCAGCCATGAAGGAGACTGAGGGAAGCAATATTAATATAGGCGCCCAGTGCATGTATTTTGAGGAAAAGGGCGCATATACAGGCGAGATTTCACCTGTCATGCTTGAGGATGCAGGGGTGAAATACGTTATTATAGGTCATTCGGAGAGAAGACAATATTTTGCTGTAACGGATGAGATAGTAAATAAAAAGACGCTTAAGGCCTTTGAGCATAATATTGTGCCTATTATATGCGTAGGAGAATCCCTTACCCAGAGAGAGCAGGGCATTACTATAGAATATATACGCCAGCAGGTAAAAATCGCATTTCTCGGCGTATCAGCAGAGCAGGCAAAGAGGGCTGTTATAGCTTACGAGCCTATATGGGCTATAGGTACCGGAAAGGTTGCAACTACAGCTCAGGCAGAGGAGGTATGCAAGGCTATAAGAGATTGTATTGCAGAACTATATGATTGCGATACGGCAGAAGCAATCCGCATACTTTATGGAGGCTCAGTGACAGTCAGCAGCGCTCCAGAGCTTTTTGCAGAGCCGGATATAGACGGAGGTCTTGTGGGCGGAGCGTCCCTTGTCCCTGATTTCGGCAAAATAGTTCATTATAACAAGTAAAAGAAATATGCATAGGTAAAAGATTGAAAATTAAAAATTTTCAATCGCAGGTTTGCGTCTGCATGGCATCCGCAAGCTTGTTATGCACATAAAGCCGTGCGGATATGAGGTAAAAAAATGAGTAAGAAACCTGTAGTTTTAATGATTTTAGATGGCTATGGTTTAAATGAAAAAACAGAAGCAAATGCTGTTGCGCTTGCCGATACACCTGTAATGGATAAGCTTAAAAAGGAATATCCCTATGTAAAGGGCTATGCCAGCGGCATGGCGGTAGGACTTCCTGACGGACAGATGGGCAACTCAGAGGTAGGACATTTAAACATGGGTGCAGGACGTATCGTTTATCAGGAGCTTACACGTATTACAAAGGAGATACAGGACAGAGATTTCTTTAAGAATGAAGCCCTTCTTAAGGCAATGGATAACTGCAGAAAGAACGAAAGCAGTCTTCATGTTATGGGACTTTTGTCAGACGGCGGCGTTCACAGTCATATTGAGCATCTTTACGGACTTCTTGAGATGGCAAAGAGAGAGGGCATCGAAAATGTATATGTACATGCCTTCCTTGACGGCAGGGATACGGCGCCAACATCAGGCAAGGAGTTTATGGAAGCTCTGGTTGACAAGATGAAGGAAATAGGCGTAGGTCAGGTAGCTTCCGTTTCAGGACGTTATTATGCCATGGACAGAGATAACAGATGGGATAGGGTAGAGACTGCCTATAAGGCTTTGGTAAAGGGCGAGGGTAATGAGGCAGAATGCCCGGTACAGGCTATAGCAGATTCCTATGAGAAGGACAAGACAGATGAGTTTGTTATTCCGACAGTTATAAAGAAAAACGGAGCTCCTGTGGCTACAATTAAGGATGGGGATTCAGTAATATTCTTTAACTTCCGTCCTGACAGGGCAAGAGAGATTACGAGGACCTTATGTATGGATGATTTTGACGGCTTTGACAGAGGAGACAGAATAAAGACTACGTTTGTGTGCTTTACTGAATATGATGTAACTATTCCAAATAAGGATATAGCCTTTAAAAAGGTTTCTATCACAAATACCTTCGGAGAATTTCTGGCAGCCCACAATATGACTCAGGCGCGTATTGCCGAGACAGAGAAATATGCCCACGTTACATTTTTCTTTAACGGCGGCGTTGAGGAGCCAAACGAGGGAGAAGACAGAATACTTGTTAAATCGCCAAAGGTGGCCACATACGACTTAAAGCCTGAAATGAGCGCCTATGAGGTTTGCGACAGGCTTACGGCTGCTATAACAGGCGGAAAGTATGACGTTATAATTATAAACTTTGCAAATCCTGACATGGTAGGTCATACAGGGGTTCAAGAGGCAGCAATTAAGGCTGTGGAGGCTGTGGATGAATGTGTTGGAAGGGCAGTAGAGGCAATAAAGAGTGTGGACGGCGTAATGTTTATCTGCGCTGACCATGGAAATGCAGAGCAGCTTGTTGATTATGAGACAGGCGCGCCATTTACGGCACATACTACAAATCCTGTTCCGTTTATCCTTGTAAATGCAGAGCCGTCATATAAGCTTAGAGAGGGCGGCTGTCTTGCGGATATAGTTCCAACCCTTATAGAAATAATGGGTATGGAGCAGCCGGAGGAGATGACGGGAAAATCGCTTCTTGTAAAGTAAAATTGCATAAATATATTTAAACTGCTATTTATGGCTCCGGTTTTATAATATAAAATCCGGAGCCATTTACATTATAAGAAGGTTATCTATGCCGCCAAGAAATTTACAGTTTCACATTAATGTTAATTTTCGGGAAAATGATACACTTTTACGTTTTTTGAAAATTTACGTTCAAGGTATGCTATAATAAAAAACGCTAACGATTTAGTGAAGAATAATAAAAGAAAGGTGGTATTTTCTCGTGAGAAAGAAAGTAATCTGTAAGGGAATGATGACGGCTATGCTTTCGTTGTCACTGATTGCAGGAATGTTACCTGCTGTAATGACTGAAAGTGTGGCTTATGGACAGGAAGAAGTAGAGGGGGCGACAGTAGCTTCAGGTGAAGGCTGGACGCTTGACAGCAATGGGCTTCTGACTATAAGCTTTGATGAAGGGGCTAAGACTATTAGTGGATGGTGGGGATATGTGAAACAGATATGGAACGCCAAAGGCTCTATTTCAGAGGACATACCGACCGTATTTCGTATCTGAAAAAAGTCGGGACATTAAATTGAACATTCCGGCATAAGCGGTACAGGGATAGCCCGTACCGCTTTTTAAATACCAAGCTTGACTTTTCTTTGAATTTGAGCGACATCATATTGATATTTCCGCTTGTGTTGCGTATAATAGGATTAGGCAGGTGATGGGATTGAATTTGATTTTGCATACGGTCATGCAGGAAAAGCAGAGAATCGAATATATGCTGCTGAAATATCAAAATGAATTGTCCTCTTTGCCGAGGGGCACAGCAGGAGGAAAAAGCGATTGCAGATAAAGCATTGGAGGGTGCGGTATGATTTTATATCATGGTAGCAATGTGATTGTTTCCGAACCGAAGTTGATTGAGCAGAATCGTTTTCTTGATTTTGGTTTTGGATTTTACACGACAACAAATAAAACACAGGCGATAGGCTTTGCGGATAAGGTGACAAAGCGCCGCAAAGAGGGCGAAAAAGCCGTCAGCATTTATGAGATTGACGAAGCCCGCGCTTTTCGTGAATGTTCCGTTCTGCGTTTTGACAGCGCAAATGAAGCATGGTTGGATTTTGTATCGGAAAACCGTTCCGGCAATTATACGGGAAAAGCCTATGATTTAATTTTCGGCCCCGTTGCGAATGATGATGTTTATACGACATTTACGCTCTATTCGGCAGGTGTACTTACAAAGGAACAGACCTTAGAAGCGCTGAAAATCAAAAAGCTGTATAATCAGTTGGTTTTGTCAAGTGAAAAGGCGCTTTCCTATCTTAAATTTATGGGGACAGTACCGCAGGAGGAATTGTAATGGGAGCAGAAAAATTTGGCGCTGTTATGGGCGTATTGGTGGAACAGATTGTTCATTTGATTACGGAAAACTACGGGTATGACGAAATAACCGCTTCAAACGAATTTTATAATTCAAAGGTTTATGCCCTTTTGGAGCAGGAAGAAACGAAGCTGTGGCATTTTAGTCCTCTTACTCTGTTCAATCTGTTTGATGAAGAAAAAAGGACGGGTAGCTTTGAATTGCCGGAGGAGGCTTGATTATGAGCAGTCAAGGGAAATTTATGATTTATTGTGCTGAGCAGTACAAGTTGGCAAAGCACTTGACGGGCAAACAGCTTGCAGAGCTTTTCAGCCGTTATCGTGTATGGGAGTATGTCTACTCTTGCTATGAAGCCTTGCATACGACTGGTACGAACTATATTATTGAGGACATTGATTTGTATATCGAAGCCCGCAAGCCTGCTATGGCGTAATTATCTGAACAACTAAATATTTTTCTGCATATAAACATCTAAAATTACTCAAACTTCGCACATAGATTTTAGCTATGCACCTTGAAAATTCAATATCCGGTAATTATTCAGTTGTCAATTTTCAGTCAATTACGCCTCTTGCAGTTTTGATTTTTTGAAAATTCTTAATAAAGAATAAACAGCAAAAAAAAGAACATACTTTATTTAGATAATAAAAATCTAACATAAAGGAGGTTTTTTAATGAGCAGCTATTATGAGATAACTGACGTAAAGGCAAGGGAGGTTCTTGACTCAAGAGGAAATCCAACTGTGGAGGTGGAGGTTGAGCTTGAAAACGGAAAGACTGGAAGAGCTATTGTGCCGTCGGGAGCGTCAACAGGTGAATATGAAGCGGTAGAGCTGAGAGACGGAGGAGACAGATACTTAGGAAAGGGAGTGGAGCAGGCAGTAGATAATGTAAACGAGATACTGGCAGAGGAAATAATGTGCAGAAACGCCTTGAGACAGTATGAGATTGACAGCGTTCTCTTAGATTCAGACAGCACAGGCAATAAGTCGAAAATAGGTGCAAACGCTATATTGGGAGTGTCAATGGCAGTGGCACATGCGGCGGCCAACGCGCAGGAGATACCATTGTACCGTTATATTGGCGGAATCAATGGAAGTGTTATGCCTGTACCTATGATGAATATATTAAACGGAGGCGCCCACAGCTCAAATTCGGTGGATGTACAGGAATTTATGATACTGCCTGTAGGAGCTTGCTGCTTTCGGGAGGGACTAAGATGGTGCGTTGAGGTTTACCATACTTTAAAATCAATACTTAAGGCAAGAGGCTTATCAGTAGCGGTAGGTGATGAGGGAGGCTTTGCGCCGGATTTGGAGAATGATGAGGAAGTAATACAGATAATACTGGAGGCAATAGATAAAGCAGGCTACACCTACGGAAAGGGAGAGCAGTTTATGATTTCCCTTGATGTGGCAGCTTCGGAATGGAAGGATACAAAGCACGGCATAGGTCAGTATATGCTTCCTAAGTCAGGAGAACGCTTTACTTCGGATGAACTGATAATCCATTGGGAGGAAATGGTGGACAAATACCCTATTTACTCAATAGAAGACCCGTTGGATGAAGAGGATTGGGAAGGCTGGCAAAGGCTTACGGAGAAAATAGGACACAAGGTAATCCTTGTAGGAGATGACCTTTTTGTGACAAATGCAGAAAGACTTAAGAAGGGAATAGATATGAACGCAGGAAACGCCATATTAATAAAGCCAAATCAAATCGGCTCCCTTTCAGAGACAATGGATGCCGTAAGGCTTGCAAAGAAAAACGGCTTTGCTACCATAATGTCCCACAGAAGCGGAGAGACAGAGGATACCACCATAGCGGACCTTGCGGTTGGACTGGCTACGGGGCTTATAAAAACAGGAGCGCCATGCAGGGGGGAGAGAACGGCAAAGTATAACAGGCTGCTGCGGATAGAGGAGGAGTTAAAAAGTTTGTAGGAAAGGAATAGTTCAGGGTTAGGTTAAATCCTTCGGGAAGCCTTGGGCTGTGGCTTGGGTGGTCTGGCGTATGGGCGTCTGTATAATAATTTATGGAAACTTCGAAGGCAGCAAGAAATTCTATTGATGCGAAACTGCCATCTTCTAAGCTTCGGGCATAACTCGAAAAACGCTAAAAGACAGCGCTTTTCTCAAACAGATGCCCTCCGCTAAGAAGCTGACAGTTTCGTATCAATGAATTATCTAACAGCCTTCTCAATGTTTCCATAAATTATTATATAGACGCCCATACGCCAGACCACCCAAGCCACAGCCCAAGGCTTCCCGAAGGATTTAACCTAACCCTGAACTATTATAAAAAGTAAAAAAGTAAAGGCAAAAAAAGGCAATGTCAAGAAAAAATACTTGACATTGCTTTTTTTTTGGTGTATTATACCCTTTGTGCTTAGGGTATTGCATATTGAAATGGAGAAAACAATATGGAAAAGATTGTAATGCAGGCACTTTTATATGACTTTTACGGCGAGCTGTTAAACGACCACCAGAAGGCTGTCTATGAGGATTATGTATACAATGATATAGGCATAAGCGAGATAGCGGCAGAAAGGGGCATAAGCCGTCAGGGTGTCCATGATTTGATTAAGAGATGCAGTAATATTTTGCAGGATTATGAGAATAAGCTTCATTTAGTGGAAAGATTTCAGAAGACTAAGGAGCTGGTGGCGCGTATAAACAGTCTCACGGAGCAGTTTGAAAGGAATAATGATTTACAGCTTATAGATGAAATAAGACAGATATCAAATCATATATTAGATGATACATTTTAAGCGGGAGGTATCGGCATGGCATTTGAAAGCTTATCCGATAAATTACAAAATATATTTAAAAACCTTAGAGGAAAGGGAAGGCTGTCCGAGGCAGACGTAAAGACTGCCCTTAAGGAGGTTAAGATGGCTTTGCTTGAGGCAGACGTCAACTTTAAGGTGGTAAAGCAGTTTATAAACTCTGTTCAGGAGAGAGCCGTAGGACAAGATGTTCTTACAAGCCTTACTCCGGGACAGATGGTTATAAAGATAGTAAATGAGGAAATGATTACCCTTATGGGCTCTGAGGCAACAGAGCTTAAGTTAAAGCCCGGCAATGAGATATCAGTCCTTATGATGATGGGACTTCAGGGCGCAGGTAAAACCACCATGGCGGCAAAGCTTGCCATGAGACTAAAGGGCAAGGGTAAAAAGCCTCTCTTAGTGGCAGGCGATATATATCGTCCAGCCGCCATTGAGCAGTTAAAGGTAAACGGTGAGAAGGCGGGAGTTCCTGTATTTTCCATGGGAACGGGTAATAAGCCTTTAAATATCATAAAGGCAGCCATAGAGCATGCTAAGGCAAATGATATTAATGTTGTAATCTTAGATACGGCAGGACGTCTTCAGATAGATGAGGATATGATGGCCGAGCTTATGGAGATAAGAGAGAGCATTGATATAACCCAGACACTTCTGGTGGTTGATGCCATGACAGGTCAGGAGGCAGTAAATGTTGCCAAGACCTTTGACGAAAAGATTGGCATAGACGGGGTTATTATTACAAAGCTTGACAGCGACACCAGAGGCGGAGCTTCTCTTTCCATAAGGGCAGTCACAGGAAAGCCTGTGCTTTTTTCGGGAATAGGAGAGAAGCTTACGGATTTGGAGCAGTTTTATCCTGACAGAATGGCTTCCCGTATACTTGGCATGGGGGATGTTCTTACTCTTATAGAAAAGGCAGAGGCAGCCGTAGATGCGGAAAAAGCCAGAGAAATGGAAAAGAAGCTTAAAAAGGCGGAGTTTGGCTTTGACGATTATCTTGAGAGCATGCAGCAGATTAAGCAGATGGGCGGTTTGTCAGACGTGCTCAGCATGATGCCGGGAATAGGCGGAAAGCTTGCGGGGGCGGATTTGCCTGACGATAAGGCTCTTGGCAGGGTGGAGGCAATCATATACTCCATGACTCCTAAGGAAAGAGCAAATCCAAGCCTTTTAAATCCGTCAAGAAAAAACCGTATCGCCAAGGGGGCAGGCGTCGACATAGCCGAGGTAAACAGGCTTGTAAAGCAGTTTGAGCAGTCAAGAAAAATGATGAAGCAGATGGGCGGCATGTTCGGAGGCAAAAAAAGAGGCGGCATGTTTGGAAAGTTTAAGCTTCCCTTTTAATTTGATATCAGATAGTGGAAACACTATTTGTATATATAGTCTTAAGGACATTTACAAAATAAGCCGGAAAAGCGGCAGTTATATTCAAGGAGGTGAAAAAATGGCAGTAAAGATTAGGTTAAGAAGAATGGGACAGAAGAAGGCTCCTTTCTATAGAATAGTAGTAGCAGATTCAAGGTCTCCAAGAGACGGTAAGTGCATCGAGGAAATCGGTACTTATAATCCAAACTTAGAGCCAAGCGCTGTAACAGTCAATGAGGAATTAGCAAAAAAGTGGTTAGCTAACGGAGCACAGCCGACAGAAACGGTTGCAAAGCTTTTAAAGCAGGCCGGTATTGAAAAATAGTTTCTTCCAAGCTGAAAGGTATGGTTTAGAAAATGAGAGAGTTAGTTGAAATTATCGCAAAGGAATTGGTCGATTACCCTGAGCAGGTTGTTGTAACCGAGAGAGAGACTGAAAAGGGTCTCGTTATAGAGCTTAAGGTTGCTGACAGCGATATGGGAAAAGTAATCGGCAAGCAGGGCAAAATTGCTAATGCAATAAGAGCGGTTGTAAAGGCGGCTGCCTCAAAGACAGATAAGAGGGTTATTGTAGATATATTACAATAAAATAAGGCCTAGAGGATGAAAAAGATATGAGTGGGTATGAAATTCATACACGCCCATATCTTTTTCATAAGCTGTAAAAAAATTTGTACAGGCGTATGATAATTATGGAGGATAAACATGGAAAATGATTTATTCAGGGTAGGAGTCATTGCTAATACTCACGGAATACGTGGAGAGGTAAAGGTATATCCTACAACTGACGATTTAAATAGATTTGACCAGCTTAAGGAGGTGATACTTGACACAGGGAGAGAGCGTATAAATCTCCAGGTGCAGGGCGTCAGATACTTTAAAAATATGGCTATATTAAAATTTAAGGGAATTGACAATATAAATGATGTAGAGAAATATAAGGGAAAGGATTTGCTTGTCACAAGGGAAAACGCAGTTCCCCTTGAGGAAAACGAGTATTATATAGCCGACCTTATTGATATGGAGGTATATAACGAGGACGGGAGCAGGCTTGGAATACTTAACGACGTAATGCAGACGGGAGCAAACGACGTGTATGTTATTGCTCTTGAAAACGGCAAGGAGCTTTTGCTTCCCAATATAGACCAGTGTATACTTGACGTAAATACAGAGGAAAATAAAATGACTGTACATGTACTGGAAGGATTGACGGACTAATGAATTTTTATGTGATGACCTTGTTTCCTGATATGATAATGAACGGGCTTAATACAAGCATAACAGGCAGGGCTATGGAAAATGGCATTATAAAGCTTGAGGCTGTAAATATAAGAGACTATACGAATGATAAGCATAAGCATGTAGACGATTATCCTTACGGGGGAGGCGCAGGTATGGTAATGCAGCCACAGCCTGTATATGACTGCTATAATAATATAATAAAAAAAATAAATGAAGGCACGCCCGGGGATATTGAAGGTGAAAACAGCGAAAAGAACGAAGATGCAGGCGGAAAGCCAAGGGTAATATTTCTCACGCCCACAGGAAAAACCTTTAACCAGCAAATGGCAAGAGAGCTTGCAGCAGAGGAAAATCTTGTGTTTTTATGCGGGCATTATGAGGGAATAGACCAAAGGGTGCTTGATATGATAGTTACTGACAATGTTTCTATAGGAGACTATGTGCTTACAGGAGGAGAGCTTCCGGCTATGGTTATGATAGACGCCATATCAAGGCATATAAAAGGCGTTCTTAATAATGATATAAGCGCGGAGACTGAAAGCTTTACGGATAATCTTTTAGAGTACCCACAGTATACAAGACCTGAAGAGTTTATGGGTGTAAAGGTGCCGGAAGTTTTGCTAAGCGGACACCATGCAAATATAGAACGGTGGAGAAGAAACCAGTCCCTCATAAGAACGCACCAAGCCAGACCTGATATGTTTGAAAGGGTTGAGCTTGATAAAAAGGACAGAAAATTTCTTATGGAAAATAATATAAAATACGGAAAGGGCTGATAGTGGAATGAATGTGCTTAAAAATATAAATTACGAGACAAACAATATACCGCCGGAGCATAAATGGAAAAAGCTCCTTGGCTATTACAAGCCATACAGGGGGCTTTTTATTGCAGATATGTTTTTTGCATTTTTAGGCGCGGCAGTATCCCTTGTGATTCCTCTTATTATAAGGTATATTACGGGAACGGTAATATATGAGGAAAAAGATATTATGCTTAAGCATATTGTTATACTTGTTGCTGTTATGGTGGCTATGGTGCTTGTAGAATGCTACAGCAATTATTTTATAGGATATTACGGACATATGATGGGAGCAAAAATAGAGTTCGGCATGAGAAATGAGATATTCAGCCATTTTCAAAGGCTGTCCTTTTCCTATTATGACAATCAGAAGGTAGGGCAGCTTATGAGCCGTATTACAAATGACCTGTTTGAAATAACAGAGCTTTTGCATCATGGACCGGAGGACGTTATTATATCATCCATAAAGCTTACAGGCTCCTTTATTATATTGCTTTTTATAAACGTAAAGCTGGCGCTGGCGGCGTTTGCAGTTATACCGTTTATGTTTGTCTTTGCCTTTATACTTAACAGGCGGATGAAAAGGGCCTTTAAACAGAACAGGGCCAGAATAGCAGATATAAATGCAAATATAGAGGACAATCTTGCAGGAATAAGAGTAGTGAAATCCTTTGCAAACGAGGAGGCTGAGCAGAGAAAATTTAATGAGGGAAACATGAATTTTCTAAGAAGCAAAAATCACAGCTATACCTGCATGGGACAGTATAATGCAGGCTTAAACGCATTTATAACGCTTATTACCGTTGTGGTAATAGCCGTTGGAGCTGTTTTAATGGTAAACGACAGCCTTTCGGCGACGGATATTATTACATTTATGCTGTATATAAGCAATTTTACGGCGCCTGTAAGACAATTAATAAATTTTACGGAGCAGTTCCAGAACGGAATTACAGGCTATGAAAGATTTTTGGAGATTATAAGCATAAAGCCTGACATAGAGGATTGTGAAAATCCTATAGATAATATAGAGATAAAAGGAAATGTCACATATGAAAATGTAAGCTTCAGGTATGAAAAGGATTTACCGTATGTGTTCAAGAATGTAAATCTTTCCGTAAGGGCAGGAGAATACATAGCTCTTGTTGGCTCATCGGGAGTGGGAAAAACTACCCTGTTAAGCCTTATGCCAAGATTTTATGACGTTACGGAGGGAGCTGTGAAAATAGAAGGCATTGACATAAGAAGCATAAGCCTTAACAGGCTAAGGCAGAGTATAGGCGTTATACAGCAGGACGTATATCTTTTTGCAGGAACAATTATAGATAATATCCGTTATGGAAAGCCTGACGCAACAGAGGCGGAAATAATAGAGGCGTCAAAAAAGGCAGGAGCCCATGAATTTATAATGGAGCTTCCAAACGGGTATGAAACAAATATAGGACAAAGAGGAGTTAAGCTGTCCGGTGGACAAAAGCAGCGAATATCCATTGCAAGGGTGTTTTTGAAAAATTCTCCCATACTTATTTTTGATGAAGCCACGTCGTCCCTTGACAATGAAAGTGAAAGGGTGGTGCAGGAGTCATTGGAAAAGCTGGCAGAGAACAGGACTACCTTTGTTATTGCCCACAGATTGTCTACCATAAAAAACGCTAAGCGGATAATAGTTCTTACAGACGAGGGTATAGAGGAAAGCGGAACCCATAAGGAGCTTATGGAGGCAGGCGGTATTTACAAGGAGCTTTATGATTTGGCTTATAATTAGAAAATTATTTAATTAAAATCTTTAGGAGAAAATATGAAGATACTTTACTATGACTGGAATGAAAATTCCTCCGACGATATGATAGAAACCTTAACTTATCTGGGACATTATGTTAAAAGCGTACATATTGATATAATTGATTATAATGAGGATGATTCATTTTGTTATGAGCTGGAGAAGGAATTGAAAAAAGAAGGCTTCGGGCTGATTTTTTCATTTGACTTTTTTCCTGTCATATCAAGAGTGGCTATGAAGCATGAAATTCCGTATATATCATGGATTTATGACATGCCCCACATTACCCTTTATTCTCCTGAGGTAAAAAATGAGGTTAATCATATATTTATATTTGATTACGACTTATATTTAAAATTAATGGAAAAGGGTTACAGCTCTCATTTATATTATATGCCCTTGGGAGTAAATGTAAACAGGCTTAAGGACATGCTTGGAAAGCCGCCTGCCCTTCTGGGGGAAACCTTTGAGGTAAGCTTCGTCGGAAGCTTATATGAAGGCTGTCTTTATAATAAAATTAATTATATGCCTGAGTATCTTAAAGGGTATTTTGACGGAGTAATAAACGCGCAGTCCCAGATATACGGCGCAAATATTTTTGACAGAAGTATTACTCCTGATATATTAAATGAATTGGAGAAATGGGTTAAGCTTGAGATTCCAAGGAATTATGACGTTACGTCAAAGGAGCTGTTTATAGATATGATAAATCAAAAATGCACCTCAATGGAGCGTATAGGGCTTTTAACTGCCGTTGCAGCAAAGTATCCCTTAACGCTTTTTACAGGCTCTAATCCCGGTCTTATACCAAATGCAGGAAACGGAGGAACCGTGACGTATGACAGGGATATGCCGGGTGTGTTCAGAACATCAAAAATTAATATAAATATTACCCTTCGTTCAATAACATCGGGAATACCCTTGAGAGCGTTAGATATTATGGGAGCCGGAGGCTTTTTATTATCAAACTGGCAGCCGGAGCTTGCTGAAAATTTTACCGACGGCAGGGATTTAGTGCTGTTTGAAAGTACGGAGGATATGCTTAAAAAAATCGACTACTATTTAAAGCATGACAGCGAGAGGAACATGATAGCCTGCAATGGATATGAAAGGGTTGAGAAATATTTTTCCTATGAGGTACAGGTAAAAAAGATATTGTCTGAAGTATTTTCATAAGAGCTTAAAAAAGAAATAATACGTTTGTTTCACACGGGTAGGGGAAGCTGGTTACTCCCCTGCCCGGTTATAAATTTTTTAGACAGAAAGACCATATTTTTCCATCCAGTAATTTACCTGTATTATATATGCAATCATCTGGGGACCGCTCATAAGCTGGCCATACCAAGGTCTGCCGTAATCATACTCCTTTGTTATAAATTTGACGGCCTTCTTTCTGTCAACAAAGGAGCAGATAGGAGAATTAGGGTTTGCCAGTATATCCAAAAGCCTTGATTTAAGCATTGTCTCATACATAGGGTCGTAGGTTTTCGGGTAAGGCGATTTTTTTCTGTATAAAACGTCATAAGGAAGATAATCCTTTCCTACCTCTACCAAGAGACTCTTTGTCACTCCCTCATGGCACTTCATATGCCATGGTATGTTAAATACATACTCCAATATACGATAGTCGGCGTAAGGAACGCGGGCTTCAAGTCCTGAGTACATGCTTGTTCTGTCCATTCTGTTTAGAAGTGTAGCCATAAACCATTGTATGTTAAGCCATGATATTTCACGTCTCCTTTTTTCAAAATCGCTTTCCCCATCAACATAAGGAGTTTTAGAGATAGAGTTAAGATATGCGTTTTTAGAATACATTTCCATATTTAAGGAGGCAAGGAAATCATCTGAAAGCATTACGCCACGGGCCTCCATATCATATCCCCATGGAAAATGCTCCTTTGACAAAAGCTCCTCCCTGTGGAACCACGGATAGCCGCCGAATATCTCATCTGCACACTCCCCTGTGAGAGTTACCCTGTTGACAGGGGCAACAAGAGAGCAGAAGTATAAAAGGGATGATTCAACATCCGCCATACAAGGCAAATCTCTTGCGTCTACCGCCTTTTCAAGATAATCAAGCTGTATTTTATTTGTACATTCAAGATATGTGTGATTGCTTTCAATATGCTTAACCATTATATCCACATAAGGCCTGTCAAGAGACGACTGGAAGGAATTAGGCTTAAAATTCTCCTTATTGTCTACAAAATCAAAGGAAAAGGTATTAAGTATTTTTCCCTGCTCCTTAAGCTCCCTGCTGCATATGGCAGATACAAGGCTGGAATCAAGCCCTCCTGAAAGAAAGGTGCATATAGGAATATCGGAAATCATCTGCCTTTTAACACTGTCGGTAACAAGAAATTTAACCTTTTCCACTGTTTCCTCATAGCTGTCGCTATGCTCCCTTCCCGTAAGCTTCCAGTAAGGCTGTACCAGGGTAAAAGGATTAAGCTTTGATGCAGGATAATTCATAGGATTATAGTTTTTAAGGGATAAAAGCTCATTTATATCATATGGATTTGAAACTATAAGGAAATGTCCCGGAAGAACTTCATTTATACCTTTAAAAACGCCGTGTCCCGGAGTTCTGGCAGGGCCGAGGGCAAAAATTTCCTTAAAGGAATCCATATCTGCCTCAGGCTTTATGCCATAGGCAAATATTGCCTTTTGCTCAGAAGCAAATACGCAGGTTTCCTCATCAAAGGTGTAAAACAGAGGCTTTACTCCAAGATGGTCTCTGGCAAGTAAAAGGATATCAAAGGTATGGTCATATATGGCAATGGAAAAAATACCGTTCAGCCGTCTGAACACATCTGTTCCATATACAAGATAGCCGTTTACAATAAGCTCAGTGTCTCCTGTTGATGAAAATTCAAGGTCATATTTCTGCAAATCTGCCCGAAGCTCCTTAGTGTTGTATATTTCCCCATTATATATTATAGTTGCGTAACGTCCCATAAATTGTCTTGTCATTGGCTGCTTTCCTGATTTTAAGTCAAGTATGGAAAGCCTTGTATGACCAAAGGCAGCATGCTTTGACATAAATATGCTGTCGTCGTCAGGCCCTCTGTGCTTAAGCGTATTTTTCATTTGAGTTATTTTCTGCTCCCATTTGGCATCCAGCGTATAATCAAACTCAGTTTGAAAAAAACCTGTTATTCCACACATATTAAACCTCATTTCTGTGCACATTTATCCATATACCCGGCTTATGACAAGTGCACCCAGACATAAGCCCAGTGTGTGAAAAATTTTCACACTAATATCCCTGCTGAAGCTTAAAAAAGATATTGCCGGTGATTTAAGCTTATTCAGTGTGAGGGCTTACAATAACAGGCTGTATCTGCCTGTAGTTCAGCGCTTCAACTATGGTATCGGGAATAAGGTCTGTATACGCAATCATAGAGTTTGGTTTTTTCTCATAGTTATCCTGTCCGAAAGGAACAAAATAAATATTTTTTGTATTAAGAAGTATTCCTATATTTTTTAGATTCATTCCCAAGGCGTCATTTGTAGATAAGAATATAACAAGGGGCTTGTTGTTTCTAAGATGTGATTTTGCGGCCATAAGGACAGGCGTATCGGAAATGCCGTTTGCCAGCTTTGAAAGGGTGTTTCCTGTGCAGGGAGCTATTATAAGAATATCTACAAGTGATTTCGGGCCGATAGGCTCAGCGGCAGGAATAGTGGTTATAGGCTGTTTTCCGGTGATTTCCTTTGCCTTGTTTAAAAAATCCGAGCAGGCGCCAAAGCGGCTGTCGGTGGAGGCTGCTTTTTCGGAAAAAACAGTTAAAAGGTCTGCGCCGCATTCCTTCAGGTTAATGATAGCCTTAAATATGCTTTCGTAGGTGCAGTATGAGCCGGTCATGCCTATGCCTATTTTTATATTGGAAAAATCCGGTTTCATGGTTATACTCCTTTATATTTCTTCATTTATTATATGACAAATGATACGGGCAGCCGTCATAGGTGAGGTTTTTCCCGGTATTCCCGGGCATACTCTGAAGGTAAAATTATTCTTTTTTACAATATCTGTCTGAAAGCCTCCCGGGCTTCCGGCTATATCTAAAAGGCATGCCTTAGGATGAATGTGCTCTAAGTGCGCCGGAGTAAAGATGACAGAAGGTATGGTATTTATAATTAAATTAAACTTTTTTAATTCATCATTGGGAGGAAGGGAAGTCATGGTGGTAAAGCCGGACATTTTGGCCACGCAGTCATAGGACTTATTTCTGTTGTATATGGTAATGTGGGCGCCAAGAAGACTTAAAACAGAGGCAATATATTTTCCGCAGCTTCCATAGCCGGTAAGAAGAATATTGCTTTCAGGTATGGAAAAAGGACATATTTCAATAATATCCTTTATAAGTCCTTCGGCAGTAAGTCTGCTGTTTGCTTCCTTAAAGCTGTTAAAGGTCATTAAGTCATAATAGGGAATATCCCTTTTTGTCAGAATATCCGCTGCATCCCTGTGTATTGCTCCGCTTATAAGCGTCTGTTTTTCGTTTATTAAAGATAAAAGAAGCTCCGCTGAAAGTTTAGTATCGGCATATTCACCGTATGTGGATATGTTTATTTTATCCCTTGAAAATGGAATGGGACAAAGAATGTATTTTGCATTGCTAATATATTTTTTTAATACATCAATGGATATGGTTGGAGTATGATAGCCGGGAACAAGAAAGCAGCTTACCTCATGACCTGAATCCCTAAGAAAAGAGGCGCAGTAGCTCTGTCTTAAATCCCCGCCGATTATCAAGAATTTTGACTTTTTCATATTAATCCTCCATATTTAATAGAGATTTTGAAAAACAAAACCTCACGGCTATTCTTTTAAATATTTTATGTTACAAAGGAGAAAATGTTAATGAAAGTTGGAAACCATAAAAATAATTGTATTTTTACTTGCTTTTAATGGTATAATATGTTAGTATTGAAAAAGTGTGTGATAATGATATATTTAATGACCATTGGCTTTATTATTTTTTATACATTAGGAGGTGTAATAAATGCATACATTTTTGACTATATTATTTGTTATTGTGTCATTGGCGCTTGTTGTTCTTGTGCTTATGCAGGAGGGAAAATCAGCCGGACTTACAGGCTCAATAAACGGTATGGCTGATACATACTGGGGTAAAAACAAGGGCCGTTCGCTGGAAGGAAAGCTGGTGAAGATTACAAGAATTCTTGTTATAGTATTTTTTGTTTTGGCTATAGTATTAAATATGATAAATAAGAACTAAAATATTAATCCTCCTGTTTAAAAGCAGGAGGATTTTTTAAATAATAGGAAATTTTGTCATGCAAGCTACAAGTTTGGCTAAGTCTGTTTTTTAGACTTTCCGAACTTGCAAGTGTCGGCTTCACAAAGAGTTAAAACTCTCGACACTTTTTTAATGCACGGGGGCGCATTTTGTGTAAACGGAGGTGAGGTAAAAATGAATAAGGAATTGTTTGAAGAAAGAAAGCGGATACTTCTTGATGTTATAGGCAGCAGGGAATATAAGCCTATGAAGCTAAAGGAGCTGGCTATTTTATTAAATGTTCCTAAGAGCGACAGGGACGAGCTGGCGTACGTGCTTGACGAGCTTGTAAAAGAGGGGAAGGTATTTCTTTCAAAGAAGGGAAAATATGATAAGTACAGAGCCACAGATGAAAATATTGTTATAGGAGAATTTACAGGCAATAAAAGAGGCTTTGGCTTTGTCAGCGCAGAGGGGCTTGAGGAGGATATATTTATACCGGAAAGCATGACCCACGGAGCGTTTCATAAGGATATAGTTGAGGTTATGATAAAGCCGTACAAGCAGACAGGTGAAGGGAGAAAAAAAGAGGGAGAGGTAATAAAAATTATTTCCAGAGGAATTAAGGAGGTTATAGGGACTTACCAGAAAAGTAAAAATTTTGGTTTTGTGGTGGCGGATAATTTAAGATTTGACAAGGATATATTTATTCCCAAGGAATTTTCAAAGGGCGCGGTTACGGGACATAAGGTAGTTGTAAGGCTTACTGATTACGGCGCAAAGGGAAGAAATCCTGAGGGAAAAATAAAGGAAATCATAGGACATATAAATGACCCGGGAACGGATATACTCAGTATTGTCCGCGCGTATGAGATACCTGTGGAGTATCCTTCGGAGGCTATGAAGCAGGCAGAGGATACCAGTGACAGGGTTGACGAAAGAGAGCTTAGCGGAAGGCTGGATTTAAGAGAATTAATAACAGTAACTATTGACGGTGAGGATGCGAAGGATTTAGACGACGCAATAACGCTGTCAAAGGAGGGGGACTTATATAAGCTTGGAGTTCATATAGCTGATGTAAGCAATTATGTAACGGAGGGAAGCCCTCTTGATTTGGAAGCCCTAAAGAGGGGAACAAGCGTGTATCTTGTAGATAGGGTTATACCCATGCTTCCCCATAAGCTTTCAAACGGAATATGCTCCTTAAATGAAGGCTGCGACAGGCTGGCTCTTAGCTGTATTATGGAGATAGACAGTGCAGGAAGGGTAGTGGGACACAAAATAGCGGAAACCGTAATAAGGGTTGACAGAAGAATGTCCTATACAAATGTTCAGAGGATACTTGACGCAGTATCATATATAAAAGCAGGCGGACAGGAAAATAAAGCGGACAATAATCAGAAAAATATTGAATCAAATAATATTGCTGCAGCTTCTGATAAGAGTACGGATGATTTGACAGAAAAAAGGAAGCTTGACTTGGAAGCATATGAGGAGTACAGAGATTTTGCAGGGCTTTTTGTATCTATGAAGGAGCTGGCAGATATTCTAAGGGAAAAACGTACCCAGAGAGGCTCTATTGACTTTGATTTTCCCGAGAGTAAAATATATCTTGATGATAAGGGTGTTCCTACAGATATAAGACCATATGAAAGAAATCAGGCAACAAGAATAATCGAGGATTTTATGCTTATAGCAAATGAAACTGTGGCAGAGGATTTCTTTTGGCAGGAGCTTCCCTTTGTATATAGAAGCCATGAGAATCCCGAGCCTGAAAAGATGATGAAGCTGAGCCTTTTTATAAATAATTTTGGCTATGGCATAAAAACAGGCTCAGGGGTTGACGGAGTCCACCCAAAGGAGATACAAAAGCTTTTAAGGAGAATAGAGGGCTCTCCACAGGAGGCGCTTATAAGCAGGCTTACACTTCGTTCAATGAAGCAGGCAAAATACACGACAACGGCGGGAGGACATTTCGGACTTGCAACAAAATATTACTGTCATTTTACCTCACCCATAAGACGTTATCCCGACCTGCAGATACACAGGATTATTAAGGAAAATCTTCACGGAGGACTTTCCGGAAAAAGAATAAGCCACTATAATAATATACTTCCCCAGGTAGCTGACGGCGCAAGCGTGGCGGAAAGGCGGGCAGACGACGCCGAAAGGGAAACGGAAAAACTTAAAAAGGTACAATATATGAGCAAACGTATAGGAAATATATATGAGGGCGTTATTTCCGGCATTACAGCCTACGGCTTATACGTTGAGCTTCCAAATACCGTTGAGGGTATGATACATGTTACCTCTCTTTATGACGATTATTACTATTATGATGACGAGCGCTATGAGATGGTGGGACAGGACAGCGGTAATGTATATAAGCTTGGGGAAAAGGTGACGGTACAGGTGGTAAAGGCAGATATCCAGTCAAGAACCATTGATTTTGAACTTGCATTGGAATATAATGAAGAATAAATGCAGAAAGTGAGAATATTATGGCAAAGGAAACAAGAAAGCTTATTGCAAATAATAAAAAGGCGAGATTTGATTATTTTATAGAGGATACCTATGAGGCAGGCGTTGTTCTTTGCGGCACGGAGGTGAAATCCGTCCGCATGGGGAAATGCAGCGTTAAGGAGGCGTTTATAAGAATAGAAAACGGCGAGGCGTGGATATACGGAATGCATATAAGTCTTTATGAGAAGGGAAATATATTTAACAAGGAGCCTTTAAGACCAAAGAAGCTTTTGCTTCACAAAAGCGAGATAAACAAGCTGACAGGACAGATGGCGGTAAAGGGATATACACTTGTGCCTCTTGAGGTGTATTTTAAGGGAAGCCTTGTAAAGGTGCAGATTGGACTTGCAAAGGGCAAAAAGCTTTACGATAAGAGAGCCGATATAGCTAAAAAAGACCAGAGGCGCGAGGCCGAGAAGGATTTTAAGGTGAAAAATCTTTATTAATATTAAAATTCAACCTAGGGTTGTATTTATCTTAATTTATGCAACTGTCCGTCGGTTTAAAAAATTTTAAGAGTATCATATAATAAGTATAAATAGGAGGGACAGGGCATGATAAATAAAATTCATTTTGGAAAGCGAATAGCAGTTCTAAGAAATAATATAGGATTTTCACAGGCGCAGTTGGCGCAAAGGCTTGGGGTTACTTCACAGGCCGTTTCAAAATGGGAATGCGGAACGGCAATCCCTGATATTGATTTATTATTGGAGCTATCTCATCTTTACCATGTTTCTATTAATGAAATGCTTGAGGAAAAGGATATTATCCATGAGCTTACAGGAAAAAAATCAGATAAGGACGGTATAGGGTATTTTGTTCCGGAATCAGAAAGTACTGATAATGTTCAATGGGCAAGAGAAATTAAAAAAGGAAGCTTTATAAAGAAAAATTGGGAAAATGCGCAAAATAAAGCTCCCTTAATGGATGAAGCCGGCAAAAGAATTGCGTCAATGGGTGGAATAGCAGTTGAAATCGGGGCAGGACCGGGCGGAGGCTTTATGCCCTATGTTTTAAAGGCAAATCCTAATGCCAATATAATAATAAGCGATATTTCGCCTACGGTTGTTCGTGAGTGGAAGGCTTATCTTGATAAGACGCTTGATTTTCCAAATATTTTTTATACTGCTTTTGATTTTTGCAGAATGCCTTTTAGAGATAATACCATTGATGTTATATCGGATGGTGGAGGAATTGGAAATTGTGAAAGGGGCAGCAGGTCATTAGCCTTAAGGGAGGCTTACCGGGTGTTAAAGCCCGGAGGAATGCTTGTTACGTCAACAGGTTTTGTAAACAAGGATACTTTAGCAAGGCTTCCGGCTGACATTCAAAATGAATTACTCAAAAAGCGTCCTGACGTGTTTGAGGATTTATACGAGGACACTGTTCTTGCCGGATTTTCAAAAATTGACAGTATTATTGGAGGATGCTGGTATACTGATGATGACGACAGTACCATTGCAGATTTAGCAAGGTCTCTTGGCGTTAATTTGAAATTTACAAGCTACATAAGATATTGTACAAAGGAATAAAAGCTGTGAACAGCAGCTATAACCATGGTATATTAACTGTTGACAATATATTGGGTATAATGTAAAATATTAAAGCAATATAAAATTAGGGGTTGTACTGGTTTCGACAGGAATCATGCAGCTGGTGAAGCTACCCGCACGCAATGCGTTAAATGGCAAAAATAAATATAAACGCTGAAGACAATTTAGCAATCGCTGCCTAGTTGCAGCTATCCTGCTGTTTCCACCTACAGTTACAGTTAGGGTATCGACCTTGTAGGAAACGACGCAGTCAAAGCTTTGAGACTGTGGGCGTATTATGAAGCTACTTAAGTCAGAAGGATGCCTGTTTCCGTCTGATAGAGGGAATGATAAATAAGAGGCTATGGTAGTAGAAGAACAGGGAATTGATTTTTGGACACGGGTTCAAATCCCGTCAGCTCCATCGTAAGGCAACAAGCTTTGACAAAACGAAGCTTGTTGCTTTTACTATAATTCTATAAGAAATTTCAGAGAGGAAGCATATGCATAAATTAAACATTTTTCTTGTCACCTGTATTGCGGCAGGACTATTATTTACAGTTACCATAGGCTGCTCAAAAGAGGATTCCGGAAAGGAAAACGACAGTGAAGCAGAGGAAACATGGAATACAAAGGAAACTGAAAGCAAGCCGGCGTCAAAAGAGGTAAAGCCCCGGGACGGATATTACAAGCCAAATGAATTTGCCGGAATGAATCTTAACGCTTCCTCATCTAAATGGTGCTGGGGCAGGTCTGCGGAGAGCGAGCATTTTCTTGTGTTCTGGGAAAAGGGCTTTGGCGATAATCCAAATTCACCGGAAATTGCAGAGGAAATGAGAGTTGATATTGATGATTTGCTTAAAAAGGCGGAGATATTTTATTCATCAAATGTTGAAACGCTGGGATTTGAGCCGGTTGGTTATAAAATACAAATATATTTGCTATATCAGAAGGAATGGCTTGCTACAGGAGCCGGATATGACAACAAGGTGGGAGCGTTGTGGATTAATCCTTCAACATGTCATCCTGTAGGCTCAACAATAGCGCATGAAATCGGACATACCTTTCAATATATGATTTATTGCAATCATATTGCGTCAGGAATGGAGGATAATTATCAAAGCGGCTTCAGATACGGATATCCCGGAAGCAATGGCGGGAACGGATTTTGGGAGCAGACGGCGCAGTTTCAGGCGCTTATGGTATATCCTAAAGAGATTTTTACGGATTATCATATGGATACATGGTTTAAAAATTATAACAGAGCGTTTGAAAACGAGTGGATGAGATATCAAAGCTACTGGCTTTTGTTTTACCTGACAGAAAAACATGGAAACGATACCGTATCAAGGATATGGAAGGAGAGCCGTTATCCTGAGGATGCCCTTTCATGCTACGCAAGGCTATATCTTGAAAATGATGTGCAGGCTCTCTACGATGTGCTATACGATTATGGAGCTAAAATGGCGACCTTTGATATAAACGGCGTTCGTGATTATGCCGGAAATTGGCGTGACAGGTACAGGACAGTATTGTATGATACTGACGACGGCTATAGACAGGTGGCTTATTCATCATGTCCCGAGGTTACGGGATTTAATGTAATAAAGCTTGATATTCCAGGTGACGATAGAAAAATATCTGTTGATTTTGCGGGACTTGAGGAGGGAGCGGCTTTAAGCCCTGCTGACGACGGCTCGTATATGGAGAAAGAAAAGGCGGCAGGAAAAACCGGTACATATAATAAAACCGGAATTGCTCCGGCATGGAGATTTGGATTTGTCGCGCTGTTAGAGGACGGAAGCAGGGTTTACGGAGATATGCACAGGGCGGACATGGAAAATCGCGAAATGCATGTGGATTTTGAAATTCCCGAAAATGCGGCGGAGGTATATTTGGTTGTACTGGGCGCAGCAGATAAATATGCAGCCCACCCGTGGGATGAAAAGGAAATCAATGACGCTCAGGCTCCTTATAAGGTAAAAATTGCGCCGGCCCATTAATGTGAAAATTTATTGAAATAATGGAAATATATAATAAAATCTGATATTATATAAAGAGAAAAAACACAGTACAAAAAGCAAGGAGGCACATTAAAGTGAGTGAGAAATATGTAGTAGACGGATATTCCTTTAAAACCCAGGAGGAGGCAGCTATTGCAGTAAATGAAATAGAGGGAATTGAGTATCTAAGAAAAAGAACAAATTTTAAAAATCCACAGAGTGTGTTATCTGTGTATGATAAGATTATAGATAAGGAGCTGTTTAAGACGCCTATAGGATATGGTTTTTTAAGGGAGCTGCAGCAGATATTATATAACGCAGCCGATATTGAGCCAGACAGTATAAGAAATATACCTGTTGCCGCAGCAGACGAAAAAAAGAGCAGGAAGTCTAAGGACAAAAAGAATAAAAAGCTGTATCTTATGCCTGAGGAGCAGGAAAAAAAGTACAAAAATAAAATTACAAATCTTATAATTTTAAATGTGTTTATTGTCATAGCCCTTATACTTGTTATTATTATTACAAATAACAGTGAAAATACAAATATACTGAATTATAGGGAAAGGCTGGAAAGGGAATATAACGAGAAGGAAGACGAGCTTGCAGCATGGGACAGCCAGTTGAGGGAAAAGGAGCATCAGTTAAATGAAAGGGAAAAGGAAATAACGCCTGAAAGCTGATTCAGGTTTAAAGCAGAGGTGGAAAAATGGCAGAATTAAAGGTTTTAGTGGTAGATGATGAAGTTAGAATAAGAAAGCTTGTAAAGGATTTTCTTGTAAAAAAGGAATACCGCGTTTTAGAGGCAGGAGACGGAGAGGAAGCCGTAAATATTTTTTTTGCGGAAAATGATATAGCCCTGGTTATTCTTGATGTAATGATGCCAAAAATGGACGGCTGGCAGGTTTGTAGGGAAATAAGGAAATTTTCAAAGGCGCCAATAATTATGCTTACTGCAAAAAGCGACGAGCAGGACGAGCTTTTAGGCTTTGAGCTTGGTGTGGATGAATATATATCAAAGCCATTTAGCCCAAAGATTCTTATGGCAAGGGTGGACGCCATACTCAGAAGAACAAACAAGCTTGAACAGGACGGAATTATTACGGCAGGAACCATTTCTTTGAATAAGGTAGCCCATACGGTTACGGTTGGCGATAAAAATATAGAGTTAAGCTATAAGGAATTTGAGTTGCTTGTATATTTTATGGAAAATCAGGGTATAGCCCTAAACAGGGAGCAGATTTTAAATAATGTATGGAACTATGATTATTTTGGCGACGCAAGAACTATCGACACCCATGTAAAAAAGCTCAGGGCAAAGCTTACGGATGAAGCTGACTATATAAAAACAATATGGGGTATGGGTTATAAATTTGAAGTATAGAAAGCTTAAAAGCATACCCCATTGGTATGGGCTATAAAATATATCCATTGGTATGGGTTATAAATTTGAGGTATTAAAGAAGCATGAAATATTCCCTTAGAATAAAACTGGCAGTGATTTTGTTTGTAATAGTGGCAGGAGCCATTCTTGGAAACTGGTTTATTAATATGGTTTTTCAGGAAAAATATTATATTTCCATGAAAGAAAACGACCTTATTGACTTCTATACCCTTATGTGCAGAACTATAAATGAGGGAGAGAGGGTTGACGAAAAATCAAGGATGGAAATGGTATCTGTGTGCGAGGAGGACAGTATAACCATACTTGTAGTTGATTCAGGACTGGAAGTAAAATTTTATTCCGGCTACAGCATTATGAATGACAGTCTTATAGAGAGACTTAAAAATATATTGTTTTATCAGAATACAGATTTTGGAGAGCTTATAGCCCATACTGAAAATTATGTAATGTCAAGGATATTTGACGAGGAAAGCGGGCACAATTATCTGGAAATGTATGGAAATCTGGATTCCGGTGATATTTTTGTTATGAGAACGTCAATAGACAGTATAAAGGCAGCCCTTGGAGTAACAAATCAGTTTACTGCATATGTGGGAGGCATGGTTATTGCCATAAGCCTTATTTGTGTTCTTATGCTTTCAATAGGCATTACGGCAAGAATAGAGAAACTTGCACATATTTCTACGGAAATGTCAAAGCTTAATTTTAATATTAAGTATCATGATGAGAGAAAAGATGAAATATCCATGTTAGGAAGCAATCTTAACGTATTATCAGAAAGACTGGAAGCTACCATATCAGAGCTTAAGACAGCTAATAATGAGCTGCAGAAGGATATTCAGAAAAAGGAAGAAATTGATGAGATGCGCAAGGAATTTCTTTCAAACGTATCCCATGAACTTAAAACTCCCATAGCTATTATACAGGGCTATGCGGAAGGCTTAAAGGAAAGCGTGAATGATGATGAGCAGAGCAGGGATTTTTACTGTGATGTTATTATAGACGAGGCGTTAAAAATGAACAGAATGGTTCAAAAGCTTCTTACCCTTAATCATTTGGAATTTGGAACAAATACTGTGGACATGGAGCGGTTTGATTTAATAACCGTCATAGACTATGTCCTTAACAGGGCAAGAGTCCTCATTGAAGAAAGAAATGCACATGTTATTTTTAATAACAAAAAGCAGGTATTTGTATGGGCAGACGAATTTCAGATAGAGGAGGTTATCACAAATTACATCAGCAATGCCCTTAATCATCTGAACGGAGAAAAAATAATAAAAATTGATGTGGAGGAAAAGGATGATATTGTAAGATGTACTGTGTTTAACACAGGAGAAAATATACCGGAGTCTGATATAGATAAGATTTGGGAAAAGTTTTACAAGGTAGATAAGGCAAGAACAAGAGAGTACGGGGGAAGCGGCATAGGCTTGTCCATAGTAAAGGCAATACTTGCGGCAATGAACAGAGAGTGCGGGGTGAAAAATGTACAAAATGGAGTTGAGTTTTGGTTTGAGGTAGAAAAATGTATAGAAAATGCAAATATTTAGTTGAATAGTTTAAATAATAATGATAAAATATTAATAATGTATGTGTAAGATAAATCATAGACAGGAATGAGGAAAGCATAATGAAAAAGAATATAAAAAACCTTGCATTTATAATGGCTGCCTCTCTTTTGCCGCTGGTATATATATCAGGCTGTAATAAGCTCAGCTATGATAAGGCTGACGAGGACAAAATAATAGAGTATGCAGTCAATGCAGTTTTAAATCACGACAGAAATTATATTGTAAAGCTGGCTGAAAGGGAAACAGAGCCGGCGACAGAGCCTACTACGGTATGGATAAGCGATGACAATAAAGAGGATAATAACGGTGGAGCGTCAAACGGTAATTCGGGTAATTCAGGCAATTCTACAGGAAAGCCCCAGCCAAATATAGTATCGGCAAATGAAGGCTTTGGACTGTCCGGCTTTACCGTTACGGAAGCGGGTTATGAGGTAGCGGACAGATATCCGGAGGGAAATGATGGATTTAGTATGGTAGCCTTAAACAAAAATAAGCTTCTTGTGCTTAAATTTGTTGTTACAAATAATTCCGGCAGTCAGGCAGCTCTTGATATGATGGGAAAAAATTTAAGCTACAGATGTCTTATTAATGAAAAAACAGGAGTAAATGTTCAGGTAACAGCGCTTTTAAACGGATTAAATACATATAAGGGAACATTTGAGGCAGGAGAATCAAAGGAAATGGTACTGGTATTTCAGGTTAATGAAGAAGTATCAGCTAACATAAATAATATTAGTTTATATGTTGCTAAGGACAGCAAAACCAGCGTGATTGCAATAAAGAAATAATCTAAAGGAGGATGTATATGGATACAAATATATTATTGGAAAACGGAACAAACGAGCTGGAGGTACTGGAATTTACTGTCGGAGGACGTTCCTATGGTATCAATGTAGCAAAGATTCGTGAAATTATTGCATACATGCCGGTTACTCCTGTGCCGAACGCACACCAGTTTGTTGAGGGCATTTTTATGCCGAGAGATATAGTTATTACAGCCATTGATTTGGCAAAGGTATTAGGCATACCGGCAGAGCATAAGTCTACGGATATGATGATTATTACAAATTTTAACAAGCTGAATATAGCGTTTCATGTGGATGCAGTCAGCGGAATACATAGAGTTTCATGGGCAGACATTATTACGCCGGATTCAACAATAAATACATCTGACGCAGGGCTTTCAACCGGTATTATAAAGATGGGCAGCAAGCTGATTATTATTCTTGATTTTGAAAAAATTGTCACGGATATAAGCCCGGAGACAGGACTTAAGGTTTCTGAGATTGATAGGCTTGGCGTAAGGGAAAGAAGCGACTCGCCTATTCTTATAGCAGAGGATTCACCATTGCTTAGAAAGCTTATTGAGGACTCTCTCCATAAGGCGGGCTATGTGACTGTAATAAGTACCGAGAATGGCCAGCAGGCATGGGAAAAGCTGACGGAGTATAAGAAAGCAGGAAAGGCAAAAGAAAAAGTACACTGTATTATTACAGATATAGAAATGCCTCTTATGGATGGACACAGACTTACAAAGCTTGTAAAGTCAGATGAAGAGCTAAAAAGTATACCTCTTGTTATATTCTCATCACTTATCAACGACGAGATGAGAATAAAGGGGCAGGCGTTGGGAGCAGATGCGCAGCTTACAAAGCCTGAGATAGGAAATCTTGTTCAGACCATAGACGAATTAATAGATTAGTATTATAAAGGGGCTGGTCATTTGGCCGGTCTCTTTTAGGTAAAAGGTTAGGATAAAAAAATGAATACATACGGCGAAGAGCTGAAGAAACACATAACTGAAGCAGATGCGGTTATAGTCGGTATAGGCAGTGAGTTTGCAGCTGATGTGGAAAAAATAGCAGCAGATAATGAAATATATTTATTCTATAAAAGCTGCATTTCAGAATATAACAATATATCGTCATATGACGATATAGAGCAATATATAAAATACAGCGTTTATTACAATGAGTTGTCTGACGGCAGGAATAAAACCATAAATAAATATATTGCTGTATATGGAAAAATACAGGCGCTGCTTGGAAATAAAAAATATTTTGTATTAACTACCAATACGGATGATATTATATATGAGGGTGGTTTTGATGAAAATACAATAGCGGCTCCATGCGGAAGTATCTTAAGATTCCAGTCAGGCTGCGGCTGCGGCAGCTTTTGTCAGTCAGCAAAGCCTGTGTTAGAGGAAATATATAAAATACTCGTTGAATTAAAAAATAAAAAGGAAAAACTAACGCAGGATATTGTTTTAGAGTATTTAAGCAAAATCAAATCAGCTATACCTGAATGCGAAGGCTGTCATACATTAAGAAGCTTTAACGTACATGGCCAAAAGGCATATGATGAGAGCGGCTATATGCGTCAATGGGAAAAATATACGGGCTGGCTGCAGCTTACCCTTAATAAAAAGCTGGTACTGCTTGAGCTGGGTGTAAGCTTTGATGCGCCTACAGTTATAAGATGGCCTTTTGAAAAGATTGCCATGCTGAATTATAAGGCTTGGCTGTATAGAGTAAATCAGAAGCTGCCCCAGCTTCCTTTGGAAATTAAGGATAAGGGTACTTCTATAAGTGAAAATTCATTTGAATTTATTAATTCAAATTTTTAAGTGCTAAAGTAAGACAGCTAAAAATAAGAAATTTGGCACCTTTTAAACATATAAGCAGGGAGGACTACAAGTGGCAGTTCATAAAAACAGTTCAGAGGAAGATTACTTAGACAACCTTTTAAATGCAGTCTTAAATGGCTCCAACGAAAAACAACAGGAAGAAATAAATAATGACGAGGATTTGCTGGGAGAAATCGAAGGAGACTTGTTTGACGGCGATATTTCATCTATGGATGAGCTTGGCTTTGGTGAAGCATTGGATAATGATACAGATTTGGAGGAGAAGCCGCAAAAGGAAAAGAGAGGCTTCTGGGGAAGAAAAAAGAAGGACAAAAAAAACACCGCGCCAGAGCCTGAAGCAAAGCAGGACGTTGTTTTCGAGGAGGCAGAGTCTCTTGAAAATTCTCCTGAATTTATGGATGATATGGCGTTAGATAAAGGATTGTCTGATGAAGAAGCTTTATTATACAATGCTCCCCTTCAGGAGGACTTTGAAGAGGAAAAAGGCTCCTTTGAGGAGGAGGATATGCAGGGGCTTTATGATATTCTTGGCGTTAATGACACGGAAGAAAATCATGATAATGATGAGATAAGCAGACTTGAGGAAGAAAAGCCAAAGAAAAAAAACAAAAAGGAAGAAAAGGCAAAAAAATCTAAGAAAAAATTTGCCTTTGGAAAAGAGAAAAAAGGCAAAAAAAATAAAGAAGAAGCAGATGATTTTGACTTTGATTTAGGCATGAATTTAGGTATGGATTTATCTGATAACAGCTTAAATAAAGATTCTGCCAGCCAGGCTATGGATGAAGAGCCTGATGATATGGGACTGTCAATTCACGGCGACATGGAGGACATGGGACTTGGGGGCTTCGAGGATATCTTTATGGGAGGAGAGGAAACCGAAAGCCAGCCGGATAATAAGACAGGAATAAGCATGTTGGACAATTATGACGATGACGATTATGGCGATGATGATGATATGTCTGACAATGAGGAGGATGAACCAAAGAAAAAGAAGGAAAAGAAAAAGAAAGAGAAAAAGGAAAAGAAGCCTAAGGAAAAGAAAGTCAAGGAAAAGAAACCGAAAAAAGAAAAGCCGAAAAAGGAAAAAAAGCCAAAGGAGCCGGACCAGATAATAAAGATACCCGTTCCGTTTATTGTATTTTGTATTTCCCTTATAATATTTATTGTAGTGGCCTTAAAGCTTGGAGGAAATTACAAATATTATATGGAAAAGACGGATGCGGCCCTTGCATATTATCTGGATAAGAACTTTGACGCAGCATATAATGAGCTTAGGGGACTTGATATGAATGATAAGGATATAAACTTTTATAATCAGGTTGAGACAATAATGTTTGTTCAGAGGCACTATACATCCTACAAGAATCTGTATAGTATTAAAAAGTATGACCAGGCATTGTTTACCCTTCTTCGCGGTGTAAAAATGTATGATAAATATAAGGATATAGCAAGGGAATATAACTGCTATGATGATATGACGCTTGTATTGGGATGGATAAATACTGCTTTACAGGAAAAATACGGACTTACCGAGAGTGCTGCAAGAGAGCTTAATCTTTTAACAGACCGCTATGAATATGCAGAGAAGATATATAAGCTGGCAGACGAGGCAGAAGCAAGGGAAAAGGCCTTGGAAGAACAGGATAACGCAGATTAAAGATTTTATGACAGGAGTTATAAAAATAGAGAAACACACAAATAGAGAAAGGCATAAACAGAGGAAGGCGCGAAAATGATAGCTATAATTGATTATGATGCGGGAAATTTAAGAAGCGTTGAGAAGGCTCTGCAGTTTTTAGGCCATGAAACAAGCGTTACAAGGGACAGGGATAAGATTCTTTCGGCAGATAAGGTGATACTTCCGGGAGTAGGAAGCTTTGGGGACGCCATGGATAAGCTTAAGAGCTATAACCTTATAAATACCATAAATGATGTGGCGGAAAAAAACATTCCCTTTCTTGGCATATGCTTAGGCTTACAGCTTCTCTTTGAAACAAGTGAGGAGTCTGAAGGTGTGGCTGGACTTGGAATATTAAAGGGAGATATAGTACGCATACCCGATAGGAATGACCTTAAAATCCCACATATTGGCTGGAATTCACTGCATATTATGAATAATGGCAGATTATTTAGCGGAATAGATGAAAATTCATATGTATACTTTGTACATTCATATTATCTTAGGGCGAAGGATGAGAATATAGTAACGGCAGTCACAGAATACAGCGCCTGTATGCACGCTTCGGTGGAGAAAAATAATATATTTGCATGTCAGTTTCATCCTGAGAAAAGCGGCGCCGTAGGACTTAAGATACTTGAAAATTTTGTCTCGGTTTAGGAGGTACATATGTTTACAAAAAGAATTATTCCATGTCTGGACGTTAATAATAACAGGGTAGTAAAGGGCATAAATTTTTTGAATTTAAGAGATGCAGGAGACCCTGTGGAGGTTGCAAAGGCATATGATAAGGCTGGAGCCGACGAGATAGTGTTTCTTGATATTACGGCGTCAAGCGACGCAAGAAATACAGTTGTTGATATGGTAAGAAGAGTGGCTGAAAATGTTTTTATACCCTTTACCGTAGGCGGTGGAATAAGGACTATAGAGGATTTTAAAGCAATACTCAGAGAGGGAGCCGACAAGATATCAATTAATTCCGCAGCCATTAATAATCCTAATCTTGTGGCGCAGGCAGCCGATAAGTTTGGAAGCCAGTGTGTGGTTGTAGCCATAGATGCAAAGAGAAGACCTGACGGCTCAGGCTGGAACATATATAAAAACGGCGGCCGTATAGATATGGGCATAGACGCAGTAGAATGGGCAAGGAAGGTAAATGACCTTGGGGCAGGAGAAATATTGCTTACAAGCATGGATTGTGACGGAACAAAAGAGGGCTATGATATTGAGCTTACAAAAGCTATAAGCAGCCAGGTAAATATTCCGGTTATTGCTTCAGGCGGTGCGGGAACTATGGAGCATTTTTATGACGCTCTTACAGAGGGAAAAGCAGATGCGGCGTTGGCAGCGTCTCTGTTCCACTATAAGGAATTGGAGATAAATGAATTAAAAAAGTACTTAAAAAGCAGAGGAGTGTCGGTAAGATTATGTCAGCAATAAGCAACGATTGGCTGGGACCCTTAACAAAGGAGTTTAGAGAGCCATATTATAAAAAACTATACGAGACGGTAGTTAATGAATATAATACGCACCAGATTTTTCCGCCGTCAGATGATATATTTAATGCGTTTAACTATACGCCGTTAGGTAACGTTAAAGTTGTAATTATAGGTCAGGACCCTTATCACAATGTAGGTCAGGCTCATGGCCTTTGCTTTTCTGTAAAGCCGGAGGTAGATATACCCCCGTCGCTTGTAAATATATATAAGGAGCTTCAGGATGACTTAGGCTGTTTTATTCCTGATAACGGTTATCTTAAAAAATGGGCGGACCAGGGAGTGCTGATGCTTAATTCAGTGCTTACCGTAAGAGCCCATCAGGCAAATTCCCATAAGGGTATAGGCTGGGAAAAATTTACGGATGCGGCTATCAGTATACTGAATCAGCAGGACAGACCTATAGTTTATATGCTGTGGGGCAAGCCGGCGCAGGATAAGGCGGCAAAGGTAGACAATCCAAAGCATCTGCTTCTTAAGGCGCCTCATCCAAGTCCCTTATCTGCATTCAGAGGCTTTTTCGGATGTAAGCATTTTAGCAGATGCAATCAATTTCTGCAGGAAAACGGTATGGAGCCTATAGATTGGCAGATAGAGAATGTAAAGCATTAAATTATAAAATAAAAAAATAAAGTAGAAAATATAAAGTAGAAAATATAAAGTAAAAGGAGAATAGGAAGATGAATTTTGAAACACTTCAAAAGGATATGGTTGCAGCTATGAAAGCAAGGGATAAGGAGAGAAAGGAAGTTATTTCATCACTTGTTCAGGCTGTGAAAAAACTTGCAATAGATGAGGGAACACGAGAAAATATAGCAGACGAGCTTGTTGACAGAGCCGTATTAAAGGAGCTTAAAACTGCAAAGGAGCAGCTGGAGCTTTGTCCTGAGGAGAGAACTGATTTAAAGGATGAATACACCTTCCGGGTAAACGTAATTACAGAGTATGCTCCAAAGATGCTTTCAGAGGATGAAATAAGAGAAATCATAACAACAAAATTCGCAGATGCGGTGGCTACAAAGAATAAAGGAATGATAATGAAAAGCGTTATGGGTGAGCTTAAGGGAAAAGCTGATGGAAAGCTTATAAATCAGGTTGTAGCTGAGTTGTGTAAATAATAATTTGTACACTTAAAAAAATGTTTCCTCACATGTTGTCCGGGGCTTAAGAATAAAGGGAGCTTGGGGCGGCAGGGCGGCTTGGAAAGGGAGTTATATATTTTTTTAAAGCTTCGAAAAGAGGAAGAAATTCTATCAAAGGAATACCGCCACCTTCTAAGCTGCGAGCGTAACTCGCAGCTTGGAAGGTGGCGGTATTTTGTTGATAGAATTTCTTCCATGTTCCGAAGCTTTAAAAAATTATATTTAGCTGCCTGCCTCCCCTTAAGCCCTCCACCATTCCGCCTCCCAGAGCCTTTTAATGGGACATACCCGGATTCTATGTGAGGAAAAACATATTTCAAAAATACAAATTAATATTTACTCACCCCACACATAGTCTTAATATAAGCCTCCCCCACAAATAAATATTGATTTATGAAATAGTAAAGGGTATAATGTTGCTTAGTAACCATGAGTATTTTCAGGTTAAAAACAGAAAAGATAAGAAGGACATATCATACAATGTACGAACAATATCTAAGCTATGTTAAGGATTATTTAAAAGAGCATAACGGAATAAAATCCGATGTGCCTGAGCAGACATTTAGGGACAGGTTTGAGCATACAAAGCGTGTTATTAAATGGCTGGATATTATATCAGAGGGAATAGAGGCAGACAGGGACGCATTGTATCTGGCGGCTGTGTTTCACGATATAGGCTATGCAGACAGGGATAATAAAAACCATGGAAAAAGAGGGGCGGCCGTTTTTAAGGAGTTTGCAAAAAGAGAGGGATTTGACGACAGGCTTATAGAAAAGGTTGCTTATATAATAGAAAAGCATTCAGACAAAAAGCTTTTGGGAACAGATATTCCGCTAGAGCTTACATTGCTTATGGAGGCCGACCAAATGGACGAGGAGGGCACCATGAGGATTGTATGGGATTGCCTTGTTTCAGGCAAAATAGGAGCTGACAGCTTTAGAGACGCATACGACAGAATGATACGGTTTAAAAGCAATATGCCAAATTCCATGGTGACGCCCCGCGCCAAGGAGATATGGGAGCAGAAAAGCAGGCTGTATAATGAATTTTTAGCCCAGCTTGAATCAGACCTGTTTATTGACGATAAAAAAAATATATACATAAAAAAGAAGGAAAAATAAAATGAATCATATTATTTCAAAATTGCTCATATATGGAGATATGACAAAGGATTCTATACTTATGGAGCTTAGTGACATATGTAAAAAAATTGAGGATAAAAGCGAGACGGCTGACGTGCTTACAACAAGAGTATTGCGCCAGATAAAGAGAATCCTTAAAATTGCCACAGACTATGGCTTTGATGAGAATTTATGGCATAATTACCTTACATATATACTTATTACAGATGAGAATCCCTTTACCATCACATGTGAGAAGGTTGGGGCAGGAAAGGGAAGCGTAAATATATTTGCAAAAAATGACTTTAAAGCCTTTATGGAGCTTTTTAATTATGATTTTACGGATATGGAAAGGCTTCTTGGAATAAACTGCTTTACAGTTTTGTCTGATTATAAGGCAACTGTTAAGCCGGAGCTTATGTACAATAAAAATGTAAGCGAAAAGGTTATAGCCTTAAGCCGTAGTCTTGAAAGGGCTAGTGATGAAAATGAGTTTTTTGACATTATTACGGGCTTTTATAGGGATTACGGAGTAGGAGTGTTCGGACTTAACAAGGCCTTCAGAATAGCTGACGGAAGCTTAAGAGAGCAGTCAGAGGACAGCCATACCATTGGAAGCATAAAATTTTACGCCATAAATAATATGGACAGAGTTATGCTGGACGACCTTATAGGCTATGAGCTTCAGAAGAAAAAGCTGGTGGAAAACACAGAGGCCTTTGTGGAGGGAAGAAAGGCAAATAATGTGCTGCTTTTTGGAGACAGCGGAACAGGTAAATCAACAAGCATAAAGGCTATAGTAAATCAGTATTATGACAGGGGCTTAAGGCTTATTGAGATTTACAAGCATCAGTTTAAGGAGCTTTCAAATGTTATAGCAGCCATAAAAAACAGGAATTATAAATTTATAATATATATGGATGATTTGTCATTTGAAGAATTTGAGATAGAATATAAATTTCTTAAGGCAGTGATAGAGGGAGGAGTAGAAACAAAGCCTGATAATATACTTATATATGCAACCTCAAACAGACGCCATCTCATAAAGGAAACATGGAATGACAGGGATGACGTAGAGATGAAAAACGGCATTCACAAATCAGATACAATGGAGGAAAAGCTATCCCTTGTAAACAGGTTTGGAGTGACAATAAGCTATGAGAAGCCAAGCCAGAGGGAATATTTTGATATAGTTACAGGGCTGGCAAAGAGGGAAGGCCTTAATATTGATGATGATACGCTTAAGGCAGAGGCTAATAAGTGGGAGCTTAGCCATGGCGGAATATCAGGAAGAACTGCCAAGCAGTTTATTAATTATCTCCTTGGAAAAATTTCAGATTAGAAAGGCAGTGATATTGTGAAAAATGAAAATCTTCACGAAAAAGCTCAAAAAAAATATGGAGGCATATCTGAGGAGGAGCTGAAAAAATTAAAGACAAAGGTAGAAAAAAAGAGAAAAAGCTATAACAGTCCCCAGGATATTATAACAGTGTTTGCCATATTTGCTATACTTGCGCTGACATGCGTTCTTTTATCATTTATAGACAGAAATCCGGAGTCATTGATAGGCTCGTCAGGGGCAGCCGTAACACAAAGGCGGCACGAGGAGGCAAAGCAGGTAAGCTATGTTGTAACAGGTATAATAGGGGCAGTGTCTATAAGTGTTATCGCCATGTTTGCATGGAGTATGAAGAAAAGAAAAAAGAGGGAGGCAAGGGAGTTTGAGCTTAGGGAATTAAAAAGACTTCAGCTTGAGGCTGCAAGAAAGCGGGTGGCAAATGCCCGCAGGGACCCACAGCTTATGCCGAATCTTTCCGAATTAGAAAGGCGTCAGATAATGAGGAAATACTCATTAGATGACAGACTGGATTATGACGGGAAGGATTATAAGGATATTAGTGAAGATTTAGATTATGATATTGAAGGGCTTTTGTCTCAATACGATGAAATAGATGAGGACGCAGGATTTTTTGACAGGATAAAACAGTTTTTCAGGAAAATTTTCAGAAGAAAAAAAGTTTAGATTAGTATACCGGTCAATACTTTTTAGCTGCAGGCTTAAAAAGCTTAAAAGCAGATTTATTATAGCTTAAGTATATGAGGCGGGAAATTTGTGATATATATAAGAAATATGAGAGGAATTTTAATCAAATGAAAAGAACGGCAAAAATCAGAAATATAGTACTTGGAGAGGGGAGGCCTAAGATATGCGTTCCGGTGACAGGAGTATCATATGAGGATATAGTCAGTCAGATGGAAAAAATATATCGTGACTACAGGCAAATTGCAGATATAATAGAGTTAAGAATAGATTTTTTTGAAGAAGTATTCGATAATGAAAGGCTTTCAGGGCTTCTTAAGAGCGTAAGGCAGGCTATAGGCGATATGGCGCTGCTTTTAACCTTCCGTACAAAAAGGGAGGGAGGAGAGAAGGAAATATCGCCGGAAAAATATATGGAGCTTATAAAGCTTTCCATAGACAGCGACATGATAGACGGGGCAGATGTAGAAGCCTTTTTTGATGATAATATATTAAAAGATGTTTCAGACTATTCAAAGGGAAAAAATGTAATAATAATAGGTTCAAACCATGATTTTGAAAAGACGCCTGAGAAATCAGAGATTGTCAGACGCCTTAAAATAATGGAGGAAAGAGGAGCCGATATAGCTAAGATAGCGGTCATGCCAAAATCAAAAATGGATGTGGCAGAGCTTATTACAGCGTTATGCGAGGCAGATGAAATGCTTGATATACCTGTTGCAGCAATTTCAATGGGAAAGCTTGGCGCTGTAAGCCGTATTGCCGGAGAGGTATTTGGCTCATGTCTCACATTCGGAGTGGCAGACAAAGCGTCGGCGCCGGGGCAGCCTGAGGCAGAAAAGCTTATGGAAGCCTTGGAATTATTAAGCTTAAAGGATAATAAAGAAATGGATGTAAAAGAAAAAAATTACAAAAACGAAAAAAACATAATGCTTATAGGCTTTATGGGAGCAGGCAAAACTACCGTTTCAAGAGAGCTTACAAGGCTTACGGGAAAAAGCGAGGTAGATATGGACGCGTATATAGTCCGGAATGAGGGTCGCAGCATTAATGAAATATTTGAAAAACAGGGAGAGGCTTATTTCAGGCAGCTAGAGACAAAGTATCTGGGCGAGATACAAAAAAATTCAGGGTATATTGTTTCCTGTGGTGGAGGAGCCGTATTAAAGGATGAAAATGTCCGGCTTATGAAGGAAAACGGAGTGATAATATTACTTACGGCAACTCCTGAAACTACTCTTTTGCGTGTGCAGAATTCAAAGGACAGACCTATTTTAAACGGCAATATGAATATAGAGTTTATAACTCAGCTAATGGATAAGAGAAAGGACAGATATCTGGAGGTTGCAGATATAATAGTAGAGACTGACAATAAAGCGGTAAGAGCTATTGCAGATGAGATTTTGGAAAAATATTCGCTCTTTTGTAAAAAATAGTTGAAAAAAAGCATTATATATTATAAAATATATTTAATGTGTGCCTTTGATATATGTGAGGCATGTAATTAAGGAGGATTTTTAATGATATCAGCAGGCGATTTTAGAAATGGATTGACAGTTGAAATCGAAGGAAACGTATTTCAGATTATTGAGTTCCAGCACGTAAAACCGGGAAAGGGCGCTGCCTTCGTAAGAACAAAATTAAAAAATATTAAGAACGGCGGAGTTGTAGAAAAGACCTTCCGTCCTACAGAGAAGTTTCCACAGGCTCGTATAGAGAGAAAGGACATGCAGTATTTATATTCAGACGGAGAGCTGTATAACTTTATGGATACGGAAACCTTTGAACAGATAGCCTTAAATCAGGACAATGTAGGGGATTCTCTTAAGTTTGTCAAGGAGAATGAAATGGTTAAGATTTGCTCCCACAACGGAGAGGTTTTTGCCATAGAGCCGCCTCTTTTTGTAGAACTTGAGATTACAGATACGGAGCCGGGCTTTAAGGGAGATACGGCTACAGGAGCTACAAAACCCGCTATAGTAGAAACAGGAGCTACAGTATATGTTCCGTTGTTTGTTGAGCAGCATGATATTATAAAGATTGACACAAGAACAGGTGAGTACCTTTCAAGAGTGTAGGCTTAAGATTATTGCACCGTAAGATTTTTTACGGTGCTTTTTTTGCGAAAAGGGATAATTATGCGAAAAGGTGTAATTTTACAATAAGGGATAAACCTGATACGGCAGTTACAGGCAGTATAAGGATTAGTGGAGGATAGACAGTGGAAACAGGAATTAGGGACAAGGCGTTAAGCGTATGGGAAAGGCTGCTTTTAAGAGGAATTTCTTCTGTGCTTATAGTAACCGTGCTTAATCTTTTAACTATAGACAGTAACTGGAAGGAAATAAGCTATACGGAAAATATAAGCGCGGTAATGTGGCTTATTAATGTGGCGATAGCATTTGCCATAATAAGTATAATAAATATTTTATTGAGAATGACAGGCCTTTATAATGCTGATGCCGTTATACTTTTTATGTCCTCGTTATTAACGGGACTAATGATGCTTATAGAGGCAAGCGACATATATTTATCACTTATTACGGTTGCGTTTGTACTGTTTTGCGCAGGCTTTTTAATAAAAAGATTTCCTTATTTTATAAAAAGGCTTAGCTTTAGCAGCACAACAGTAAAGCTTACTCTTTTTGTCCTTTTTCTCCTTACGTTTATATATGTGGGTACTCTTGTGGTTTTACGCTACTTTTTATTTAAAACGCCTAACTTTGATTTTGGGATATTTTCACAAATGTTTTATTACATGAAGGAAACAGGGCTGCCAATGACTACAACAGAAAGGAATTATTACCTTTCCCACTTTGCAATTCATTTTTCGCCTGTATTTTATTTGATTCTGCCTGTATATTTTATATTTCCCCATCCAGTTACCCTCATAGTAGTCCAGCTTCTGCTTGTTCTCTCTGGAGCCATACCGGTATATTTAATGTGCAAAAATAAAAAGTATTCAGGCTTTATTACCTTAGGTATTGTGGCGGTATTTCTTTTATATCCTACCATGAGAAGCGGTCTGTTTTACGATTTCCACGAAAATAAATTTCTTACGCCGCTGCTTTTGTGGCTGCTTTATTTTACAGAAAAAGAAGGCTTATCCTTAAAATCCAAAAACCTTCTAATAGCTGTATTTACCATGCTATCGCTTATGGTAAAGGAGGATGCGGCTATTTACGTTGCGTGTATAGGATTATTTATGCTGGTATATAAAAAAGGAAAAAACGACAGGCTTACAGGCTTGTTTATATTGCTTGGCGCAATAATATATTTCCTTATAGTATATTATCTTCTCGGCAAATATGGCGCAGGAAGCGCCATTAATTCCATAGGCCGTTATGATAATTTTTTTGTATCGGATAGCGACGGACTTTTAGATATGCTTATGAATATTTTAAAGAATCCTGCATATGCCGTAAAGCAGCTTCTGACGGCGCAAAAGCTGGAATTTGTTTTGTGGACAATGGCGCCTGTGCTGTTTGTTCCTCTTATGTCAGGCAATGCAGCCATATATATTTTGCTTATACCGTATCTGGTGATAAATCTGCTTACAAATTACGGTTATCAATACGACATAGGCTTTCAGTATACATTTGGCTCATGTACCCTTCTTATATATATGGTAATATTATGGTTTGAAGGGGCGGACACAATAAAAAAGCGAGCGGCGGTTATTCTCATGGTTATATCGTCATTGCTTATATCTGAAAACTCTATTGCTTCAAAAAATGCATATTTGGACAATGTAAAGGAGGAGCTTGACTATTGCGCCGAAATATTTGAAATTCTTGAAACTATACCGGAGGATAAAAGCGTATGCGCAGATACATGGTTTGTTCCTGCATTATCAGGGCGCAGGGAAATTTATGAGTACAGTGAAAATCTGGATATAGAAACTGATTTTATAGTACTTGATAAAAGAAGCAAAAATGCAGAGGAAAAAAGTCAAAAGATAGTATATGAAAAGCTTTTGGAGGGCTATCATGTATTTGATGAAATAGAAGAAAAAATTATTATTCTGGAGAAATAACAGGGCATATGAAAGAAAAAACAGGAAAAATGTTGAAAAAAGTTGACATATGCCAAAGGTTAAGTTAATATATATTTGTCTTAGAGCGTATTTTGCAGTATTTCATTAACCGAAGAAATGAATTTGGAGGTATAATGAATTATACAGAATTTTCAGACTATATAAAGAAATGCTTTAGGGAGCTTATGGGCAATGATGTCCGTATAAATATTATCACAATTATTGGAAATAATGATTGTGAGAGAGAGGCATTGATTATTTTAGAGAAAGACAACACCATGTCGCCCTCTATATATCTTAAGGAATATTATGAGGATTATATGAACGGTGTTCCTATGGGAGAAATTATTGCCTATATATATGGTGTCTACAAAAGATACCGTATACAAAACGATATTAATGCAGATTTTTTTTATAACTATGAAAAGATAAAAAAGAGTATTGTATATAAGCTTGTAAATAAAGAGAAAAACAAAAAGATGTTGCAGGATATTCCTCATTATGACGTTCTTGATTTATCGGTGGTGTTTTATTTTATTATAAATACAGAAAGCGTACAGAATGCCACGGCAATGATAAATAATGAGCATTTAAAAATGTGGAATGTCAGTAGGGATGAAATTTTTAAAATAGCCGAAGAAAATACGCCAAGGCTTCTTGCATATGATATTAAATCAATAGATGAAATATTAAAAAAGCATTTTGAGCAATGCAGGGGATTTGATGAGTATATTTCAGATAACGGGGCTATGCATATGGAGAAAATGTCACTTAGTCAGACAGATGTAAAAATGTTTGTTCTAACAAACATTTTTCAGATGAACGGGGCGGCATGTATGTTATATGAAAAACCGGTAAGATGGTTTTCGGAGAAGATAAATTCAGATATATATATAATTCCCAGCAGTATACATGAGGTGATAATGCTTCCTGTAAACGATATAGGAAAAGATGAGCTGAATGTTATGGTAGAGCAGGTAAACAGGGAAGAATTAGCTGAATGTGACATATTATCGGACCATGTGTATTTGTATGACAGAAAAAAGGATACAATAATTATACCTTAATGTAGCGCAGTTTGCGTATATTGTATTTTTATTTTGGATTTGACGTAGAGAAAGATATAAAAAATGCACTCGGCGAGAATCGAACTCGCATTTTACCTTCCGGAGAGGTACGTTCTATCCATTGGACTACAAGTGCAACATATATATTATATCAAAAACAAGAAAAATATCAATACCATATTTGGGATGTCGGCAAAAATGCAGACAGAACGGAGGATAAGGTGAACGATAAGGATAATAAATATATATTTGACGACGACGAAAATGACGCTCTTGAGATAGCTGAATATCTTGAGAGAGAGTTAGACGATATGGATGCAAGGGAAAAAAGCAGAATTAGCAGACGTGACAGTAAGACGCGAAATTCTGCCGTATCCACAGAAAAAAAGGATAGAAATAAGGAGGTCCGCTTCAAATCCGGAGTAGGCAGGGGAAGGGCGGCAGGCAGACCTAAAATAAAAGTAAAGCCTCCTGAAGCTAAAGGAAGAAAGCTTAAAAAGCCAAAGTTTATTTTGCTTTATGAGAAAAATAAGCTTAAGGTTTTGTGGAGCGCGCTGGGAGTTCTTATTGTTATTTTGCTGGTGGCGCTTATTGTCACAAGTATAAATAAAAGTGATGACGCTGAGAAAAATTCCGATAAAAAAACAAATTTGGCGGAGGAACATACTACGGAGGGGGCTACGGATGAAACTACGGCAAGTAATCCTGAGGATGAAAATATGTTTATAGCCGAGCCGGCAGATTCACCGTATAATAAGGTTTGTGAGTCGTTCCTTAAAAACACGTATGTACAGTGGAATGATGAGGCGCTTTCACAGATATGCGATAATACGCAGAATCTGGCAAAGGATAACTATATATATCTTAATAAATACATTGAGGATATCCATGACGTAAACTGCTATGTAGGATATGAGACAGAGGATGGAAAAATTCTTGTATTTGTAACGTATAATATGAAGTTTACAAATATTTCCACAAGCGCTCCTGCCATGGAGGCGGTTGTTATGGTAAAGGCACAGGAAGGGGAAGGCTATCTTATACACAATTTTGAAGTAGGCGACGAGATGGATTTATATACCAGTAATGTGCAGAACAATCAGAATTATCTTGATTTATGTTCAAACATAAACACCCAGCTTTCCGTAGCCCTTGAAAATGATGCGGATTTAAAGAAAGTATATGACGTACTGAACGGTGCGGGAGGCAGTCAATAAAAAAGTGCCGGCAAAAGCCGGTACTTTTTTAATATATAAGAAATTCCATCATGTAAGCCACAAATTCGGCTCTGCCGAATTTGCAAGTGTCGGCTTTAGACGACACTTTTTGGTTGACAAAATATTTTATATGGAGTATAGTAATGTAAGTTTGAGAACTGCTTTATCACTTTAAAGTGTCACAAATAAATTATGTAAATTACTGTACATAGGAAAGGAAAGTAGAAAATGGATATGACAAACAATGGAAATCTGGTGGCATTCAGACCTGATATTAAGGTTATGGACTGTACATTGCGTGACGGCGGATTAGTAAATGATTTTTTCTTTGCAGACGAATTTGTAAAGGATTTATATAAAGCAAATGTAAAAGCCGGCGTTGACTATATGGAGTTTGGATATAAGGCGTCAAAGGATATTTTTGATGTAAAGGATTTTGGAAAATGGAAATTCTGTGATGAGGAGCATATTAGAGCTATAGTAGGAGACAATAACACAGAGCTTAAGATTTCCGTAATGGCAGATGTAGGAAGAACTGATTACAAAAGGGATATTCTTGAAAGAAAGGATAGCGTAATAGATCTAATAAGAACAGCATGCTATATTCATCAGATACCTGCGGCTATAGAGATGGCAGAGGATGCAAAGGCAAAGGGATATGAGACGTCCATAAACATTATGGCAGTGTCAAAGGTAAGCGACGACGAGCTTAACAGCGGCTTAAAGCTAATAGCAGAAAGCGGAGGAATAGACACTATTTACCTTGTAGACAGCTTCGGCTCCTTTTATCCGGAGCAGATAGAAAGACTGGCAGACAAATATGTAAGCATAGCAAGAGCGTCGGGAAAGACAGTGGGAATACATGCCCATAACAATCAGCAGCTTGCATTTGCAAATACTATTTCTGCCATGAGGAGAGGAGTAAGCCTCCTTGATGCTACAGTAAGCGGAATGGGCAGAGGAGCGGGAAACTGCTTTATGGAATCACTTTTAGGCTTTCTGAAAAATCCAAAATATAATCTTGTACCTGTTATGGATTTGGTAGAGCAGCATATTCTTAAAATGAAGGAGGATGGCGTAATCTGGGGATATGATATTCCGTACCTTCTTACGGGTATATTTAACAGCCACCCACGTTCAGCCATAAAATTCCTTAAGGACGGCAGGACAGATTATGCGAAATTACAGCAGGAGCTTATGGATAATGATTAAAGCATTATAAGAGTTAAATTTATTTTTTCATTACTAATTTAGGCAGATGGAATTTTAAACAATAGAAGGAGCGGAGTAATAGCTGTATGACATCTGTTACTTCGCTTTTTTTAATTAATTTGAAAGATACCTGCTAATACAGAAAGGACAGAATATGAAGTATAATACGGTTATTTTTGATTTAGACGGAACCTTGCTTAATACTCTTGAGGATTTGACTGATTGTGTAAATCATACAATGAAAACCTTCAGATATAAGGAAAGGACTATTGAAGAGGTGAGAGGCTTTGTTGGGAACGGAATAGGTATGCTTGTGAGAAGGGCGGTGCCTGATTTTGTGACAGAGGAGCAGTATGAAAAGGTATTTGATGAATATAAGAATTATTATACTGAAAACTGCAATATAAAGACTAAGCCTTATGAGGGTGTGCCAGAGCTTATTATTAAGCTTTATAATATGGGAATAAAGCTTGCCATTGTAACAAATAAAAATCAAAAAGCAGTAAATGAATTGAATAAAAAGTATTTTGGTGATATTATTAACGTAGCGGTAGGCGACAATGGAATAAGAGAAAGAAAGCCGTCGGCAGAGCCAGTTAATGAGGCCCTTAAAGCTCTTTCCAGCAAAGCCAGCGAAACCATATACGTAGGAGATTCAGAGGTAGATATAGCTACGGCAGAAAATTCCGGGCTTTACGGGGTATATGTTACATGGGGCTTTAGGGACAAAAAACAGCTTGAGGCTGCCGGAGGACAGCGATTTATAGATAATCCAAAGGATTTGCTGAAATATTTTTAGGCATCTGCAGGGTTACCGTAACCGGAAATAAAATAAAAAAGAGAAAATATAAAAAACAAAAAATATAAAAAACAAACAAAAGTATAGAAAGGAATTGAAAGTATGGCAAAAATAGGATTTATTGGCATGGGAAACATGGGATACGCCATGTTAAAGGGAGCCCTTAGCGTATTTAGCAGCGGAGAGCTGATTTTTACCGATGTAAATACGGAAAGAATGATAACTGTGGCAAAGGAAACAAAGGTAGCCTATGCGGAAACAAATGCAGAGCTTGCAAACAGCGCAAAATATATTGTGCTGGCAGTTAAGCCGCAGTTTTATAATCAGGTTTTGCACAATATAGAAAATATTGTAAAGGAAGATAATGTCATTATATCCATAGCGCCGGGAATAACAATACAAAGCCTTAAGGACGCCCTTGGGTTTAATTCAAGAATTGTGCGGGCAATGCCGAATACGCCTGCGCTGTTAGGCGAGGGTATGACAGGAATATGCTATGACGATAAGCTTTTAAATTTTGAGGAAAAGGATGTAATAGCAAAGCTTTTCGGCTCCTTTGGAAAATACAGGATAGTGGAGGAGCGGCTTATGAGCGCCGTCACATGCGCATCGGGAAGCTCTCCCGCATATGTATATATGTTTATAGAGGCTATGGCGGACGCAGCGGTTATGAAGGGAATGCCGAGAGGGGCAGCATATGAAATGGTAGCCCAGACAGTGCTTGGCGCTGCAAAAATGGTTCTTGAAACAGGAAAGCATCCGGGAGAGCTAAAGGATATGGTATGCTCCCCGGGAGGAACTACCATAGCGGGAGTAGCGGCTTTAGAGGAGCACGGCTTTAGAAGCAGCATTATTAAGGCTGTCGAAGCATGCTATAATGTGGCAGAGGGATTTAATAAAAAATAAGAGGTGGAATATTATGGAAAATAAACCTATTAAGCGGACAAACAGAGAGCTGGTATATAAGGGAGCAATAACAGAATTATACAAGGATACAATAGAGGATAAGGACGGACATATCCAGTATTATGATTTTATAAAGCATACGGGAGCCGCTGCAGTTATTCCCGTTACAGACGACGGAAAGCTTTTAATGGTACGTCAGTACAGAAATGCGTTAGACAGATTTACCATAGAGATACCTGCAGGGGGAAGAAATACCCCTGACGAGCCAACAAGGGATTGCGCGGCAAGGGAGCTTGAGGAGGAGACAGGCTACAGGTCTGATAATCTTACGCTTCTTTTGAGCATAAAAACTACGGTTGCCTTTTGCAATGAACTGATAGATATATATGTGGCTGAAAATCTTGTACCGTCAAAGCAGCATCTTGACGAGGGTGAATATGTAGATGTAATTGAATATGACATAGAGACACTGGTAAATATGGTGTATGACTGTACCATACAGGATGCAAAGACAGTGTCAGCCATTTTGGCGTATGCGCATAAATATGCTAAGAAATAGAGGTATTAATCAGGAACTGGGGAGGAAAAACAAGTATGATACCAACAAAGGACGAGGCTGAAAGATTATTAAAGGAAGCTGAGTTATGTAATCCCGGACCTTGGGGAAACCACAGCAGGATTGCGGCGCATTGCGCTGAAAAAATAGCCGGAGCATGTCCCGGGTTAGATTCCGAAAAGGCATATATACTTGGATTGCTTCATGATATTGGGAGAAGGTTTGGCGTCAGTCATTTAAGACATGTATCAGACGGCTATACATATATGATGTCATTGGGATATGATGAAGCAGCAAGGATTTGTCTTACACATTCTTTTAACAATCAATCCGTGAAAGAGTATATTGGCAATTTTGATGTTACCCATGAAGAATTGGAACTGATTAATATTGAATTGCATAAAGTTATTCCAGATGATTATGACAGATTGATTCAGTTATGTGATTCACTTGCAGGAAGTGAGAAAATATTGGATATAGAGGAGCGTATGGGTGACGTAAAAAGAAGGTATGGCTCATATCCGCAAGAAAAATGGGATTCAAATATAAGATTGAAAGAATACTTTGAAAGAAAAGCCGGAAAAAACATTTATGATATTGTAGAGAAGGAAGCATACAGATTATAATAATATGGAATAAATTTTTTTTCCTGTTCATATATTTCCCTATAAAACAGGCAGATATAACAGGGAGGATGACATGGAAAAAATAATAAGGGGCAGGATAAAAACCATAGAGCTTAACGGCATACGGGAGTTTTACGGAAAATACAGGTTTTTTGTATGGTTTTTTTTAGGCATCATTTTGGGAACTCTTTGTATGAATATTTTTTGCGAGTATTTTTATGACAAGCTTGGTATTTATACAACGTACTTTATGGAAACTTACGGAAATATCATTGTAGATAAAAAAAGCCTTTTTTGGTATTCCCTAAGGGATTACGCCTTGGAGGCGTTTTTAATATTTTTGTTATCACCTACATCTGTAGGCTCTGTTTTCTTAAATTTATTTTGCGGCTATAAGGGAGTGGTTATATCTCTCCTTATATCCTCGTCGGTATTAAAATATGGTATTGGCGGAGTGCTTATATATTTATTGAGTATTTTTCCCCACTACATTACATACGGAATAATGCTCTGGATAATGATTTCCTTTGGAAAGCTTATAAATGAAAAGATAAAAAACTACAGAAAAAACAGATGTCTGGGAGGCGGAATTTTTGAAAGCATAAAAATTTTTTTATGTGAGGTTACAGAGGGGAGAAAGATACTGCTTGCCATAGTGTGGGTGATAGTGCTGCTTGTGATTACGGCATTTCTTGACGTATATGTAAATATGGGAATTATGGGCAGCTTTTTTTAAAATTTTTAATTAAATCCTTTACATAATTTTTTAAACTTTTACGGAGAGAACGAGATGGATGAAAAGCTTAAGGAATTTACCTTATATCTTAAAAATACTAAAAAGAGAACGTCAAACACAATAGACTCATATAAAAGAGATATTTCCGGCATGTATGAATATATGAGAAGCAATGAAATATACGATTTGGACAGGATTACATACACAAATATCAATTCATATATTCTGCATATGGAAAAGGAAGGAAAATCACCCTTATCAATTACAAGGGCTATTTCATCAATGAAGACCTTTTTTCATTTTCTTTTGCTCAGGGGATATATAAAGGGTGAGCCGACGGAGCTTGTGACGGCTCCGAAAATAGTGAAAAAGGATAGAAAGCAAAGCTCAAAGGAGGTTACTGACAAGCTTATTTCAAATATAAACGGAAATGCACCAATTACTCTTAGAGATAAAGCCATGATATTATTAATGACTGATACGGGAATGAGAGTGGGAGAAATTACAGGCATACTTATAACGGACATAAATCTCAACATGGGATATATTAATTGCAGAAATTCCAATACAGAAAAAACTTACACAATATCACAGAATGTAAATAAGGCCCTCAGGGAATACATAAATAGCGGAAGAGATTGTCTTTTAAAGGGTGAAAGCCAATATCTGTTTTTAAGCTATAGAGGAGAAAGGCTTACGCGACAGGGCTTTTGGAAAAAAATAAAGGAATATGGAAAGAAAGCAGGGCTTATAGGGCAGATAAGTCCGGAAACGCTGAGGAAACAGGATGTTAAGTAGGTGAAAGCAGACAATTCCCTTTTGCAGTAATAAGAAAATCATGAAATATTGAAGGGAAATATGGTAGGATTTACATTAATGATGAATATTGGAAAAGAGGAAAGTATATGGAGCTAAAATGGGTGGTAGCCGCAATTAAGATACTGTTGGTTGTTCTGTGTATTTGGCTGGTAGCTTTGTTTATAAAATGGCTATATTCCTTAGATTGGACATTTGAATCTGCAAGCAGGCGGGCAGGCAGGCATGGAGAAGAAATTGCGGGGGAAATCATTCGCCGGGTTCTTAAGGAAGGTGATTATCTGCTTACGAACGTAGAAATAACGCATGATGGCAGACAGGCAGAGATGGACTGTATTGTTGTCAATAGATTTGGGGTATTTATTTTCGAGGTCAAGAATTACAGTGGCCAGTTGGTGGGGGATGAAGGGGATTATGAATGGCAGAAAATAAAAATCACGGCTTCAGGAAATGTGTATGAAAAGCAGGTGAAAAATCCAATCAGGCAGTTAAAAAGGCAGGTTTATTTGCTGGCGCAGTACCTTAAGTTCAATCAGATTAAAGTATGGGTGGAAGGGTATGTTATTTTGCTCAATCAAAATAGCCCTGTGGAGAGTGAGTGTATCATTTTTAGTCTTTTGGATATTGACAGGGCAGTTCATACGGAAGGAAAAAATCATCTTCTTCCCAAAGAGATAGAACAGATTATTACGCTGTTGCAGCGGGATGTGGGTCAATCATAATTAGATAAAGTTATTGTATATGAAATTTTTTTTCAATATGCTTGCAAAAAAAATATCCTTATCTGGTATTAATTAAGCTCAAATTATTTACACAGATTAATATGTGAAAAGCACAAATATCAAATTAAAAAATGTAACTTTCTCCCAATGAGGGGCTTAAGAATAAAGGGAGTGTAAGGCTTTAGGGCAGGGACAGGGTGCGGCAG
>CAJUAO010000008.1 GCA_910584685.1 uncultured Lachnospiraceae bacterium | reverse complement strand
TTATAAGTGCTTGAGCCGTATGAGGGGAAACTCTCACGTACGGTTCTTAGGGGGGGGAAGGCGGTAGTAATACCGCTGACCTACCCGACTACAGCTTTTCTGCGGTGGGGGTTGATAACAAAAAGTTTTTATCCATAAATTTTTTCATGTATTTATCTGTCCTTTCCAAATTTTTTATATATTGCTATTACATCATATGTGCTTTTATATATTGCTTAATATCTGCTTTAACATATTACATATTGTTTTATATAGTGCATTATATTTGTTTTTATTTATTATATAATATCTGTTTTTACATCCTGCCCTATATCCTGCTTTAAAATCTTTTGACACACTTTTTCATATGCTCATATGCACCGTGCTGTCTTATATAGCTTATATCCTCCTTTACAGCCTCCTTAAAGCCGGACAGCATTGTCAAATCCTCACCCCAGAATTCCTTATTTGCAAGAACATTTTCCACAAGCTCCCCTATGTCTTCTCCCTTATGGGCATTGTAAAACTCCTCAACATTCCTGTCGTCATTTATCTCAGCTCTGCAGCAAAATTCTATGTAATACGCCATAGACGCCGATATACAGATTGGAAGCTCATTATTTATTTCTATATATTTTTTTAGGGACGGCAGCACTCTTGCCCTCCACTTTGATGTGGAATTTAAGGCTATAGACAAAAGCTCATGGTCAATAAAGGGATTGTTAAATCTGTCGGTAACTGAAGCCGCAAACTCCTTAAGCTCCTCCTTAGGCAGGGATAATGTTGGTATGATTTCTTCATATATTGTTTTATTCATAAATTCCCTGATAACATTATCCTCCATACATTCCCTCACGATTTTTCTGCCTGCAAGGTATGTGCCAAGTACCATAGAGGTATGGGCTCCGTTAAGTATACGGACCTTTCTCTCCTTATACGGCTTGTGATTATCCGTAATTAAAACAGGCAGTTCTGCTTTTTCAAAGGGCAGCTCCCTCTTAAGCCGGTCAGGCCCCTCTATAACCCAAAAGCCAAATATCTCGCCTGTGTCTATAAGATTGTCTCTGTATCCAAGCTCCTTACAGATATCCTCCGCCTCCCTCCTTGGATAGCCTGTAACAATACGGTCTACAAGAGTTGAACAAAATATATTTTCGTACCTTATTCACTGCTTAAATTCCTCCTCCAGCTTCCACTCTTCTGCATATTTAAGCACACATTTTTCAAGCTCCTTACCGTTATCGTCTATAAGCTCGCAGGCCAGTATAATAAAACCCTTACCCTGTTGATTTCCATAGGCTTTATATCTTTCGTACATAAATCTTGTAAGCTTGGCAGGATAGCTCTCTGCCGGGGCATCCTCAAAGCGGCAGCTTTCATCATACCTGATGCCTGCTTCTGTAGTATTGCACACAATATATCTTAAATCAGGATTTTTAGCGCATTCCAAAACCTTTTCGTACTGTGAATAAGGATTAAGACATCTGCTTACACAGGATATTATCCTCCTTTTGCTTACCTTCCTGCCATTTTCATTCCCTCTAAGTATAAGAGTGTAAAGACCCTCCTGCTCATTTATATAATTTCTTATTGCATCTCCGCCTTCTATTGGCTGCACCACCACTACCTTAGAATTAAAGCCTGTCTTTTCATTTAAAATATCTATAAAATAATCTGCAAATGCCCTGAGAAAGTTTCCCTCTCCAAACTGCAAAACCCTCTCAGGGGTTTCCTTTAAAAGATAGCCTTCATATTTAAGCTCCTTTAAGGCTTCATAGGATAATGTTTTTAGTTCCCTGCTCATATAACCTGCCTTTCCGCCGCTCCCTTAAGGCGGCTGAATAAAGTTTTACACTAACTTACACTGCTGACTATAATGTCACACCCTGTTTAAAAATTGCCATATCGTGATAGCCTGCTTCCTCAGCCTTTACATATTTTCCAGACGCTATGTCAATTACATATTCAAACAGCCGGTCTGCAAGCTTCTCTATGGATGTTCCCTTCACCACGCTTCCACAGTCAAAGTCTATCCATTTATTTTTTCTTTCCTTAAGCTCCGTATTTGTTGATATCTTTACTGTCGGCACAGAACATGAAAAGGGAGTTCCTCTCCCTGTGGTAAAGAGTACTATCTGCGCCCCTGCCGCCGCCAGCGCGGTAGCTGCCACAAGGTCATTTCCCGGCGCACTTAAAAGATTTAAGCCCTTTACATTTACCCTCTCTCCATAGCCTATGACGCCGCTGACCTGCGCCGTTCCTGATTTCTGCGTACAGCCAAGGGACTTATCCTCCAATGTGGTTATACCACCTGCCTTATTGCCGGGAGAGGGATTTTCATACACCTGCTGCCCATGGCTTATAAAATACTCCTTAAAATCATTTATAAGGCTTACTGTTTTATGAAATACCTTTTCATCTGCGCATCTGTTCATAAGTATTGTTTCTGCTCCGAACATTTCAGGCACCTCAGTAAGTATGGTTGTTCCTCCCTTGCTTATAAGGGTATCTGAAAAAACGCCTGTCACAGGATTGGCGGTAATACCTGACAGTCCGTCTGAGCCTCCGCACTTTAACCCAACTATCAGCTCGCTTACGCAGACAGCTTCACGGTTTAACCCTCCTGCGTATTCTATCAGCTCCTTTATAAGCTTTAATGACGACTCTATTTCGTCTTCATGCTCCTGCGCCGCTAAAAACCTGACTCTCTTGTCGTCAAAGCTCCCCATAACCTTACGTATTTCATCTATATTGCTGTTTTCACACCCAAGCCCTAATATAAGCACGCCTCCCGCATTAGGATGATTTGCAAGCGCCGCCAGTATACGCCTTGTATTATTCTGGTCATCACCCAGCTGGGAGCAGCCATATGGATGTGTAAATGCATATATGCCGTCTATATTGCCCTTAATATATTCCTTAGCCTTTTGGGCTATTGACTGAGCCACATTATTTACGCAGCCCACTGTAGGTATTATCCATATTTCATTGCGGACTCCCACTCTGCCGTCAGACCTTCTGTAGCCCATAAAGCTTCTGCTTTCGGTGGGCTCTATAGTATTTGATATTTTCTCATATTTGTATTCCAATATGCCGTCAAGTCCCGTTGCCATATTATGGGTATGCACCTACTGGCCCTTATGTATATCACACTTTGCCCTTCCTATGGAATATCCGTATTTATATACCTCACTGCCCTCCTTTATATACCCCAGCGCAAATTTATGTCCCTTTGGAATATTATCCTGCAATATTATTTTTTCTTCATCAACAACAATAGCAGTTGCCTTAGATAATTCCTCTAAGGCAACTGCTACCGTGTCCTGTTTTCTTATTCTTATATACTTATCCATATACATTCCTCTTTACATTATATTAATAATTTCCTATAGATTAAATATAACGTAATGACGTTTGATTTCAATGGATTATACTATGAAAAAATTGATTTATTCTAATATCGCCCTTCGGTAAAGCAATTATTTGTCCTTCTGATAAACGACCTCTCCCTCATCTCTTTTCTTTTCAAAATATCCTATTTTCTTATAAAAGCTGTTTGTGCGTATGTTCCATGCCGGAGTATCTAACATCCATGTGGAAATATCAGGATACATTTTTTCAATTTCTTCCATTATGGCAATTCCGTATCCTTTCCTGAAATGTATAGGGTCAACAAATATTCTTCCCACATACATAAATGAACTTTTTTCTTCGGGAAAAATAATTATTCCCCCTACAATTTTATTATCATGGAACGCTGTAAGTAAATGACCCTCATTCATCATTTGAATATGCCAGTCAATATTGTCATATTCCGGCGGGCCTCCAAATTCCTTGGCTCCAACCGACACATCACTGTTAAATGCTTCCTTAGATATTCTGACAAGCTCCTTAATATGTTCTTCTTTAGCCATTACTAGCTTCATTTTTGTTCCTCCATTTGTTAAATTATATATTTGCCAGTTCATTAATAATTTTATCTACATTTTCCCGTGTTCCGTCTATAAAATTCATTGCTACAGGCCGGTGCTTTGCTCCTGAAATCAGGGACAGATGAAACTGGTGCAATAATCTGTCTATCAAAATTATTTTTTCACTATACTCCTTTGCATGACTCCATTCTTTAATAAAGGTGTTAAAGATTTCATACGCGGCTCCTGTAGGCATATTATTCCTGCGGAAGCTTCTTCTATATTCCCTAAAGGAATACTGGTATCCGCAGGCGCATTGCCTGAAATCACCTTCTCCGCCAATATCCTTTTGACAGTTGTGGCATCTTATAACGGATTTATCCATCCGCTCCACATCCTCTTTTCCATATTTGCAGCGCAAATACAGTGTAAGACCTATCTCATCTGCAAGCTCCTCATCCTTAATGCCTTTTGCGTCAAGCATATACAGCTTTTTCAGCTTGTATATATCAAGCTTTGGCGGCCAGTGAAATACGTTATATTTTTCAGGAATTATCTTGTCTTGAAGCTCCAGAAGCTCCCCCCGCTCTCTCATTATGCGTCTTTTGTTTCTTTGGGACTGCCTTTCATTTACTTCTGAAATTTTCTTTTGAAATTCCTCTTTATGCTGGTTATAAGTATTTTTTACATACTCAAGACTTTCATTGTAGGTTTTTTTGTCCTTTACTAAAATGTTGTCTATGATAAAGCCGGCTTTCTCTATTCGTATACCTTTTATAAGGTATACTCCTGATTTGCCGATTCGATATGTCCATCCGTTTTTTTCGCTCCATACTGCATTGGCAAATCTTAAATCAAAATTTTTCAGTATGTATTCTGCAAAGTCTTTAAAGAGAATTTCTACGCCATTGCTCCAAAATTCTTCCAAATCGGATATTAACGGTCGGCGGTTTTTAGGGAATACTTCTTTAAAACTGCTCATTTATCTTGCTCCTTTATGATTAATAATGATATTATATAATATCGGCTTTTTAATTTCAAGAAGCCTATATCCGCAAATCCAGATAAAATATAGCTGTAAATCCAAAGAAAAGCGCTGTTTAAAGGAGCAGGGTAGGTTGCATTTTTATTATTTATCCCTCAATATAATCCTGAACCGGAATAAGATATTTTTTGTCTGTCCAATCACATGTTTGTCCTGATGCGCTCATAAGGGCTTTCATCCATGGCTCATAGGTATCCGGCTCCTTTTTTGCTATAGCCTTTTTCAGCAGCTTACATAAGGTTCTGTCCTTAAAGGACATACGGCTTTCATCCCATGCTCCTCTCCCATAAAAAACGGGAATATTTCTTAGCTCATTTTTTAAATTGTGAGCTTTTATTTCGTTGAATGCTTTTTCATCATATGGTGAAGCTCCCACACAAAATACAGCAATTTTCTTGGTTTTTAAATCACTAATATATTTTTTTAAAAAGGATAGTCCTGCTATACCTGAAGCATATATGCCTCCGCACAATATGATTGTCTCGTACTGCATTGCCGCATTTAATGTGGCTTTGGGCGTTTCCATGCAGTCAAAGCCTGTCATTTCCACAAGCCACTCTGCGTATTTTTTCGTTGCTCCGTATTTGGATTGATATATAATTATTCCTTTTTTCATATGAGTTTACTCCTTATTTTCTATTGCATGGCTTAAAAAGGCTTTATAAGCCGTTTCCTGCTGTTCATAAATTTCATCCGGTGAAATTCCCGGGGACGCTACCGAAAGGATTGTGCCAATTCCTATTGTGTAAATCAGCATGTTTAAATGCAGTTTTTTTGCCTGTGAAACGGTGATATTGAGTTTTTTGGAAATCAACTCTGCCATTTCAGGATTCGTTTCAGATTGGTATAATTCGTCTAAGGAAGTAATATTACTTCGATTATGCAAAATAAATATCTTAAATAAATTTGGCTCCTCTTTTGCCAACCGGATATATGACTTTCCTGTACTGGCAAAAACGTCATTTTTGTCAATGCCTGCGGAAATATAATTTTGTACAAAAGCGTTAACCCTTTCGGTTACATCCTTACGCAAGCCGTCCATATTATTACAATAGCTATAAATTGGCTGTACGGAGCAGCCTATTTTTTGCGCTATGGTTTTTACCATGACCTGCTCCATTCCGGAATTCCTTGCTATTTCAAAGGCAGCTTGTACAACTGTTTCTTTTGTTATTCTTTGTTTTGGCATTTTTGGTCTCCTTGTTGTGTGGTGTGAGGTTTTTATATAATAAAGTTATATAAATAATTTATATAACTTTATTATATAATTGGGATTATGGTGGTGTCAAGGAGAAATGATGGGTATTATATAATTTTTTTTATTTTTCAGCTCTGGCAATATATTCTTGCAAATATTTAAATGGAAACGGAACAACTGTCAACATTCCATATCTTACAAACTCTACTCCCATAAGAGAAAGTAATTTCTTAAATATCAGCCTGCTGCCCTGTACCGCCTGTATTTCACGCACTATGCTTACATGCTCAATTTTGTACTTAATTCCATTAACGATTTCGCCAACAGAATATTTTGCATGTGCATTATCTTTTTTAAAATAGTTAAAAGTTCTTTCCAAAGTGTGAATGTGATAAATTCAGAAATTAATCCTTGTAAATATAATTTTTGACCTGATAGCATTGCAAAAAAATTCGCCCAACAAGTAATAGACCTGTCGGACGAAACTTAAAATACTATGTAATTATAATACATATCACCGGATATTTACTTTTCTAATGACTACGGCAGGCGCTTAACAAAATCAATTCCTCACTTCTAAAACTTTTTGCCTAAGATGTATCAGCAAAAGCACCATGCTGACTCCCAGAAGAATATGACCGATACCGGCAACACCGGAAATCGCCGCACTCATACCAGAGGAAAGCGTAGTTCCCAGCACCTGAGGCACGCCCCGCACTACAAACATCACAGCAGTCAGATTAAGTCCAATCTGATAAACGACCAGTATACTCCCGGTCTTATCTCCGGTGAAAGAAAAGCTCTTTTCCAACAGCAGCAGTAGCAGAAAAAACACCATACCCAGCAGGAAGTAATGGGTATGTACTACTCCCAGGGTAGTTTTGGCGGTAAAGCCGTTGAACTTGGTAAACTCCCTATAAAACACGCCGCCAAGCATCGCAAGAACAGCGTACAGCAACGCCATATTCATGTATCGTTTCATGCTTATTCCTCCTTTAAATTTATGTAGGCAAACGCCCATGGTCGCAAAATTTCATCATATTAGCTTATTATATCTGATTTTTCCCGATTTTACAACAAAAAACTACCCTCAGCTACGACAAGCCTAAGCCACGACAATTTTAATTATTTTTTAACAGTTTATTATCCTTACAATTCTGTTACAGCCCCAAGCGCAATTTCTAAAAGTTCTGCTGCCACCTGATGATTTTTGATTCGCATTAAGTTATCCCAGATATCTACTTTGCCCAACAGATTCATGCCGCCGTGCCATACCAATTCATCATCTATAACAGCAAACCTCTCCTCTACTTCTACTTTTGTTACTACATTTATTCCAATCTGCCGCATCTCACAAATTAGCTCATAACACACATCAGCACTGCCATATACAACTTCTTCCGGGTCTGTAGTAATAACTGTTACATTTACGCCCTTTTCCTGACGACCTTTGACCAGTAATAACAGCCTGTCAACCTTATTCTGGCGTATATCCGGACTGGAAATCACAATCATTTTTTCTGCTTCAATAATATCCTGCTCAAATTTTTCAGTATAATTACCAGAGTCATATATTGCATTAATTATCTGCTTAGACTGGTGTTCTTCAGTCCATACTGAAAATCCGATTCTCTTGTATGTCTTTAACCTTTTGCCATACATTTTATTAAAGAACCTTACATGAGTATCTATATAATCGTACACATAAACAGCTTCTTTACCCTCGTAGTCGCGATTTAATCTTCCCACATACTGCTCCAGACGGCCTTCAAAGGATATTGGCGCTGCAAGAAACAATACATCAAGTCTTGGAAAATCAAATCCTTCTCCTATCTTCTGTCCTGTCGCAACTAGTATAAGACTTTCCGTTCTTGGAACCTGCTTTATCAAGCTGATCATGGGGGATGAACGGAACCAGTGAATCAGACAGAGAATTTGCTGGTGCTTTTTGCGGACTATACAAACGAATGTTGCTTTTATCAAGCGTCCAGTCGTCCAGGGCACACGACAGATCTCCTTCACATGGGATGCGAAGCCAGATTGACTTTTCTTCAGCTTCATCGTAGTGGTAATCGCCCTCCCGAATGTCGAGATCTACCTCGAAGCCGACATCAAATGCTACACGCATTTCCGAACGGTCTTCAACATAGACACGTTCAACTCTACCGTCAACCATCTCAACTGAGCCGACACGATAGATTTTTCTCGTATACAGATCAAACGATTCCCAATTATCAGCAATGTATTTCTCAGCCGCAGCATACAAGCCGTTATAACATTTGTCTTTTACAAATTCTTTGAACGAACGGCCTGCAGCCATACGCAACTCCTCCGATCTACTTTTCTCGATGCAATACAAATAGCCCTTTTAAGTACTCCATTACTCTGATTCGCATTTCATCGTCTTTACTTCCATCTTATGAACATATGATGAATAATTAAGAATGCCCATCAAACGTCACTTTTCTCATATCAGATTATTCCGCTAAGATCTTTTTCAATCCACTTACAATTTTCTCTACATCTTCCATAGTATTATACTTGCCAAGCGAAATTCTTATCGTTCCCTTCGCGTATTCATCGCCCAGATCAATCGCTTTCAGCACATGAGATATCTCGGTGTTCTGGCTGTTACAAGCCGAACCTGTGGAGATACAGATTCCGAGCAAGTCCAATCTGTGTAAAATTGCCTCTCCGTCCGCTCCCGGAAAAGAAAGACTGATTAAACCGGGTAAAGTGTGCAGGCCCCCATTTCGAACAAATGGAATATTGCTCTCTGCCAGCATGTGCAGGAACTCGTTCTCTAAGCTCGTGATTTTCTTACTGTTTTCTTCAAGATGATCGCAGTTGTTTTTTAGAGCCGCAGCCATAGCAACGATTCCCGGAATGTTCTCGGTACCTGCGCGGCTTCCCGATTCCTGTGCTCCACCGTCTGCATAAGGAATCAGACCGCAACCCTTTCGTACATATAAGAATCCGCAGCCCTTAGGAAATAAATTTATCTATCCTATTTTAACTTAACTACAGCCTGTTATAATTATTATTTATGATGTCCTATATCAATCCAATACTAAATTTATTATTTTATCTGATTTCCAATTCTTCCTATCTTAATTTTTCTTATTTTACTTGTTTATAATTGTCTATTATTTATTATACTGCTCAAATTTTCTTGCCCTTTTTTATGGGACATCTTACAGGGAATCATTCACCTTATTTATCAGTTTTTCTATTGAAATTTTAAGCGTCTTTGCCAATTTTGCCACTGTATCAACTTTTGCATTCAAAATAAAATGTCCATCACTCTCATATTTCTGTATGTTCCTCACAGATACACCCGATTGCACAGCAAGCTCCATCTGTGTTAATCCATACATATTACGGTAAAACCGCAGTATATTATCTTCCGACATTCCCATCTTGTCTGTTTTATAAATGGCTTCTCGCAGCACAAGCTCCTCCAATCCAAAATTGTGATACCCTTCTAACACAATCTGATAATATTGTCTTGAAGGTAGGCGGTAAACTGCCCTTTCATTCATAATATAAGCCATTCCTTCCAATGTATTCTCTCCTGTTTCCACTATCAGTGTTTTCTTATAATAATGAGACGGAAAACCCTCATATCGGTCTAAATTCAACTCATCTTGCGGGCTTATCCGCCACACTGCAACAGGAACATATACACCTTTACAAGGCTTTATTGTTGCATAGGCACATACCCCCAGAGCCTTAAATACAAGCTCATAATCTGGTATTCTTCCTACATGGTGAACTCTGGCAGACGGACATCTTGCCTCCATTTGCCTGATATTCAAATTACTTCCATATGCAATATAGTACAGACTGTGTTCCATGATACTTCCTCTATTTCTGTCTTTTTATAATATCATTATCTCTTAGCTTTTATATTGAAGCCAAAAGATGTGTTTCTTATTCTTGTTAGGAGAAGTGCTTAAGCACTCCTCCCATGTCTCCATGCAGAATCACCACTCAAATTTTTTGTCATATGATGCCTGCAGGTTTTAAACTCATCCCCATTCAGCCCTAAACGCAACAGCCAACACCTCATGGTGTACTTTTCATTATCTGAAACGCTCTTTTTGCAACTTGCTTTCTTTTGTTTCAACGCCTGATAATTTACTGCCAAACAAAATTGAATATAAGCCTTCACCTCACCAGCGTGCATGGTAGAATTAAACAGTCGAAACTCAACTGTTCCTTTTGTAAAGGTTGCATGCAGATTTAAACCTCTGTACCGACTTTCATTATAATGGGCAGTCCTTGAACTGATTGTGTCAAAATACCACATATTGGCTAATCCTTCTAATGTCTTTGGCTTTTTCCTGTTAATCACATCAATTAACCTCTCATTGACCTTCTGGCAGTATCTCAAACGCTCTGAAGAAACCTGTAATGCCTTATACAAGATGTCCTCTTTTTGAGCCATCAGATTAACCAGATTTTTCAATGTTTCTGGCGTATGTGGTTTTGCATCAATGTGAATATGAATCCCGCAGCTCTGATTGACAAATGCACCAGCATGTCGGAGTTGTCTTACAATCTCTTGCAAATCTTCGATATCCTCATAGACTAATATTGGACTGACAACCTCTACAGAATATTGTTTGCTGGCAAACACCTTACCGCCTGCTGTCTTTTTCTGGCAAGCAATAGAGGCATCGCTCATACATTTCCAAATATGCCCCTTTTTATCCCGAATCTCATAGGCATCATATGTACCTCCTGCATACACAAATGTTGTCTCAAAATACTGTGCTATTACCTCCGCTGCTCTTTTTCTTGTTATTCCTGTCATTTCAATCTCAATTCCAAATTTCTGTGCCTTCATAATACATATCCTCCAATCTTGCACGTTATGTACATTTGTTCTTTTTAAGTTGGTTTGTATGTTAACTCTAGTGTGCAGGTACTGCAATTTATTTCTGCACTCTAAAGTAGACAAAAATGTTGCTCATATCTTTACAGTGTTTGTGCAGTAATTCTACTGTATTGGCACAAATCCATTTATACATCAAATAGAACTTTCTTATTCTTCCTGTTTATTTTCATATAATATTTTTACTTCATCAAATACCGCTTTTTTGATTAAAATTTTTCTCTTATTTACCGCTATTTTTCTAAAAATTTTCTTTTATAATACCGCCTTCTAAGTCTTTTTCTATATTTTTTTCTATTTCTTAATATGACTCTAACTTATTTGTCTTGGGGGAAATATTGTCTAAGTAGAAATTCATTGTATTTTGATATGCTGTTTTTCTATCTGAGCATATGCTTCTTTTCTATGAGATGCAAAATTTTTCCCTTAAGCAGAATAAGTGCCTAAGGAGCGTGAAAAAATATGCTAAAAAAAGATTTCAAAATCAAGGTGAACAAGAAACTATGGAAACAGATGAAAGAAAAGGTCAAAAAAGATTTCAATATGGCTTACTGTGATACTGATTGTCTACTCATAATTCTTTTATTAGCTTTATACAAAAAGAAGCATTCTTTGCGATGCAAAGATAATTTGTATTTATTAGTAGATAATCTAACAGATTTAGCAGAAGAAAATTATATCTTCAAAACAATTTCAATATATGAAAAATTAATGGAAAACTTGAAAAATGTATATAAAAAATTAAGTTATAGCCAGATTGTGGAACGTGCTATTGTAGACTATCTGCACCTTCCTTTAAACTTTTATACTGATTGCATATCACCACTATACACAATTGTCGGTTCAAAAAACTATACCATGCAAAAGGCAACTGCTAAAGCTGTAGATAATATGTTACTTTCCCACAAAGATATGGTATTGATTGATGCCTGTTGTGCCACAGGTTCACTTTTCTTTGGCTTAAAAACTTATGAGTGGAAGAAAGTAATCTTAAATGATATGAGTGCATTGCGTACCAACTTTCTAAATGTGCTAAAATCAGAACCTTTAAAACTTATTAAAATGTTGCTTAAAACTGACTTTGCATTTATTGAACAGTCAGAAACAAAAAATAAAGAACTGCATAATTTCAAAGATAATACAGATGAATATGAACAGAAACGTATGAATTATAAAAAAGTAGATTGTAATATTCAAATTGCCTATCAGATGTTTTTAAAACAATGTATTGATAAAGCCCAGATTGAAGGCTCTGACAAGATATTTTCAAGAATTTTAAAATTTCTACCAGCACACTTAAAGCTGCAAAATGCTACCATCACAAAAGCAGACTGCCTTACATATTTGAAAAATGATACATCTAAACTGGTATTATTGGATGTTCCATATATCGGCTCAGAAAAAGAATGTGCAATTAAGGGATATCGCTATGAGCCATTTCATGGCAAGGTAGCTAATCTTCTTCAACAGGCAGAGTATCCGTTCATTTATTATTGTCGCAGCTCTGCTCCAAAATCTGATACTATAAAATCTACTGAAGATAAATTAAAGATAATGAAGATAAAATTAGGGGTTTATTTTATGGATAAAGGCTTCTATTTTCAAAAAGTCCATCTGAAAGAAGATACAGAATTGCTTATCAGCAATCAAGAGTATGATGCGGAAACTCAATTTCAATGGACTGATTTTGAGCAGGATTTGTTGTAAAGCTCTAATATACATATGACATTATGTAACTAAACAGCTCTTAGCTACATAATGTCATCATGTTTAAAAATTATACATATCATTTTAATATCAATTCTCAAAACTAATTCCTTGTTGAAAAACCAGATTTATTATTATCTTATAGGTATTAGTCTTTTTCATTCAATAATACTCTACACTTACATTTTTATCCATAAATAATAGTCTTACATATAAATATAAGAACTCATCAAATTTATTATGTACACCTTTAATCTTCTTCATTTAAACTTCGTTGCATAGCAAAATATTCATTTATTTCAATCTCAGAATTCAAATGGTGATATCTTATAATATCTAGTTCGTTATCTGACTCTTCAATTAATTCTTTAAGTGTATCTTTTGCAATTTCTCTTGCAGGTCCAATTGCTACTTTAACTAATACCTCCCATAGTTCTTCAATATTGATACTTGGATCATGAAACATATAAAAGATATGATTAATTATTTCTATAAAATTATCTTTATCTATATTCTTTCTATTGAGAACACTCCTCTTTATTTCCTCAAATCCTTCATAAAATGTTTCAAGATATTCTCCTTCTCTCACAAAATTTTTCTTATTATACTTATTAATTGAATCAATAAAGCTCATTGTATAATAATCACACCCTCGTGAATTATCATACTCAATATGTTCCCAATTTTCATATGAATATTGTACAGCTTTCTTTAATATTCCAGATGGCATCAACTCATATGCTATGTTCAATAATTGATTTCTATATTGTTTTGATAAACCTATTCTCTGAAGCACATCGTAAAGAGATATAACATCTCTTTGCGAATAAAAATACCGCAATTGCTTGTCACCAATTTTTCTTTTTATCTTAACTAATATATCTTGTGCATCATTGCCATTAAATTTATATATTTGTTCCAATCTTGATATATCCGCAACAATTTCAAAAGAACTCCCCTCTATTTTTTGCTGTTCTTTTTGCTGAATAAATTTAATGCTTGGATTTTGCCCATATACCTTTTCAATAACCTTATCTCTACTCAATACTTTTACAAGATTAGCTATTTGCTGACCTAATACTTTTTTATTTTTATAAAAGATTATTGTTTGTATCTTATCATCATTAATTAAATCTCTAAGTATATCACCATCTGTTTCGTCTAACGAATGACCAAATATATATAACAAACTTTCTTCTCTTTTTTCATGAATTTGTTTTAACCACTTTTTATATTGATTTCCTGTCCGCTTATATATTCTTTGGTAATACTTCTTAAACGCAATAAAATCTATCTCTTTACTATCATTTGATAAATAATCATCAATGCCTAACACCAAATTACTTTTTTCAAGCAAATCATCAATATTAAGTGGATGACATAAGTTATTTTTAGCTTTTCCATGAATAAAATCATACTCTATATTCTTTCTTTTATATCCATATACTCTTCTATATGTATCAGAATAATTAAAACTCAAAACTGCATCAGGCAATATTTCATTAATATCAGGATTATAGTATTCAATATTAGTTCCATAATATCTTGTAAAATCTATATAATCCCAAATATAGATTTCTAAAGCACAAATCAATCTTTCCAAATCATATAAAAGTTTTGTAATACACTTTCTTATATTATTTCTTTCTAATATTTTATCTTCCCCCATAACCCACTTAAGTCTATTTATCATGTATTTTGGTAATACACTATTTGAGGAATCTTCTTTTTCTTCGCTTCCATAGAATTTTATTGCAGAGTCTAATATCTTTATTACCTCTGATATTTCACTCTCAAAATCAATCCAGTTTTCTTTATTTTTCAAATGCATTTTATGTACTATTTGAAAATATTTTATCCACAAATTTTCAAATGTCAGTTTAACTAATGCATCTACTATAAGACTTTCATTATCACTAAAAAGAGATTTAAAATACACACTGTCAATGTCTTTTACTTTAATGGAATGTTTTTCTAATTCTTTATATATTTTTTGGAACTCACTCACAAAAGATAAAAAATCCACATACCTTGTTGCTAATCCATGTTCTATGTCAAATCCATTTCCAATCATTAATATTTTCATTAATTTTGTATCCTCTCTTAAATTATATCAAAATACTTTAATGCTTCTGTAATATACCTCTCCTTTTCCTCTGTACACAACTTAACTTTGGGATTAACCTTCTTTGATTTGTTATAATTTTTCCTCATCTCCAAACCATAACTTCTTTTAACCTGAGCAATATAAGAAGTATGCACCTTTACCCCATACTTATCCAAAACATAATCTTTAATCTTCTGATAAGTAGCCTTCTTCTCTGCTGATGTCAAATCCAATTCATCCAGCTCTAAATCCACTTCCACATAGTCATCAGGTCTAAGTTTGGACAAAAGTACAACCGTCTCAACATGCCCCGTCTGCGGAAACATATCCACCGCACACCCCCTATCAACCCTATACCCCCTATCCTGCAATCTCTCCAAATCCCTAGCCAGACTCGTTGGCTTACATGAAATATACACCAGCTTCTCCACCCCATAATCAATAATTTTCTCCAGCGCCTTAGGATGTATTCCGTCTCTCGGAGGGTCCAATACAATAATATCCGGCTTCTCCTCTATATCATCCACCGCCTTCAAAACATCCCCCGCTATAAAGAAACAGTTACTCAACCCGTTTCTCAAACTATTCTCTCTCGCAGCCTCAACCGCCTCCTCCACAATTTCCACACCAATAACCTTTTTAGCTACAGGCGCAATCACCTGGGCTATAGTTCCCGTACCGCTATACAAATCAAATACAACCTTATCCTTTGTTTCTCCTACATACTCTCTCGCCTTTTGATACAGCACCTCAGCTCCAAGAGTATTTGTCTGAAAAAATGAAAATGCAGATATTTTAAATTCCAAGCCTAACAGCCTTTCAACAATATACTCTCTCCCGTATATAACCTCCGTTCTGTCGCTTTGCACCACATCTCCTAAGCTGTCATTTACGGTATGTATAATACCTGTCACAGTGCCGTACAAATTCAACTTAAGTATTCTTTCCTTCAATTCCTCAAATATCACATCCTCTCTGTATTTTTCACATTCAGGCTGATTGTTAAAACTTCCTGTCGTTACTATATTTATAAGTATCTCGCCTGTTTTTATGGCTCGTCTTATTACAAGATGCCTTAAATATCCGGTGTGCTTCAACTTATGATAGAAAGAAATTCCAAGCTTCTTAAAAAAGTCCAATACTTCCATAAGTATCACATTATAGTCACCATTTACTATACGGCATGATGAGACTGTGACTATATCATAAAAGCTTCCTTTTTTATGAAGCCCCAGCGCTAAAGGTCCATCCTTAAATTCATCTCCAAAAGAAAATTCCATTTTATTCCTATAGCCCCATTCAATAGGACTTCCCAGTATTCCCTCAAAAACATAATCATCCCTCACAGCCTTATCCATAATAGACTTTACCATATCTCCCTTAAGCTTAAGCTGGTTATCATAAGATATTTTCTGATATGTACAGCCACCGCACTCAATATAGCTTTCACAAAAAGGCGCTCTGTCCTGAAGGGGTGAGTTTTCAAGCACCTCTAATAGCCTTCCCTCACATTTTCCTGAGCGTTTTTTTGAAATTACAAAACGAACAGTCTGTCCTGGAAGAGTGTCTTTTACCACTACTTTAGTAATACCAGCCTCCTCACTATGTAAAATAACTCCCTTATTTGGAAATTCATATTCTTCTATTATGCCAATATATTCCTGTCCTTTTTTCATCACTACCTCATTTCTGCTGCACAATGTATCTTTTTATAAAAGCTGATTCTTTACTATTTTTTCCATAAAATCCTCAAAGGATGCCGCAACAGTCTTACATTCTTCAAATTCCGGCTCTGCTCCGTATACAATGAAGCCATCCCTTACATCTATGGCATAATAGGAATAAAATCCCTTTACAGACATAATAATAGGAAGATGTACATCCCAAAATTTCCTTATTTCTCTTTCCCATTTCTCGTCGTCCTCAGCGCTTCTAAGTCCTATAATTTCCCATTCATTCCATTGAAAGCCTTCGTCACTGTTTACGTTTACCTCGAAATCCTCTGCACATAAAAACCATGCTGTTTCGTCAGAACTTACCATACACTTAATGCTTCTAATAAATTCCAGCCATCTCTTCGGAACGTTTCCATATCTTTTTATTATTATTTCAGGAAGATACTCCCTCTGCGCTTCCCTCAATTCAATATTCCAGCCTTTTTCCTTCATGTAAGCTACAAAACCCTCAACCAATTTCTTTCTCCTCCATATAAATACCTATATACTATTTATTAAATACCCTATATGTACTATTGATACCCCATATATAATTGATACACTATAATAACCATATATATACTATTGATACCTCATATATAATTGTTACCCTATAATAATTAATGTCCTATATACACAATGATTTACAACGTCCACACACATATTTCCTTATATGGATTACATCTTGCCAATGCTGCCTCCGTAACTCTTGCCGTAATAGGCAGCTCTGTTTTTTCTGTTTCTTTCATTGCCTGTGCTATCTCATTTCCTTTCATTCTCACCGCTAATGCGCAATGAGGAATCCAATTTCCCGGAATATAATATCCATTCTCCCCAGGTTTAAATTTTTCACATAAAGCTTTATAAATACTTTCGTTTAATCCTGTAATATAGGCATTTCTCTTTGGCGAAAGAAATAATACCTTCGGCTCAAACGCTTTTATTTCATCGAACACAATACTTCCTGCCTGAATTTCACCTATTATTTCCTTTACCGCTGCTTCTATTCTGCCGTCCTCTTTAGTCATATAACAGCCTACAGTAATATGGGGAGGAATATTAGTATCAGTCATATATGTATTGCCTGTTCTTTTAGAAACAGCCTTTATAAGCTCATTTATTCTTTTTGTTGTATCAAAATCAAAATGCAGTACAATGGCATATGTATTCATAATTACTGCCTCCTATACAGCTTCGCTGTTCCTTATAAACCGCCGCCCTTTCCCCTGTTGGGGTCATCTATTATAAGTATTTTAAGGCAAAGCGCGCCGCCTAAGAAAATCATGATAATATACATTATGGTTTCAAACATTGAGCCTCTGTAATAAAAGTCCATGGTTGATATTACGCTTAAAACTATAAAAAGTACTCCAAGTCCTGTAAGTATACGGGGCCAGATGCTTTTTGAAAACATAACCATAAGCACAAGTCCAAATATGAACGGTATAAATATAAGTCCGCTTAGCCTTGCGCCGCTTCCGAAAAGTCCCCATAAAAGCGGTCTTGATGAAACCTCAATTCTAAGAAAAAACAACACAAGACCTCCAAAAAGCATCCCCAGACCAAACAGCAGCAATCCAAATTCTTTTCCGTTTTTCTTTTCCATCTTAAATCTCCATTTCAAAATGTTTGTATGATATGACTGTACAAATCCACAGCTTACGCCTGTATGCCGGTTTGAAAATTATGTACGTAAATCTGCACAATATTACTTTAATCAGCTTACCACAAAAGACTGATTAATACAAGCTTATGTATATTAATTCTCTGCTTTTAATTCTCTGCTTTACCGGCATTGCTTCACCTGTCTGCACGATTTATTCACCTATATTTATGTCTGCCGGTCTGCTCTCTCCCGAAGCCGGCCTGTTATCCTCCAAATCCTGTCCGTCTTCTTCCTCCACCGGCACTACATAGCGTGAAATATAATTATTTGGAGCAATCTCTCTCCCCACATACGGAGCAACAATACCCAGCACTCTCGGATAGCCTGCAGGCTTAACGCCTAATCTGCGGATTATTTTGCCAAATTCACTTAATCTCTCCAATGGAGACTGGCTGTAGTCTCCATGAAAAAGGCACGAAAACGCCCGGCAGCTTGGATAGAAAACTGCCTCCTTTGGCGCAGAGTCAGGGGCTAGAGGAATACAGCACAAATAATCGGCAGCCTCGTTCCTGCACTCACCCTCTAAATAATCCTTTCGCTTATCAATCACAATCAGCGGCTCCGTAGCAAGGGGCTTGTATCCTTTTTCCACAGCCTCATGAAAGAGATTATACATAGAATTATATTTCTCATCAACCGTAGTTCCTTTATATTCCCTCTGATAGCAGACACATTCAGGCAAAGTGATATACTCATAATTAATTCCCGGCTTCCCCTCCATGCGAAGTCTCATTTCATCATAAGCGCGTTTTACAATAAGCATCTTATCCTCAAGCTTTTTTTAAATTTTTTGAGATATTCCGCCTGTATCATAATATTCAGAAATATCGTCATAGCTCATATCTAAGCTAAGCAAAAGCTTTATATGCAAAATTTTTGTTATATTAAGATTGTCATAATAGCGGTAGCCCGTTTTTTCATCAATAAAGGCAGGCGTAAGCAGTCCCCTGCTCTCAAGTCGGAGAATGGTAGTCCTTGGAATATCACAGCTTTTTGTCACCTGTCCCACGGAAAAAAGTTTTTTCAAAAAATCACCTCAATTCATTAACTTGTCCATGGATGGACATGTTATTATATTACTAAAAAAATATGTTAAAATCAATATAATTTGATGTGACCTCATATATCTGACCTCACGTATTTGACACTGCATATTTTATTTATCACTAAGGAGGCTATAATTTTATGAAACAACTTTTTACGAAGCTTAGAGAATCAAAAATGTCATTCTTTAGCTGCGGCATATTCATAATTGTATTATTTGTAAGTACTATGCTTACTGCAAAAAACAATATGTATGCAGCGCCTGATGACCACTCTCACAAGGTCTGCAATGATGCTGGCTGCTCTGACAATCATTCTGACATAACATGGGAGGAATGGACGTCAGATAATTCCCTTCCTCAGACGACAGGTAATTTTTATTTAACAAAGGATATCGTCCTGGATGATGAATGGGAACCTGCAGAGGGAGATGTTAAGCTGTGTCTTAACGGTAAATCCATACGTGTAAACGGAAACGGAGACTCTGTAATACGCATTCTTACAGACAGAAACTTTACTCTTTGCGACTGCTCTGATGGAAACAGCGGAAAAATTATCGGCGGCGTAAACCGTAACGGTGTCAGCTTTGCCGCAACAATCCCTCCCGGCAGCAACGCTGTGTTTAATATGTACGGCGGATGTATCACAGATAACGATGAAATCGGAGTTGATTGCAATTCAGGAAAGGTTTTTCTCTCAGGAACGGTTGATATATCAGGAAACGGCAGCTTAAGAATTAGTATGCTGAATATGATGAAGGATTTTGCAGCTTCACAAGGTATAGATTTAGAAAGTATGTGGAGAACCCTGAAGGAATTTATGGATATTGCCGCATTATCCGAAAACAGCACAGTAACCATTGAAAATACATTTAATTTCAAAGAAAATAAAAAGGCATATATATTTATAAACGGAGGCGATATGAGCTCCTGCGGTACATTTACCTCAGACTGGAGCAAATACATGAACGGCGCGTCTCCTGCAGATTACTTTATAAGCTCGGCAGACGCCTTATAGGTAGCGTTGGTTGACGGTGAAGCCGTTATCAGAAAAGTCCCTCACTCTCATAAAATCTGCGCAGGCTCTAACTGCACGGACGCCTCTCATACAGCCTTGGAATATAAGCCGCTGGTTTTTAAAGATGAAAAGCTCTATGCCGAAAGCGCCGAGGTGGCTCTTACGGACAAGGGCTATGCTCTTCCTGAAGGAAACTGGTATCTTAAAGAAAATCTGTCTTTAAATTACTCTATAAATATAAACGGCGCTGTCAACCTTTGTCTCAACGGCAAAACTCTTAACAAAAATATACTTATTGACGGGCGCGGCTCTCTTAATCTGTGTGACTGTGAAGGAAACGGCAAAATTACAGCGGCAGATACGGCAGCAATAAGCGTCGGCACGTCTGACAAGGCTTCCGATGCAGTATTCACTATTTACAGCGGCTCTCTCACAGGCAGCGCCAAAAGCTTACAGGTGGTTAATGCAAAATCAGCTAATATTGCCGGTGGAACAATTTCCGGCAACACTACCGATATAGATGTAACCCTGAATAAACAGACAGCCACATTAAATACTCCTGTTACAATGGGACAGCCTGTTCCTGACGGAACAAAAATCTCCGTAAACTGGTCATGGTCTTCCGACGACGGAATACTTCCGGACATACCTGTTTTAAAAGCTTTAGGCGTCTACGCTTTTACAGAAAGCGACTTGGAAAATGTTAATATAACGGTTACTGCAAACGGCTACGCCGGCAAGAGCTTTGAGAAAAAGCTAAAGGACGGTCAGCTTATGATTCATATTCATGACTTTAATAATACCCCATGGAGTTATGATGCAGACAATCACTATCATAAATGCCAAAATTGTGATGCCAAGGCCGATAGCGCGCCTCACACATGGAGCAGCGTCCGTGTTACAATAGAGCCAACAGAGCTCCTTGAGGGTGAAGAGCTATTTAGCTGTACGGTATGTAATAATACAAAGACTGAAAAAATTCCTGCCCTCGGACATACTCATCACATAATTTACCATAAGAGCCTTGCTCCAACCTGCACAGCCTCAGGCAATAAAGAATATTATACATGCGAAAACTGTAATAAGTGGTTTTCCGATGAGAATGCCACTGTAGAAATTACTGATAGAAACAGCGTTATTCTAAAGGCGACAGGTCACAGCGCCGGCACAGAATGGAATTTTGACGACGCTTACCATTATCATGAATGTACCAATAATGGATGTAATGAAAAGCTGGATAAAGAATCTCATGAATTTGAATGGAAAATTGATAAGGAAGCAACTGTCGCCGAAAAAGGCTCAAAGCATGAGGAATATAAAATATGTGGACTTTCTAAGCCTCCTGTAGATATTCCTAAAAAAGATAAGCCTTCAAATCCTGACGACGATAACCCTGCGCCTCCTGACAGCGGAATGATTAAAATTGACATTCAGACAGGGGAAGCTGCTCCTAAAACAGAGCTTTCCACTCCTAACGAGGAGCTTATTGAAGCCGTGCTGACTGATGAAGAAAAAAAGCAGACTGAAAGCGGCGTTCACATTCAGATTATATTGACTGTCGAAGACGCAAACGCTTCAATTTCCCCAGAGGATAAGTCAGCGGTAAATGAAGCCTTAAGCGCCCTTCCCGACTACGTGCTGGGACAGTATCTTGATGTAAATCTTCTGAAGTTCATTGGAGAGCTTCAGGAGAAAATCACCCGGACAAACAGTCCTGTTACCATTAAATTTGAGCTTCCTAAGGCTCTTTTAGGGGCTGACAGAAAGTATTCCGTCATTCGTATTCATGACGGCGTAAGCGACGTTCTTGAGGATTTGGATGATGATATAAATACCGTTACAATCAAATCCGATAAATTTTCAACATATGCGCTGGCTTACAGCGAAAAATCAGGCAGCTCACAGCCTCCTCAAACTGACGACAATAATAATGACAACAATGGCGGCGGCAACGGCGGCAATGATAACAATACTGATAACAGTGGCAACGGCTCAAATCCGGCGGCGGGAGACAAGGACTCTGATAAACCGGGAGCTGCAACTCCCCTCAAACAAGCGATACAGTGAATAATCAATATGCAGTTTTAATTTTCCTCTTGCTTACAGGCGGATTTGGAATTATCATGACTGCCCTTTATAAAAAAAGAAAAGAGCATACAACCACATAAGCTGTTAAAACAATATCAGCTGCTTAATTAAAAAATATGCAGGATATAGGCTTCAATCCCAATGAAACCTATATCCTGCATATATTCTGCTAATATAACAGTCCTCTTAAATTTAATTACGCATTCTCATCCTCAAAGAAATCATCGTCGAAATCTTCAAAATCATCGTCAAAGTCTTCCTCAAAATCATCCATATACTTTGGTGAGAAATGCTTATACAACGCATATGCTATACCTGCTGCGGCAGCTACCGCTGCAATAACAGTAAGAACTATCCACACTGTATTTTTCTTTCTTGCTTCCTCTTCCTTTTTGTGCATTAACTCGCCAAGCTTTGTTGCTGCAATAATTTCTTCAACCTTGTTCATTTAATTACACGCCCTTTCTTTTTTAATATATTAGGAAATTTCCAATGCATAAGCTCAGTATGCAAACAGGCTTATGCTTTGCTGAGACTATTAACCTTATTCCTGTGCGGCTTTCTGCACATAATTGGCTCAGCTTTGTTGAGACTATTATACCACATTTTTCATATTTTACTACTACTTTTTGAAATGACCTTTAGTCGGTTTTTTTCAGCTTTGCAAAGGAGGCAAACATTTTTTTCACTCCTGCATTTTGAAAATCCACGGTTACTTCATAATCCCTTCCTCCGTCCCTTATAGACAATACCGTGCCTGTGCCAAACTTTATATGCCTTACCTTATCCCCCACGTCATAGCCTAGGCCATATGCGCCGGAAGTCTCCGTACCGGATGCTTCGTTTTTCGTGTTATTATCTGAATTTCCAAAGCCCTTCTTAACCAACCCATGACTCACCAAGTCTGCCGCCGACATGGATTTTGGCAATTCATAGGGCTTTGTTTTCTCCACACGCCTTGCCGCCTGATATGGGCTTGGCCTTGACATATTTCCCAAAAATGCTGCTGCCGATAAGGCTCCTGCTCTTGTATTTATGGAATTTGAATTTGCGGCATCGGTATTTAATAGTCTGCCCGGAATTTCCCTTACAAACCGTGATATTTTATTATACTGAACCTCGCCCCTTTGCATACGGGCCTTTGCGCATGTAATCGTAAGGCTTTCCATCGCCCTTGTAACTGCCACGTAGCAGAGTCTTCTCTCCTCCTCTATATCCGTAGGGTCCTCCGACTGAATACTCATATAGCTTGGAAATAAGCCGTCCTCCATGCCGCACAGATATACCTTTGGAAACTCAAGTCCCTTTGCGCTGTGAACAGTCATAAGCGCCACATAATCGCTGTTATTTTCAAGATTGTCTATATCAGCCACAAGGGCAACCTCCTCCAAAAAGCCTGAAAGCGTAGGCTGCTCCACTCCTGTCTCATAATCGGCAAGCTTCGACACAAGCTCATCTATATTTTCTATTCTTCCTCTGGACTCCTCCGTATTTTCAGCCCTAAGCTCCTCCACGTAGCCTGTTCCGTCTATAATATCGTCCATTATCTCCGTAAGGGGAAATTCTCCAAGCTTACTTCTGATAACTCTTATAAAATTTGTAAACTCTCTTACCTTTCCTGCGGCTCTTCCAGCTCCCGGTACGCTGTCTATATCAAGCAGCGCGTCAAAAAAGCTTATTCCCTGACTGTCTGCGTAACCTTGAATTCTGTCTATTGTGGTTAAGCCTATTCCTCTCTTTGGTATATTTATTATTCTTTTTACTGCAACATCATCCCTGCCGTTGTCAACCGTCTTAAGGTATGCCAGCATATCCTTTATTTCCTTACGGGCATAAAAGTTTACTCCCCCAAAAAGCTTATATGGAATATTTAAGGCTATAAGCTTTTCCTCCAATGTTCGCGACTGCGCGTTAGTTCTGTACAGACATACGCACTGATTATATGTAAATATGCCATCCTCCGCATTTTTCTTTATGTCAGAAGCAATGCTTTCCGCCTCATCATAATTATTTTCATACTGGCAGAACCTTATAAGCTCGCCGTCCTCCTTATCAGTCCACAAGGATTTTGGCTTTCTTCCCCTGTTATTTGCAATAACTCCGTTTGCGGCATTTAAAATATTTGCCTTTGAACGGTAATTCTGCTCAAGCTTTATGACCGTGGTGTCATCAAACAGCTCCTCAAAATCAAGTATATTGGCTATATTCGCTCCTCTGAATTTATATATTGACTGGTCGTCGTCGCCTACCACGCAAAGGTTTCTGTATTTTCCCGCAAGGAGGCTTATAAAATTAAACTGCACCGTATTTGTATCCTGATACTCGTCAACCATAATATACTTAAATCTCTCCTGATATTTCTCCAGCACATCCGGGTACTCCTGAAAAAGCTTTACCGTAAGCACAAGTAAATCATCAAAATCCAAAGCATTATTTTTCTTAAGCTGCTCCTGATATTCCTTATATGCGTCCGCTATCTTCCTCATGCCAAGACTTTCCTCATTTTTCTTCCTAAACTGCTCCGGCGAAAGCATTTCGTTTTTTGCTGATGATATTATGCTTAAAACAGCCTTTTCCTTTATATTTTTTGTATCTATATTTAATCTTTTACAAATATCCTTCATTACAGTTTTCTGGTCGTCAGTATCATATATGGTAAAATTATTATCGTAGCCGAGCCTGTCTATAAACCTTCGGAGAATACGTACACAGGATGAATGAAAGGTGCTTACCCATATGCTTTCTGAACCAAAGCCTATAAGGTTATCAATTCTCTCCCTCATTTCTGACGCCGCTTTATTTGTAAAGGTAATTGCCATAATATTCCACGGATTTACCTGTTTTTCTTCTATTAAATATGCAATTCTGTGAGTTATCACTCTTGTTTTTCCGCTTCCCGCTCCCGCTAAAATAAGAACAGGTCCCTCAGTGGTAAACACGCCCTTTTTCTGCTGTTCATTCAATGTATCATATATATTCATTTTCTGTCTCCCGATATCTGCATTTACGCTTATGTCCCTAACTTGTAAAATTAAGTAAAAAGGCAAGTCTGCCCCGGTTGGGAACTAACTTTGCCTTTTTACTTTTCTTTTGTAATATTTCTATCTTAACTTATATCCGCAGTTGCTGCAAAAATTTGAGCCTGTAGCCGCTGTGCCGCAATTCGGACAAAACTTAGGTCCCTCGGCAATATTTGACTGCGGTCCGTTATTTACAGTATCGTTCATACTGCCGCTTGTATTCATGCCATTGTTCATATTGTTGTTCATATTGCCGTTCATGTTATTATTCATTCCGTTATTTGAATTATTATTCATGGCGGCTGTCATATTATTTACCATCTGCTGCCCCATCATCATGCCCATCTGCATACCCGCCATATTTGTAGCCATATTTCCTCCTGCGTTATTTCCCTTTGCCATAGCGTCTGTCATGGCTACCTGCTGATAGCGGTTCATGTCTCCTATCATGCTCTGTGAGGCTGCCTTTCTCTGCATAGCCTGAATCTCTTCCGGATATGAAAAGCTGGAAATCTGAAAGCCTGTTATGGTAATGCCAATCTTGTAAATTTCCATATCAAGGTCTGTCTGTAAGCCCTTTGCTATATCGTAGGCATTTGCCTGAAGGTTAAACATATCCTTGCCTTCCTTCGTTATCCATTTCATAAGAAGCTGGTCAAGCATTGAGATAACCCTGTCCCTTATATCTTCAATGGTAAATATTTCCTTTACGCCTGCTACCTTATCTATAAGGGCCTGACGGTCTGATACCTTACAGTTAAACGTTCCAAAGGCTCTTATTGGCATTCCTCCCGGCAGATTAAGCTGCGGCGCCGGAATATTGATTGCGCTCTTTGTGCCCCACCTTACCGTAAATTCCTTAGTATTAATAAAAAGCACTTCTGCGCGTATGCCGCTGTTAAAGCCAAATTTAAAGCCCTTAAGAGTAGAAAGGAACGGAATAATGTCCGACTCAATGTCAAAGCTGCCCTCATCCTCAAATATACCTTCCACCCTGCCGTTATACATAAATATGGCGTCCTGTCCCTGTCTTATAATAAGACGGCTGCCCTTCTTTATCTCGTCATTGTTCCATTTCCAGAAAATGACATCATCCCTGTTTTCCTGCCACTCTACAACATTAGAAAACTGGCTGCTGAATAATCCCATAATAAATTACCTCCAAATTCATTCATTAAGCAAAAAATATATACTGACACTTTTTTAATATATAGAAAAGTCCGTCATACAAGCCACAAATTCAGCTCCGCTGAATTTGCAATTATCGGCTAAAGCCGATAATTTTTTATTTGCCTAATGATGCCTTTAATGCTGCCAGCTCGTCATCTACCGCTGTAGCCTCCTGCTTATCCTCATACTTTTCTGCCAATGCTGCCGTCGGGTCATTTGCTGACAAATCATTAAGCTCCGCCATAGCGTTTGCCTCGTCAAGCATCTTATCTACCTTTGCTTCCATTCTTCCAAAGGCTGACATATTATTTTCTGCGCCTGCCACTGACGAGCCAATCTTATTGATTCTCTCCTGTGTCTTTGCCACAGCCATTTTTGCCTTAATAGCTTCCTTCTTTGTATTCAGCTCATTTATATCCCCTACAAGCTTGTCATGCATCTGTTTCATCTTTGCTGCATTATCTGCTGCAAGTGTGTATGCCTGCTGAAGGGAAGCCTGCTTTTCCAAAAGCTGGTTTTTCTTTGTAAGGAACTGTCTTGCATCATCATCATTTCCTGCTTCAACAGCCTTTACGGCATAATTCTGAAATTTTGCTATCTCTGCATTACACTCATCCAGTGCTCTCTTGCATCTTGTCTCCTCTGCCATAACCGAAGCAGTCTCGGCTTTAACCTTGCCTAAATCATCCTGAAGGTTTCTAAGATACTGGTCAATCATTTTCTCCGGGTTTTCTGCCTTGTCCAATAATGCATTGATGTTTGCCGACATAATGTCCTTAAATCTTGAAATAATACCCATGTAAATACCCTCCTTAAGTTAATATAATATTTTAATTTCACATTTAACGCCATTTAAGTATAGCATATTAGCAATTTAATGTCATTATTTATTTTTGCACAATATAACGTGGTAATGGGTAAATTTATAAAAATTCTCACAAAAAACTTGCTATATGGTTTTGAATACTATATAATCTAGTTATTACCAAAGCATCATATATTGTATATGATAATATTTTATGGAAAAGAGGGAGCATATGTCAATTAACACAAATGATTATATAGACAGGCTGCTTAAAAATATGAATTTAATAAAGCCTGAGGATATTCCTAATATAGAGCTTTACATGGACCAGGTAACAACATTTATGGAAAATCATTTAGGCAGGCTTAAGCGCGCTGACGACGATAAGGTGCTTACTAAGACCATGATAAATAATTACGCCAAAAATGAGTTACTTCCATCACCTGAGAAAAAGAAGTATTCAAAGGACCATGTTCTTTTGCTTACGTTTATATACTATTTTAAAAGCTTTCTCACTATAGGCGATATTAAAACCTTAACCTGCGAGCTTTCCGAAAAATACTTCAAATCAGACAAAAAGCCTGCACTTTCCAATATATACTCAGAGCTTTTAAAATGCTTTCCAAATATAATGGACGGCTTTAAGAGGGATATTATTAACGCAGGCGGACTTGCCGGAAAATGTATGGAAAACGCAGACAGCTCTGACGAATATTTGGAGAAGCTTTTCTTTATTTCACTTTTGGGAATTGATGTGTATATGAAAAAGCAACTGATTGAAGAAATGATAGATGAAATGGAAAAGGAACAGCTTTCAAAGGCTGAGGCTTTAAAGGCTGCCGCAAAAAAATCCGGTGATAAAGAAAAGAAAGAAGCTGTCAAAACCGAAAAGACAACCAAAAATGAGAAAGCTGTCAGATAATTAGTATTTCTCCATATACAGCAGAGCTAAAAGCAATTAAAGGCTATAGGATACCTTAAAACAGATGCAACCGCCTGTAAAACTGCTTTTAAGATATTATATAGCCTTTAATTCAAAGAACCTACACTCTTTACTTTACAAACTCTATTTATTCATCAGCCTCCACATTAGCTTCATTCTCACTGTCCACTCTCCCAAACACCATATCATATCCGTCGTTGCCATAATTAAGAGAACGGTTTACCCTGCTTATGGTAGCTGTAGATGCGCCTGTTTTTCCCGCTATATCCATATATGTGTTTTTATTTCTAAGCATTTTTGCCACTTCATACCTTTGGGCTAAGGATAAAAGCTCATTTACAGTACATAAATCCTCAAAAAACTGATAACACTCCTCCTCGTTTTCCAAGGTGAGTATAGCCTCAAATAAATGTGTTACCTCATCAGACCTTATTTTTTTATTCATATTATATTTCCTCCATTTTTATTACTAACGATTTTATAATGTATAATTTTAACACATTAAAGTGATTATGTCCAGTAATTTATAGCGCCCCTCCGCCTGCCTCTACGGCTGCTGCAATTTTAATCGGACTTATTGCTTTTAAAGATTTATTATGCTTTCCAAATTAATTTTTTTGTTGTATAATACATTCTTACAAAATATAAAGGAGAAGACTTATGAAGGATATACTTTTATTTGATTTAGACGGAACTCTTTTCAACACAAAGCCGGGAATAGTAAACTGCGTTCAATATGCTTTGGCTGATTATGGCATATTTGAGGATAATCCTGATAATCTTGAAAAATTTATAGGTCCTCCCCTTCACCAGTCATTTCAGATGTTTTATGGCTTTGACGAGGAAAAAAGCGCGCAGGCGGTCTCCAAATACAGAGAACGCTATAAGGAGGAGGGCATATATGAATGCGCTCCCTATGACGGAATAAAAGAGCTGTTAAAGGACTTAAGGGAAAAGGGAAAAATCCTTGGCGTCGCCACCTCAAAGCCTGAGATTTTTGCGAAGCGTATACTTGATAAATTTGAATTTTCACAATACTTCACCCAGATAACCGGCAGCCTTTTAGATAACACCCGCTCAAAAAAGACGGAGGTTATTGAGGAGGCGCTGTCATGCTTAGGCGCTTCCAATAAAAGAGAACACGTTCTTATGATAGGCGACCGTGAGCATGACATTATAGGCGCTAAGGAGGCTCAACTTTCATCTGTGGGAGTATATTACGGCTTTGCCAAAGCCGGGGAGCTTGAAGCTGCCGGGGCTGAGCATATAGTACGGACAGTACCGGAGCTTCACAGTCTGCTTCTTTCCCTATAGCTGTATTTCCCTCAAAAAAGGAAAATCAAAAGATATATTTTATTGACTTTTTCCCTTATATATGCTAGAATTAACTCTGTTGTTTATATAAAACAGCATATTTATTTTTTTGGAGGTACACAATGAAAGGTACAGTTAAGTGGTTCAACAATCAGAAGGGTTATGGTTTCATCTCTGATGAGGCTGGAAATGATGTATTCGTACATTACTCAGGCATCGTTTCTGAAGGCTTTAAGTCTTTAGAGGAAGGTATTGCCGTAGAGTTCGACGTAACTGATGGTGAAAAGGGACCTCAGGCTATCAACGTAACAAGAGTTTAATCAACAGTAAAGATAATGTGCCTTTTTCAATATAGAATTTATGTTTTAAGTTTTTATAAAGGAAATTGCAATTGATTTACAGATTAAAAAAACATCGGGTAGAAAGCTACTCGATGTTTTTTTGTGATGTTTTTTTACTATTTTTTTTCTGTGTTTTTTTACTGTGTTTTTTTACTATATTTTTTCTATTTTCCTTTTGATTATTTCCATGTCCTTTTAGCTTGTCCCAATGCCTATGCCGCCTGTCATGCTGCTCGCTTTCCTTATATTCCTTGATACGGGCCTTAGCCTCCGCCTTATTTTCCTTAGTATGTCCCCATATAATATCAGGATATGCTTCCTTAAGGTAATCCGTAACTGCCAACACATCTGTAGCCTTTTTCTCTGAGGAAACTATCTTCTCCCCATGCTTTCCCACAAAATACAGGGTATGAGTCATCTTTATATGAATACCGAATATAGATATAAGCCTGCCATGGTCATAGCACATTATAATATTTTCAATAGGTACGATATGTACCTCTTTTTTACCCAGATTATAAAAATATCTTCTGGTAATGTACATATTTCCCACGCTTATCTGCTGCCTGTTCTCAAAATCCTGCTCCAGCTCCCTTAAGGCTCTCTTTATTCCAAACGGCTTTGTTGCATAGTATTTCAGCAGGGAAAGATGTATTGCCGGAGCAATAATATATATTATGTTTATTGTTACAAGAGTCATGCTGTATATAACAAAAGCCACCAGCAGTATAAAGCTTATAACATACCGCTCCAAATGATATGATGTCTGGTCCATAACAACCGCTCCCGCCGCCGCCGATACCCCCTCCGGAGTCCAGCCTATGGTTACGGCAAAAGCGGTAATCATATTTTCAAGAAGTCCGTCCGGCTCATTGAGCCTGACTATTACGTTTACCTTCTCAAGCTCATTTGGAGTGTTTTTCACTATGTCCCCGCTCAATATATAAAATACGCATCTGTTATCTGATATTTCATAATAATATGACGCCGTAACCTCTCCCTCCGCCATAATATTAAAGCCTGTATAATACAGCTTGTCTATATTAATATTTGCATACCTGTGCCCCTGATTATAAAGCATAATAGCTTCCGTTGAGCTTTTTACCTTAGTTGGTGAAAAAACATCCCTAAAGGGCAGAAAATAATATATGCCTATTGCTATTACCACGGAAATAACAGGCAAAAATAAATTTCTAAGGCTTACAAGCCTTATGGCTTTATATATCCTTCTCCCTGAACGAGCGCTTACATTTTCCTTCTCCATCTTATACCCCTTTTATATACAATAAGACTGCGCTTTACAGTCTGGTTTTATTTTAGCACATTACTTATGATATTTACAAGTTAATCTTAATTGACTTTAACCATAAAAACTGATAAGCTAATAAATGTTGAATTTTAAAGTATAAGCAAGGAGACGTTATGGACTCATACACAGGATTGGCAGCGCTTTACGACATATTTATGGACAATATACCTTATGATGAATGGTATGATTATTTAAGGTCGCTGCTTGCCGAATACAATGTAAATAAAGGCATAGTTCTTGACCTTGGCTGCGGTACGGGAAATATGACCGAGCTTCTGGCAGCCGGCGGCTATGATATGATAGGTATAGACAATTCAGATGAAATGCTTTCCATTGCCATGGAAAAAGCTTATGCCAAGGAGCTTGACATACTTTATCTCCTTCAGGATATGAGAGAATTTGAGCTTTACGGTACGGTAGCGGCCGTAGTCAGCATATGTGATTCCTTAAATTATATTACAAAGACTGATGATTTGGTAAAGGTTTTTTCTCTGGTAAATAATTATCTTGACCCTGACGGTATATTTATATTTGATATGACTACGTCAAAAAAATATGAAAATATTACAGATGACGTTATTGCTGAAAACAGGGAGGAAGGAAGCTTTATATGGGAAAACACTTATTTTGAGGCTGAAAGAATTAACCGGTATGATATGACTATATTTGAAAGGCTCGATAACGGACTTTATAAAAGACATCAGGAAACACATATCCAGCGCGTATATACCCTAGATGAAATTAAGTCTGCCCTTGATTTAGCCGGTCTTAAATTTGAGGCCTGCTACAAGGCTTTTACACGCCATACGCCTGATGACGACTGTGAGAGAATATATGTTATAGCGAGAGAATCCGTTAATCATAACGAGACAAAAAAGAGAAGGTAGGGAAATAATATGTCAGATTATATAATAAGAGCAACTGCCGCAGACGGTCAGATTAGAGCATTTGCTTCTACCACAAGGGAGCTTGTGGAGCGCGCCCGCATAACACACGGCACAAGTCCTGTGGGAACTGCCGCCCTTGGCAGGCTTCTTACTGCCGCGGGAATTATGGGAAGTATGATGAAGGGCGATAAGGATTTACTTTCCATTATTATAAATGCAGACGGCCCTATGGGAAAGACAGGCGTTACCGCCGACTCTAAGGCAAACGTTAAGGGCTATATAAGCACCCCTGAATTTCAAAATCCTCCCAACTATTTGGGCAAGCTTGACGTGGGTGGCGCAATAGGCAACGGAAACCTGCGTGTTATAAAGGATATGGGACTTAAGGAGCCTTATGTTGGCACTGTAGGACTTATTACGGGAGAAATTGCAGAGGATTTGACCTACTACTTTGCCACCAGCGAGCAGATTCCCACCTCCGTAGGGCTGGGAGTCCTTATGAATAAGGATAATACCGTAAGACAGGCGGGAGGCTTTATTGTACAGCTTATGCCCTTTGCCTCTGATGAGGTTATAGACAGGCTTGAGGAAAATATAAAGAATATTTCTTCCGTAACCTCCATGCTTGATTCAGGCATGTCGCCGGAGGATATTTTGAGGCAGGTTCTTTCAGGCTTTGATTTGGATATAACAGATACAATTCCTACACAATACTGTTGCAACTGCAGCAAGGAGAGGGTGTCTAAGGCGCTTATAAGCGTAGGCAGGGCTGAGCTTAAAAGCATGATTAACGATGGAAAGGAAATAGAGGTGAACTGCCACTTCTGCAATACAAATTATATTTTTTCTGTAGAGGAGTTAAAGGAGATGCTAAGGTTGTGCTGAGTATAGTGGGATGCATGTTAAATTGTAATTTGTACAGGCGAAAAGAAAGTTCCTCGCATGTAGTCCGGGGCATAAGAATAAATGGAGTATAAGACCTTAGGACGGTGGCGGGGACAGGGTGCGTCAGGGAGTTATATATATTTTTTAAAGCTTCGAAAAGAGTAAGAAATTCTATCAACGAAATACCGCCACCTTCTAAGCTGCGAGCGTAACTCGCAAGGGGCTAAAAAGCAGCCCCTTACTCAGACAGACGCTCTACGCTAAGAAGCTGACGGTATTCCGTTGATGAATTTCTAACACTTTTCTCAATGCTTTAAAAAATATATATAACTCCCTGACGCACCCTGTCCCCGCCACCGTCCTAAGGTCTTATACTCCATTTATTCTTAAGCCCCTCATTGGGAGAAAGTACTTTTCATATATTAATTCTATAAAAAATTCAAGTGGATGGCGTATCAATAAAAATACAACATTCATGATTAGATAGATATAAATTTGCTGGTACTCACTATAATTATACTCCTGCATCCTTCAAATTTTTTGGAGAATAAATAAAATTAATTTAATTCAAATATATTTAATCTCTGTCATATTTAAACAAAATAAATGCAAATATCAGAATTAACCACTTTCTGACTACTGCACTTTTATAACACTAAAATAAACACAAGTTTTCTTTCACCTTACAGTATATAAATGAGGGTATGTCCCATTAACAGGCTTTAAGCGGCGGAACGGGCTAGAGCAGACAGCTGAATATAATTTTTTTAAAGCATTGAGGAACAGGGTTAGAAATTCATCAAGGGAATACCGCCAGCTTCTTAGCGTAGGGTGTCTGTCTGAGGAAAGGGCTGCTTTTTAGCCCTTTCCGAGTTACACCCGAAGCTTAGGAGGTGGCGGTATTTCCTTGATAGAATTTCTTCCCTGTTTCGAAGCTTTAAAAAAATTATATTCAGCTGTCTGCTCTAGCCCGTTCCGCCGCTTAAAGCCTGTTAATGGGACATACCCGGACTCCATGTGAGGAAAAACATATTTCAAACATACAAATTAATATTTTTCTACCCCTCCGAAAACAACGGCGTAGAAAGATATCTGTCCCCTGAGTCCGGAAGCAGCGCTACTATAGTCTTTCCCTTGTTTTCAGGCCTTGCCGCCAATATGGAAGCTGCCTTAAGGGCGGCTCCTGACGATATGCCTACCAGTATTCCCTCGCTGGTAGCAAACGCCCTACCCTCTGTAAATGCATCCTCGTTTTCTATAGTAATAATTTCATCATATATACCTGTGTTAAGCGCTTCCGGTACGAAGCCTGCTCCAATTCCCTGAAGCTTGTGGGCTCCCGGCGCTCCTCCGGAAAGAACAGGACTTGACGCAGGCTCTACCGCTACAATCCTTACATCAGGGTTTTTTGACTTTAAATATTCGCCTACTCCTGTGATAGTACCGCCTGTGCCGACACCTGCCACAAAAATATCCACCCTTCCGTCTGTCTGCTCCCAGATTTCAGGGCCTGTGGTTTCCCTGTGGGCCTTCGGATTGGCAGGATTTACAAACTGTCCCAATATGACTGCTCCTTCAATCTCCTTTTTTAATTCCTCAGCCTTTTCTATAGCTCCTTTCATTCCCTTTGCGCCCTCTGTAAGTACAAGCTCTGCTCCGTATGCCTTAAGAAGATTTCTTCTCTCAACGCTCATTGTATCCGGCAGGGTAAGTATTGCCCTGTAGCCCTTTGCCGCAGCAACCGCTGCAATGCCGATACCTGTATTTCCGCTTGTAGGCTCAATAATAGTTGCTCCCGGCTTAAGCTCTCCCTTTTTCTCTGCCTCCTCTATCATTGACAGAGCTATTCTGTCCTTTACTGAGCCTGACATATTTAAATATTCAAGCTTTGCCAGTATAACCGTATCCTTAATTCCTGCCTTTTTCTGATAATTGTTAAGCTTAAGCATAGGAGTTCCTCCTATTAATTCTGACGCGCTTTCCTTTATATCTGACATAATCCTCATCCTTTCTTTTTTCCTACTATTTATATAGGATTAGTATGTATAGGATTATAGTGCCAAAGCTCCACTATGTCAATAGGTTTTTACATTTTTTTACAGCACTGACTTACTATACTTCCCCGGCGTTGTTCCCGCATATTTTTTAAATACCTTAGAAAAATAATATACGTCGTTAAATCCTGTCATTTCCGCTACGTCGCTTATTGAGTGAAGTCCGTTTTCAAGAAACTGCTTTGCCTTTATTATTCTAAGCTCATTTAAATAATTAAATATGGTTTTTCCCGTGGCCTGCTTAAAAACTCTGTTAAGATAATCAAAGTTGCAGCCCAGAAGCTCCTCTATGGAATCTCCTGAAATCTCCTCCATATAGTAGCTGTTAAAATAATTAAGCAAATCAAATACCTTTCTTGACGCCTTTGTGGATGACGTCTTTGTCTCAAACAGCAGCTCTGATATATAGGAACGGGTGTAATCTATAAGCATTTCAAGAAGCATACAATCAGTCTTTACGGCATAGTACTCTCTTTTGTCATTGCCTGCCGATATTATGTCTCCCGCCTTGCATATAAGATTAATAACAGACGCCGCCGTACTGAAATGATAGTAATTAGGCAGAATAATATCCTTATTTCTTAAATTTTTTTCCTCATCATTTTTTAAAGACAAAAATCTTTCTGAAATAATTTCCTCCTGAACATTTTCATCCCTAAGCTCTTTTATTTCTCCCTTAAAATGAATATAATAATATTCGCACTCCGCAGCTCTTGTGCCAAAATGCTCATATTCAGGACTTAATATTATAACGTCATTCTGCCTTAATATATATTCCGTATTATTTTCCTTAAGGTACATTTCGCCGCTTACAATTATATACATTACATATTCGTCAAGCTGACGCCTCAAATGAATGTATGGCGGATGTATTGTTACCAGACCTATAAGACTTATACATGGCAGCGTTCCTGCCTTAAGCTTGTAATATGACATAAATTCTCCTGTTCATCAATCCTTCTTTTGCCGGTTTATTATCTGTTATTTATTAAAACTTCCTTTATGCCATACTTAGCTGCCAGTCTGTCATATTCCTCTGCGGTTATATTAAGCACTGAGCCGTGACGCTTCTTTGTCATGCCCATATCATATTCCTCCGGCTCAAGCACTCTGAATTCACCTGACGACATATCCCTTGTAACCAAAGGCAGATAACCCTTTCCCTCTGCAAATCTGTCCACCATCAGGCACCATTCCTCTCTGTCATTAAACTTAAAGCCTTCCGGGCCCTCAACGCCAAAAATGCTTTCCACATTCGGACAGTTAAGCCTTATAAAAGGCCCTTCCTTTACGTTTTCACTTTTATCTGCTATTATGTTTTTTGTAGTCTCATCCTTTGAAAATCTGTAATATACTCCCTTCCACTCTAAGATAGTAGTATCTATCACATGATTTTCCCTCTCAATATAAAGCTCCGGCCTGCTGAAATCCTTAAAGTTCTTTGTGTACGAGCTGTAAATACGCTGCTTATGCTCACTATCCCCGTCATTTTTAACCATAGACGCCCAAAATACAAGGTACTCGCCTTTTTTCTCATCATATACTGCCTCCGGCGCCCAAACACAGCCTGCGCCGTCTATGCCTACCTCCACAGCCTCTATCTCTGTCCAGTCCGTAAGATTTTCTGAAGAGCATACCATAAGATTTCTGCTGCCCTCGTACTGCGCTACGCCCCAGCCCTTGCCGGATGCTATCCTAAGGTCTGTCGATATAATATAAAACCTATTGTCCAGCCTATTTCTAAGAATAAACGGGTCCCTAACTCCCATCTCACATATCTTTGACGTAATTACAGGCTGGCCGTTATTTAAGTCTGTCCAATGAAGCCCGTCCTTACTTACACTAAAGTATATCTGCTCTCCTGCCTCGCTTTCTCCCGTAAAATGTACAAATAAATATCCTCCGTATTCCATAATAATACCATCCTTTCTACTATATAAAAATGTTATTTTAACTTTCAAATTCATTTTTTGAATTTTATCCGGCAGAGCTGAATTTGTAGAGCTTTCTTATTATAAAATAACCGCTCCTGTATAATATTTATAATGCTTATAAAGCTTTCAAAATGCTTTTATATAGCAATTTATAAAGCTTTTATAAATCTTTCAAAATTCTCCCTTCCGGCTTTATTGCATTTATAAACACCGGCGTCCTCAAGGACTTTGACGAATACCTTGCCTGTCTCGGCCTTTACTATATCAAAGGCATTTTCCCTGTCTATATGGTCGTAGTTCTTCTTAAAGCTGTCAGCCCACTGTCCGTGGGAAGCTATTTCTTTAATACTGCTTACATCCCTTCCCTCTGCCAATGCGTCTGCCACCATGGAAAGCTCGTCTTTAAGCCTTGAAGGAAGCACCGCCAGACCCATTACCTCTATAAGCCCTATATTTTCCTTCTTTATATGGTGTAAATCTCCGTGAGGATGAAATACTCCCAAAGGATGCTCACTTGTTGTTATGTTATTTCTAAGGGCAAGGTCAAGCTCATAAATATCTCCTCTTTTTCTTGCTATAGGAGTAATTGTATTGTGGGGCTCTCCGTCCGTCTCGGCAAATATAAAGGCCTCCTCATCCGTATAGCCTCTCCATGTGTTAAGTATATGGGTTGCCAAAAGACCTATCCTGTCTGTATCAGCGCCCCTTAGACGTATAACCGACAAAGGCCAGTGAAGTATGCCGCATTCCACATCCTCAAAGTTCTTTATAACATATGTCCTTTCAATCTCCGCCCTTGCCATGGCAAACTCATAATGTCCTCCCTGAAAATGCTCATGGGTAAGTATTGAGCCTCCCACAATAGGCAGGTCTGCGTTAGAACCTACAAAATAATGTGGAAACAGCTTAACAAAATCAAAAAGCTTTCCCCATACGTTTTCATCAATCCTCATAGGTATATGCTTTTTATTAAAAACTATACAATGCTCATTGTAGTATACATACGGAGAATACTGAAAGCCCCAGTCTGCGCCCTGTATGGTAATTGGTATAATACGGTGGTTTCCCCTTGCAGGATGATTTAATCTTCCCTCATATCCCTCATTTTCATAACATAGCTGGCATTTCGGATACGAGGTATTTACGGCATTTTTTGCGGCTGCTATAGCCTTTGGGTCCTTCTCGGGCTTTGAAAGATTTATGGTAATATCCATATCCCCATACTCTGAGGCCGTTACCCACTTCATATCCTTAGCCACTCTGTATGTCCTTATATAATCTGTTGCCCTGCTTAAATCAAAGTAATACTCCGTTGCCTTTCGGGGCGACTCCTTATATCTTTCATAAAACTCCCTTGCTATCTCCGAAGGCTTTGATACCATCACTGCCATAAGCTCTGTATCAAATAAATCCCTTAAGGTTACGGTATCCTCCTCTATCAGTCCTTTTTCCACGGCGTAGTCAAGCATATCTCTTAATATTTCTTCAAGCTTTCTCGTTTTTTGCCTTTGTAAATCCTCTCCATTAAAAGCTTTCCCTTCTATTTCCTCAAAGGTTTCGTCTATATCCTGTATCTTAAGGATTTTTATGTATCTGTTAAATATATAATACTTGTCGCCTTTTTCTATCAGAGAATTTTCTACTCCATAATTTATAAGCTCAATTACATTTTCCAAAATATTCATTATTATAATATTCCTCCTTTACAAATATGTTTTTTATTACCGCCTTATACATCTCAATTAACAAAAACGCTTGTTAATGTTTTTTATATATTACACTAACAAGCGTTATCTTACAATATAATTTTTCTATTAATTATTGCATTTTAGCGACATTTTTTGTCTCACCACCTCATAGGCCAAAACTCCTGCCGCCACAGATGCGTTAAGGGAATCAATATCTCCTTTCATAGGTATGGAAGCGATAAAATCGCACTTTTCCTTTACAAGCCTGCTTACGCCCCCGCCCTCATTTCCTATGACAAGTCCTATTGGGCCGGTAAGGTTTAAATTGTACATAATCTCGCCGTCCATATGGGCGCATACAAACCACATTCCCTCCTTTTTAAGCTCCTCTATTGCAGCCCCTATATTTGTAACCTTTGCCACGGGAGTATAATTTAACGCTCCCGCCGAGGTTTTTGCCACTGTTGCCGTTAAACCTGACGCACGTCTCTTTGGTATAATGACGCCATGAGCCCCTGCCAGATTAGCTGTTCTTATAATTGCCCCAAGATTATGCGGGTCCTCTATATTATCAAGGATAAATATAAAGGGCTCCTCATTTTTTTCCCTTGCCAAAGCAAGTATCTGCTCTACGGTTGCATATTCATATGCGGCGGCATACGCTATTACCCCCTGATGCTTTCCTGTCTCTGACATTTTGTCAAGGCGCTCTTTGCTTACATAATTTATTATTGTGTCTGCCTTTTTTGCTTCTCTTATTATACTGTTTACAGGCCCGTCGTGACAGCCATCCTGTATAAACAGCCTGTCTATGGTTTTCCCGGAGCGGAATGCCTCCATTACGGCATTTCTTCCCTCTATTGTAAATTCCTCGTATCTCATATCTGCTCCTTTTATTTTATATTTTTTCAAGCTTCCTTAAGCCTGATTTAACTAAGAAAAGCAGCCTTTCCATATCGCCCTTCATGTAAAGGTACCCGCACAGCGCCTCAAAGCCTGTCGCCGTTCTGTAATCCCCTATAGATGCATTTTTTGCCGACGTAAAGGATTTTGCATTTCTGCCCCGCTTATATATTTTTTCCTCCTCAGGGCTTAGCTCATCCATTATGGCATGTATAAGCTTAGCCTGAGTTTCCGCCTTTACAAGGCTGCTGCTTTTTCTATGAAGCTTGTTTACCTGTTCATTTCCTGATTTTGTAACTATAAACGTACGTATTATAATCTCATATATTCCGTCTCCAATATAAGCAAGAGTAAGAGGCGAGTATAATCCCGCCTCACCTCTCTCAGTCTCAAGATAATCCGTTATATAATCAAAAAAGTTTAAACTCTCTCCCATACTGCTCCTTCTCTTGTATCCTTTATTGCTATGCCCTTATCAAGAAGCTCCTGCCTGATAGCATCCGCCGTGGCAAAATCCTTAGCCGCCTTAGCCTCTGCCCGCCTTGCAAGCATATCGTTTATAAAAGCAAGCTCCTCGTCGGTTACATTGGAATAAGTATCTTCCTTTGGCTCCGGCCTTGTAAGGTCAAGAGATAATACCCTGTCAAAATCATTTATAATGGCAAGCTTTGTGGCGTCGTTTATATCCGCCTTTAAAACGTCATATATAAGAGAAAGTCCAAGGGCAGTGTTTAAATCATTTCCCACCGCCTCAATAAATCTGCGTCTGTATAAGTCAAGCTCATCCTTTGATACAGCTCCGTCTTCCGTAAGAGCGCTTATTTTTTTCTTAAGCTTCTCATACGCCGTTTTTGTATTGTCCATTATCTCATAATCAAATTCCAAAGGCTTGCGGTAATGGGACTGGAGGCAGAACATTCTGTAGACAAGAGGATTGTAGCCCTTTCCCTCTATAAAGGAAACCGTAAGGAACTCCCCCTTTGACTTACTCATTTTTCCTGACCTGTCATTTAAGTGGTGAACATGGAACCAGTAATTACACCACTTATGTCCGAGATATGACTCGCTTTGCGCAATCTCGTTAGTGTGGTGGGGAAATATATTGTCAATGCCTCCACAGTGAATATCAAGATATTCCCCTAAATGCTTCATGCTTATGCAGGAGCACTCTATATGCCAGCCCGGATAGCCTAAGCCCCACGGACTCTCCCACTTAAGCTCCTGAGCGTCAAATTTTGATTTTGTAAACCAAAGTACAAAGTCTGCCTTATTCCTTTTATTTTCATCCACATCTACGTCATCTCTTACTCCCTCCAGCAAATCTGCCTCATTATGGCTTGAAAGAACGTAATATTCCTTAAGCTTTGACGTATCAAAATAAATATTGCCCCCTGCCTCGTATGCGTAGCCCTTATTTAAAAGCTCCTCTATCATATGAATAAATTCTTCTATACAGTTTGTGGCAGGCTCCACCACATCCGGCGTCTTTATGTTAAGCTTTTTGCAGTCGGAAAAAAATGCGTCTGTGTAAAACTTCGCTATTTCCATAACGGTCTTATGCTCTCTTTTTGCCCCCTTAAGCATTTTATCCTCACCTGTATCCGCGTCGCTTGAAAGATGTCCCACGTCTGTTATATTCATTACCCGCTTAACATCATAACCCTCATACCTTAAGTATTTTTCCAGTACATCCTCCATAATGTAGCTTCTAAGATTTCCGATATGTGCAAAATGATATACGGTAGGGCCGCAGGTATACATTTTTACCTTTCCCTCCTCATTCGGCTCAAATTTTTCCTTCTTCTTTGTCAGTGTGTTATATATTTCCATTTTCTTTCCTTTCCTGCTCCCTGATGTATTCCTCTAAATGAGTTTTCAGCCTTGAATTTTCTTTCTTTAACATTTCCAGCTCCGCATATACCGGGTCCGGCAGATGAACCTGGTCCATATCTGTTCTTGGTATACGGACATTGTCCTGCTTTACCACTCTGCCCGGCACTCCCACTACCGTTGAATTTGGAGGCACCTCGCTTAATACTACGCTTCCTGCTCCTATCTTTGAGTTTTCCCCTATGGTAAACGAACCTAACACCTTTGCTCCCACGCTAATCATAACGTTATCCTCTATTGTAGGATGACGCTTTCCCGTTTCCTTGCCTGTACCTCCAAGGGTGACTCCCTGATATAAGGTAACATTGTCTCCTATGACGGTGGTTTCCCCTATAACCACTCCGTGACCGTGGTCTATAAAAAAACCTTTGCCAATCCTTGCCCCGGGATGTATCTCTATGCCGGTCTTTCTCGCCGCCCGCTGGGATATAAGCCTTGCCCTGAAAAAATGTCCCTTAAGATACTGCTTATGGGCTTTTCTATATGATTTTATGGCTCTGTAGCAGGGATATAAAAACACCTCCCAGTTGGACTTTATGGCAGGGTCACGCTCACGAATGACTGCTGCCTGCTCCTTAAAAAAACTGTGCCTGCTCATTTCTTCACCTCAAAAAAAATTCTATTATATTAAAATATGTAGCTTTTTTGCTTTTGCTAATAATTTTAAATGTCCTCGTTTAATTTTATGTATAAATCCATATTAATCCAGTTATATATCATAATAGGCTTAAGACGTACAAAAGGCATAATATCTGCCTCCATATCAGTCACAAGCTTTGCATATTTAAAGGAATCCTCCCATTCGCCTTCACATATTATATCCGTAACGTATATTCTGCTGTCATCCTCGGCTGTGCCTGTTACCACTATGGCTTCCATACCGTCGGACACGTCCTTATTTCTTATTATGTATATTCCGGCATTTTCTACACTGGCCTGCTCTAATCTCCGCAGGAAATAAAGCTCATTCTTCTCTGCCGTTATGCCTTTGTTGGCAGCCTCAACCGTAATGGCAAAATCAGATATTCTTTTGCAGCCTCCGGACTGTTCCTTATCCATACATACCTTTTTCACAATGTATTCTTCCCTTTGACACTCTATATCCTCAAGAGGAATTATCTTCTCCTCCCTTGCCAGCACAAAACCCATGCTCTCATAAATCTTTGGATTAATGGGAATAAGATATAAAAAAGGAATATCAATGCTTCCGCAATAGCTCAATGCACATTCCATAAGCCTTTTCATATATCCTCTGTTTCTGTAATCTTCTGCTGTAACTACTCCGTAAATCAGACAGCTTTTTACACGCTGTCCAACGCTTAAAAGCTTTTTCTTTCTGAGAAACATCATTGATATAAGCTTATTATCAATAAATCCCGCTATAATCTCCGTATCGCTGTCAGGCACAATACTGCCAAACAGAAATTCCTTATATTCCTTTGTATCATTAAAGGTTTTCTCATAAAGCTCCCTTACCTGATTCATTTCCTCTGAATTTTTATTTACAAATCTGATATCCAGGTCCATATTATCCCTAACCTTTCTTCAATAATAGGTGTTTGCTGTCATGCTTACACCAGCTTCAATTTTAATTTTAACATTTTTATTTTTTTTCTGTTATAGTATATTTTTTCTCCATATAAATAGGATTATAGCTCATTTTGGCCTGTCTTAAGCCCTCAAGCCCCATGTCGTCCTCTCTGTTTACAAACGCTGCTAAAGGAAAGCATATGCTTTGAAACTCCCGGTTTATAAAAGCATATAAGCCTCTTATATCGGGATTTGCCTTTTCCACATGAACAAATACCATTCTTAAATCATGAAGATACGTGCCAATAGTAAATGCTTCAAGGACGCCGTCCACATACACCCCGAACATTTTCATGTTCATATCATCATCCACAATATTCATTTCAGACAGGAACCTCTTTATTCCCGCCACCTCATAATCATCTCTGTTATAATCATCCTTTATAACTCTGGCGCTGTGCCATCTGTCAAGAAAATCAAAAATAACCTCCCTGTCATCACTGCTTAATATCTTAGCTTCATATCTGCCATCATATGCTTTTAAAAAGCTGTTATAGTGATTTTTTTTCTTATGATATGCCTTTCCGGAAAGGGTCCGAAGCTTACATGCATCATACACATAATCAAAATATCTCCTGTCCTCCCGTATATCATATATGTCTGTCACTGCTTTAATGGCTTCTACTGTATCGTAATCAGTCACGCACATTATAAGCTTTTTATCCAGTACGTTATTAAAATACTGCCTCATATCCTCCACACAGTCATATATATGCTCCTTTCTGCATAAAGGAGATGATGTAAACATTCCTTCACCTACATCATATAAAAAGACTATGCCGTAATCATTTATATAATATCTTGCATTATAGTAATCTCTCCATATAAAGCTGTTGTTTACTATGCTTTCACATGTTCTTGCAGGTCTCAGCGCAAAATATTTTTTTAATATTTTATAATCCTTTATGTCTATTTTATGCAGCTTATATTTATCCATAACTTATCGTCTCCGCTATAATATTCTATTGTAAGACTACGCAGGCTATTGTTCTCTATTGCAAGCTATTGGTTTTGATAGAGAGCTATTGATTTCTATAGCTTTGGCATCCCTTACAGCCTGTACAGCTTCTGCCTTCCTCCTCCATGACATCATAGCTGTAATTAGCCGCCGTTTCAAGAAGGGCTACTGCCTGGGTCGATATGCCCTCTCCATTTCCTGTAAAGCCCAGTCCCTCCTCTGTGGTCGCCTTTATATTTATCCGGCTTTCAGATATATTTAATGCCTTAGCTATATTTTTTTTCATCTGCTCCATATATGGCAAAAGCTTTGGGCGCTGCGCTATTATTGTAGCATCTATATTTCCTATTATAAATAAATTATCCGTCAAGAGCCTTCCCACATGCTCTAACAGCGTTATGCTGGAAATTCCCTTATACTTAATGTCTGTATCGGGAAAATGCTTTCCAATATCCCCCAGCGCTGCCCCGCCTAAAAGCGCATCCATTATGGCATGAAGCAGGACATCTGCGTCGGAATGCCCTAAAAGCCCCTTCTCAAAAGGAATTTCCACTCCTCCTAATATAAGCTTTCTTCCCTCCACAAGCCTGTGTACGTCATAACCCATTCCAATTCGCATATATTGTTCTCCTAAAAGATTATTTTTATGCTTATGCCTTTAAAATAATAGTATATTTCTCCTTTAAAGGCATATACATTTTTACTATACCACATTTATTGTTAATTTGACTACCAAAATTTGTATTTCTCAGGTAAAATTTCCGATAAGCCCATAAGCAGCAATCCTGTAAGGGAAAAGGCAGCCAGTATATACCATACTGACATGCTGTCTGAGGTATCAGGATTCTCACTTCCTGTATCCATATCATCCAGACCTTGATTTGTTTCCCCCATGGGAGGCTTCGTATCCGCAGTTTCTGTTTCTCCCTCAGCAGGTTTTATATCCTTGCTCTCTGTTTCTTCATCTGTTGGGCTTGTATCCCTGTTTTCTGTTTCTTCATCTGACGGTTTTGTGTCCTTACCCCCTGTTTCTTCATCTGACGCGCTTGTATCCTTACCCTCTGTTTCCTTATCTGCCGGCTTTATATCACTGCTTTCTGTTTCTTCATCTGTTGGCTTTATATCGCTGCTTTCTGTTTCTTCATCTGTTGGACGTGTGTCACTGCTTTCTGTTTCCTCATCTGACGGCTTTGTGTCACTGCTTTCTTCCTCCGTTGGTCCTGTATTGCTACTTTCTGTCTCCTGCTCCTCCCATACTGCCGTGTAGCTGCGCTCTCCGGTTGAGCCTGCAGGAATTATCACGGAAGCTGCAGCCTCCGTCAGCCCTGTTCCTGTCCAGCCTTTAAATGTATAACCGTCCTTAACTGGATTTTTAAGGATAATGTCACTGCTTTCTATGGTATACTCCGGCGGATTGCTCTCTCCTGTTTGCAATGTTCCCCCCTCCAGCTCATATTTAATGGGATAATTAATCGGCTCAAATATTGCCGTAACCGTCACATCATAATCAGGAATATTAAGCGTATCCCCGCTTATTACAATCTCTATGGACTCATCACCCCAATTTAACGCCTTAAGGGTTTCCTTTTTAAATCTGTAGCCTTTATCCGGAACAGCTCTAATGGAAATCACATCATTTTCCTGAAAGGGTCCTTCCGGTTTATATGTAATACTTCCATGCTCTGCTCTTGTATCTAATTGGCGGAAATCCGCCACCTTTACCCTGCATTCTGCCTTATTATGATACGGTGACTTTGTCGTTGCCGTGATAACAGCCTCTCCCTCTCCCATGGCTGTTACGTTTCCATTCTCGTCAACCTTTGCCACGGCTTCATCAGACGAGCTCCATGCAGCACCCTTTATTGGCGTGTTTAAAGGCGTTACTGTTGCCGTGAGGACGCCTTTTTCACCTGCTGTGGCAAGTGGCATTTTCTCTTTATCCAGCTTAATATCTGTTGACAGTATCATTACAATTTTTCCCTCATATTCTACAAGGGCATATTTTTCCATATTATCAGCATATAGCTGCTTATTTTCTTCATCTAACGTCTGGGCAAGCCTGTTAAAGTCGGATTCCGTAATCGTATAGCTGCCTGACGACTGAGGCATATCCTTTGCCGACACAATCATTTCCCTGTATGGATGTTCATTGTCATCAGGGCTAATCCAGCGTGACATTCCAAGCTTTACTCCATCTGTAAGCTCTCCCGTAAGGGCAATGGGAAGCGTCTTATCACCGTCTTTCTCCTCACCGTCAAGATACAGATTATCAAACCTGTCCGAGGAGTCTCCCGACGTATTCCCGTATACTTCGGGATTTCCCTGCAATTCAATCAAGCCGTATGGACAGCCTAAAATACCTCCCCCATAAAGGATAGCTGTATTACCGGTAACAGAGCCGCCAAATAATTTCAAATTTCCTCTAAGCACGGAAATACCGCCGCCGTTTTCCCCTTTATTTCCTTCCAATGTTCCGCCCATCATCTGAAGTAATGCATTTGCGCCCTCAAGCAAAACTCCGCCGCCGTTTTCTGACGCTTCGTTGCCTGCAATTTTACCACCTCTTATCAAAACGCCTGCTATATTTGCTGCTCCTGATATATAAATACCTCCGCCGCCATAATTTACAGCTTCGCCTTCTCTATCTTCCCCTGCGGCACGATTGTTTATAATCTCTCCTCCCAGCAGTTGAAACATTCCTATATTAACGTAAACTCCGCCGCCATTTTTTGCATTACAGCCGCTGATGCTTCCGCCGTTCATAATAAACACGGCGCTGTTCCATGCCCTTCTGCTATTGATTTCAATGCCGCCTCCGCTATAAGCCTTACAGTTTGTAATTACGGCGCCGCTATGCATATTAACCCGTCCAAGTCTTATGCTTATTGCGCCGCCTCCCAGTACCTGAGAGGCATTTTCTGCATTTTGCAGTACTGCCCCGTTTTCCAGCTCAGCTCCTACGCTATTGCTGTTTATGCAGATTAATGGATGATACGCGACGACTCCCTCATTCATGCCTCCATCTAAAATAACATTGCTTAACCGCAGCGTACCGCTGTTTACCGTAAATATTCTTCCCCTGTCCTCCCTATCATCTGTATCCGGCGTAATATTTTTTATCATACATGGGTTAAGAGAATCCTCTGACGTTATTGTTATCTGTTTAGAAATAATTATATCATCCGTCACGGAAATGTCCCCAGACAGTATTATAAACCCATTTGCCGGAACATTAGCTGCTGCGTCCAAAAAGGAGCCCTGACCTAATATCTGACGGCTGCTGTCTGCCCATGATGCCTCCGCTGCTTTCCCGCCTGCTGTCTTTGCCCGGCTATCCGCCGTCTTTGTCTGACTGACTATTTTCTCCGGCAGCGCAATGCCGTTTGCTGCAATATAGTTTAAGAGGACAAATAAGCAAAGTATAGCTGACAATATATGCCTCTTTCTTCTTGCTCTTATCCATCTGCATTGCTCATCCATAATGTACCTCCAAAATTTTATCCTAGTTTATATATATCATGCCTTTACTCCAAATGTCAGATACATGATGCTTAGATTTTCACATTGTGAAAATCTTGTGTGAACAAATTCTTTCGGTATTATTATAGATTATTTTTACATTCTTATTTTTGTCATTTTTGTTTCAAAACATGTTAATTTCGCATTGAAGCGTCACTGCATTTACTCCTACAGCTTAAACCTTTTTATTCCCTCTGTGAGATTTTATAATAAATCTTATTGTCTCAAAAAGATAAGGCTTAATTTCCTCTATTCCCGCCGGCTCGTTATATAATATGGCGCTGTAAATGGTAGAGCTGACCATTTCCACTATCATATATATCATTATCTCCGGCTCCCTGTATTCGTATTCCGATTCGTCAAGCATTGTATAATATATATCCTTAAAATCAAGAGATTCGTCATCTCCATGGCTTGTTATTGCATTTTTAAAAAATCCCCAGCTTAAATTCTTTGATACGAATGTAAGGAGAGCTTTATTTTCCGCAAGCTGGTTTATAATATTGTCAACTATAAATATAATTTTATCCTCTAAAACTTCTATATTCTGCTTTTCAAGTTCATTTGCCGCATTCATGAAAACCTTGCTGGATTTATGAGAAATAAGAAGGTTTCTGACATCATACTTGTCCCTGAAATAAAGATAAAACGTTCCCTTAGCTACCCCTGCCTTATTTACAATATCCGATATAGAGGTTTCATTAATCCCCTTTGAGGTAAATAATTCAAAAGCTGTATTTAACAATGATTCCTTTTTTTTCTTTTTGTTTGACTCTACCTTTCCCATCTGAATTTCCTCCTGTCTGTTGTTTGCCTGTTCACTTCATACTCCTATAGTTTTCATATTAAACTATAAAAAAGAAGTAAAGTCAATAAAATTTTTATAAACTTATTGACTATTGGTCATTTTTGTGATATATCATATTACAGTACAAATATGACCAACGGTCAGTTTGTCCAATATGGCGAAGTAAGTGCACATACTTCGCCAGACTAAAAAATTTTTCTAAAAAATAAAAGAAAGGATTAAATATTATGATTAATTTTGGTAAAAAGGTTGTAAAATTCAGAGTTCCAATCTTTATCATAAGCCTTATGCTCTTAATACCATCAGCCTTCGGTTATTTCGGCACGAAGATAAACTATGATATTCTCTCCTATCTTCCGGGTGATATTGAGACTATGAAGGGACAGGATATTCTTGTCGACGAGTTTGGAACAGGCGCCTTTTCCCTGTTTGTTGCAGAGGGAATGGACAATAAGGACGTAGCCGCCCTAAAATCAAAAATAGAGAAGGTGGAGCATGTTTCAAAGGTTATCTGGTATGACAGCATACTTGATATATCCTTTCCAATGGATATGCTTCCTGACGAAATAGTAAGCGCCTTTAAAAGCGACAATGCAACAATGCTGGCTATTATATTTGACGAAACCACCTCTGCTGACGGAACAATGGACGCTATAACCACAATACGCGATATGGCAGGTAAGCAATGCTTTCTCAGCGGAATGTCGGCAGTTGTTACTGACACAAAAATTCTTTCTGAGAGGGAAACGCCTCTGTATGTAGGATTAGCTGTCCTTCTGGCCCTTATAGTACTGTCAGTAACCATGGATTCCTTTCTCATTCCTATATTTTTCCTGCTTAGCATAGGCATAGCCATTGTTTATAACTTAGGAACAAATATATTTATGGGTGAAATTTCCTTTATTACAAAAGCCCTCAGCGCAGTTTTACAGCTAGGCGTTACTCTTGACTACTCTATCTTTCTTTGGCACAGCTACAAGGAAAACCAGAGCAGATTTCCGGGGGATAAAAACCGCGCCATGGCCCACGCCATTTCAAATACCATATCCTCTGTTGTGGGAAGCTCCATAACTACTGTTGCAGGCTTTGTTGCTCTTATGTTTATGAGCTTTACCCTTGGTCTTGACCTTGGCATTGTTATGGTTAAGGGCGTTATATTCGGCGTTATTGCCTGTGTAACTATTCTCCCTTCCATGATACTTATATTTGACAAGGTTATAGAAAAAACCAGCCACAGGGCAATACTTCCCCGCTTTGAAAGAACGTCGGATTTTATAACAAAGCATTACATTATATTTATAGTATTATTTGCAGTCATTCTGTTCCCTGCCCTTTACGGCAACAACAGAACGCCTGTGTACTATGACCTTGCTGAAACTCTTCCAAAGACTCTTGATTCCATTCAGGCAAACGACAAGCTTCAGGAGGAGTTCAATATGAACAGCACACATATGATACTTGCAAGCAGCAAAATGTCCTCCTCTGATGTGGCAAAGATGTCTGATGATATTAAAAAAACAGACGGCGTTAAGGCTGTTCTTGGCATTGACGCCATACTTGGCGGCACAATCCCCGCAGACATTTTGCCTGACGAGCTTGTAAGCTCCCTAAAAAATGAAAACTGGCAGCTTATACTTGTAATGTCGGAATATAAGGTGGCAAGCGACGAGGTAAATGAACAGTGCGACACTATAAGCGGCATTGTTAAGTCCTATGACAAGGACTCTATGTTTCTTGGAGAGGCTCCCTGTACAAAGGACTTAATTGAAATAACAGACAATGATTTTAAGGTTGTAAGCATTGTATCCATAGGCTTTATCTTTATTATTATTTTACTTATTTTTAAATCAATAACTCTTCCTATTATACTGGTGTCAGTTATTGAGTTTGCCATATTTATAAATATGGGTATACCTTACTACACAGGAACCGTTGTTCCGTTTATATCCTCTATCGTTATAGGAACCATCCAGCTTGGCGCAACTGTGGACTACGCTATACTTATGACTACAAGATACAAAAAGGAAAGACTTCGCGGCAGCGGTAAAAAAGCCTCCGTATCCATAGCCCATAAGGCCTCCATGCAGTCTATCATTGTAAGCGCCTTAAGCTTTTTTGCAGCAACTATCGGGGTGGGAGTTTTCTCAAGCATTGATATGATAAGCTCCTTATGCATGCTTATGGCAAGAGGCGCTTTAATCAGTATGGTTGTGGTGCTTACAATTCTTCCGTCTATGCTTATGATATTTGACCCTGTCATTATCAGAACAACACTCGGCTTTAAGGAAATACGCCAAAAAAACCTTAAAGACAAAAATTCAGCAGCTAATTAGAAGTAAAACAATTATTACTATAAATTTATTTTTTATTAAAAAATAGAAAGGATTGATATATTATGAAGTTAAAAAAAATAACAGCGCTGGCTATGTCCGCAATGATGATTATAAGTCTTACCGCATGCGCAGACTCAGGAAACAGCAATTCATCAGACAACAAAACAGACAAAAATATTAAAACGGAAAATGTTTCTGACTCAAAGGGGGAAGGCTCTGGCTATGGCACAAAGGAGGAAACGGTTTATGTTACCACCTCCTCTAATGGTACCGTAGAAAAAATTCTTGTAAGCAGCTGGCTTAAAAACCCGCAAAAATACGCTTCTCTTAAGGATGTCACAAGCCTTAAGGATATAGTAAACGTAAAGGGAAATGAAGCCTTCAATGTTTCCGGCGGAGAAATAATCTTTAACACCTCCGGAAACGACATATATTATCAGGGAAGCCTTGACGCAGGCACCACGCTTCCTGTCAGCCTGAAAATATCATATAAGCTTGACGGTCAGGAGATTTCTGCCGATGCTCTTAAGGGTAAATCAGGTAAGCTTTCCATGACTATTGAATATATAGCCAATGAAAAGACAGACGACGGCATATATATTCCTTTTCTTGCCGTAACAGGCTTGCTGCTTCCTACAGACAGCTTCCAAAATGTCACTGTTACAAACGGTCAGGTAATTTCAAACGGCGATTACAATATCCTTATAGGAATGGGACTTCCTGGAATATCAGAAAGCCTTTCCCTTGATATTGCAAATACGGTTGAGATTACTGCTGACGTGACAAACTATGATATTGATATGATGATGACTGTTGTTACAAACAAGGCTTTATCGGAGATTTCTCTTGACGACGAAGCAGATTTAAGCAGTATTTCCGATATGATTTCACTTTTAAGCGAGTCATCCTCAAAGCTTTCTGACGGCGCAAACGCATTAAATGAAGGACTTTTGACCCTTCAGGGAAATACAGGGGATTTAATTACAGGCATTGAAAAGCTAAACGCAGGCGCCCAGACTATAGATACAAATATGAAAACACTTGCAGCCGGAGCCGCCACCCTTTACGACGGTATTAATACGACGCTGCTTACAGGCGCAAACGCGCTGTATCTTGGTATCACCGATACCTTAGCTCCCGGCGCAAACGCTTTATATAAGGGAATTTCCGAAACTTTGGCAAAGGGGGCTGATACCCTTAACAGCGGACTTAAGGAGCTGTATAACGGCGCTGTCTTAGTAAATTCAGGCGTGGGAGAGCTTGTTACTACCGTAAACGGACTTGTACAGACCTTGCAAGCCACAATCGCGCAAAACAACAAGGAGATTGAGACGCTTAACGGAACAATCGCTTCATGCAAGGCTCAAATATCAGACTTGACCGCAAAAAAGACAGCCCTTGAGACAGCCATTAACTCAGGCTCTATTCCGTCCTCACAACTTGCCGGATATAGGGAAAATCTTAATACGGTAACAGGCGCAATAGCCCAATATGAGGAGGGCATAAAGCAATGCAACGCCGGAATCCTTCAATATCAGGGCGCAAATACTGCCATAAACAATATATTGTCACAGCTTTTGGCAAAGGATGCTGACGGAAAAACCATAAACGATAAGCTTGCCCAGTTAAAATCCGGCACCCAGGCGCTGGAAAACGGTATTAAAAGCGCAGAAAACGGCTCCTCTGAGCTTTTAAGCGGCATTAACAACACTCTTGTTCCGGGGGCTAAGCAGCTTGCAGACGGTATTAACAATACTCTTGCTCCGGGGGCAGGACAGCTTTTGTCAGGCATTAACGATACCCTTCTTCCGGGAGCCAAGCAGCTTGCAGACGGAAGCAGCCAGCTTTCCGCAGGCTCCGCTGCCCTTGCAGACGGTTTAAGGGAGCTTAATGATAAAATCCCTGCGCTTACAGAAGGAATCAACCAGCTTGTGCAAGGCTCAGGAGAGCTTAGCTCTGGTATGAAGCAGTTTAATGAGAGCGCGATACAAAAGATTTCTGAAGTGTATAACAATGACCTTGACGCAGCCATGAAGGACTTGAATAAGGTCCTTGAGGCAGGTAAAGGGTATCAGACGCTTACGGGTACTGGGGATGGTGTTAAGGGTAGTACTACATTTATAATAAAGACTAATTAGGAAGTGTATGGTAAAGAATTACTGTGTGGGGAAGTTATTTTTTTAATGGTGTATGGAAGTGAAGTGTTAATTTTAATTTGTACACTTTAAAAAAAGTTCCTCGCATGTTGTCCGGGGCTTAAGAAAAAAGGGAGCTCGGGCGGCAGGGCAGCTAAATATAATTTTTTAAAGCATTGAGGAATATGGTTAGAAATTCATCAACTAAATACCGTCAGCTTCTTAGCGTAGAGCATCTGTCTGAGCAGAGGGCTTGTTTTTCAGCCCCTTGCGAGTTACTCTCGCAGCTTAGAAGATGGCGGTATTTTGTTGATAGAATTTCTTCCATGTTCCGAAGCCTTAAAAAATTATATTAGCTGCCTGCCTTCCCTTAAGCCCTCCCCTATTCCGCATCCTAGAGCCTTTTAATGGGACATGCCCGGATTCCATGTGAGGAAATTTCCTATAATTAATTCCTGCAACACAAAAAAGACCTTGAAACTCATAAATTTCAAGGTCTTTCCAGTGGCTAAGAAGGGATTTGAACCCCTGACACCACGGGTATGAACCGTGTGCTCTCGCCAACTGAGCTACTTAGCCATATGCAGCTTTATAAAGAAAAGTGGGACCTATAGGGCTCGAACCTATGACCCTCTGCTTGTAAGGCAGATGCTCTCCCAGCTGAGCTAAGATCCCATATCCCGTTCCTTTGAACTGTCCTCAATCAAGCTGCCCATATAGTATAATTCATATATTAATGTTTGTCAACATTTTTTTAGTTAAAGCCAAATATTTTTTGTGTCACCTTATATGCCAGCTTAGAAAAAGCCCTGCCTGCTTTTGTAGGCAAATTCATGGCTATACCCATAATAGAATATCTGAGTCTTTTATATATATCAGGATAATTCTCCTTTAACCATAACCAAAGCTCCGATTTCTTTTTCAGCGCCTCTTTACTTCCGTCAAGTATCAGCATAACAGACGCTATACACATCATCATATCAAGATATTGAAGCATGTACTTATCAAGCTTTTTGCTTTGTATCTCCATATTGCTGTATTCATCTATCATTATTTTAGCAACCTTTATATGCTGGTCTATTCTGCCTATCATAACCTTTTCATTTACAGACTGGTCCTCCCTGCCTATAAAATAATGATAAAAATCCACGTCTATATAGCATAATCTCTTAACCGACGGCAGCGGCTTAAAAACATAAAGATTATCAACATAAAAGGTGTGCTTTGGCAGCTTCAGACCGCATTCCTTTAGAAGCTGTGTCCTGTATATAACTGAATGCATAAGTATATATTGTGACTTTTTAAATTTTATGGCTCCGTCCCATGAGGTAATATGCTTTGAATTCATAGCCGTCCTGTAGGACATAATCTTTTTTCTCTTAACACCCTGCTTGTCATACACATAATTTGATAAAAGCATATCCAGCTTTTTGTCCTCTTTTATCATAAATCTAAGTGTTTTAAGTACCTTTGACAATGCTTCCTCATCAACCCAGTCGTCGCTGTCAACAACCTTAAAGTATTCTCCTGTGGCGTTTTTAAGGCCTGTGTTTACTGCTTCTCCGTGTCCTCCGTTTTCCTGACTGATTACCTTTATTATAGAAGGATATTTTTCTTTAAGACTCATGGCTATACTTTCCGTATTATCCTTTGAGCCGTCGTTTACTATGATTATCTCCATATCCTCCCCGCCACGGACAAGTGATTCAATGCAATTCTCCATATAATCCTGTGAATTGTAACATGGTACTGCTACCGATAATATCTTCATTTTTTCCTCCATTCCGAAGCGTTTTACGCTAAGACGACGCGGAAAATGTCAGTTTTCTCTCTGTCATCAGATAATTTGTGACGCTTCTGCACAAATTCCTTTTATTCTTTATCCTGCTCTTTTTTCGTACCGTATTTTATGTCAACTAAGTGAAAGCGCTTTTTATTTATGCCATCAATATTATTCATTCTCCAAAGCACAGCCACCATTGCCCCAACCTCAATAAGCATAAGCAGTACTTTAAGGTATATATTGTTATTTATATCTTCCGACACAGGAAGATAATCTATGACAAGGGCCGTAAGGTTTGCCGATATATGAAGCAATACAGGCGCCAATATGGTTTCGTATTTTTCATATACATAACACAGCAGAACACCTAAAGCAAAGCCGTATATTCCCTGTACCAGATTAAAATGATATACTCCAAACATGATTGCCGATATATAAACAGCAGACATATTATTAGTATACCTCTTTATTCTCTTATATACAAGTCCTCTAAATATTAATTCCTCCATGCAGGGGCCTGCAAACACTAACGCCGTTATCTGCCATATCAGGTCATTTGATGCAAATTCCGTTCTTATGCTTTCATAGCTTCCGATAATATTGTCTATGGGAAAAATTGTAACAACCTTGCTTATACCTGCGCTTGCCAATGCTCCCAGCGCCACTATAAAATGGCTGCTGTGAAATCTTATGTTCGATATATGCTCCTTAACCGGCATATATCTAGCGGCGTCCTCATCTCTTTTCATCAGCCGCAAAGCTACCGGTATAGTTATTATTCCGCTTAAAAGAGTAACAATAAGCGTATTTTCACTTACCACCCTCTCTATATCCCCGCTAAAATTATATGCGGAAAAGTAGTTCCATACACTTCCATCATTAAGGTCGGAAAACTCTGCCATAGTAACGCCTATGGTAAATATAACCTGTACTATCATATTTATAAAAAGACACAACAGTACAGGATACGCTACTCTCCAAATTTTTACTTCCATGCTGTCTTCATACATATTAATACCATGCATACCCAAGACCATGCCCGGGATACTGCCCATACAAAGTGTAAAATCTATGATTTTCACTCTATAGGGCTTTCCTTTCTTAAACATTTTTTTATAATATAAAAGTTTAATATTATAAAAATTTCTCAAGCCATAAGCGGCAAATTACTATGGTTTTTAAAGCAGCAGTATAACGACAACCCATCAAAAAATTTGCAGGCGCCGCTGCCAAAAGGGCTAAAGTTCCCCGCGTTTTTTATATAATAGCAAACTTTGGCATGCGGGTTCCAAATTCGGCTAAGTCTGTTTAAAGAACTTTATTTCTTTAGTCTTTCTGAATTTGCAAATGTTGGCTTCATAAAGAGTTAAAACTCAAAGAGTTGAAACTCTTTAGACTTTTTTATTTAGATGTGATATGTCCTATATTTTTTATAAGCACCGATATGGTTCCGTCATCATTCGTTATAAACTCTATGCTTTCTGTGCTGTTATACTGCTCCATAGGTATCTTTATCTCTATTCCCGTATCTGTAGTTAAATGCTGCTTTCCAAACTTCCTTGTTGTGGCTTCATTTTGAGGCTCTATAGGCTCCTGCTCATTTATATTGTACTTTTCCAGCTTTTCCTTAAATTTTTCCTTAAGCTCCGCCTTATTCTCAAATATTTTAGCCGCCACCTCCGGTATGCTTATTGAGCCCTGCTCAGCTATCTCCTCGTGAATAACGCTCTTTGCCTTCATTTTTTCCTCAAACTGCTCTGATTCGTTAAAAAATTCCTTTTGCACCGACTCCACTGCCTTTTCCACTATAGCAAGCTTTGCTTTCTGCGAAAGCCTTGTGGTACAGTTTAAAAACAGCCTTGAAAAATAATTAACCTTCTGACCATTTACCTCATATTTCTTTTCCACAAGCTTTATTGTTAAATCGTCAAGCCTTATAACCGCTGCCTCTGACAGTCTGCTTCCCGCTCCCGGAAGTATGGAACAGTGCCTCATAATTGTGTTAGTATTTTCCCCTCCCTCGCTTATGGTGCTGTGAGTATAGCACTCCTTAAAATTCATCTTCAAAAGGGCAAGCTGGGGAATCTGATTAATTTCAAACTCTATAATAAAAAGGTCTCCTGACGGAATATCTATATTGGAATTCATTATTCCATACAAATGCTCTCCTATGGACTTTGACGCAGGTATAAACTCCGCCGCCCCGTCCTTATAGTCCTTTATTATTTTAAATACCTCCGACTCCTCCTCAATAAACCTGCACTTTTTTATATCATCGCTTGCAAGGGTTTTATAAATATGCTCCGCCAAAAAATCCGCCATATCAGGGCCCGGGCTAAGAGCCAAATCTGACAAAACAGGTATGCCTACAGCAGAATCCATTATATGTACTATGGCATTTTTTATACGAATATCTCCCTTATCCACCTTTTTCCTCCGTATTTTTGATTTTGAAGCCGAAACTATTATTCTTTATTCTTGTGCCGCTTTTTGCACACAAACAAGTTTGCAGGGCAAACTTGCATGTTTCGGCTGCGCCGAAACTATTATACCACCTTTAAACAGCTTTTGTCTATATATGGCTTTATTAACAATAATCATGCTACTGCTCACTATTCATTAAAGGATTATAATAATATAGGTATATTTCCTTTGTGGCATCACAAAACATAGCAGCCTTCAATATATTCATGTCTGTTTCATTGTCACCCTTCCTGCTTTCAGTGGTAAGCCTTATGCTTTTCATATATATTGTAAAGCTGTCCAAATCTCTTATTTTTCTTATATCCCCGTCTGATAACATCTCCGTTAATTTTTCTTTGGTAGTTTCAGCATAATCCTGATTTTCTAAAAATTCTCTCTTTATATTTTCATATTGACTGTCCTCCAAGGCGGCCTTAGTAATAACCTTGTAATCAAATCCATTTACAGATACGTCAAAATCAAAATAATAAATTTCAAAATAACCGTCAAAGGAAACTTCATAAAATTGTTTTTCCAATAAGTCAAGCTTTAATCTGTTTGTTCTGTATAAATATGTATCAACCATTGATTCTGTCAGAATATCTATAACGCTTTCATCCGGGAGCTTTTTTTTCAGCTTTTCGTATTCGTCAGATGTAATATTAACTCCTCCTGCAGACGTAAAGACTTCCTTCTTTTCGTCCCATTTTCCCTGTTTGTCATCATATTTATCTGTATCTGCTTTATATTTATCTCTTAAAAATATTTTTATTATTTTATGATTTACTATTTTGCCATTTTCCTCCTCAACATCCAGAGTAAGATTTAATTCTCTTCCCTCAAATGTGTCATATCCAACTATAAAAAAGCCTGAGCCTGTCACCCGATTTGCCTTTCCGATTATTTTTATTGCCTCGTTATAGGTTTCGCACTTATACAGCTTATCCATTATATCCTGCGACAGCTCCACAACATTGTCCTCGTCAAAAAATGTGTCTAAATCATCAGGATTATATTCCATTCTATATTTCATGTATAAAACGTAAGACATTACGCTTAATGATGTGATAAATATAAATAATATGCAGATTATTATGCTTCTTTTTTTATTCATTAAAATTCACCTAAACCCTTTCATATTTTTTCAAAAAATCATTCTAAAATTGTAGTTCGCGTATTATCGTCATTTATTAACTGTATGACATCAAGTAATCCATTACAATAATACACTACTATTTTTTTCTCTTCAACAGTATAATATACATCTCCAATAAAGCCAGAACCTATTGTTGAGTGAGCTTCTCCAATCTGAGTTTTCACATCATCTTCTGAACTTTCTCCACATTTAAAGTCATTAAAATCATTTATACTAATATTATAATATACTGGAAACTGTTTTTTGTACTCAATATTTGCTAATTGTGTTACAGGAGGTAGTGATATGGATGACGTAGATACAGTTGCTGAAATTTTTATTTCATAGTATCCCAAAAACACTGAATAATTTCCTCTGTTACATGAATAGGGATAATATATTTTCTCACCACTATAGTCAGTATCTATAGCATTTTGTACCGATATCTTATGAGCCCAACCACCACTCCTATCAGATACTTGCCTATACCAGTGATAATCTTTTCCCGGAGACAGTACTAAAGCTACTTTATAATATCCCACAGAAGGCATTTGTTTTTCTGTAAGTGGATGAAATTCATATGCATTTCCTCCCCATGCTACGCAATCTTGTTTAACTGCGTTTTCGATAGCTGTTTTTGCAGTCTCAGCATTTTTTAAATCTTTCATAGATATTGACTTCCCCGCCATTTCTCCCGGATTTACTCCTCTTCCTTCTTTAAACCTATTTCCTGTTATAGGATTATTTAACATTCCAAGTACATATGCATAGCAATTAGTATAATTTTTATATTGACTAGAATTAAAAATAGTAAAATTACTAAACAACTCACCCCCTGACATTGGCAAGCCTTTTATTCCTCTTAATGTATATATACCTGATGTCCAACTTCCCGCTGCTGATACAGTAACATAATATGTTCTGCCTTTTATAAATTCTGTAACCACACAAGCATTCTGATTTATTCCAGAATTATTATTACTTATTACTAAATTTTTTAAACCTGCATCTGAATATATATTAATAACTGTGTCAACTTGTCCGCTTGTCCAAAAAGAATATACTACAGTTTCACTTGGAATAAACTGCCATACATTTACTACATCTAAATTGATTTTTATCAATCCACTGTTAAATGGAATCTGCACCATTCCATTTGATGAAATACTCATTAATTCACTTTGATTTGTCAAATAATTTTTTTGATTTTCCACACTATGACTTGTTTTTACGTTTAAACAATCAGTTTCCTTTGCTTCTTCAACACTATCTTTAGTTTCAGCTACTACAGTATCAATTAACATCACTGCCATTTTTAAACATAATACTATTACCAAAAACTTTTTTTTCATATTTATTTTCCTCCTTAAAATTTTAATCACTTTTTATTAACTTCTTCAACATATTCGAGACCTTTATACAATTACAAAAAAAATTTTAATCTATGCTAATTATACGAATTATCCTTTATTTTGTCAATGTTATCTTTTTATTATCAAAAATCACTGCAAATTGTCACGCTATATCAAATACTATTTCAAGTTTATTTGACAAACACAATATTTAAGGTTAAAATAATTATATAAATTGTCGTGAATGTTTTTATGCTAAACAGTCGCAGAAAGGAGGTTTTCTATGAAGCTTACATTTTGGGGTGCCGCACATGAGGTAACAGGCAGCTGTCATATGATTACTGTTGCCGGACACCATTTTCTTATTGACTGCGGCATGGAACAGGGACCTGACCTGTATGAAAATCAGGAAATTAATGTTTCACCGTCAGATATTGATTTTATTTTATTAACACATGCACATATTGACCATTCCGGTCTTATTCCCCTTATGTGCAAAAAAGGCTTTAAGGGTGAAATTATATCTACCTTCGCAACAGCCGACCTCTGCTCCATTATGCTTAAGGACAGCGCTCATATACAGGAATTTGAAGCAGAATGGAGAAATAGAAAGAGAAAGCGTGCCGATATGCCTTTTTATGAGCCTTTATATACTATGGAGGATGCTCTTGCCGCCATATCTCTTTTTTATCCTTGTGATTATGACACTATAATTGATATTTCTGAAAATGTGTCTATACGATTTACAGATATAGGTCATCTTCTTGGCTCGTCTGCCATAGAAATTTGGCTTAAGGAGGATGGTGAGGAAAGAAAAATTATTTTTTCAGGTGATGTGGGAAATACAGACCAGCCTATACTTAAGGACCCTACTCCTGTAGAGGGAGGAGATTATCTTGTTATAGAATCTACCTACGGAGACAGAATTCACAGCAGTGAAAGGGTAGACTATATAAAAGAGCTGTTAAATGTTCTTAAGGAAACCTTTGACAGAGGGGGTAATGTAGTTATTCCTTCATTTGCAGTAGGAAGAACACAGGAGCTTTTGTACTTTTTAAGAGAGATAAAGGAAAATCATCTTCTTCCCGAATATGATGATTTTCTCGTATATGTTGACAGCCCTCTCGCAATAGAATCAACAAATGTTTTTAATAAAAATAAGTACGACTGCTTCGACGAGGATGCTCTTAAGCTTATAAACCAAGGTATTAATCCCCTTATTTTCAAAGGCCTTATCACCACCGTTACAAGTGATGAATCCCGCCTTATAAATTTTGACGAGCATCTTAAGGTAATAATATCCGCGTCAGGAATGTGTGAGGCAGGACGTATAAGACACCACCTGAAGCACAACCTGTGGCGTAAGGAATGTACTATTCTTTTTGCAGGCTATCAGGCTATGGGAACTCTCGGAAGAAAGCTTGTAGACGGCATAGACGAGGTAAGATTGTTTGGAGAGGTTATTCAGGTAAACGCTGATATTAAAATACTTAAGGGTATAAGCGGCCACGCCGATAAAAACGGACTGCTTAACTGGATAGCTTCCATGGAGGATAAGCCTTCTAAGGTATTTGTTGTCCATGGCGAGGATAAAATTACCGATATATTTGCCGAGCTTGTCACCAATACCTTTGATATTCCCGCATATGCGCCATATAATGGCGGCTCTGTTGATTTACTTACAGGGGAGGTGCTTGAGACAGGAAACAACGTACTTATTGCTAAAATCAAGCCATCCGTTAAGCAGAAAAACGACTGCTACAGGCGCGCCGTATCTGCCGCTGAAAATCTCCTTAAAATCATTAAGGACAGTGATGGCCTTGCAAACAAGGATTTGTTAAAATATGAGACACTTATAAATAATCTTTCAAAGAAAATACAGACCTTCGATTAAGGGTTTCGCTTAAAATACATAAAGGGCTGCTGGAAAACCCGGAGAATATCCAGAATATATAATGTGTATACCATTAAACATGCTATATCCTGCATAAGCTCCTTGTTTCACAGCAGCCCTTTATATTTGGCAAAGCCTTCAAACGCTTAAATATTGCTTATCATTATTAATTTTTATTGATTTGCTGCGGTAGTTGTTTCCGTCTCTCCGCCTGTCGTTGAATTTTCTGTGTTGAACAGCTCTCTTATCTGGGAAAGATACTCCTCTGAATATGAAGATGTTTCTTTCTCCGTCTCGCCTTCAAAATCACCTCTCAATAGCTTTGCTGAAAAAACTATGGCGATTATAAGCGCTACGCTTGCAGCTATTCCTCCTATGGTTTTTAAAAGCTTCTGCTGCTTTTTCTTAGCTAAGCTTTGCTTTCTGTTTGCTTTTTCCTTTTTATAACGGTCAACTTTCTCCTGGCTCATTATATAATACCTCTTTCTATGCTTTTTCTTTATATTATCGTTAATTTTGCAGTGCGTAAAAACATGTTAAATCTGCAAGTATCAAAAGAGCTAAAGCTCTTAAAAAGCTAAAGCTCTTTAAAAGTTTTATTGCATTAACATTTTTTATTTTATCACAAATTCTATCAAAGATAAAGCACTTTATTAATTTCACATTTTCACTATTTCACTTTCACATTTATATTGAAAATTTTTATCTGCATTTTTATGCTACATCTTTGAAGGAGCGCTAAAGCCCAGCAATTCTATGCAAACCTCAAGCGTTCTCTTTGTAACCTCCAAAAGCTTTATATAGCCTGTCTGCTTTTTCTCATCCTCCTCTGCAATAATCCTGTTTTCATGGTAAAATTTGTTGAACGCATTAGACAGGTCATATATATACGCGCATATTTTGTGAGGCGCCATCTCCCTGTAAGCGCTTTCCATCATTTCATTAAAGCGTGATAATTCAAGCATAAGCTGCTTTTCACTTTCATTCAGTTCACTGTTTACCCCGCCTGAAAGCTTGTCCGCATTTTTTCCTGTCTGCGCATATTTTTCCAAAATAGATTTTATACGCACTATAGTGTATAAAATATACGGACCCGTATTTCCTTCAAAGGAGGTAAATCTGTCTATATCAAAGACATAGTCCTTTGACGCCTGATTTGATAAATCACCGTACTTAACTGCTGCCAGCCCTACGGTTTTTGCTATAGTCCTTGCCTCCTCCTCTGAAACCTGACGGTTTTCCATTATCTTGTTATAGACGGCTTCGTTTATTTCCGCAATAAGATTTTCAAGACGCATTATACCGCCTTCCCTAGTCTTAAAGGGCTTTCCGTCCTTTCCGTTCATGGTGCCGAAGCCGTGAAAAATATACTCTGCTTTTTTACTGAAGAAGGCTTTTTCTGCCACCCTGAATACCTGTGTAAAATGCATCTCCTGACGGTTATCTGCCACATATATTATTTTGTCAGGATTAATCTCCTTAACTCGCATTATGATGGTTGCAAGGTCTGTTGTTGCGTAAAGGGTAGCGCCGTCTGATTTTTTTATTATACAGGGAGGAATTTCCTTTGTGTCTGTTTCCTCCTTAACATCTGCCACCAATGCGCCCTGACTTTCATGTACAAGTCCCTTTGCCTCAAAATCAGCTATCATTTCATCTATATATTCCTCAGCGTCACTTTCACCCTTCCACAAGTCAAACTCCACGTTCAGGTTTTCATAATTCTGCCTAAGGTCTGCCACTGATACATTCATTATATGCTTCCACAATGCCCTATAGGGCTTATAGCCCTTTTGAAGCTTATAAGTTGCAAGCTGGGCTCTTTCCTTAAAAGTCTCCTCTACCTTTGACCTGGCGCTGGCCGCAGGATATATCTGCTCCAGCTCAGAAAGGGTAAAGGGAGGCTCCTTTGGATATTCTCCTTCAAAGGTCTCGTCATAGTACGGCAAATCCGGCTTATTGTCATGAAGCTGCTCTATTACAAGTCCCATTTGAAGTCCCCAGTCTCCCAGATGAATGTCGCCTGTAACCTTATTTCCTGCAAACCTGAATATTCTCTTCAGGCTTTCTCCTATAATTGCAGTCCTGAGATGCCCTACATGAAGAGGCTTTGCTACATTAGGGCCGCCATAATCTATAATTATGTTATCGCTTCCGTCTGCCTCATAGCCAAGCTTCTCCTCCCTTGCCATTTCATTTATATATGAGGAAAGCATACTGTCGCTTACAATTATATTTATAAAGCCCGGCTTTACAACCTCTACCGACTTAAACATGTCGCTTTGGGAAATTGCTGCCGCCACGTCGTCTGCTATCATAAAAGGAGCCTTTTTATATTCCTTTGCGGCTGCCATTGCGCCATTGCACTGATATTCGCACAAATCAGGTCTGTTTGATACAGTAACCCGTCCGTATTTTTCATCATAGCCTGCTGCTGCAAACGCCTTGGAAAATTGTTCCGTCATTAAATCCAATATTTTTTTCATTTTCCTATATTCCCTTCATAATTATGGTAATGCCTTAAATATACTAATTTTCATTGAAAAAATCAACAGAATTTTTATTACAGCTTAAAATGAGATGCAAGCCTTTGAAGGATTTCTTCCCTTGTATCGGCCTCAGTATTATCCCTTTCAATAATAAAAAAGCCGCTGTTTTTAAATTTGTCATAATATTTTTTACTGTTTACCCTTGCTATACACTCTTTAAAGTTTTTAAGGGCTTTTTCCGGGTTTGGACATTTTTTGATTTCTGATAAAAGAAACTGCTTTTCCTCATCCTCTCTGTCAAAAAATCTGTCTACGGACATTGATTTAGGCGAAAGCATAACCGCCACATGATTATAAGCTGCTATTTCCTTTAAAATGCTTAAAGGAATATTAGTATCAACAATTACCCTGTCATTTGCAGAAAGCTTTATAAGCTCGGCAACTTCAAAGTCTGCAGCCTCCCTTGACGTGTTGTTATACCAGCTTTCATATTCATCAGGGGTACGGCTAACATATTCCTGCCAGCTTTTCTTTGTATTGAAATAATTAAGACTTGGCTGCTGCTCTTTTGTCACAACAGATAAAATCAAATCCATATTGTAGTTCTCTTCACAGTGTATCATGCTGTATCTTTCCGCCAGAAGCTTACACATTGTTGATTTCCCGGCATATGCAGTGCCTGTAATAAAAAAACAGTTTTTTAAATAGCGCTTTATTATATTATTTTGAATTTCCATATATAATCTCCTTTTTTGTACAAAAATAAAAAAGCTGCCGCATTAACTTTTAATTTATGTCCTGCTTAACGGGACAGCCTCATCTAAATGCAATATTTAGCCTGCTGCCATATTAGCGCAGCTTGTTATTATTGTATAAAAAATGACACCACATATTAAATCCTCCAAATAATCAGTTGTTCTTTATATCAATATATCAAAGATATTGAGAAAGCTTATGCGCAGCAGCACTTTTTCGTAGTAATAACCTCACCCTTAGCTTCCGGAATATCCATAATAATCTCTCCTGCCTTTGGTACATAAATATGACCTGACAGGGGATTTTTAATGCTTACAATAGGAGCAGTCAGGGTTGCCTCTACATGGGAACGCTCAAAGCTCAAATCCGTGTCTGTCATCTCGCAATTTATAAGCTTAAGACCATTACAGTAGCATAAAGGCTGCGTTCCAATAATTTTACAGTTTTCAAAGGTTATATTCTCACTGTACCATGCAAGATATTCCCCCTTTATGGTGCTGTTGCGGATTGTCACATTTTTTGCATGCCAGAAGGCATCCTTCGTATCAAAAACACAATCCTCAAATACGGAATCCGTTATGTACTGGAAGGAATATTTCCCCTTCATCTGTACCTCCCTAAAGGTAAGATTAGCAGAACGCATCATAAAATATTCGCTTTCCACAGTACAGTCCTCCATGGCGATTCCCTGTACCGACCAGCCAAATTCCGGCGAAATAATACTGCAGCCCCTCATTGTAACATTTCCACATTCACGCAGCGCTTTAATGCCATGAAGCTTTGTACCGGTGATTTCGATATTGTGAGAATACCAAAGGGCCGCCCTGCAAAGCTCTGTCATTTCAGATGCATTAATCTTTAATCCGTCGTCATGCCAGAAGGGATAACGGAGATTAAAAAAGCAATTCTCTACCTCTACCTCTTTTCCCTCCTTAAAGGCGCTTTCTCCGTCGGCGGGACCGTCAAAGCTGCAATTCCTCACACTAATATTGCTCTGTCCATATAATGCTCTTTCCTCATCAAAGGTTTTATCTGTAATTATAGTCATATTAATATCTCCTTTCCATTAAGCGCTATGCTTTCAGATTTTGAATAACAGCATTTCTCTGCCTTGCTGCTCATAACTGCATCCCCTTTTCCCTAACCGTAAATAAATTATATCAAGGGCCGCGTTAAATAACAAGTACTTATATCAAATACCTTTCCCTGCTTAAATATTTCCTTAATTTTGATACTTTTTTACTTTTATCTGTAAACTTAAGGCCTATTCCTCATATACTATAAGGAACATGATTTTCCGGAGAGAATTATGGCTTATAAAATCGTTTTAGACCCGGGGCACGGCGGCTCTGACTGGGGAGCATCATTTGAAGGCAGAAAAGAAAAGGACGATGTGCTAAACCTCGCCTTTGCCGTAGGACAGATACTTGAAAATGCCGGTATCGATGTAGAGTATACAAGAACTACAGATGTATATAACACACCTTTTGAAAAGGCGACTATGGGAAACAACGCTGACGCTGACTTTTTTGTGTCTTTCCACAGAAATGCAACTGCCACTCCCGGCCAGGGTTCGGGAATAGAGACGCTTGTATATGATGACAGCGGCATAAAGGCTGAAATGGCAAGGAATATAAATGAAAATCTTGAGGAGCTGGGCTGGACTAACAGAGGCGTTATTGAACGGCCAAACCTTGTGGTTTTAAAAAGAACAAAAATGCCTGCCCTGCTGGTTGAAGCGGGCTTTATTGACAATCCAAACGATAATGAAAAATTTGATGAACAGTTTAATGAAATAGCTGAGGCAATAGCTGACGGCATACTTGATACTCTTGACATGGGCGATTTAATGGAAACTCCTCTTTACAGAGTTCAGGTAGGAGCATATGATAACGCCGATACTGCTGCATCTCTCTCTATGCGGCTGAATAACGGGGGATTCCCTGCGTATGTTGTAAGCTCTAACGGTATATACAGAGTCCAGGTAGGAGCCTTTGCAAATCTTGCAAATGCGGTGGCCATGGAAAACCGTCTAAGAAACGCCGGATTTACTACATTTATAACCACATGAGAATTGCAGAAATACTATGCCCTGTGGGGGAGTTATCACACGGCATAGTATTTTTGATGTATATATCTTGATTTTCTCTTGGATTTCTGATATGGTTTTACATATATTCACAGTCTGATGGCGGGAGGAAGCTATGTATCCATACATTCATGTCGGCGGTTTTGAACTGCCTGTATACGGTATGATTATCATAATTGCATTTGCCGGGGGACTTGCCGTATGTTCAACTCTCGGAAGGCTTTACGGCATACATGCCCGATATATTATATGCTCCGGCTCCTTTGCGGCGGCAGGGCTTCTTATAGGCGCCAAGCTTCTTTATGCCATCACAAGGCTTCCTTCCTTTATTTCCGATTACAATACATATAGCAGTATGTCATTCTATGAGAAAGCAGATTTTTTATTTGGGGGCTATGTATTTTACGGCTCCCTTATAGGAGCCGTTATAGGCGTGCTTATATTTTGTCGCGCCTTTCATTTTGACAGGGGCATTTTTTTAAATGTTCTCACTCCTCTGATTCCATTTGCCCAAAGCTTTGGAAGAATCGGCTGCTTTTTCGGCGGCTGCTGCTATGGCGTGGAATATTACGGCCCTTTTGCCGTACAGTTTCCCTACAATGAAGCATCCCCGTATCTTCATCTTTATCCCCGGTTTCCTGTTCAGCTAATTGAGGCCGGCCTGTGCTTTATTTTGTTTATAATTATTTTTATTTATACACGAAAAAAGACTCCCGTTAAGGGAGCCTCTCTCGGCATATATCTTATCTCCTATGGTATTATACGCTTTATTCTGGAATTTTTCAGAGGAGATACAATCCGTGGCATATGGCTTAGTCTTTCCACATCCCAGTGGATTAGTCTTTTTCTTATTCCTATGGGTATATTTCTTGTAATTAATTCAAGAAACACACGATAACAGGCCTTCTATCTGTTTCCGTTGACGCTGTTGCCGTTTCCGTCCGTTTTATTCTTTAAATCATTTCCCATGTCGTCTACGCCCCTTTCGATATCGTCGCCTATATCGTCAAGGACTCCGCCATTACCGCTTTTTCCGTTATTTCCTCCGTTTGTGTTATTATCATTATTGTTTCCGTCTGTTACGCTATTGTTGTCTTTATCTCCGTTATCATTAGATGTACAACCCACAGCTAAGCCCATAGTTACCACCATAAGGGCGCATAAAGCAAATAACTTAATCTTTTTCATAAAAATCTCCTTCCAAAAATATTTTACAAAAGTAATTATCCCCGAAGGAAATATATTTTATTCATTTTTAAAATTTTATATAAATATATAGCCCTGTCATATGCCAAAAACTTCCTGAGCATAAGACAAGGCAAATATTAATTTAATGCTTTAATTGCTTTCTGCAAATTCCGTAAGAGCTTTAAAGAAATCATCAACTTCCTTTTTCCTCATAAGCATATCCGTAATACCGTTTATCTCTACCTGATAATATGTTGCGTCATACTTTATATATCTTACGGTTATATTTCCATAATAATCGTCTTTATTTCTGGCTGAAAATATAGTATAAACCGCATCCAAAGCCTCTGTGGAGGTCTTTTCCGTTATTATGCGTTCAGGGGCTATACATGTCATCTGATACCATAAATCCCTAAAGGTCTTGTCGTCAATTTCCTTATCACCCTGCCTGTATATATCATCATCTGCATTATCTTCATCCCCTCCATCAAATGAAAAGGTATAGTCGTTTTTTCCATTATTAAATGTGATATATGAGCCGTCTATATCATTAATTGACAGGAATAATACATTTTGCAGTATATAATTAAGAGGATTTATACCCATCACTGCCTCAGCGCCTGACGTTTCCATTATTCTCACTACATTTGATTTTTCCTGTGTCAGTCCCACGGTTTTTATTTCCCTTGTATAATACCCCCCCGCCTCACTGTTAAGGTTTCCTATGTATACGGTTATACTTGCCTTATCCGTTATATTTCCGTTTTCATCCTTAACATCACAATAAATACTATAGCTTCCTCTTGGATTATCAAGGCCGTACTCCGCCATTTCCTCCTCAGTAGCCTTGTAATTAATTGTTTTTGAATAAGCAAATTTTTGAAGCACATCCTCCTGAAGGGTTTCCATTTTGCTGCTCTCACAAGGCATCAGCCTTGAAAAAGGCTCTCCAAAAAACCAGTTCCATTCAAAGCCTGTTATATCCTCCTTTGAGCTGTCCTTTTTGTAAAACAGCTTTGAACTGCTGCTTCCCGTTGTAAATTCTATATAGTCAAGGGTATCTGTATTATATCCCGGAAATGAATCTATTGAAGCGTAATCATATATGTCCGGCCTGCATATATAAGCCAAATCATCTGATACCATATATATGTTTTTATCATCATCATTTATCATAATATAATACAGCTTCATGGTAGGATTGTAATTTCCCAGCTTATAGGTAGTTGACAAAGAATTTTTTCCCGTTACGGTAACCGTAAGCTCAGGCTCCTTAAGTCCTAACGCCTCAAGTCCTCCCTCATATTCGGTAATTTTCTTTGTTGCAGTAATTCCTACAAATTCTTCCACAAACTGGCTTTCAAAGCCGTTGCTTGAAAATGGAAAATCCATATCATCTCCATTGTACCATGTTCCGTCTACATTTTTAATGTATGCGTGGGAGCCATCCTTATAATCATATACAATGCTTTCTATCTGCCCTGACTTTAAGGTGGTGATAGGATATGTAAAATCCTCTGTTTCTATGGCTTCCTCCTTATTAATTACATTAATAACAATAAATATGCCAATAAGCGCCGCCACTATAGCTGCCATTATTATTATATTGTTTGTTTTCTTTTTTGCCATGGACGTCATCTCTTTCTTCTCCTAAACCATACATACACTCCGTAGGCAAGAACTGCCGCAGGTATAATAATTACTATAACATAAAGTATTCTTTGCTGCGCGTTTATGGTATATACAAGATTGCTGTAGGTTCTGCTCTTCATAGGAATAGAAATGGTTTCCTCCTGATTTGCAAGCCACTGTAAGCATTTTACTACAAACTGGGCGTTTCCTGTGCCTACCAGATTTTCAAACTGCTCCGCCTTTGCAAATGCATATGATGAAATATATACAAGCTTTGAGCTTACCTCCTCTGATATCTTGTCTGTAACCGCCACCGCATAATTAAAGGTTCCCACAGGGTCTGTGGAAAGCTGCGTCATGGATGTAGACGCCGAGCCCTTTTTAAAGGATGCATCCTTATAGTATGCCTTTGGCGTAGACGTAAGCAATGGCTCAATGGTAAGTCCATCTCTCTCCTCGCCGATATTAATGGCGTCGCCCATAGCTACAATAAGATTTGTCTCACTGTCTATAAGGTCCTGTGTTATCTCATGCTTGACTAACACCGGCTTTCCGAAATATGCCTGTGAATTATACATATATGATGTATTTGCTTCTATGGCTGCGCCATACTCTACGGATATATTGTATTTCTCAAGAAGCTTTTCAATGTTTGTAAGGTATGTGTCCTCAGGGATATTATAATGCTCAAACATTAAAAGTGAGCCGCCCTTATCCATAAATGATGTTATCTGCTCATATTCCTCATTTGTAATATCAGCTATGGGAAGGTCTAATATAACTATATCCCCGTCCTCCGGTATAGGATTATCCTTTGATACCTCTATGGATTCTATGTCTATATTCTGCTTTGCTATATCTGTAAGGAGAGAGCTTGAAAAGCTGTCCCTTGTAGTGCTTTTAAGCAAATATGCCTTTGGGATATCCTCGCTTACCACATAGTCTATTGCGCTTGTTATCTGCCCCTCCATATCATAATAATACGATGTGTTTCCTGTTGCTGAATCCTTTGAGGAAACATACATTGTGCTAAGCTCAACACCTCTGAATCTGTCTCCGCATTCTACAATAATGCTTCCCTCTGACACATATTCCCTGTTTTCCATAAAGGTAGGATTCTGGGCAGGATTTACCGTAGATACGACAATATGCTCGCTTGCGTCATCATACACCTCTAAAAGCCTGCTTAAATCATCATTGCGGTTAGTAATATCCTCAAGTATAAGATATATGTTTACATCCTTTTCAAGCTTATTAAGGTAATTCTTTGTCACATCCGTAAGGGTAAAAATATCTCCGTTTGTAAGGTCTATTGTTCTCACATCCGTACTGAGGGAGCCTGCAAGAAGATTTATTACGATAATAAACGCCAAAACCAAAGCAGTCATAGCCATGGTATAGCCTGCGCTCGTTATTTTCCTGCGCTTCTCCAGTGTAGAGGATGTTATATTCTCTTCCTTTTCTATCTTTTCTTCATTTTTTTTCATAAGATAATCTCCATTCTTGCCTGATTTGCACAAATTAAAGCCTGTCTCAAATAAAGGTATTACCCTTAGCTCCAGCGTCTTTTCTGTACAGACTGTACTGTAAGAAACAGGAAAAATCCTATAACGGAAACAAAATAAACTAAGCTGCCTATATCTATTATCTCTGCCGAGAAATAATATGAATACATATAGTAAACAGAGCAGCGAAGCAATATATTCTGAAGAAGTCCGTCAAACATGCTTCCATTTACAAAATACAATATTATAACCGCCCCTATTCCTGCCGCCGCTATAATTCCGCTGTACAAAAGCGCATTCTTTGTGTTCTTTCTTGCTATAAGCCAGTATATAAGCGCAAATATAACTATAAATAAGCATATGGCTATGGCAGACGCAAGCTGTCCCGTAGGGAAAATGCCTGATATATACTGGAGAATAAATATAAGCAGCAGAATGGCAAATGTAATAACTGCTGATATAATCTGATTTTCCGTAACTGATGAAACAAAGCAGCCTATTGCAAAAAGCGCAAGTCCCATAAGCCAGAAGCCTATAATTGCAGCATAATTTGCCGCTACAGGCGTATTGCCGTAATCAGACATAATAAGGGGATATGTAAGCATTACAAGAACAGGTATTGTAAATACCGTGGCAACAGCCATGAATTTTCCCATAACTATCCTCCCCACTGTAACAGGCGCCGTAAACAGCATCTGGTCTGTCTTCTGGTGTCTCTCGTCTGCAAATATCTTCATGGTTAAAACAGGCACAAGCACCATCATAACTACAGCAATATAAGCATATCTCAGCGCGTAGCCTACAAAGGCAGTAGCTCCAAGCACGTTTATATAATAAAATACAAAGCCAACTACAAGGCTGAAAAAAGCAATAAAAGCATATCCTATCATTGTGGAAAAATATGTTTTCAGCTCTTTTTTATATATCGCTAACATTTTTAATCCTTACCTTTCTTATCTTAATTCCGGCGCATATCCTGCGCGTTCTGTTTATGCCCGGATACAGACTAATTTCTTCTGTCCGTCTGTCTGCCTGACGTAACCTTTATAAATACGTCCTCAAGAGATGTGTTTGAATAGCTCATGCCTACAATGGGGCACTTTGCCGCAGCAAAGGCATAGAATATATCCTCTCTTAAATCCTTTTCCACTCCCGTGGAAACCAATGCTCTTGTACATTCCTCCTCGGCGTCATTGTGCACCTCGAATTTTGTAACGTCATTCATTTTATTAAGAATAGCCTTTACCTTATAGTCAGGCGCCTTTACCACTATCTCTATGGTGTTTGAGCCGGATACATGCTTTCCAAGATTATTTGGCGTATCTCTTGCCACCAGCTCGCCATGGGCAATAATAATAACCTCGTCGCATACTGCGCTGACCTCCTGCATAATATGGGTGCTTAATATAACAGTATGCTTTTTGCTCAAGCCCTTTATTACATCTCTTATCTCAACTATCTGCTTTGGGTCAAGACCTACTGTAGGCTCGTCCAGAATGATAACCTCAGGATATCCAAGTATTGCCTGCGCCAGACCTACTCTCTGCCTATAGCCCTTTGAAAGATTTTTTATGAGCCTGTCCATAACGTCCTCAATTCCTGTAAGCTTTGTTATATCCTTAAGCTGTCCGGCTCTCTCCTTTTTTGTCAGTCCCTTAAGGTCTGCTGAAAATGATAAATATTCCCTTGGCGTCATATCCATATAAAGGGGTGGTATTTCCGGAAGATAGCCTATGGATTTTTTTGCTTCCTCAGGCTCCTCATAAATATCATGTCCGTTCACAATAACCTGTCCGCTTGTCGCCGCAAGATAGCCTGTGATAATATTCATGGTGGTGGATTTTCCTGCACCGTTCGGCCCTAAAAAGCCGTATATCCTGCCTTTTTCTATCTTAAAGCTAAGGTCATTTACCGCTACGTGATTACCGTATTTTTTTACGAGATTTTTTACTTCAATCAACGGTTTTTCCTCCTTGTTTCTTGTACGAATATGTGCTTAATATATAAACACAATGCATTATACATTTTACCATAAAAGTATAAATATTTACATGTTTTTTTTGTGAAATTTACAAATATATTCAGTTTTTCATTTTAGGGTTGATAAAAAAAGCCTTTGGTGTTAGTATAGTATTATATTTTTAAAGAGAGAGGTGAAAGGATGAGAATATAATTTACTTTTGATTACATGAAGCTTTTTTGCAGTATGGGTACAATGCGCATACTGTTTTATCATGTTGCCAAAAGTGGATTATGTTCTCATAACCTCTCTTTTTGTGTGCATATAGCGTTGAAAATGATGTCCTTCCGTGTCTGAGGTTATAGTATATAATGAAGCTGTTTGGCAGACTTAGTTAGGAGGAATGTATATGGCACAAATAAGCGTAAATAATCTTACTTTTTATTACGAGGGAAGCTTTGACAATATATTTGAAAACGTATCATTTTCTATTGATACAGACTGGAAATTAGGTTTTATAGGCCGTAACGGAAAGGGCAAAACAACGTTTTTAAATCTGCTTCTGGGAAAGTATTCCTATAGAGGGACAATAGATACTAACACTACCTTTGATTATTTTCCCTATCAAATTACAGAATACATGATGGAACTGCCTGCCGCCTTATTTATTGAAGAAATTAAGGCAGGATGCGAGGAATGGCGCGTGATATGCGAGCTGACGCAATTAAATGAAGGCGGGGAAATTCTTTACAGACCGTATAAAACACTAAGCTTTGGAGAGCGTACCAAAATTATGCTGGCAGTCCTGTTTTCCGGTGAAAATAATTTTCTTCTGATAGACGAGCCTACAAACCATCTTGATTATAACACAAGGGAAAATGTAAAAGAATATCTGGCTTCTAAGAAGGGGTTTATTTTAGTATCCCATGACAGGGATTTGCTGGATGCATGTACCGACCATGTTCTGGTGCTTAACAGGCAGACAATCGAGGTGCAAAAAGGGAATTTTTCGTGCTGGTGGGAAAACAAGCAGAGAAGAGACTTGTTTGAACAGTCAGAAAATGAAAGACATCTTAAAGAAATAAAAAAGCTGAAGCAGGCGGTAGCCCGTACCTCACAGTGGTCAGACATAAATGAAGGTACAAAGATTGGCTTTGACCCTGTAAGAGAACATGACAGAAGTAAGGGTTCAAGAGCATATATAGGCGCAAAAACAAAAAAGCTTAACAAACGTGTAGCCCAGATGAAGAACCACATCCAAAGGGAAATAGAAGAGAAGGAAGGTCTTTTAAAGGATTTGGAAACGCCTGTTGAATTGAAGCTGATACAGCTTACACATCATAAAAACACCCTCATAAACGTAAAGGACTATACCTTGAAATATCAGGACAGCGACAAGCCTGTTTTTACAGGTTTATCATTTTCAGTCTGTCAGGGAGAAAGAATTGCCCTCCACGGAAAAAACGGATGCGGAAAATCAACGCTTATTAAGATGATTTTGCAGAAGGCTGGCCTGTTGGAAGTATGCGACGGTATTAATATGTCCATATTGGAGGAAGGCGTATGCGAGACTGCCGCAGGACTTACAATTTCCTATGTAAGCCAGGACACCTCATATCTTAAGGGAGATATTCAAAGCTTTTGCAGGGAGCATTCATTAGATTTCAGCCTGTTTTGCTCCATACTGAGGCAGCTTGATTTTGAGAGAGTACAGTTTTCTAAGAATATGGAGAACTATTCGGAGGGACAGAAGAAAAAGGTACTTCTTGCAGCAAGCCTTATGACGCCTGCACATCTATATATATGGGATGAGCCTTTAAACTATATTGATATTTTTTCAAGAATGCAGATTGAAAGTCTGATTTTGAAATATAAGCCTGCCATGCTGTTTGTGGAGCATGATTTAAGGTTTGTTGAAAAAATTGCTACCAGAGTTATTGAACTATAAATAAGGTAACGAATTGGGAAAAAACAATAGCTTTTCTTCACCTAACAGCTTGCAACTGAGGGTATGTCCCATTAACAGGCTTCTAGGGTTGGAATGGGGAGGGCTTAAGGGAGGCAGGCAGCTAAATATTATTTTTTAAAGCATTGAGGAACATGGTTAGAAATTCATCAACAGAATACCGTCAGCTTCTTAGCGTAGAGCGTCTGTCTGAGCAGGGGGCTTGCTCTTTAGCCCCTTGCGAGTTACGCTCGCAGCTTAGAAGGTGGCGGTATTTTGTTGATAGAATTTCTTCCATGTTCCGAAGCTTTAAAAAATTATATTTAGCTGCCTGCCTCCCTTAAGCCCTCCCCATTCCAACCCTAGGAGCCTGTTAATGGGACATACCCGGCTTACATGTAAGGAAATTTGTATATTAAACATACAAATTACCATTTCATTATCCCAGCAGCTCCAACGATTTAAACTCCCTGTCACAGTGAACTGCAATCCACCTTGACATAACCATTGACAGCTCTGTCATAACCTCATCCGATACCTTAAAGGTATATAATCTTCCTATAGGCGATGATATAATATATTGTAACGTGTATAAGGTAGAGCTATTTAACAAAATCCCATCCTTTTTTATATCCTTACAGCTATGGCATAATACTCCATCTGCCGATATGCTGAAATATGTAAGCTCCTCTGACCTTCCGCAGCCCTGACAGCAAAACACATCCGGATATTCTCCGTTTAACGCAAATATTTTCAGCTCAAATATGCATTTTATCAGCTTATGTGGAATCTTATCTTTATTTATGGCTGTAAATGAGGCATATAACAAATTTAGCATATCCTTAGCCTCTACGCCCTCCCTGCCGAAATATCCTGCAAGCTCCAAAAAATACATTCCGTAATATACCTTATCAAGATTGAGGGCCATGTCCTCAAAGTAGTTTGTTATATTCATTCCTGTAAGGGTATACGCCTCCCTCCCCTGATAAAGTATAAACTCCCCAAAGGAAAAGGGACGGCTTCCGGCAACATACTGGCTGTTAGGTCTTCTTGCCCCTTTGGCAAAGGCTGTTATCTTCCCTCTCTCTCTTGTGAGAATAACAAGCCTTTTATCATAATCGCCTACAGGAGCGGCGCTTAAAACCATCCCTGTAAGGGTAATTTGTGCTACCACTCCTGTCACCTCTTTTCTGGGCTGATAGCCTTTAACTTTCGTTTATATAACCAAAGTTCTTAAGCTGTATATCGCTGTCTCTCCATTCCTTCCTTACCTTTACCCATAGCTTTAAATTAACCTGTTGCTCCATCATCTTTTCTATTTCATATCTTGCGGCTGAGCCTATCTTTTTAAGCATTGCTCCCTGTTTCCCTATAATAATTCCCTTGTGGGACTCTCTTTCACACACTATGGTAGCGTCTATATCCGTGATTCTGCCGTTTTTACGCTCCTTCATCCTGTCAATATATACCGCTATTCCATGAGGTATCTCATCATCAAGGCATTTAAGGGCCTTTTCTCTTATAAGCTCAGCCACTATCTGCCTCATTGGCTGGTCTGTAACCGTGTCCTCGTCATAAAACATAGGTCCGCTGTCAAGATATTTAAATAGCGTATCTAAAATATCATCAGTATTTGTCCCCTTTAACGCAGACACAGGTATTATTTCTGCAAAATCATATATTTTTCTGTAGACATCAATGATTTTAAGAATTTCTTCCTTCTTTACCGTGTCTGACTTATTAATAACAAGAATAACAGGCGTGCTTGTCTTTTTAAGCTGTTCTGTTATATGCTGCTCTCCTGCTCCTATATAGGTAGCAGGCTCCACAAGCCAAAGGATAACGTCTGACTCCTTAAGGGTTTTTTCTGCCGTATTTACCATATATTCTCCAAGCTTGTTTTTTGCCTTGTGTATACCTGGAGTATCAAGAAACACTATCTGTCCTCTCTCGTCTGTATATACGGTCTGTATCCTGTTTCTGGTAGTCTGTGGCTTGTGGCTTGTGATAGCTATCTTCTGGCCTATAAGCCTGTTCATAAGCGTGGACTTTCCCACATTTGGTCTGCCAATCAGCGTCACAAAGCCTGATTTTACATTTGTTTTTAACAAATTTGTTTCTGATGAATTGGCTTTTGTTAAATCTTCTTTCATTTTCACCTCATATATCTTTTTACTGAAAAATGTCTCTTATCTCTCCAAATAAATCCTTTGCTTCCATTATCTTTTCCCTATTTCCCACGGTACATATATAATTTTGCTTTAAGACTGCCTCTATAAGGGGGGCTGTCTGTCTTATTTTCTCTGCTGAAAGGGAAAGAACCTCTTCTCTTTCTTTTTTCATAGCCTCGTTTGTCCTGCCTGTAATATATGCTGCAAAGGCCCTGTCTCCCTCCGATTTCGGCGTTAAAGGCGTATCAAGGGCTCTTATTGCTCCGATAATATATTTTCTTATTTCTCTTTCATCAGCGTCAAAATCCTTAAGATAGCCGGGAACAGAAAGAAATGCTTCGCTTGTCTTTGCAACATTCGGGTCCCTGTATGACATATATGCCATATTTCCGGTATTTCTGCTATATCTGCTCATTACGCCGTAAGCTCCTCCAAGTACTCTTACATTGTTCCAAAGATAGCCGTAGTCCAAGGCATTTTTAAGGGTAAGAAGCGTACCTGTATATTCATAGCCCGCATTTATAAAATTTCCTACCCTTGCTGTGTATGACACAGGAGAAGGTATAATAAACGCCTCATTACGTACCCTTACAGGAAGGGAATCGGAAGGCAAAATAAGCCTGTCTGTATACAGACTGTCCGTAAGCTCATGTATATGCGGCTTCATTGCTCCATAGCCTTCCTCGTCAGCTATATAATTTATTGTAAGATTTTCCTTATTAAATATAAGTTTCATTACCTTTTTTAAATTACCGGTAATCTCATTAAAATCAAAGCTTTTCTCCCACTCATGGTAATACTCGTAGGTGCCTATTCCTCCGCTTATTATGTCCATTATCACGTCTGATTCCGACTGATACGACAGGGCTCTGTAAAGCGCGGCGGCGTGGCCCTGTGATATAATATGCTGGCGCAGTCTTGTGGAATCCTCTGCAATAATCTCCTTCAGACGCTTTTCATTATCCACATTAGTATGAAGCAATATTTCCTTCATTATATTAAATGCAAAAGGCAGCTCTCTGTAAAACGTCTTTATTTCCATTTCAAATCTCAGGCTGTAATTCCTGTCCACGGCATATTTCTCATACATAAATACATTTCTTGATATTCCCCCTGAATGTATATTTATCTCATTATTCAAATCGGAATATTTATAATGCTCTGTATCCATATTTGTCAAAACCGAAGTAAGAAGACCTATATACGGAATAAGCTTTTTTGGCACATATTTACAGTCAAAGGAAAGATTTAAGTAGCCTATGCCGTTTGTGAAAATATCAGTGAAAACCACAGGAGCCTCCTCCTGTCTTTTCTCATACCTGTAAGGCTTTGGCTCTGTCTTTATGTCTGAAATATCAAGAATAGGCAGCTTTTCCATATCCTCCCTTGACGACGGCTCGCTCTGATATTCCTCTAATGATTTAGTTTCATCTATAAGCATTCTTTCTGCGCTGTCATCTAAGGTTTTCCTGTATTTATCAAGCCTTTCCTGCGTACCCTTCTCCGTTTCCTCCTCTAATCCTTTTTTCGGATAAAGGGAGAATATAACCTTGTGGTTATTTTTTATAAAATATTTTTCAATAAGCCTTTCATAATAGTCTGTATCAAGCTTTTTGTTCAGCTTCTCAAATATTTCTGCCGCCTTTATATTTATAAACGGCTTTTTCTCGTCATAAAGCCAGCTGTCATATACGTAAAGGGAGTAATATAAGCCCTTTGGATAGCTTCCGTAGTCTGCCTCCCTATACCGGAACTCGTCTATGTTAAGCGCGGCCTTTAAGGCTTTTTTATCCATGCCCTCCTTAACTATCTGATTAAGCTTATCGTCTATTATTCTTACAAACTCGTCTCTCTTTGACACATCCACATTTTTTGCGTGTATTCTGAAGTAAATCCGTGACAGCGAGGTTTCTCCTCCTGATATGGATTTTCCTATGCCTGCGTCTGTAAGCGCCTCCTTTATTGGCGCTCCCGGACAGCCGATAAGGGCATAGGATACGGCTTCCAACGCATAGTATTCCTCTGTATCAAGAGCCGAGCCGCATAATACACTGTACGAAAGATAGCCCTTATCCGTCTCATCCTCATCATTTCCAATAGGATACGGCTTTTCTATATATTTTATCTCATCAAAGGACTTTTGCTCTCCTATAGACGAGTTTATATCAAGCCTGTCATATTCCCCAAGGTACTCTTTATCAAGATAGGAAAGCCTTTCTGCCATATCCATATCTCCGTAAAGATATATATAGCTGTTTGAAGGATGATAATATTTTCTGTGAAAATCCAAAAATTCCTCATAGGATAATTCAGGTATTGACTGAGGCTTTCCCCCTGATTCGTAATAATAGCAGGTGTCTGGCAAAAGCGCGCTTTCAATCTCTCTTTCAAGTATTGACGACGGCTCTGAAAGAGCGCCCTTCATCTCATTATATACTACCCCGTTATATTTAAGCTGCTCCTCCTTTGACGAAAGGTCATAATGCCAGCCCTCCTGATTAAATATTTCCGGCTTTGTATATATGTTTGGATGAAATACCGCATCAAGATATACGTCCATAAGATTTTTAAAATCCTTGTCATTGCAGCTTGCTATAGGATACATGGTTTTGTCAGGGTATGTCACGGCGTTCAGAAAGGTATTAAGAGAGCCCTGCGCCAGCTCCTCAAAGGGATTTTTTGAGGGATATTTTCTTGAGCCGCACAATACGCTGTGCTCGAGTATGTGTGGAAGTCCCGTGTCGTTTTCCGGCGGTGTGCGGAAAGCTATGTTAAATACCTTGTTGTCGTCATCATTTGAAAGAAGTACTATATTTGCTCCTGTTTTTTTATGCTTTAAAAGATAGCCCTTAGAGTTAAGCTCTGTTATGTCTTCCACTGCTTCTATGGAATAAGCGGGTATATCTTCAGGCTTTATTTCGGTTATATTGCTCATTCTAACTCTCCTTTATTTTTTCTCTGATTTTTAGTATATGATATATTGACAATTTTTACAATTAAATTTTATTCATATGAATTTAAAAAACCGTTTTTTATGGCGGGCGTTTTCCTTTAAACCTTATAAAATAAAACAGAGCCGACAAACTGTGATTTCTCACTCGTTGGTCGGCTCTGCGTCTGTGGGGCTGGCTATTTGACGACTATCGCCTGTAAACTTTCCTGGGTAATCAACCTTTCCTGTTTATTCATAACTGGCGCATGCCCGCAATTCTTTTTCTAAAAACTGCTTTATATATGGATTGTTTTCCTCGCTCAATGAAGGCTGAAACGCCATGTAACGGCATTTCTGATACTGCCCGCCATCCAATATAAAGTTATATCCCATTATACATTTAGGATTACAGTCACTGGGATTGATAAGACGTTTGCAGACTGATGCTTTCTTGATTTCTTTTTTTACCTTTTCGGGAAGTGTGTCAAGAAAACTCTGGTATTCCTGTATATGCTCGGGATAAATGCGGAGCTTCATACCCGTTTTTCGGGATACGAATGTTGCCAAAGTCCTTTTGCTGCTGTTAAACACATAGGATACGGCATAACCGCTTTTTTGCAGTTTTATATCACACTTACAGCCGTTCCCTGTCAGATATTCGTTGATTTCGCTTACAAAGCTGCGGAAATGCTCATCAACTGTTTCCATAAACATATTAAATTTCTCCTCCATAAGTTCCTCCGTTATCTCTTTTCTTTGTTACAGGTATCCATACCTCATATTGCGCGTTCTGTGGGTCCGGATTTAAGTAAACCTCAATATCAGGGGCATTGTCATACTCATATCCGGAGGTTGGAAGCCACTCTGTTATAATCCGCTGCTCCAATTCCTGTATGGAGCGGTTTGTACCCGTTCCGGAAAAGATTGCCCAGGTTGACGCAGGAACAATATATTCTTCAAACTCACCGCTTGTTTTTGTACTGGAAACGGCAATAAAATATTTCCATTGTTCCTTGTCATTGCAGGCGCTTACGCCTAAAAGTCCCATTGGCGGCGTATCCATCATTCCTGCTAATTTCTGTATTGTTCCGTTTTCAGACGCCTCCTGCCACATTTTAGGCACAACCATAAAATTATTTTCGATTTCCTTATCAAGCGGTGCAGATACGCCAATAATGCGGAATGCTTCTTTTTTTTCAATTCTATAATTCATTTCTGTCGCTCCTTTTACAGCAATTCTAAATACAATGGGGGAAAAAGATTTCACGGATACGCCCTCGTCTTTCACAGACGAGGGGGCTATTCCGTGAAATGACTGGAACGCCCTGTTAAACGCAGTTGGAGAACTGTATCCGTATTTCTCTGCAATATCAATAATCCTTGCATTTCCATCCTGTAAGTCTACCGCCGCTAAAGACATTTTTCTTCTTCGGATATACTCTGCCAGAGTGATTCCCGCCATATAGGTAAACATTCTCTGATAGTGATAGGTTGAGCAGCAGGCAATCCTCCCAAGCTGTTCATAGTCAATTTTACCTGTCAGATGTTCTTCAATATAATTCATACTTTGGTTTAATCTGTAAGCCCATTCCATGATATACCTCCTTATCTGCGCATATTGCGCTTTATGGACATAAAATCCGCCTTTATTATTATAAGGCTTATTCTTTCATTTTTCCTCTCTATCCTTGCACAAAAAAGAGAGGCTGTTATTTTTTTCCATGCTTCTTCATAAATTATAATTGTCATCTCGAAAAAAAATAAGTTGACAATATGTTTTTTCAGATTTATATTATCTATTGTCATCTATTATTTTCATTTTGGTTGACAATACATATGATTAACAAAAATAAACAATCGGAAAATCAAGATATTTTCTGTAGAAAGGCATAATTATGAACGAAACAAAAAATAAAACCTCAGCTATTATCATGATAGGTATGTTTACCGCCATTGCTGCCGTTATATCAGCCCTTCCCATAGGATTTCAGATATTCGGCGTTCCTGCAACGCTTCAAACCTTTGCTATGGCATTTCTTGGCTTTATCCTTGGCAAAAAAAGTGGAACAATAGCCGTAGCCGTCTACATTCTTTTAGGTCTTGTGGGTATTCCTGTATATAACGGCTTCACAGGCGGTCCTTCTGTTCTCTTTGGAATTACAGGCGGCTTTTTATGGGGATTTTTATTTATTGCATTTTTCTGCGGCGCAGCATACGAACAAAAGAATTGCCATCTTAAGAATATTATTTTAAAAATATTACTTCCTCTTGTGGGACTTATTATATGTCACGTTATAGGAGTAATACAGTTCTGCCTTATTATGGATATGAAGCTGTGGCCGGCTGCCATGGCTGTCTCCATACCATATATTCCAAAGGATATTCTTTCCATGATAATCGCCTACTTTACGGCTCTTTCAATACGAAAGGCGCTATCTGCCTCAAAGATACAAATATTACAGTCCGCAAAGTAACTCTCCGTTGCTCAATGCCTCCTGTATACCCTTTAGATTGTCAAAATGCTCGTCAACATATGGTTCCAGGTCCTCTGTAAACGGCAGAAGGTCAGGAACCATAATTGTTTTAAGTCCCGCTCCCTTTGCAGCCTTTAATCCGTTTATACTGTCCTCTATGGCTATGGTTTTTTCCGGGCTTATCATAAGCTCCTTACATGCCTTTTCATAAATCATTGGAGCCGGTTTTCCCTCACTTACCATATCTCCGCTTACTATCACCTTAAAATAATCAATCATTTTTAACTGTGTAAGCTCTTCCTCTATAGTATGATAAGATGTAGACGATGCCAAACCCATGGATATTCTGTTTGTTTTCAAATATTCAAGCAGCATATATGCTCCTGTTTTTACAGGTATACCCTCCTCTATTCTTTTTCTTTTAAAAATGTCCCTTACCCTTTTTAAGCTTTCATCATATGAAGCTTTTCCCTTAAGCCTTTTTTCGCACAATGCTCGCATATCATTGGAAGATAATCCTATGCAGTCATGGACAAGGCCTTCCACGCTTTCATTATCAATTCCAAGCTCTCTTCCCGCAATAATCCAGCAATCCATATACATTCTTTCCGTATCAATAAGAACTCCGTCCATATCAAAAATAATTCCATCCATACAAAGCCTCTCCCTTCCTAAAGCCTTTACTGAATAAATATATAAAATTTATATTACTATCTGCGTCAGCTGCCCCAAGGCTACATTATATATTTTTTTATAAAAAACAGGATAAGCAAATGTACAGGATATATTGCATAAAAGCCATATTGAAGCAATAGCTGTCCCGCTGTTTTTTTTCTTTCGGCGGACATATGGTTATTTATATTATCAGACCTGCATAAATTAAGCTCTGCCCTTATCTCTCTATCGCCATAGGATTTTTTTCCTGAGTAAAGAAAAACAGGTATCATTGCAAGAACCGCATACTTTTGCGAGCCTGTTCCTCCAATACCCATAATATAATTTGTTGCTCCCACTGAGATAAGCATCCATAGAGGCTTTTCCCTGAATATATAAAAGCAGTATATCATTATAATACCATAGGCGGAATAATCAGTCCTAAGCCATAGGGCGGCTCCCATTCCAAGAAACAGCGCTGCAAGCCCTTTGGAGGCATCTGTAAGACGTGTGAGCCAAACTACGCTCATGCCAATAAACAATGTAAAGAATACATTTTGCTCCGAAAACTCCAAAGTCTTTCCAAATATGGCAAGGTCAAAGGGTATTTCTGAAATAACAGCAAATGCCAAAAGCCTTGCTCCATACCTGTATATGCCGTGAGTATGGACAACACCTTCCGTAATCAGAAAGCAGTATATTGGAAATGATAATCTTCCTATATATCTCAGTATTCTGTACTGGGGAAGCAATACAGCGCCCACATGGTCCACAAGCATAATAATCACGGCAAACAGCTTCAATGCATTTCCGCTTAACCCGTACCGGCGTATAAAATCACTCTGCAGCAACATTTTTACTCACCCTTTACTTTACAGGAAACAATGTCAGCTTTACTGACTCTTTTTTTATTTGGCTTTGCTTTTTCTTCTTCATATATAACTATGCTTCTTGCAGGAACCTTTATCTTTCTCTGGGCATTTTGACTGTATGCGTTATCCTCCGTTTCTTCAGTCTCCTGAAGCATTTCAGTGGACATAACATATTTCCAGCTTCCGTTTATTGAAGCCTCCGGTATATTAAAAACAATGTCCTCCCAATATGCGTTCATAGCTACATATATGCTGTTTTCATTATCTCCGTATTTTCCGTTATACAAAACGGCAAGCTGTCTTGAGCCATAAGAAAAATCCACCCTCCATGGCTCAACTCCATGAAAGGATATGTCAGGAAGTCCCACAGAAAGATAATCAATATTTTTCGGCTCCTCCCTCATATGCAGCACTCTGTGCCTCCTCCTGTACGCTGCAAGGGCGCTTACATAATCATATATTTCCCTGTTTGTCTCTAAAAGCTTCCAGTTTATCCATGTAATATCATTATCCTGACAATAAGGATTATTATTGCCCATCCGGCTTCTTCCCATCTCATCTCCTGCGCATATCATAGGCGTTCCCTGACTTAAGAAAAGAATGGTAAGGGCGTTTTTTATCTGCTTCAGCCTGAGATATTTTATTTTTCTTTTTTTGGTAGGTCCCTCTATGCCGCAATTCCAGCTATAGTTAAAGTCAGTCCCATCACTGTTATTCTCGCCGTTAGACTCATTGTGCTTTCTGTCATAGGATACTGCGTCCATAAGTGTAAAAGAATAATGATTTGCAATATAATTTATTATACCGCAGCCCTCAGGATTTCTTTTAAGCTTCTCTGAAAGTCCATAGGTCTGCCCTTCATCACTTTTTATAAACCGTCTTACATTCACCATAAAATCATCGTTGAATATTGCAAGGTTTTTATTTTTATTTGGACTTTTCCGCTTAAATCTGTCTACTATATCCCACATGTCTGCAAATATTTTTACTGATGCAAGCACAGGGTCCTCCTTAATCATTTCTACAGGCGCAACCTCCATATTAAGATGTACTCCGTCTATATGGTACTCTATTACCCAATGCCTTAAACAGTCTATAATAAAAAAAGGATTTGTGCCCGGCACGAAATAAAAATCCATAATAACCTCTATATCTGCCTTATGAAGCTCATTTACCATATTCTTAAACTCATTAATCTGTCCGCCGCCTTTTTTAGAGCTGTAGCTCTCCTTAGGCGCAAAATAATGAGCGTTTCCATATCCCCAGTAATTGATTTTTCCTGTATCAGTACCGTCATCTATATATTCATCAAACTCATAGGCAGGAAGCAGCTCTACCGCCGTCACTCCCAATTCCTTTAAATACTCTGTCTTTTCAACTATTCCCGCAAATGTACCTTTATTTTTAACTCTTGATGACCTGTGCTTTGTAAATCCACGCACATGTAGTCTGTATATAAAGCTGTCCTCATAGGAATGATTTGGTTTTCTGTCATCCTTCCATATATATTCATCACTATGATAAATTCCATACCTTACAGGCTCTCCCCTTTTTTCACCAAATATGCTGTTTCCTAAAACAACCATACCATAATTGTCTCTTATCTGCCTGTCCTTATCCCAAAGAGTATATGTTATGTCAGCGCTTAATACTCCTTTTAGTGAAAAGGAATAAATATCTGCAACCTTATAATCCGAAATGTCTATTTCATCTATAATTTCATAAGGGGAAATATTTGAATATATCTTTATTTTATCTATCTGCTCATCTGTTGGAAAAGAAAAATTTATACCGTTTACAGAATCAGACACACCAAACGGCAGCAATTTTGATTCACTCTCTACTAATACCTTTTTTCCTTTTGCTGCCATAGTCATATTTCTTCCTGCCTTCCTTCATATGTTGTAAATAATCATGCTATTAGTATATCTGAATTTATATGCATTTACAAGGCATTTTTTTTCCAATTCCCAAATTCCCTAAGCTCCCTCTTGCAAAAAACAGGTTTTCCTAGTAAAATGTAGGGTGGTTTTTATTATCACTGTCAAAGAGCAGAGACAAGGAAGGAATTTAAAATATGATTAGTGCAAATAATGTAACGCTTAGAATAGGCAAAAAAGCCTTATTTGAGGATGTAAACATAAAATTTACGGAAGGGAACTGCTATGGACTTATCGGCGCAAACGGCGCGGGAAAATCTACATTTTTAAAGATTTTATCCGGTCAGCTTGAGCCTACAAACGGAGATATTTCCATTACTCCCGGACAAAGACTTTCATTTCTCCAGCAGGACCACTTCAAATATGATGAATATACGGTGCTTGATACAGTCATTATGGGAAATGCCAGGCTATATGAGATTATGAAAGAAAAGGACGCCCTGTATGCTAAGGAGGATTTTTCCGACGAGGACGGAATAAAGGCAAGCGAGCTGGAGGGCGAATTTGCCACAATGAACGGATGGGAGGCTGAGGCTGACGCCGCTGCCCTTCTTAACGGACTTGGCATTGAGACGGAGCTTCACTATAAGCAGATGAAGGAGCTTAGAGGCAGCGAAAAGGTTAAGGTATTACTTGCCCAGGCGCTTTTCGGCAATCCAGATATTCTTCTTCTTGACGAGCCTACTAACCACCTTGATTTAGACGCCATTGCATGGCTTGAGGAATTTCTTATAAACTTTGAAAATACTGTTATTGTAGTATCCCATGACAGATATTTTTTAAACAAGGTATGCACTCACACAGCCGATATTGATTATGCAAAAATACAGCTTTATGCAGGAAATTACGATTTCTGGTATGAGTCAAGCCAGCTTATAGTAAAACAGATGAAGGAAGCAAACAAGAAAAAGGAAGAGAAAATCAAGGAATTGCAGGAATTTATTCAAAGATTCTCTGCCAACGCTTCTAAATCAAAGCAGGCCACGTCACGTAAGAAGGCCTTGGAAAAGATTGAGCTTGATGAGATAAAGCCTTCAAGCAGAAAATATCCTTACATTGATTTCAGGCCAAATCGTGAAATAGGGAACGAGGTCCTTACGGTTGAAGGTCTTTCCAAAACCATTGACGGCGTAAAAGTGCTTGATAATATTTCATTTATTGTAGGCAGAGAGGATAAAATTGCCTTTGTAGGCTCCAATGAAATAGCAAAAACTACTCTCTTTAAAATTCTGGCGGGTGAAATGGAGCCTGACGAGGGCACCTATAAATGGGGAATAACTACAACAAACGCATATTTTCCTAAGGATAACACTAAGGATTTTGACTGCGACGACACTATAGTCGACTGGCTTACCCAGTATTCAGAGATAAAGGACGCGCCTTATGTCAGGGGCTTCCTTGGCAGAATGCTGTTTGCCGGCGACGATGGTCTTAAGAGAGTAAAGATTCTCTCCGGCGGTGAAAAGGTACGCGTAATGCTGTCAAAAATGATGATTATAGGCGCAAACGTCCTTATACTTGACGAGCCTACAAACCATCTTGACATGGAATCCATCACTGCATTAAACAACGGACTTATAAAATTTCCAGGCGTTGTACTTTTTGCTTCCCATGACCACCAGTTTGTCCAGACTACCGCAAACCGTATAATGGAAATTGTAAACGGACAGCTTATTGACAAGATTACAACCTATGACGAGTATCTTGAAAGTGATGAAATGGCCAGAAAACGTCAGGTTGCCGCAGAGTTTGCCCCTGAGGAAGAAGTTTAAAGAATAATTGCATAATTTTATACAAGGTGTTATAATAAACTTAATATTTTTTAGACAGGAGGCTAGTTTTTATGAGACTTTTTAAAAACTTTAGTGTTGGATTAAAGCTGCTGGTTCCGGTTGCGTTTCTGGCTATAGCAGTTGTTATCACTATTAATGTTGGATTTAGGAGCATCTCAAATCTCATGGACAACAGTGATGATATTTCGGGGGTATACGCTGAAAGCATGATGAATTTAAGCTCTCTTTCTACAAGCTATGAGCAGCTTGTAAGCTATGCATATTCCCACTGTATAGCTGAGGGCAGCAATGAAATGAAGATAATTGAATCAAAGGCGGAAGTGACGGAGCTGGACATAAGAAACGCTATGTCTGTAATCTCAAAGCATCTTTATACAGATGAGGAGGTAGACATATATAATAATTTCGCCGTTAATTTTGAAGATTTTCAATCCTTATTTGACCAGGTTCTCCGCTACAGTACACAGGGTGATTCAAAAATGGCAATATCGCTTATAAATAATCAGCTTGATGATTTAGCTGACGCCCTTTCAAAGGATATTGCATCTCTCACAGAAATCAATAAGGCAAACATGGCAAACGCCGTAGCCGACAATGAATCCGCATATAAAAGCGCTTCGACCACAATGACTATCGTAGCCGTTGTTTCCCTTATAATGGTTATCCTTGTGATTGTTGTATGCTTTATTGAGATTATCATTCCTCTCAGAAACACAAATAATAAGCTTAAAAGCATTATTTCAGACATAAATAATGACAAGGGAGACCTTACCCAGAGAGTTCCTGAGGAAGGAAAGGATGAGATTGCAAGGCTTGCAAACGGTATAAATACATTTATTTCTACCCTACAAAACATTATGCAGCAAATTACAAACAATTCAAACAGATTAAATTCTATTGTAAACACTGTATCCTCTAAGGTTACTACAGCAAACGAAAGCTCTTATGATACTTCGTCGGTTATGGAGGAGCTTTCAGCTACTATGGAGGAGGTTTCTTCCACAGTTATGAACGTTAATGAGAGTACAGCCCGTATTGATAATAATGTAATAGAGCTTGCAAACGCATCTGACGACCTGCTTGACTATGCAGCTCAAATGCGTGACAGAGCTGAAGCTCTTGAGCGTACCGCTATAGACAACAAGCAGAACACAAGCGTTGTAATTAATGAAATTATTGATACATTAAAGAAGGCTATTGAGGACAGCAAAAGCGTAGACCGTGTAAATGACCTTACAAACGAAATACTTAATATTTCAAGCCAGACAAACCTTCTTGCATTAAATGCTTCCATTGAGGCTGCAAGAGCCGGTGATGCCGGCCGGGGCTTTGCCGTGGTTGCAGATGAAATCAGACAGCTTGCAGATTCCAGCAGAGAGGCTGCCAACAACATTCAGTCTATCAATAACATGGTAGTTATGGCAGTGAAGGAGTTAATTGACAGTTCAAATTCTATTGTAAATTACATAAACGAAAATGTGCTTCCTGACTATGATAACTTCGTAGATTCCGGCAAGCAGTATAACAGGGATGCCGTTCACGTAAACGATATAGTAGCAAAGTTTAATGACATGTCATCCAGTCTTAAGGATACTGTTACAGCGGTTACCAATGCAATGGAGGGCATATCTACTGCAGTTGAGGAGAGCGCAAACGGTATTGCTTCCGCTGCTGACAATACACAGGGCTTAGTAACGGATATGGGCCAGATTATTAAGGAAATGGAAAGCAATAAAGAAATCGCCGGAACTTTGAAATCTGAAGCAGACAAATTTGTAGTACTCTAAAAATGGCTGTAAAACAAATTTGCTTGATTTAGAATTTTCTATAAATCAAAACAAGATTAAAAAACGCACCATATACAGAGAAGAAACCTTCATCACAACAGCCAGAAATAATATCTAATGGTTGTGATGAAGGTTTCTTTTCTATATATGGTGCGTCAATAATTTTTATATTCTCATTGCTCTAAGCGCGTTTAATATGGCAATAAATGAAACACCCACATCTGCAAATACGGCTGCCCACATAGTTGCAATACCTGCCGCACATAGTATAAGTATCAAAATCTTAACAAAAAGCGCAAAAACTATATTTTGCTTTACAATCTTAACGGTCTTTTTTGATATTCTTACAGCCTTTGCTATGCCCATAGGATTATCATCCATCAATACCACATCTGCCGCCTCTATGGCTGCGTCAGAGCCAAGGGCTCCCATGGCAATACCTATATCAGCCCTGGCAAGAACAGGCGCGTCATTTATTCCGTCGCCGGCAAATGCCACCTTTCCCTCTGCATTTTTAAGTATCTCCTCCACATGGGATACCTTATCTCCCGGCAGAAGCTCCGTATAAACCTCATCAAGACCAAGACTTTTGCCGACGTATTCTCCTATTTTCTTTTTATCGCCTGTAAGCATAACAGTCTTTGATATGCCTGCGTCCCTTAAGGCCTTTATGGCTTCCCCTGACTGCTCCTTTATTTCATCAGCTATAACTATGGCTCCAAGATATTTTCCCTCCCGGGCAATGTATACTATTGTTCCCATCTCCTCTACAGTATCACATTTCACCTTTTCTCTGTCCAAAAGCCTTTTATTTCCTGCCAGTATAAGTCCTTCTGAGGTTTTTGCCTTTATTCCGTGTCCTGATATTTCCTCATACTCCTCCCAGATATCCGCAGCGGAAATTTCTTCAAGCATTCTTTCATATAGCTTAGGATTTTCTGTTTTCAGCTCATTTTTTAATGAGTCTGAAATAGGGTGATTAGAATAATATTCTGCGAGAGCTGCCGCATACAGCAGATACTCCTTATCCTCCCCCTCTGCCGGAAGTATATTATTTACCTTAAAATTCCCCTTCGTAAGTGTGCCTGTTTTATCAAAAACAACCGTATCACATTTTGCCAGCAGCTCCAGATAGCTGCTTCCCTTTACCAGTATACCCTTTGAGCCTGCCCCTCCTATTCCTCCAAAAAAGCTTAAAGGAACTGAAATAACAAGAGCGCAGGGACATGAGGTAACAAGAAAGCTTAAGGCCCTGTATATCCATTTGCCAAATATATCTCCCGATATACCCCCTGCAGCGAACACTCCCTCAATAACAGGCGGTATAACAGCCAGCCCCAACGCAAGGAATACTACTATAGGCGTATAATATCTTGCAAATCTTGTGATAAACTTTTCCGCAGGAGCCTTTTTATTGCCGGCATTTTCGACCATCTCAAGAATTTTTGACACTGTAGACTGTCCAAATTCTTTTAACACCTCTATTTCAAGCACGCCATTCACACTTATAGAGCCGCTTATTACCTCGTCTCCTGTCTCTACCTCCGACGGCAGGCTTTCTCCCGTCAGCGCCGATGTGTCAAGCGTTCCCCTTCCCTTTGCAACTTTTCCGTCAATGGGCACCTTTTCTCCCGGTTTTACGACAATAATCTGCCCGATTCTAACCTCCTCAGGATGTACCTTAAGTATTGTTCCGTCATTTTCCTTTATATACGCCACATCAGGCTTTATATCCATAAGCTCTGATATTGAACGTCTCGACCTGTTCACGGCGTAGCTTTGGAACATTTCGCCTATCTGATAAAACAGCATAACCGCAAGCGCCTCGGGATATTCTCCTACAAAAAAAGCGCCAAGACTGGCTATCGCCATAAGAAAATTTTCGTCAAACACCTGCCCTCTTAAAATATTCTGCGCCGCTTCCCTTAGAACTTCTCCTCCTATAATAATATACGCTGCAAGAAACCATATAAGCATAATATTATTCTCGGTAAATGTGCCTGTAGCTGCACAAATACCTGATATATCTATTACCCTATGCTCTGCAAGCATACCGGTAAAAAGCATGACGGCAGTCAGAATAACCTTTGCCAATTCTCTTTTTTTCATATATGTTCTCCTCTCCTCCGGCATTAATAATTTAATTACAAAGCCTCAAGAACAGTACCCTTGTCAATCTTATCTACTGCCTTAGCCGCTTCCTCCATTATTCTGTCAAAATCCCCCTCACCCGCCTCAATAAAAGCCTTCTGTGACATAAAGTTTATAGATACGCTTTCCACTCCCTTTATTTTTTCAATGGCCCTCTCCATCTTTGCCGCGCAGTTTGCGCAGTCAACATTTATTTTATATGTCCTTTCCATATCAAAATTCTCCTTTATATTTTTCTTTTTAATAAATTATATCAATACATAAGTACAATTCCTCCATATGCCTGCTAAAGCCGTCAGTTTTTATTATATGGAAAATCCTTCAGCACAGCTACAGGTTTGGCTAAGACCTTTTTATTCAGATATATGTTCAAGCCCCTGTCTGAGAATCAGCTCTATATGATGGTCTGACAATGAATAAAACACTGACTTTCCTTCTCTTCTATACTTGACAAGCTTCATCTGCTTAAGCATCCTGAGCTGATGGGACACTGCCGACTGGCTTACGCCAAGCACCTGACTTATATCACAGACACACATCTCTGATTTTAATAGAATATACAATATCTTAATTCTTGTAGTATCGCCAAAAACCTTATAAAACTCTGCCAAATCATATAATATTTCTTCCTCCGGCATCTCATCATTAACCTTTTTCACTATATCCTTGTGTATAAAGGTCAAGTCGCACCTTTCAATATCCGTATCTACTATCCTTTTATCACCTGAATTTTCCATCGTTATTCCTCCTCTCCTTCCGGATTTACGGGTGTATTTATTTTTATATAAAATGTTATATAATTATATATTGATACATATGAGCATTTGTTCATATGTTTTGTTTAATTATACCATTTTAATAATTTATGTCAATAGTTTTTTTATATTAACAGCTCCATTAGCATTTACATGCAAAAAAGAAGCTATTGCAAAATATATGACTATATATTTATTCTGCAACAGCTCCTGTCTTTTTAACTATTCATCTTCTCAATAAATTCATCTATGGTTTCAGCCCTTGCTGAAAGCTTAACCCATTTGTTTAAAATATTTATATCCTTCTGTTCTGATATTTTCTGCTTTAAAAAATCCGGTATACTGCCTATTTCCTCCAAAATCTCAATAATTGACTCAGCTTTGCCCTCGGCTTTACCTTCAGCTTTACCCTCGGCTATGCCTTCAATCCAGCTTTCCCGTTTTTCAAGCTCCATTACCTCCCACATCCGCATATACTTCACTCCAATCGCTGAATTATTTTTAATTTCCTCCACACCATGATGAAGTCTTTCCAGCCGTGAGTCAGTTACGTTCTCATAGCTGCTTTGCTTTATGTATAAAAGCAGTCTTTTTAATTCATCGCTTCCCCCGGCTTCACCGTCAGTGTAGAGAAATATTTTTCTTATACCGTCATTATAATCTATCTCCGGAATTTCTTCCACTATATTTTTTACATGGTATATCATCCTGTTTCCTCCAAAAGGGTCAAAGGGAAGTATCCATATTGTAATCAGCTCCGGCAGCTTATCATAATCAATGCCGCTTCCTAAAAGCTTTATGTCGGTAACTGCCTGATAATAACGGCTCCTCTTGGGAAGATAAAATGATTTTCTTGTGTTAGGCTCAATATCATATACCCTTATTATTTCCGACGTTTCTTCTTCTTCAGATTTTTCTGTTATTGAAACATCCATACATATTCCATGTCTGTCAGTATCTATTCCGTTAATGGTTTTCTGGGGCTCAATAATAAGCCGCTTGGGGGTTATTCCTAAGGCCCGCTCTAATATAAGTCCTATAACAAGCTCAGCCGTTTCCCTGTTAAGCATTGCCTCTGTAAACAGGAAGTCATCAATGAGGCTTAACTCCTGTATTGGTTTTCTGTTCTGGGTTTTATACATGCAATCTCCTTTTTAGTTTTAAAATTTTTTGATAATTAAATCTTTTTTGAAATAAATAAGAAATAATAAAAGAACAGACAAAAATCAAAAGACTTACTTCTTGGTTGATGTTTAAAAATATAATATCATTGATTCGGGGATTATGCAATATGATTTGAAATTTAATTTGATTAATTTGATGGAATTTAATGATTGAATTTTATAACTATTAAAATAAAATAGGCTGCCCCACTAAGAAAATATATACAAGATATTGAATTTTCAGTTATATACCGGTATTATATCTTGTATTTAAAATTCTTACTGTGACAGCCTCTATACTTTACTTTATAAACTCTATTTATCAGGAAATAATAAAGCCCTATACTCCCGCCGTCAATTTATCTCCCTCAAAATCAATGGTTATAATATCTCCCGCAGCCGCTCCGTCTGACAGTATAACCCTTGCCGCCAAGGTTTCCACATGCTTTTGCAGATACCGCTTAAGAGGTCTGGCGCCATAAGCCGGCTCGTATCCCTTTTCAATTATATAGCTCCTTGCTTCATCAGTAAGCGCTATTGAAATATTCCTTTCCTCTAGCCTTCTGTTTATATCTGCCAGCTGTAAATCTACTATTCCGCCTATATTATCCTTTGTTAAAGGCTTAAACATTATAATTTCATCTAATCTGTTTAAAAACTCCGGTCTGAAGGAGCTCTTAAGCTCACTCATAACCATATTTTCACTTTCAGCCTTAATATTTCCCTCCTCGTCTATACCCTCGAGAAGATATGCTGAGCCGATATTTGAAGTTAGAATGATTATTGTATTCTTAAAATCTACTGTTCTTCCCTGGGAATCGGTTATTCTTCCGTCATCAAGCACCTGAAGCAGCACGTTAAACACATCAGGATGGGCCTTTTCTATCTCGTCAAAAAGTATTACTGAATAAGGCTTTCTTCTCACAGCCTCCGTAAGCTGTCCGCCCTCATCATAGCCTACATATCCCGGAGGCGCGCCTATAAGTCTGGCTACGGAATGCTTCTCCATATACTCGGACATATCTATTCTCACTATATTCTGCTCATTGTCAAAGAGATTTTCCGCAAGGGATTTTGCAAGCTCCGTTTTTCCTACGCCTGTAGGTCCAAGAAACAGGAATGAGCCTATTGGCTTTGTAGGGTCCTTTATTCCTGCCTTTGAACGTATAATAGCCTCCGTTACCTTGCTTACTCCCTCCTCCTGTCCTATGACACGCTTGTGGAGCGCCTCATCCAGATGAAGGGTTTTATTTCTTTCCGATTCGGTAAGCTTGGCTACAGGTATACCTGTCCACCGTGATATAATACGCGCAATTTCCTCCTCTGAAACATTTTGATGCAGCAATGATAAATCTGAGCTTTTTATCTTCTGCTCCTCTGCCTCAAGCTGCTTTTCCACGCTTGGCAGCCTTCCGTATTGAAGCTCTGCAACCTTTTCCAGGTCATAATCTCTCTCTGCCTTTTTAATCTGGCTTCTTATATCCTCTATTTCCTCTCTAAGCTTATTCAGCTTATCAACAGAAGTCTTTTCATTTTCCCACTGGGCTTTTTTGCTGTTAAATTCCTCCTTAAGCTCTGCCAGCTCCTTTTGCAGTGTCTCAAGCCTTGCTGTGCTAAGCTTATCTGTTTCCTTCTTCAAGGCAGCCTCCTCTATTTCAAGCTGCATAACCCTTCGTCTCAGCTCGTCAAGCTCCACCGGCATAGAATCCAGCTCTGTTTTTATAAGGGCGCAGGCCTCGTCTACCAAATCTATTGCCTTGTCAGGAAGAAATCTGTCGGAGATATATCTGTTTGACAGAACTGCCGCAGATACCAGGGCAGAGTCCGTTATCTTTACTCCATGGAATACCTCGTATCTTTCCTTAATACCTCTAAGTATGGATATGGTATCCTCAACACTTGGCTCATCCACAAGGACAGGCTGAAAACGACGCTCCAGCGCAGGGTCCTTCTCAATATATTTTCTGTATTCATCAAGAGTGGTTGCTCCGATACAGTGGAGCTCACCCCTTGCAAGCATTGGCTTAAGCATGTTTCCTGCGTCCATAGAGCCCTCTGTCTTTCCTGCTCCCACAATAGTATGAAGCTCATCTATAAACAGGATAATCTGACCGTCGCTCTTTTTTACCTCCTCCAAAACGGCCTTAAGCCTTTCCTCAAACTCACCTCTGTACTTGGCGCCTGCCACAAGGGCTGCCATATCCAGGGCAAATATCTTCTTATCCTTTAGGCCGGCAGGCACATCTCCTGCAACTATTCTCTGTGCCAGACCTTCCACAGCCGCCGTTTTTCCTACTCCCGGCTCTCCTATAAGAACAGGATTATTTTTTGTCTTGCGTGAAAGTATCTGTATGACATTTCTTATCTCACTGTCTCTGCCTATAACAGGGTCCAGCTTCTGATTTTTCGCCTTCTCCACAAGCTCAATGCCGTACTTTGTCAGCGTGTCATATGTTGCCTCCGGATTATCGCTCGTCACTGTCTGGTTTCCCCTTACAGTGGAAAGGGCTTTAAGAAATCTTTCCCTTGTGATTCCATACTCCTTAAACAATGCGGTTACACCCTGATTTGGATATTTTAAAAGAGATAAAAACAAGTGCTCCACCGATACGTAAGAATCACCCATAGCCTTAGCCTCATCCTCTGCGGAAATCAGCACCTTGTTTAAATCGCTTCCAACATATATCTGACCGCCCTGTACCTTTACACGCTTATTCAGATATTCCTCAACCCTGTTTTTAAAATGCTCCCTGTCTATGTCCATCTTTTCTATAAGCTTAATAATCAGACCGTCCTCCTGGTCTGTAAGGGCCTTTAAAAGATGCTCCTGCTCTATCTCCTGGTTCCCATATTGGTACGCCAGCTTTTCGCAGTCAGACACTGCTTCCATAGACTTTTGCGTAAATTTATTAATGTTCATATGGTATACCTCTCTTTCCTTTTGCTGACGGTATATTTCTGCTGTTAGGTCTATATGCAAAAAACATACCCTTTTTCAATCTACAAATATATTTTAGCACCATTATTAGCACTCGTCAATAGTGAGTGCTAATAATTTTTTAAATAATAGAAAACTTCTTTATGCAAATATTAATCTCAGCTTTAGACAAGACTTTTTTATTTTTTAATTTGCCACCGGATGATGAACTTCAGGGCTTGTCTCGTCTAAGGGCAAGAATGTATATCCGTTTGAAATACCCCAGACAATAATTTTCTCCACTGCATTTACGCTGAATTCCTTTGAATCGTGCTGTAAAACTATTGATATATTATATTTCCGGACACCCCTTATAACATTTTCAAAAACCTCTTTGTCATTTTTTGCCCCGGAAGCGTCGCCGCTATCAACATTCCAGTCAAAATATTTGTATCCCATATCAGTCACTGCCCTTGTAAGCCTGCTCATAATGCCTTTGCAGTAATTGGCGCTTACAAGATTTGAGCTTCCTCCCGGAAACCGCAGAAGCATAGGCTTTTTACCTGTTTTTTGCTCTATAATATCCGACATAGCCCCTAAATCTGCAAAATAAGCAGCTTCGTTCTTATATATTTCAGCATAATTATGAGTTAAGCTATGTATTGCCACCGTATGGCCTGCCTTTGCCTCCTTTGTAAGCATGCTGCTGTAATTGCTCCTTGTATTTACGGTAAAAAATGTGGCCTTTACATTATATTTTTCCAGCACATTAAGCAGCTTTTCCGTGTATGGCCCCGGCCCGTCGTCAAACGTAAGATATATTATCTTTCCCTCAGGCTTAATAGTATCCTTCTGCTTTATTGCTTCTACAGTAACTGTACGTGTTTCTTCTGACCTATTGCCGTATTTGTCTGCCACGGTATATTTTATGGTATACACTCCTGAGGAATATATATCAACCTTTCCTTCAACCTTAACCTTACCTGTAAGATTTCCGTCCTCCTCATCTATGGCAGTATACCCCGGCTCATTATATTTGCTTCCTGCCTTTATAATCATTTCCTTTGGGCCTGTCAACGTAATAACCGGAGGTATCATGTCATTATACAAAATATTTCTTTGCGCCACAGTCTCATTTCCTGACGAATCCTTTACGGAATAATACACTGTATTATCCTTAATATACCTCTTTACCTTGTCCGTAATATCCCCGTCATAATTGTCTGTTGCAGTATAGCCCTCCTCCTTATATTCCTCTCCCTTAGGGGTAAAATAATTCTCTTTATGGCTTAAGGCTATAACAGGGGGAGTCGTATCTACTATCTTAACAGTTCTAACAAAGCTGTCTGAATAAAATAATTTTTTTGCCGTGTATTTCACAGCATAGGTTCCAATCCTTTCAAAATTAATATTATCCTCTATAGATACTTCTGCGCTGCTTTTTGTACCCAGTATGCTGTTATACCATACGGCGTCTACTCCCGGCTCCTCATAGCTTTCTCCATATTGAAGGGTTATTGTCTCGTCTCCATATACCTTTATTTTTATGCCAAAGCCAAACAAAATAACAACCGCCGTCAATATAACGACCGAAACCATAAGTATTCCAACCAAAAGCTTTAACAGCTTTTTATTTTTTTCCTTTGTTTCTTTTTTCATTTTTATACTCCATGTCCGCTTTAGCGGACTCAAAATCAATAGTCGAAAGTATTTATCTTTCAACCTTTTATCTTCTTTGAATTATATATTTTATTATTTTACATGTTTCTTAAGAAAATCCTCTATTTTTTCTGCCGTATCCATCAGGAGCACGCTTTCCGCCACCTTTACTGCCTCGGCTTTTGTCCAGCTTCCTATATTTTTTCTTGTTTTTAATATAGAAACGGGACTTACGCTAAACTCATTCAGTCCAAATGCAATTAAAAGCGGCGTAAGCAATGCATCTGCCGCTGCCTCCCCGCACATTCCTACCTTTATTCCCGCCTTGTCCGCCGCATTTATAATACGCTTTAACGAGCGGATAACAGAGGGCTGGTAAACAGAATACAGATATGAAACCTTTGGGTTTCCCCTGTCAACTGCCATTGTATACTGTGTAAGGTCATTTGTCCCAATGCTGAAAAAATCCGCCTCCTTTGCCAAAAGGTCTGCAATTTCACTGGCTGACGGAGTTTCTATCATCACTCCTGTTTCTATTCCTTTATCATAAGCAATACCCTTACTGTCAAGCTCTGCCTTTATATCCTCTATAAGCCTCCTGACACTTCTTATTTCCTCAACGCATGTAACTAAAGGCACCATTATCTTTATATGTCCGTACGCGCTGGCTCTTAAAATTGCCCTTAGCTGCACGGAATATATATCCTTATGGTCAAGACAATACCTTACCGCCCTGTAGCCTAAAAAAGGGTTATCCTCCCTGCTAAGGCCCATATATGGTATTTCCTTGTCTCCTCCTATATCAAGGGTACGGATAATAATTTCTCTGTCTCCCATTGTCTGGGCTGCTGTCTTATATGCTTCAAACTGCTTCTCCTCATCGGGAAGGCTGTCGCTGTCCATAAACAAAAATTCTGTCCTGAAAAGCCCTATGCCCTCTCCGTCACATTCCAGTACCTTTTCTGCCTCCTCAGGCCTTCCTATATTTCCAAAAAGCTCTACCGGAATTCCGTCTGCCGTCCTTGTAGCCTTTCCAATGTATTCCCTTAAAGCCTCCTTATTTTTTAAGTGGCTGCTTCTTTTTTCCTCGTACTCTGCAACAGTATTCTCATCGGCATCAATAACGGCTATTCCGCTGCTTCCGTCTATGGCTATTATCATTCCGTTTTTAACCTTTTTCATCACATCTTTTACGCTTAAAACCGCCGGTATCTCCAATGCCCTGGAAAGTATTGCGGAATGTGAGGTTACGCCTCCCATTCCTGTTACTATTCCCGCTACATTATCCTTTACTATACCAGACGTCATTGACGGGGTTAAATCCTCTGCCACCAGTATTGTTCCCTTTGGCACGTCGCTGATATTTATATCTTCCGTTCCCGTAAGAAGCCTTAACAGCCTGAGCTTTATATCCCCTACATCTGTAGCCCTCTGCCGTATCAGCTCATCATCTGTCTGTGAAAATATCTGTATAAATGTGTCACATGCCTCCTTAACTGCTGTTTCAGCGCATATTCCCTCATCTATCCTGTTCATGATTTCTTCCTGCATATACGGGTCATTAAGCATCATAATATGACCTTCCAGTATGGCGGTATTACTCTCCCCTACCCTGTCCTTCATTTCCTCTATCATATCCGCAGTTTTCCTTAAAAATCCGTCAAATGCCTTTTGAAGTCTGTCCTTCTCTGCCGCAGCATCAGTTATTTTTCTATCCTCATAATCCGGTATATCATTGCTTATTATAACTGCCCTTCCTGTTCCATATCCTTCCGAGCCTGCTATTCCCTTTAAAGCCTCCATTTCCCTGCCATCCTCTCGTACATACTTATAATTCCTTTTCAATCATATTTACCGCCCGCTCAAGAGCCTCATTCTCATCCTCGCCTTCACATTCTATGGTAATTTCACTTCCGCACTTTATTCCTCCTGCTATAAGATTCATAACGCTCTTTGCATTTATTTTTTTATCCTCAAAAATAAAATACACTGTGCTTTGAAACTTTGTCATCTCCCTTGTGACCAAGCCTGCCGGTCTCATATGAAGCCCCTCCTCATTTTTAACAGTTACCCTTTTTGATACCATAATTATTTTCCCCTTTCTACTATATTTATTATATTCGCGCTTACCTATAAATACAAGCTGTAAAATCTGGTGTTTTTATTATAAATTTTTTTTAAACAAATGCATAAATACAGTATAGTCCCCTTTGGATATTCATGCTTTAAGCAGCGCTTTTTTCCGGAACCACGCGCTTTTTAATAACGCCAAGTATCAGCGCTCCTACTATGCTTCCTATGGCAAGAGCCCCTATATACCACAATGCATTTCCCACTACCGGAAATACAAATATGCCTCCGTGAGGAGCCCTTAAGGTACAATTAAACGCCATAGATAATGCTCCTGCAACGGCTGAGCCGATTATACAACTTGGTATTACCCTTATGGGGTCCTTTGCCGCATACGGTATAGCTCCCTCCGAGATAAAGCAAAGTCCCATAATATAATTGACAGGGCCGCTTCTCCTGTCCTCATCCGACCACTTACTCTTAAATAAACTTGTAGAGATTGCTATTGCTATAGGAGGCACCATACCGCCTACCATAACTGCTGCCATTACATCATAATTTTCAAGGGCAAGGGATGCTGTGCCAAACACATAAGCCGCCTTGTTAAAAGGCCCTCCCATATCAATACTCATCATGCCGCCAACCACGGCCCCCAAAAGAAGCTTTGAGGAGCCTCCAAGACTTTTAAGCCAGTTTCCTATTCCTGTATTTATCCATCCCATAACAGGATTCACAAAACACATTACAAGACCAATTAACAGCACGCCGATAAGAGGATATATAAGCATAGGCCTTATGCCGTCAAGGCTTTTTGGAAGCTTTTCCGTAATAATCTGCAACAGCTTTACAATATATCCTGCAAGAAAGCCTGCAAAAAGCGCCGCAAGAAAGCCTCCTGATATACCGTCTGTCTTCCCGTCTGCAAGGGCTAAAAAGTTCGTGCCGTTCATTGCAAGCACACCGCCTGCAAAGCCAACTGCCAGTCCCGGCCTGTCAGCTATTGACGCTGCGATATACGCTGCAAGTATAGGAAGCATAAATCCAAACATGGCGTTGCCAACCGTCTTAAAAAATGCCGCAACAGGCGTATTCATGCCGAAGTTTGACGGGTCCAGCTTATAATCGTCCACCAAAAATGCCAGCGCTATCATTATTCCTCCGCCTATGACAAATGGAAGCATATGGGATACGCCGTTCATAAGATGCTTGTACACTGCATTTGAATCGGTAGACTGTTTTTCATATTTGGCTGTTCTTACGTCTCTGCCTTCACTGTATATATCTGCTTCCTTGTTTATTATTTTATTTATCAGCTCCTTTGGCTTGTGAATACCGTCTGATACCTTTGTAAAAAGCACCAGCTTACCGTCAAACCTGTCTGTAATTACATTTTTATCCGCCGCAACAATAATACCGTCGCAGCTTTTTATTTCTTCATCTGTAAGTATATTTTTAGCTCCCCCTGAGCCGTTAGTCTCTACCTTTATGGAAATTCCCATTTCCTTTCCCGCCTTCTCCAAAGCCTCTGCCGCCATAAAGGTATGGGCTATTCCTGTGGGACATGCCGTAACAGCCAAAATCCTGTATTGCTGTTTTCCCTTCCCGTCTGCTTCTACGTCACTGCCATTATTATCATAGGAGTCAGAATTTTTTTCAGGCTTTCCGAACTTTTCGGCCTCCATTCTGTCTATAACTGCCAAAAACCCGTCCTTGTCCGGTGCGGACATCAGCTCCTCCTTAAATTTTTCATCCATTAGAAGCATACTTAGCCTTGACAATACCTCCAAATGAACATTTCCTCCGCCCTCCGGCGCAGCTATCATAAATAGCAGGCGGACAGGCTGCGCGTCAAGGGAATCAAAATCAACGCCGCAAGGAACAGTCATTGCCGCAAGTGCAGGTCTTTTTACTGCCTTGTTCTTTGCGTGGGGTATGGCTATTCCCTCTCCTATGGCTGTGGAGCTTTGCTTTTCCCTCTCCCATATTCCCCTTTTATACTCATTGATGTCGCTTATATTGCCTGCCTTTTCATGTAAGCCTGCCATAATATCTATGGCCTCTTCCTTTGAAGCAGGCTTTGCTCCAAGCTCTATGGCCTCTTTTTTCAAAAGCTCCGATATTTTCATAAGCCCCTCTCTCCTTTTACCCTTCTATATAATTGTACTATTAATTATCTTTTACTGCTTCTAAGATTTAATACATATTTTTAATATGCATAAAAAAAATACATTTATGCTATTAAAAATATTTTTTGTATAATTTAAAATAAATTTCTCCCCTGTTTACTTAGCTTTAAATTTTTTCTCATATTTAATCTGTCCGTTCTCACTCTCAAACAAACCTGTAAGCCTTGCGCCTTCCTCTGTATAACAGACATTAAAGTCAATACAATATATAAAATTTATATTATGGTCTGCAGCTGCAAGCAGCGCTCTCTCGTCAAATTCATCCGCCACATACAAAGACTCCGTTTTAAGCATTACCTCCGCGCAGCCTTCTGTTTTGGAATATGCCGTCAGATTTTCTATGGAAGCCCTGCACAGTCCGTCAGACATAGAAATATAAGGATTTCTAAGCTCTCCGTCAGAAAACTCATAATAATGGGAGGCATCCCTGCCGCTTATAGGAAAATCCCTGAAATAAACAATGCTGTTCCTATGGCTGTATTCAAAGGACGCCGCGCCATACACCATATTATCCACCCTGTCATATATGTTAAAGGTATAGCTTTCTTTGCTGTCATCAAGATTCCTCACAAAACCGTCATAGCTTGATATTGAGCCATAGGTCAGCCCCTCGTCCCTTAGTAAGCCTGCGATATAATCTACAATAAAAGCATTTTTCATCCAATAAAAATCCACAAATCTGTCTGTCTGGTTTTCCTTTGCATAAGAAATATAAGCCTCTGACACATTAAGCCTTATTTTATTTTCCCCTAAAAGCTCAATGCTTATATCCTCTCCGCTGTTTGCATATGATAAAATCCCGTCAAAATATTTTCTTATGCCATCATTCTGTACAGGGTCATAGCCCTTGGTTTCCGTATCATCAGTACAATAATACATATTTTCATACTGCTCAAAAAGGGGCGCAAGAAAAATATATCTGTTTCCATATTCCTCAAGGAGTGAAAATGCGTTGTACAAAACGCTGTCCACCTGTATAATCTCATTTGGATGATTATTTATATACCGTATATTTTTAACTCCGTTAAAATCCTCATTTACATTAAACAACCTGTAGGCATTTACCGTTGCGTCAGTATATATTTCCGTTATCTGTTTTAAATCATCTGACGCGGAATTTTTTCCTGCGCCAAGATTATATAAAAACACAAAATCATCACTGCAGTTAATATCCGACGATGCTTCTGCGGTAATGTCTGTCCAGCCCTTATCTACATGAAAATAGCTGTATATTCCGTATACAAACGCTCCTGCCGCAAGTGCAATTAATAATATTACGGCTATCAGCCTTATATGAAAATGATTTTCCGAAAGCTCTATCCTTTTAACCGGCTTAACATTAGGCTCCTTTTTTTTCACGTATCTTCTCATTTATGAAAGCTCCTTCTAAAGTATGTTTTTATAATATGCTATCTAATTATAATAGCAGAATAAATATAAAAAGTATATCTTTACTGTGATATTTTTAATTGCAACCGTCAGTTGCTAAATTTTCAAAGAACACTTGGTTGCTTTTAAATCAGGAAGCATCTATAATTATCCCTAAAAGGAGGTGGTTATATGACACTGGGTGAAAAAATTGCATCCTTGAGAAATTCACACAAAATGTCTCAGGGAGATTTGGCAGAAAAATAAATGTTTCAAGACAATCTGTATCGAAATGGGAAACCGGAGCAAGTGTTCCTGAATTAGATAAGCTGATATTGATTAGTGCGCTGTTTAACATTACATTAGATGAGCTTATTAAAGATGACTCTGCCCCTGAAACGGCGCCGGAGGAAGCTATGGAATCTCACGCAAAAACCTGCGTTATTCAGGAAAAGCCGCAAAATACCCGGCGCATAATTGGATTTATCCTTTTTGCAGCAGGTCTGGCAGGAAGTGTTCTGGGCTTTGTTTTCTCAGAAACGCTTTTAATTATTAGCCTGTGCTTAATAATATATGGTATTATCTGCTTTACTGCAAAAAAGCATATTTTCATCGCGTTGGGATGGTTTTCGGCTTTGCTGCTATACATACCGGTGTGGATAACAGGCGGCAGGCTAAGAAATATTGGGGCAGGTTTCACTGTTGGTAATATGGTGATTTGTTTGTTTTTGATTTTGGCGGTTATTATGACTGTGGTAACATTTAAAGCTATTAAGAACAGGAAAGGGGAATGATTGAGGGGAGGGGTGAAGTTTAGAGGGAAGTTTGAGGGAGTTTCTGTTAAAGGGATATTGGTTGGATTTTAAAATATTAATTTGTACAGGTGAAAAGAAAGTTCCTTGCATGAAACCCGGGGCTTAAGAAAAAAGGGAGCTTGGGGCGGCAGGGCAGCTTGGGAAGGGAGTTATATATTTTTTTTTAGCTTCGAAAAGAGGAAGAAATTCTATCAAGGGAATACCGCCACCTTCTAAGCTGCGAGCGTAACTCGCAGTGGGCTGAAAAGCAAGCCCCCTGCTCAAACAGACGCTCTACGCTAAGAAGCTGACGTTATTCCCTTGATGAATTTCTAACCCTTTTCTCAATGCTTTAAAAAAATATATAACTCCCTTCCCAAGCTGCCCTGCCGCCCCAAGCTCCCTTTTTTCTTAAGCCCCTCATTGGGAGAAAGTTACATCTTTTATTATTTTCTATAATGTGTACGTATGAATATAAAGATATAAGCTTATTTGCTGATACACACTATATCTGCACATCTGTATCTTACAAATTTTTCAGAGAAAAAAATAAATTCAATCTAATTTCCATAATCTGATATTTGTCATATACCTTATACAAAACAAATGCAGATGTCATATCTACTGCTCTCTAACTACTATATTTTTGTAATACTAAAATAAACTCAATCTTTTCTTCCACTAACAGCATATAAATGAGGGTATGTCCCATAAACAGGCTCCTAGGGCTGGAACAGGGAGGGCAGGGAAAGGGCGGTATATATAATTTTTTAAAGCATTGAGGAACATGAATAGAAATTCATCAACGGGGTACTGTCAGCTTCTTAGTGGAGAGCGTCTGTTTGAGTAAGGGGCTTGCTTTTCAGCCCCTTGCGAGTTACGCTCGCAACTTAGAAGATGGCAGTACACCGTTGATAGAATTTCTTTCATGTTTCGAAGCTTTAAAGAATTATATATACCGCCCTTCCCCTGCCCTCCCTGTTCCAGTCCTAGGAGCCTGTTTATGGGACATACCCGGACTACATGTAAAGAAAAATGTTTCACCTGTACATACCACATTACAACATTCCCTTTTTTATTTATTCATCCTCCTCACCCTTGCCTTGCTCCTCACATACAAAAGCGTACAAAAAGCACCCAAAAAGACTATATATATCACATAAAAATACCATCTGTAATACTTCACTATATTTACTATATACGACACATTAGCCATATTCAGCAAAAATATAACAATAAATGCTGCAAAAACCGCCATAATCATATTTATTACTATTCCCGTCTTATTTATTGCATTTAACTCGTTTCTTTCTATGCCAAGAAGTCTGAGTATTTTAAAGTCCCTCATTCCAAGATTCATTATCATTCCAAGTATAAATACCCCTATAAAGAATATGGCCACAAATGCCCCAAGCGAAATAAACATGCTTGTAGCCTTTCTTTCCACCAGATTCCAATCATATTCCACCGCCCCAAGCCTGTATACGCTTGCCGCCACATAGCCTTTTGATTTAAGTTCCTCCAATACCTTGTCAGCATATGCATAATCCTCTAAATATACTGACATCTGGGTTGACTGCCTGTAGCCTATCTGCTGCTGGTAAAACTCCTCGCTTACCTGAATTACGCCAGTCGTTGAACGTGATGTATCATTCTGTACAACAAGAGCCGTCCTGTAGCTTTGACTTAAGGATGCAAGCTTCTCATAATCTGCCAATGCCTCATTATAAGCCTCTCTTGTTTCGTTCAGAAGCTTTTCATATTCACCCTTACCATACCCGTTCATATAGAAGCTGTCCTCATTTTCCTCTATCTCATGGAGCCATTCCGTCATATGGTCAAGCTCATCCTTTGCAGCTCTTATCTGGCTTTCATACTCTTTATTTACCACTCCGAAGGATACTATATTATAAAAATCATATGCATGCACCAAGCCCGAGCTTTCCTTTGTATATGACGATGCCATAAGCTGCTCGGAAACAATAGCTTCGTTTCCCGTCAGCTTCTCATCCACCATAAAAACAGGTCTGACAGCAACCTCCTTATTTGTGCTGTTTACGTATTCTTTAAATTCCTCGTCATAATTTTCTCCCGTTATGCATGGCTCAATCGCTGAAGGCTGGCTTACCTCATAACTTGTCTCCGGCTTAATCATAATACTTGCAACATTATAATCGCCATTCAGTTGAAAATTTTCTTCTTTTTCAACAATATAGTCTATATATTTGTTTGGGTTTGCCGAAAGCATTGTTCCCAGCTTTTCCGAAAAGTATATCTGATTCTTATCCTCCTTTAATATGGCAGTAACGATAAACTCTGCCTCTGCCAAATCATTGCCCCATATCAGACGGTTTCCAAGGTACATATGAAGCTTGCTGCCAATAATGCTCTCATCTTCAGAGTATACTGCTATATCATATAATTCCTTTGGCATGGTTCCTTCCGCTATATCGCTCTCGTCTATACAGGTAATGCTTCTCATAAATTTATCACCCGTAATAATATTTGGCTTTACGTATGAAGGCTCGTCTATATTTTTTACCTTCTTATGATAATAATACTGATAGTCCTTATTTTCCTCTAAAAGATAAAAGGTATCATTCATGCAGTCATATTTATCAACATACTCTACCCTGCCGACATCTTCTATATTCTCCACGTCGCTGTCGCTGAATGCAGAGCCGTCCTCCTTCATAACAATAAGCCGGCGAATATCCTTATTGTCAAATTTTTTGCTGTCAAATACCTTTGAGGTGGTATTGTCAAGATTTGAAAAAAAGCTGCCAAGGAGTATATAAAATGCCGCCGCTATTGCTATCATAAAGCTTAAAAGGAATGCAAAGGTTACAGGCTTATTTTTTCTGTTAAGCATATCTATCCTTCTTATTTTTCTACTCCTTATCTCCTTTTGCTCTTTCCTTTTCTTTTCCTTTTCTTTTTCTGTTATAGCCTCATTTGATGCTTTAACATCATTTAATGCTTTTTCCGTCTTTTTTTCATCTGCTGCTTTTCCCGAAAGCCTTTTTTCCCTTAGTACAATATCCTCTGCCACCTCTCCGTCGTACATTCTTATCTTTCTCGTGGCATATGGCTCAATCTCGTCATAATTATGAGTCACAACAAATATAAGCTTATCCTCGGAAATAGAGTGAAGAAGCTCTACTATCTGGGCGCTGTTTTCACTGTCCAGGTTTCCTGTAGGCTCGTCGGCCACAATAATATCCGTTTCCTTAGCTAATGCCCTTGCTATTGCCAGCCTTTGCTTTTGTCCGCTGGAAAGCTGCGTTGCCTTCTTTTCCGCATGCTCTCCAAGCCCCACCCTTTCCAGATACGCCATCACCTTAGCCCTGTTGTCCCCTACATTTCCCTTTACAATTAAGGCTATATTTACGTTTTCAAATACGGTATAGCTGTCAATAAGATTATAGCTTTGATATATGAAGCCGATATTTTCACGCCTGTAACGCTCCCAGTCTGTCTCGTCATAATATGACGTGGGCTTTTCGTCAATATAAAGCTCTCCCTCCTCATATGTATCCGAGCCGCTAAGTACGTTTAACAACGTTGATTTACCGCTTCCGCTTTCGCCTGTTATGGCCACCAGCTCTCCTACCGTAAATTCAAGATTTATTTTTCTAAGTCCAAGCGCTACCTCATTATTTCCAATATAATATTTTGATACATTATCTAATCTAATCATGTGACAACCCTGCCTTTCGCCATACGGACTATATATCATACTTAGCTGCAAGCTGCGCAGGCGGAAGCCTTAATATTTTTCTTATAGGAAAAATACCTATTAGCACATTTATTCCATAAAGAAAAATTATTGTTACCGCAAATGCATACCACGGATAATTAATCTCTACGTCTAAGGAAGGTATGCTTGAGACAAGATTCGTTGCAAAGGTGGCAAGGACCGCCCCTACAAGTGATGTATATGACGTAATAACCACATTCTCAAATGCAAACAGACCTAATATGCTTGTCTTTGATATGCCGATAAGCCTGTAAACACCTAAATCCTGCATTCTCTGCACTGCATTTGTCTTCATCATAAAATACAGTATAATCATAGATACCACAAATATTGTCGCAGTTACAATTATCCGTCCCCTGAACTGCTCTCCCTTGTCCTGCCTGTACTCCTTCATCACCGTATCATAAGGATTTGAAAGCTTAACCACAAGAGCCTTTCCTATTTTTGACGACACGGCATTAAGGTATTCCTCCATTCCGGTTTCACTTTCCGCATATATATAGCATTTACCCATATTTGCAATAATTTCAGGCATAATATACTTTTGGGCTTCATCTGCCAAAACCATCTCAACATTCATTTCCTCTGCCAGCTTATTTTCATAAAATCCCACTACCTTATACATACCTCCGGTTTTTGCTGTCTTTGTATATGTATATTGAGAGTAATCGCTTCTCATTGCCACACATTCCTCATAGGTATCTACTCCAAGCTGCTCTGTCATTTCCTTAAAGGCCGAATCCACATTTTTTTTATCCTTCTCAAGCGTCTCCTCCCAAATAGCCTTCGTTTCTTCACCTGTCCAGCCTTTTTCTATATACTCTAATACTACTTCATATTCCGCCTTATCTCTCTCATAATTTTCCAAAGCCGATTCGTACATTGAAACCTTTGAATATTGGGACTGGGCATATATTAAATAATTTGACTCAAATTCACTCTTGCTTACCAGTATTTCATACTGACCGCTCTCCTCGTCGTAGCCGGGAGCCTTTCCCGTATATGCAGCCTCCTCTCCCGTATATTTTCCTGCATAATTTTCCATAAAATCACTATATGTCTTATATGTATTCATATAATTTCCTGTTGCAGATATAACATCCTTTTCTATATATATATCCATCTGCTCTGTTTCACATATGCCTGTTATCTTAAGCTTTAATCCGTTTGCTGCGGTAACCTCCTTGCCAACAAAATGCCTTATATTGTTTATAACGTTTGACAGCTCGTTTGAATTTTTAATATATTGCTCTAAAACCCATTTATCTACCACTATCTCATCTGATTTTTCCGGCATCTCCCCGTAGATAATACTGTCAGCAGACAGCTTGTCTAAAGGCACAAAGGAAAAATTGCTTATAGGCACCTTCACATTTTCAAGCTGGGAAAAGCCTGTATATGTATACACAAGGGTTGTGTCAGGATTTAAGACAATCATATCATAAATCTGCCCGTCCTCCTTTATATAATTCATAAATCTCTGCTTATATTTAAGAAATTCCGTAGAGGCTATCATGTCCCCCTTTTCCATTACCAGCTCCAGATAATGGGAATCCGTAGAAACTACCTCCTCCTCATGTACAGCTATAATTGTCATAATATCCTGTATTGCAAGAACCATCATTATTGACATTGCCAAAAGGGAAATAACAAGAAATATCTGTCTTTTCCCCATGGCCTTAATATTTGCCAGCGCTATGGCTCTTATTTCCTTAAAGGTAAGCTTCGGCTTCTTCGCATACGCCAGCTCCTTTAAGGAATAATCTATGTCCTCCATATCAGTCATCTCTATAACAGGCTTTGTACCCTCAAGAATCTTTTTTTCTGAATCCGCCGTAAGAACCTCTATATTTTTTGCCTCTCCCAATGAAATATAAATTTTTCCCTTATCGCATACTATCTTTAATTCTATGTCCGCTCTCTGCCCATTGTCAAATACCTCAATGCTTATATTTTCATCTTTAAGCTCCTTCTTCTCATATTCTCCAAGATAAAGATTTGTATCCTCCACATAGCTGTATACTCCCGTGCCTGTCCCGTCCTTATCATCCATTATCCTTCCGTCGGCTATCCACAATATTCTGTCGGCAAAAAAATCTGCTATGGATTTTTCATGGGTAACAACTACTACAAGACATTTTTCAGATATTTTCTTAAGCACTCCCATTATCCTCATGGTATTTGCCTCGTCAAGATTTCCCGTAGGCTCGTCTGCAAATATAACCTTCGGCGACTTTGCCAATGCCCTTGCTATGGCTATCCTCTGCTGCTGGCCTCCTGAAAGCTGTGAAACAAGCCTCTTTTTGTATCTCCACATATCAACTGCCTTAAGGACATAATCTATTCTCTCTGCCTTTTCCTCGTCAGAAATATTATAAAGTCCTAACGCAAGCATAAGATTATACTCTACCGTTCTGTCCTGAAGAAGATAATAATTCTGAAAAATATATCCGAATTTTTCATTTCTTACCCTCTCCTGATTGGCGTCGCCATACTTTTTTATCTCCACGCCGTCAACATCTATAATTCCATTTTCAAAATCATCAAGACCGCTTATGGTGTTCATAAGGGTAGTTTTTCCTGAGCCGCTTTCTCCCAGTATACATACAAGTCCCGTGTCCGAAAGCTCTATAGTGGTATTATTTATAACATGGAGCTCGTTTGTTTTTCCCTTATTATAATATTTATTTAATCCTTCCACCTTTATCATAACGCTGACCCTGCCTCTCCATTAATCATTCCTAACTGACGTTAGCTTAAAGCTTTTACCTAAGTACCTGTTGTAAAGCTTTCCCGTTAACATTGCCATAGCCTCGTTTATGACTATAACTATTATATAATGCTGTATTCTCATATATTTCATAAAGTCGCTTACCAGCGGAAGCTTTAACTCATTACATATAATACCTGCAATTATAACAATAATATCTGCCGTAAGGGTTATTGTGGCTAACTCATAATAATTCATCTGGTTTGCCATTTTCTGCTTCATTCCAAGGGATTTCATTATAAGAAAATCACCCTTTTTCAGCTTCATTAAAAGATAAATCACAAGAATGTCAAGTACAAATATTATTAAGATAACAGCAACACATACAATAAGCATAACAAGCCTCTCTGACACAAGCGCAGAATCATATTCTACAGAGCTTACCCTTAATACGCTTATAGCCTCATAGCCTGCCGCATAAAGCTTATCTATAACGCTGTCAGTGTATGCGTAATCCTCTATATATACAGAGGATTGAAAGGTCTCCCTGTCCCCCAGTATCTCATAGTAAAGCTCCTCGCTTACCTCAACAACATTCTCACTGCACATTGTCCCTTCCGACAGAACATTGACAGCTATATCCTTCATTTCATTTTTTTCTCCTGCGCTTATGCTTAAAACTCCGTCAGGCAAAAGAGTCGTATACCATACATACGCTCCTTTGTCCTCTCCTTCTGGAAGCAGCGTATTTATAATGCTGTCTGACATTCTAATCTGATTTCCCGTAAGCCCTTCGCCTATAACTATAACGCACGCTTTATTTTGTCTTTTATCTGTTACTACATCCTTTACGCTTTCATCCTTGTAATCCTTATTGTCATGGACTGTAATCTCAAATTTCATATATCCTATATCTGCTGCCTTATCCATATCATTTGTAAAAGACTCCGAAAAATATATCTGACCGGTTTCCTCCTTAAGTATGCCTACTATGGTAAATTCTGCCCCTGCATAATATTCATTTCTCCACTTTATGTCGCTCACGTATATATTTATGGTTTCCCCAAGACTGCTGTCATCCGAGGCGTATAAAACTACCTCATACTTACTTTCAGGAAGCCTGCCCCAGCTTAAATCCTTATCGGAAAGACCGTAAGAGGAACGCAAGAATTTGTCAAATTTCAGCTTTTCTATATCTATCTGCTTTGTTACGGCTCCCACATTATATTTTTTCTTATAATCAGTATCCTCCTCTGCAAAATAATTGCAGTCTCCGGCATGGTCATATTTATCTACGGTTTTTACTCTTGAAATATCAAGTATCTTCTCATAATCCTTATCATTTAACTGTTCCCCGTCAAGGCGCTTTATCATAATCCTGTCGTCGGATACATTAAAAAAAGCGTCATAGCTTGGTATTTTTGTTTTTGTATCGTCTGTGTTGCTTACAAAATATCCGGTAAATATAAGGGTTGCCATGGCTGATATAAGTATGAACATAAGTATGAAAAAGCTTCTGTGAGGCTGCGCCAGCCTGTTCATATGTACAAAACGCCTTGCTGTTCCAAAGGTTTTATAAGCCTCCTTTTCCTCGTGCACATCGCTTCCAAAGTCCGACTGAAAATCATTATCCTCATATAATGCCTTATCTATCCTTAAATCCTCAACTATCTCTCCGTCAAAAAGTCTTATTTTTCTCGTTACATATGGCTCTGCCTGCTCATAATTATGGGTTACCACTATAACAAGCTTGTCCTCCTTGGCAAGCTGGTTAAGAATGGCCATTATTGCCTTTCCGTTTTCCACATCAAGATTTCCCGTAGGCTCGTCTGCTATTATTATATCCGTATTTTTAGCCAGAGCCCTTGCTATGCCAAGCCTCTGCTTCTGACCGCTTGACATATGTGAAGCCCTGTTATGGGCCTGCTTTTTAAGACCTACCTTCTCTAAAATCTCCAGCGCTCTCTTTTTTCGTTCCTTCTTTGTAAGCCTTGTCTCCTCTGTCTCGCATATCATCATAACTGTCTCAATATTTTGAAGGGCCGTATAGCTGTCAATGAGATTATATGACTGGTAAATGAAGCTTATATTATTTTTTCTGTATAGCTCCCAGTCTGCTTCGTCATAATAGGAGGTTTCCATTCCCTTAAAAAAGAGCTCTCCCTCCTCGTATGTATCCATTCCGCTTATAAGGTTTATAAGGGTTGATTTACCGCTTCCGCTTTTACCTGTAATCGCTACAAATTCACCCTTTTTAAATTCAAGATTAATGTCTTTAAGTGCTAAAGTAACTGATTTGTCAGTATAGTAATATTTCGATATTTCCTTTAGCTTTAACAACAAAATTCACTCCTTCCCTTTTTCCCCATATTATACAAATATTATGTCATTTTATATTTGCCCGCCCTTTAATTTAATTCTTTGTACAATACTTTCATAAATAATAACATAATTTTTGTGTCTTTTCTACATAAATAATATTAATAATATATCTTTTTTGTATATTTTTACTATTAACTTTACTATTATTACATCTGACAACTCATATAGGAAGAAGGCTGTTATTGTTTCTTATTACACGGCTAAGCCCTCAATTAATGTTTTTATGCCTATTATTATAAGAATAATTCCTCCTGCAAGCTCCGCCCTTGACTTATATTTGTTTCCAAAAAGACTGCCTATCTTTATTCCCGCTGCGGAAAAAACAAACGTAACGCAGCCTATAAGCGCTACCGCTGCCGCTATATTCACCCTTAAAAACGCGAATGAAACTCCTACCGCCAACGCGTCTATACTTGTTGCAACAGCCAGCATAAACATGGTTTTTATGTCCATGGCTCCTTCCATTTCCTCCGCCTCGTCAAAGCTTTCCTTTATCATATTCCCTCCTATGATAAGCAAAAGAATGAATGCTACCCAATGGGCATACTTACTTATTACATCAGCAAAAAAGCTGCCTAAAAAATATCCCATAAGAGGCATAAGCGCCTGAAAGCCTCCAAACCATCCGCCTGCTATTGCCATGTGCCTTGCCTGTATTTTTCCAAGAGACAAGCCCTTACATATTGACACTGCAAATGCATCCATGGAAAGGCCTACTGCTAAAATAAAAAGCTCAAAGATTCCCATTTTTTTCCCTCAACTTTCACATATAAATTTAAAAAGACTTACGGACAGTTTGGCTAAGACATAACTAGCCTCTCTGTCCATAAGTCTCATCATTTAAAGTAATACCGGGTATATAAATATTATATATATCTATATACCATTATGTCGATAGAACCACAGCCGGCTGCGCAATAATGTTTTCAAATATTTTACAGCCCTCTGCCGACTACTCCCTTGTGGAATATATTGTTAATTTGTTTTTTTAGTATATCAATATTGAGAAAATTTATCAAGTATTTTCTCCAAAAAGTATTTATTAAAAAGTATTTACATTGGAAAAATATTTACATTAGAAAGCATTTACATTTATGAAAGTATTTCCATTTATAAATGTATTTCCATCTATGAATATATTTCCATCTATATTTCCGCTGTAAATATTTTTGTTAAGTTACTGCTTCCTTATTACCGGTACCCATATTTCACTGGTGTAATCTGCTGATGTCATATCGCCTGCAGGATACGCTTCAATATCCATTTCATATGTTGGCTGATACTCAGACGCAGGAAAAAACTCTGCGCAAATATCATGCCATAATTTCTGAATTGCATCAGGCATAGCTCCACGCACCTTAAATACTGCCCATGTTCTTGCAGGAATCTCATTTATCTGATATCCCTCCGGCACATCTTTACTTCCGTCATATTTGACGCCTATAGCGTAATCAAAGGTCTTCTCATCTGTCAGCTCTCCTCCATAGCAAATACCAAATATATTGCTTCTGTCGGAGGTAAGATTAAGAAGCGTTGCAACAATTCCCTCCTTATGCGCCCTGCTCCAAAATTCAGGAATTGTATTTTGGTTTTGTGAATCTGAAATTTTATGTTTCTCTACCTTTTCAACCACCTTAAATGATTGCTTTTCAATAATTTTATAGTCCATTGTATGACCTCCCTTTAATATAATCTGCACTGAAAGGGGAGAGTAGGACTTTAACCTGCTTCCACTCTTTTTTGCCTCAGATGGTGTGATACCATGAAACTTTACAAATGCTCTGGTAAAGCTTTCCGGACTTTCATAGCCATACTTTATTGCCACGTCAATCACCTTAGCTCCTGCTTTTGAAAGCTCACTGCCGGCAAGAGTAAGCCTTCTGTTTCTAATATATTCTCCAAGGGAAATTCCGCAAAGTATTCCAAATATCCTCTGAAAATAATACCCTGAGCAGGCAGCATGCGCCGCAATTTTTTCATAATCCAGCTCTCCGTCCATATTTTTTTCCATATAATTAAGCGCATTCTGTAATCCTGTAACCCAGTCCATTCTGTGCTTCTCCTTTCTGTACTGTATTTGTATTATATTGCATTAATATTTTTTATTCCTGACTTTTTATGTTCTCATAGGTCAGTATTTTTTACCTCTTACATTTAAAAATTTTGCTCGTTTTTATATTTACTTTTTATGCTGTCTATATGCTGTCGCTTTTTATCTTCCGAAACTTTAGTGTATGGCTTTAACAATGTATAAATCTTATGGACTTCTTCACTTGTTATGTATTCAACGCTTTTATCAATATGTTTATAAAGGTCTGCGGATTTTGTAACTACAATATTTGGAGATGATACGTTCATCTTTTTAAATACTGCGTTGCCATTAAAGCAAACATACGAACGAATTTCTTTTTCTAAGTTGTTTTCCTTAAGCAATGCTCTCAAGCTTTCAATATGTGTATTGTTTTGCTTTATTGGATTGTAAAAGAAAAACTTTTTCTTTTTACTAAGATGCTGACACCATTTTTGCGATTTTTCATCTCCAAATATCCAACCTTTATAATTTTTATTTTCCACCACATATATTCCGTATTTTGATATAACTATAATGTCTATTTCTGTTGTTTCTGTTTCATTTTTGCTGATGTATGCATTAAATATCATTTTTGCATTAGGTATTAACTTTTCAAACTGCTGTGATGTTCTATATTCACCTCTGCAGCCCTTGTCTTTTAGCAATTTTCTAAATGACATTTTCTTTTCTTTGTAATATACAGTATTCAAATATGCTGCTAATTGATATGCGTATACTACTATGCAAAAAGTAGCAAGTACAAAATATATAGGCATTATCATTGATATTGTGTCAAATATCTGTATTACGGATATAATTATGTAATTAATCATTATGAATTATCTCTCATTCTAATTCTTTATTGCTTGTTTATGTTTATATCACCAAAATGGCTATTGTATCTGGCCATACAAATTTTTTGTGTTCATTGGCAATTTATGCATAACAAGTATAACACAAGATTTAAAGTATCGTCTATCACTTATTACGCTGAAAAATATGATGTAACCAAAGCTGCCATTTCCCTTTAATGAGACACGAAGGGGATTCGAACCCCCGACAACTATTTTAATTCTTACTCCCAGTCTAATACATACACTTTGTATATCCTGTCATCATCAGAGCCGGGAGACTATCCCTCGGCTGACGGTCATTGCTAACCGTTTCGACTTTATGCCCACAGAAGATGCTATCAATTTGTAATTGCTTTATTTCTTTGCTGATATTTGAATAATATCAATGCTTTTATTCAAAAATTAAAAAATTTTTAAATTAACTTTTTCTTTACCGGGTGTTATTCTATATAAGAACAAGAAAGGAGCATTTATATTGTTTAGATATAAAATAGATGTTTTTGAGGAATTAAAGAAACACGGATATAATCAAACACGCATACAAAAAGAAAGGTTGTTACCTGCACAGACCACGCAAAATATAAAGGCAGGAAAAAGTATTACTTTGGAAACACCAAATAAAAATATGTATTATGTGCAAGTTACAACCCTGTGATATTATTGAAGTTGTGCCAACAGATGAAGAAATTATAAAATATTATTAGAAAGTCATCGGCATTATTCTAATATTAGATTATAATATGATTGTCTAAAAGAAATAATGTACAATACCCTGAAAGGGAGAAAGGATTTTGGAGTTGTGGAGATAGAGTATTCCAGAAAAGCTATAAAACATATTAACCAGCTTGACAAGCAGACCAAGAAAAAAGTTAAACAGGCAATAGAAAAACTTCCAGCCGGAGACATTAGAAAATTAGTTGGTTATAAAACGTATTATAGACTAAGAGTTGGAGATTATCGAGTGTTATTTTCAAGAGAATTACGACACTTTTACGACAGAAAAAATCAAAAACTTTAGCATACCTTCCCAAACAAAAAAAACAGCGTAAAGCCTTTAATTTAAAGTACTTTCCGCCATTTTCCCTCTAATGAGACACGGGGGATTCGAACCCCCGACAACTTGATTAAAAGTAACTTTGTCATTTTAGATAATATTTATATTCTATTCCTGTTTCTGTGAAGTTGTATTCTACACTTGCTTTATCAAATGCTTTTGCTAGTTCTTGTATATAGTTTATATTGTTGTAGAGGTCAAAATCATCTCTTGTTTTTGTTTCTTTGTATTTAATCCAATATTTAATTTTTTGTATTATTGATTTTTTTAATTCGTTATAATGATTGCTTAAATTTAAGTTTTCTATTGTTCTAATATCCTTGTATAATTCGTCATCTTCTTTTTTTGTTATATTCTCTAATATTTTTTCAATTTCATTTAATGAAATGTTCATATCTACTCCGTTTTGGTTTGATATTCCATGTTCTTCTATAACTATTCCATTTGCGTTTATAGATATGCTGTTTGATATTCCTTTTTCTTTCATGCTATATCTGTAAAAAATTATTGCTCCTGCTATTGTTAAAAGTATCATTAATTTAAGTATGAAAAAATTGTGTTGTTTAGGTGGATGTGGGTTTTTATAAAAATTATTCCAATTTTTTTGTGTTTCTGTTTCTCTCATTTTTTAATACTCCGTTATTTGTTTATGTTTATATCTCCAAAATGGCTATTGTTTTGTATTATAATGCTACCGTTCTTGCTTTCATACTCTTGAATATATTTTTTAATTATATATTCTAATTGCTTTGACATACTTCTATTTTCTTGTTTAGATATTGTTTCAAATTTATCTATTGTTTCTTGTTCTGTATATGTCATTAATCTAGGTTTTTTACTTGGCATTTTCTCCTCCTATTGTCAGAAAATTTTTTAAATTGAAAGACTTTTAAAAAGTACTTGCAAAGTGCATGTACTTAGTGTATACTTATAAATGTGAATGGTACATGTACTTTGTCTGTACCTATGTTCCTAAAATATTTATTATGTCCTGACGTTGACTGTATGTAATATAGATATGGCTGCACATATCTTAATACCGTCTTACACTCATAGAAACATATGGGTGTTTGTAGTTCCTTGACAATTTAATATTTGCTTTAATTATAACTTTTATTTTGAAAATAGTCAAGTTTGGAGGGTATTTATGGATATTGACTTTAAACAGTTAGCTATTAATCTTTTCCCTTTTGTAGTTTTTCAATTAATTCTTTTTTTACGTTTTTTTATTCGTAAAATTTGTGATGATTTTTTTGAAAAAGATTAAAAAAAAATTGGAGGTTTTAAAATGCAATTAAAAGAAAAATTCTTAGTGCTTGCCTGCGGTAAGCCGTATGATTTTACACCTGAAGGAGAGACAGAAGCATTGACTGGTTGCAAGATGTTTTATATTGGTTGTGATGATGTTTCTAAAAAAGCAGTTGATAGCGAAAGCGGTACGCTTGGTTACTTTCCTCAAAAGGCTACTATGCCTACTGAATTTTTTGCAAAGTGCGAAAAGGTCGGCTTGCCTGCTCTTGCTGATTTTACTATTGATGTGAAGCTTACTTCTAAAGGTAGTGACGTAATAATAAAGTCGGTTGATTTTGTAAAATAAGGGAGGTGAGACAATGGAAACTTTATTATCACAGTTAATTATATCTAACATGCTTCATGTTGTTATAATCGGCTCAATGGTTGCTTTTAAGTTAAAGGGGGTTTTGGCACTTTGACGTTGGCAGAATATTTTTCTTATATTCCATACTGTACATGTATGTGGTTTGGAATGGATTTAGCGGTTTTTATAATTAAAAAGGCTGTTGCTCTTTTTAAGTCTTTGGTGAGGTAATAACCTTAAAGGTTGTTATAAATATTAATTAAACGGAGGTTTTAACATGAAGGGAAACTTTAAGGAATTTGTACGTAACAAGAAAGTTGCACTTACTGCGTTGGCTACTTCGGCAACTACTGCTTTAATGTCTTTGCCTGTTTTAGCTGTGGGAGAAAGCAGTACTTCTTTTGACGCTTCGGAGGTTTTAAGCACTGGATTGAATGGTGCTTCATCTGAGTTTATGAAGTATGTTGCTATTATAGTGCCTATTGCTATCGGCATTATGGTTGCTCCTTTTGCTCTTAGAAAAGGCATAGCGCTTTTTAAGTCTTTGGCTAGTAAGTAGCGTCTTTCTTTTGAGGGGATAGAATTGTTCTATCCTCTCTTTTCTTTAATGGAGGTGTGTTTTTTGAAAAGAAAAATTTTATGTCTTTTAATGGTCCTTTTTCTAACTTTTAGCGTTGTTGCAAATGATTATAATGAAGCTAAGGCTGTTACTGGTGTAGAAGAAACTTTTCTTATAGGTGCCCTTTTGTCTTTTGTTTCAAGTATGGCTATAACAAAATCGGGTATAGTTCCTGATGTTGCTAAAATGCTTTCTGGTTTTATAGAGGGAGACACTTTAAATGCTGATGATATTCATATAATGGTTAAAGATATAGTTGATAAAGTTAATTCGGGTATTCCTGTCACTGATAAGGAAATGGAATTATATAATGCATATGTAGACGGCGTAAAAGAATTTTATCTTGATTTTATAAGAGATATGAACTCTACTGGTGCTATAGACGAAAATAATGCTTTGTCTTATATAACTAAACTGTTTGATTATGATTATGTCAGTGAAAAAGATGTAAGAGAAGCTTTTAATATGTATTGTACTATGAGTAATGCCGTTCAGACTTCTAAGGATATTGTTAAGTTTGGTATATCAAATAATGTTATAGCATGTAATAAGGAATTTGTTAATTGTCTTAGTAATGAAATGTCTAGTGCTATAAATTTGTATATGCAAAAAAGGCAGCAGGCATTAGAACGTGGGGAAAAAGTTGAATATAAAGGTAATGCTCAATATTCTACCGTTTTAGATTTATCTAGCGGATTTTCTTTTCCTGCTGGTAGTGACGGTGATATTAAGTCTAAAGAGGTCGTTGCTTCGGGATTGTCCTACGTTATCATTGATACCACTAGAGACGGCTCGGGTAATATAGAAATATATACTTCTGGTGGCTTATATGCTCATTGTGGTACTACTTATAATTGGTGTTGGCTAAGTGGGAAAAATCTTTCAGGCTCTTCTCCATATGGTAAAGTCTATAAATATGATAGAAATGGTAATATTTTAGATAATAAAACTACTGGTTTTTTATGGCAAAGAGGCCTTTTTTATATATATTACTATGGTAACGGCTTTTATTTTAGTAATTCTGTTATTGAATTATTAGGTCTTTCTTCTTTGCCTGTAAGTAATGATTATCCTATAGATGACAGTCAAAAATTGCCTGTCGTTGCGCCTCTCCCTATAGATGACCTTTATAACGGCTCTGAAAACAGGGGGCAGGATATAGACAGTGATAATGATAGTGATGTACCTATCTATTCCATAGATACATCTATTAATGACTTAGCACATGAGATATTAGGCTTAAGGAATACTATTGATAATCTTGGTACTGATGTTTCTACGGCAATAGATGACGCTATTCAGAAAGCACAAGATAAAACGGATAGCAAAGTTGATAGTGTGGTTAAGGAAAATGTCGCTGTTCAGCTTGGTAATGTCAAATGGGATATTAACGATTTTAAGACTTCGGGGCTTGGAAGTAAATTTCCTTTCTGTATTCCTTATGACCTCTTTAATCTTATTTCCGTCTTTGATGCTGAGCCTGTCACGCCTAAGTTTGAAATTCCATTTGTTTTTGAAAAATGGGGAATAAATGAAAGTATTACCATTGATTTAAGTATTTTTGATAATATTGCTAAGATTTTTCGTACTTTTGAAACTTTAGGTTTTATCGGTTTTCTTATAATGAAAACTAGAGGTCTTATAAAGGGGTAGGTGATTAAATGGAAGTATTTATACAATGGTTGAATAGTATTGCGGGGGCTGTCTTTTCTTTTCTGCCTGATAGTCCTTTTGCTCCGTTTATTAATTCAATTTCAGAATGGGGTTTTCTCGGATATATTAACTGGCTTATTCCTGTCGGTACATTTATTAAAATTGGTGAGGTTTGGCTTAGTGCTGTTGGCGGTTATTATGTTTATCAAATTATATTAAGGTGGGTGAGGGCTGTAGAATGATATGGTTTTATAGTGGTACTCCTGGCAGTGGGAAAAGTTTGCATGTTGCCAAAGAAATATACTGGAAAATGCGTACTGGTCATTGTGTAATAGCAAACTTTCCCATAAATATGGATGTATTCAAATATTCTAAGGGTAGAAAAACGCATAATAAGGGTACTTGTATTCAAATTGAAAACAGAATGTTAAATCCTGAATTTTTGCAAAACTATGCTCGTGCTTTCTTTAAACGTAATAAAAAGGGATATATAGTTGAGGGTCAAGCACTTATTGTAATTGATGAGTGCCAACTTATATTTAATAGCCGTACATGGCAAAGTAACGGTAGATATGAATGGATTAGCTTCTTTACTCAACATAGAAAATTCGGTTATGATATTATCCTTGTATCCCAATTTGACCGTCTTATTGATAGACAGATACGCAGCCTTATAGAGTATGAGGTTATACACCGAAAAATTAATAATTTTAAAATCGCAGGTGCGATAATAGGCTTGTTAATGGGTGGCTCTGCTTTTATAGCTATTACTTACTGGTATGGAGCAAAACAAAAGATTTCTGCTGACGTATTCCGACTAAAAAAGCGGTATGCGGATTTTTATAATAGTTATTGGCGTTTTTAAAGGTTTAGGGGTGCCGCTGTGCGGCGGGGTTCCCTTAACCTTTGAAAATGCCTAGATTGGATTTAAAAGTGGTTTACCCCCTCCCACTAGTAGGGGGGTAACAAAACCATTTAAAAGAATGGAGGTTTGAAATGCAAAAAGAATTTTTACTTGAAAACGGCTTATATTGCCGTATTGATTGGGTTGAATTTACTATTGATACTTTAAAATCCGATTATGTAACTTTTAAACATTATCTTGAAAGTTTAGGTTTTTTTGCTGAAACTTTTGACGATACTGAACGGGGCGGTATCGGGTATCAGCGCTGTTTTAAACATGTTTCAGAAGATATATTCGGCTTTTTTACTGGTAATGCTGACATGGGTATACATTTTAGAGTTTGTGGCTCTGCTGTTAAGTGTTTTTTTGAAACTTATCTTACAAAATATAAATGTGAAGCTCCTTTCGGTGTATGTTATGATGTGGGAGAATATGACGCAACTTATATTGCTCCTATGCTTTTTAAGTATATACTTTCTATAGGTCATTTTACAAGAATTGACTTAGCCGTTGATGATATAGGTTGTAAATATTATTCCTGCAATGATATTGTTGATGTTGTTTCTAAAGGTTGTTGTGTCGGCAAATTCAAACTTTGGAAAAATGTTAGTGAAAAGTCCTTAGCTTCTGTCGGTCTTGGTCATACTGTTTATTTTGGCTCACGTAAAAGTGATGTCATGCTTCGGGTTTATGATAAGTCCTTGGAGCAGAATTTACAAGATTTATCACCAGTAAAATGGATAAGATGGGAGCTTGAACTTAAGCATGAACGTGCGGATATTGTTGCAAAACTCATTTCTTTAAACAATGATTTAGGTTTTATTGCTGTTGGCATACTTAATGAATATATCCGTTTTATTGTTCCTGATAATGTTAGACGTTGCCGTTGTTCTGTTGCTCCTTTGTGGCTCAATTTTATTGATACTTGTTCAAAAATTCCCCTTTCGCTTTCTCCTCGTGAGTCCAGTATTGATAAAAAAGTGCAATGGATAGATAAGCAGGTCAAGCCAACTATAGCGGGGCTTCTTACTGCTTTTGACGGTGATTTGACTTTCCTTACTGAAAATCTTAATGTTGCATTTGAACGTTTAAGTTATAAAGATAAACAATTATTTCTTAATGCTTCAGGAGGTGGAAAAGATGACTTATAATGAAGCTGTTGAGGATTTTATATTATACATATCCTCTTATTGCTCCCCTGCTACTTTAGAATATTATCGTGTAAACCTTGATTTTTTCAGCAATTATCTTTTTTCAAAATATGGCAACCTTGATTTTGATGTTTCGCTTTTAAGTCGTATTGACTATATAAGTTATATTTCTTATCAGCGTAACCGTAAAGTAAAAAATACTTCTGTACGTACGTATGCTCGTTCTGTTAAGGCTTTTTTACGTTATTTGTACAATGAAAGTATTATACTTGAAAATCCTACAAAAAATGTAAAACTTCCTCGTTCCGATAAGCGTATTGTTATTCCTCTTTCTTCAGGTGACGTTGAAAATTTAGATTTACAACTTAAGAGTACGGTTTTTCCATTGCGTAACCTTTGCATATTTCATTTAATGCTTGATTGCGGGTTGCGTTTGGGTGAAGTCATTGACCTTAATAATAGCGATATTGATTTTTGTAATTCGTATATTACTATTAAAAACTCTAAGTGTAATAAAAGTCGTCTTGTTCCTCTTCCTCCTAACCTGTCTTGCTATATTAAAAGATATATAAGTCGTGAAAGACTTGCTAATTCATGCGATAATCTTATTCTAAATTCAAGTTGTGAGCCTATAAGCAAAAATTCTATTGAAATGCTTTTTAGCCGTCTTAAAACTCCTACATTAAATGTATATCCGCATTTGTTGCGTCATACTTTTGCTACTTCGTTTATATTAGGCGGTGGCTCTTTGGAAGTGTTAAGGGTTTTACTAGGCCATTCTTCTTACAATGTTACGCAGGAATATTTACATATAGCTAATTATGTAGGTGTCGCTAATATTGACATATATAAAATAGATGAATGTATGTTCCGTGCGTATAATTATCGGTCTTAAATTCAATAAACTATGGTGGCTGCGGTGCAAAAGTTTTCACTTAGTCAAAGTGTAAAATCACCGCAACCCACACGCCCATTTTTGGCGGGCGTCATGTAACACAGGCAGATATTTAAAAGACGTGGAGCCGTGAAGCGGTCAGTGATAAAATGATATTCACGCTTAACTATAATGCAAAGAGTAAATTAAGCCTATAAACTGTCGTCGTATTGACAGTGTTCAGCATGCGACTTACAACTTGCTAAGTGCATACAGTAGAGGTATTCCAACTGTATAAAATTAAAATGGCAGTGTGGAATAAACGACAGCGGAATTAAATTCAAAATGTAAAGCGTGGAAAAAAAATAACACTTTGTTGTTAAAGTGAAACAGGGGAAAACTTTAGCGGAATTTGCCCCTCTGGAGGGGGGAGGGGGGCTCCTTAGAGTATCTTAGTTTTTAGAATACATTTTTTTAAACGCTTTATCTAAAAAAATGTATTCTAAAAGCTTAGATACTCTTGGTGGGGGGTAGGAATGGTACACGCATTATAATAAAAACAAAAGAAAAATCTAAATTTTTTTAAGTACGTACTACGACAACTTGATTTTTATATGTCGTAAAAAATAAAGCACTTCATGTAATGAAATGCCTTATTTTCTAATGAGACACGGGGGATTCGAACCCCCGACAACTTGATTAAAAGTCAAGTGCTCTACCACCTGAGCTAGTATCCCATATCAATATTCTGTTTTAGAAAAAAAAATTGCAGGTTCAAACTTTAAGTCCTGCTAACAGGGCTAGTTGGATTCGAACCAACGAAATGCAGGAGTCAAAGTCCTGTGCCTTACCGCTTGGCTATAGCCCTACATTTTACAATGTAAAAGGTGGATAAAGGGATTCGAACCCTTGGCCTCCAGAGCCACAATCTGGCGCGCTAACCAGCTGCGCTATACCCACCATAGCCACCCGGGACTTGTCCCTGGAATGTGCCCGAAGGGATTCGAACCCCCGACCCACGGCTTAGAAGGCCGTTGCTCTATCCAACTGAGCTACGGACACACATTCATCTGCGTACGCTTGCGTTATCGCTTTACACTGAATAAGTATACATTACCTTTTGGCAATGTAAAAGCGGGTGATGGGAATCGAACCCACGTATCCAGCTTGGAAGGCTGGTGTTCTACCATTGAACTACACCCGCAAAGTGTTTAATGCCTTGCTTTCCTATAGGTCTGCCCGGCTCATATAAGTCGGGGTGACAGGATTCGAACCTGCGACCTCTTGATCCCAAATCAAGCGCTCTAGCCAAGCTGAGCCACACCCCGGAAACTTTTTTTAGGTCGCTATCTTTATCCCTACCGCGACGCAAGATATATTATATACTATCGCTTATTTGTTGTCAATAATTTTTTTAACTTTTTTTACACTTTGTTTGTCCTTGATTTTTCTGCACTTATTTTTGGCGTTTTTTTAATGTAATTTGTTATGTTTTATATTTATTGTATTTTTTATCTCTATTACGCTTTTAGGCTATCTGCCTATTTATCGGTTACATAGTTTAACGTATAATGCGCGTCTCCATACTCATCTGTTTCCATTATAATGTATGTAGGCTTTCTTCCCTCCTGCCTTGGATATGATATGCTTCCGGGATTTATTATTACTATATCATCCCTGATGTCAATTAAAGGCTTATGGGTATGACCGTACATAACTATATCCACCCCTCTTAGCTTTGCCTCCTCTACTAAGCGTTCTGTTCCCATGGATACATAATAATAATGTCCGTGAGTTAAAAAGACCTTATATTTGTCTACATCAAATACAAGCTCCTTCTGCAGTCTGCTGAAAAAGTCATTGTTTCCTGCAACTACATATATGGGGCATCCCGCAATCTGCTGTATATACCCTTCCGCTCCTTCCGCATCACCGCAGTGTATAAGCATATCTACAGGCTTTACCTTTTTTAATACCCTTTCTATATTTACATTATCTCTGTGTGAATCACTAACAATCAATACCTTCATATTTTAATTTTTCCTTCATTAATCGCAATGCTTTTCCTCGGTGGCTAATATTGTTTTTCTGCTCTGAATCCATCTGGGCAGTAGTCATATTATAATCAGGCACATAAAATATAGGGTCATATCCAAAGCCATTGTCTCCCTTTTCCTCATGGGCTATAAGACCTTCTATCTCGCCTCTTGCCGTAATAATCCTTCCGTCAGGAAATGCTGCTGCAATAACGCAGACAAATCTTGCGCTTCTTTCATCTCCCTTAGCATTTTCCAAATTTTTTATAATAGTCTGATTTTTTATGGAGTAGGATGTATCCTCTCCAAGGTATCTGGCTGAATATACCCCCGGAGCCTTATTCATATAATCTACCTCCAGACCGGAATCGTCTGCCAGAACTATCTGACCTGTGAGCCTGCATATAGCCCTTGCCTTTATAATGGCATTTTCTTCAAATGTGGCTCCGTTTTCCTCTATGTCGGCCTCTATTCCCGCCTCCTTTAAAGAAAAGATTCTGTCGCCTATATCCGACATAATTTCTCTTATTTCTTTCATTTTATCCTGATTTCCGGTAGCAAATATTATCTTTTCCTGCTCCATAATAAATAAACCTTACCTTTCTGCACCTATGGCGGCATAGCTATGCTCTTAGGGCGCCATATTGGCGGGTGTCTCCGTAGGCTGCATGTTTACATTTTTTGTGTAAGCCTTCAGACATACATTACAGCTTTTTTCTCCCATATCCTCCGTTCTCTGCCACTTATTATATCCAAGCTTTATATACCCCTGACCGTCTGTCAAATCAACAGTAGCAGTTCTGTTGCCATTTACATACTCTACCGCAACAGGCTTTTTTGTGTTTGGCGTATTAATATCTATCACTATAGCATATTGTTTGCCTTTATTCAATAATATTGTCTGCTCCAGTTCAACCGTATAATAGCCTGCATTATTAAATTTCCCTGACGCAGCCTGAATAAGGTTTCCGTTAAGTGATGATTCATCCTTAAAATCAGTACATACATAAACTGTATAGGAGGTATCCAATGCTACTGAATAAAACCCTACTGCCTTTAAATACTCATTGTTTTCTGCAGTATACACATTTGCAAAGGTTGCGTATTCCTTATCACAGCCCAGATAACCTACCCAGCCGCACAAATCAGACTGATATATATTATCGTAATTGTCCGTTGGCTCTACCTGTGTATATACCACATTATGCATGCCTATGTTTGTATCATAATATGAAATATAAAATATTCCGTTATCTCCAAATTCAGTTCCCCAGCTGTTTTGACAAATAAAGGCTCCGTCGCTCTCTATATCTCCGTTAAAATTTTCCTTTGGATAATTGTCATCCCAGCCTATTATGACAACATCATGATTCGGCTTATTTTCACCTATATAGCAATATGCATTCTCCTTATCATTATAATATTTTGAATGGCTTCCGCTATATGTAAGCGACATATATATAGAGCTTTGCACTCCACCATATTTATACACCATCTGCTTTATAGTGTCAAAATCCTTAGCCTCAATAATCTGCGCTCCCTGAACATGTACCACCTCCGAAAGGCTTTCATCTGTTACTCCGTCTCCATAAGGGTCATCCTTCTCTAACACAGGCCCCTGCCATGAAGTAAGATAGGCTATGGCCATTGTATACTCTCCGCCCTCATTCTGATTAAGGTTAAAGGAATTGGCTATGGACATATGGTCCGCCGCAAAGGTCATTCTCTGCTCAGGAAGAAGCGTTGTCTCCAGTGAGGTAAGGGCGGCAAATGCCCAGCATGTACCATATCTTCCCTGGTCCTTTATGGTTGTCATCTTATTTGCATCAACATAGCTGTAGGAATACGGAAGATTTTTGTTTTCCGGATTATCATTGATGAGAGTTGCCTGATTTGCCGCCATATCCCATGTATATGTGTACCCAAAGCCCTGTATTACAGACTCCAGCGGTACATACAGCATATCTCCTATAAACTTTGGCGAGCTTTTCAGCATGTAAACTCCATCATTCACATTCATCTCACTTGAATCCACACTTAAGGATATTTTATTTGTTCCTCTTTCTATAACAAGATTTAGTCTGCTGTATAAATTTACGGCGCAGTCAAATGTATCGCTTATAATTGTATACGGTATCATAAGCGTCATTGCCTCATCCATATAAATATTATTTTTCTTTGTATTGACGGATACGCCGTCAACATACAATGCAATATCCTTATGGTTTATGCTGTTTGCCATAAGTACGTTCCACTCTGTCGGAACGGTTTCCCCTATCTGTCCCTGACTGATATATTCAGCCTTTGTTACCTGCCTGTATAAAAAAAACATACCTGCGCTTAATATTATAGCTGCAAAAATATAAAAAAGCTTATTCTTCAATGTTATCCCTCTTTAATCTCTGTGGTTTTTTCCCCATAAACTGATAATAATATGCCTTTATCATACCATTATATATTTTTCTGTTTCTTGACGCCTTAATTCCCATATATTTCTCCGTATCCTCATAGGATGTAATTATATATGCGGACCAGTCGGCAAGCTCTTTGTAACGCTCCCCTATAGTCCTATACAATTCCGGCAAATCCTCCTTCTCTGCAAGCCTCTCACCATATGGCGGATTAGTTATTATAAAGCCGTATTTTTTACTGCTGCTTAAAGCCTGTACATCTCTTCGCTGAAAATGTATAAGCTTTTCTACCCCTGCCACTTTAGCATTTTGTACGGCTATATTTACCATATCGCCGTCTATATCATAGCCCTGTATATCCGTCTGTATATTCATATTAATTATATCATTTGCCTCGTCTATGGCGTCGTACCAGCGCTTTTTATTTATAATATTAATCCACTTCTCTGCCGTAAAAGAACGATTCATCCCCGGCGCAATGCCTGCCGCCATCATAGCCGCCTCTATCGGAAATGTGCCGCTGCCGCAAAAGGGGTCCACCAGTATTCTGTCCTTATTCCACGGTGTAAGCATTATAAGCGCCGCTGCCAGTGTTTCAGATATAGGCGCCTTTGACGACAGCTTTCGATAGCCCCTCTTATGGAGCGAGTCTCCTGTTGTGTCTATTCCTACTATAGCCTCATCCTTAAACATAAATACTCGGACGGGATAATCTGCTCCGTCCTCCTTAAACCATGCAATACCGTAATCCCGCTTCATGCCTTCAACCATAGCCTTCTTGACTATACGCTGAATATCCGAAGGACTAAACAGCTTGCTTTTAATGGAGGATGCCTTAGTTACCCAAAACCTTCCATCTGCAGGTATATAGCTGTTCCATTCTATTGCTTTTATTCCCTCAAATAACTGGTCATAGGTTTCTGCCTTAAATCTCCCTGCCTCAATAAGAATACGCTCGGCAGTTCTAAGGAATACATTTGCCCTGCATATTCCCTGTACATCCGCCTCAAAGGTTACCCTGCCATCCTCCACGCTGACTATATTATATCCAAGGTCTGTTATTTCTCTTTTTAAGACTGACTCCAGTCCAAAATGACATGGCGCCATCAATCTGTATATGGTCATCATTTAATGCCTTTCATAATTATTTCATTAACATTTTAATTTTATGATGACCTATTTACTTTGTCAATTAAATTTTAATTTATATCTTTCATATGCAGCAAGCCCTCCTATGGTATTTATTACCTGATAGCCTCTTTTATAAAGCTTTTTTGCAGCCATTATGCTTACTCCTCCATGCTCGCAGTAAACGACGTATATTTTGCTTCTGTCAAGGTCTGCCTCCTCGTATTCTATCTGTCTGTATGGGATATTTACAGCTCCGTCTATATGATGCTTTTTGTATTCCTCCTCGTTCCTTACATCAAGTATGACATATCTGCCGTCTCCCTTATAATTGTCAATATTTCTTATATTTATATTTATAATAGTATTCATAACTATCACCATTTTCCTGTTTATTATATTTTATTAAATTTTTTTTTAATGTTTACTCAAAAAAGAGCATCGCCCTTATAAATAAGTGCGATGCTCCCATTGCTTCTATATTTTCTTTTCAATATAGAACATACCTTACTAGAGGCTGCTATACTGCATAAGCCTTCCTAGTAATTGTAGTCGTTCTGGCTTGAATTCTCAGTTGAATTCTTGCTTGTGTTCTGTGTTGAATTCTTGCTTGTGTTCTTGCTAGAATTCTGTGATGAGTTCTTGCTTGTGTTCTGTGTTGAATTCTGTGTTGAGTTCTTGCTTGTACTGTTTTTGCAGTTCTGGCTGTTGTTCTGATAATTGTTTGAACTTGTCATTTTCTTTACCTCCAAAGCTTTTTTTAATGTTACACACTTAGTATGTGTTAAATATTTTTTTTTATTCTCTCAAACTAATTTATTAATTTTTAATTTTTTTAAAAAAACAGTTGCTTTTTTCGACACTTTATTATAGAATACATGTGTAAAAAGAAATAACCCTTCAAATGTTTCTTTTTATGTTATAACCCCTTATTAATTATTTATACTCCCCTCAATACCTCGTGGCTCCCCCACGAGGTATTATTTTTATGCGCATAGACAGGGTAAAGGCTTTCCTCGGCCCGATTTGTATTACTTCAACAATTTAAATTGATAACATCTCCTTTCAAACATAAATTTATTTCTGCAAAATTTAAAAGAGCCAGCTCCCATCGGCTCTTTTTATATAATAAGAAACTCTTCAAGTAAATCACAAATTCAGCAGAGCTGAATTTGCAAGTGTCGGCTTAACAAAGAACTTAAGTTCTTTGTTAAGCCGACACTTTTTTATCTTCTCTTAAATGAATTTATCAGTCCCACTACTACTCCAACTATAACCAGCACTAGCACTACCGGCAATACCACCTTAAGCACCAGCCATGATATTCCCCACAGTACCAGAAAAACAAGGGCTATAACCGTTATAAGCGCAAGTATTCCTACTACCTTTCCAACAACGGGATTAATGCTTTTTCCATTAAAATAAAAGCGATAGGCGCCTTCCTCCTCCTGAAAATTATCTGTTTTTCCAAAGCTGCCTGCCTTCATGGTATCATATGTGGCATATGATGACTCTGACGAGGTATATCCGCCTCTGTCTATAATAGATTTTGCTATTAATCTTGGATTTCCCAAGCCTGTAATTACCTCCTGCTCATCTCTCCCCTTTTTTACCTCCTCGTCAATATAATTGCTATAATAGCTTATATGCTCATATGCGCTTCTGTCGTCCATTGATTCCCTCAGCGCCTCTGAAAGCTTTTCCAAAAATTCCTGCTTGTCCATTTTACGTGTTTCCTCCTTTTTTACTGCTTAAATACTTTTATCCTTATTTTATATACCCTTATTTTTTCTTATGCTATATCTTATACCAACAATTCAAATAAATTGTTTTATTACGAAAGCTCTCATAAGGTAAAAGGCAGGGTAAAGAAAAACCCTGAAAGCATATGCTTTCAAGGCTTTTAAGCGTGCGTGAGAGGATTCGAACCCCCGACACCTTGGTCCGTAGCCAAGTGCTCTATCCAGCTGAGCTACACACACATATTTTTCGCTATGTAACAAATAAAAGATTTTTACACAGCAGAATTATTTTACTTTTTTTATATTAAATTGTCAAGTGCTTTCTTTGCATTTTACATAAAAAGTGATGTCTAAAACTGACGCTTTTGCATAACGGAATTTCCTATTATATAAAAAAGTATTCCTATAACGGTAAACTCCTGCCGCTATAGGAATACCTCTGTTCAATTTAATTTACATAAAACGTATCACATTCCAAGAGCGTGGAGGAATCTTAATTTTTAAATCATCCTCCCCCTCTATTCTTTTTTCAGGAAGCGTATAAGGCTTTATGCGGTCAGGCTCTGTCAGGGAATTACATGCCTTCATATCCCCGTCAGTCATTATTGTATGGGTTATTTTCTCAAATTTATCATATCCGCCTATTTCACATTTAACCAGCAATTCCTCTTCGCCTCTGTTTACTGCAAAAACAGTTATTCCATCCCCATTGTCCACAGCTATGGTATCTAATGAAGGAACATCCGTATAATCCTTTGTATCATATTTCGGCGATTCTGAAAGTGTCTGCAAAACTGTTCCCCTGCCATACTTTGAGGCGTGCATATACGGATAGAAAATAGTCTGCCTCCATGCGCCCTCAGGCGAAGACATAATAGGCGCGATTACATTGACAAGCTGCGCCAGACATGCTATTTTTACACGGTCTGCATGACGGAGAAGCGTAATAAGCATTGAGCCTACCAGCAACGCATCCTCCATATTGTAAATATCCTCTAACTGGGCAGGAGCCTCGCTCCATGGAGTGTGTGGCTCGCCATTTGAATGATACCATACATTCCACTCGTCAAAGGAAAGATTAATTTTCTTTTTGCTACGCTTTTTTGCTCCCACATAATCACATGTAGAAATCACGCTGCTGATAAACTTATCCATATCTAATGTTCTGGCAAGGAAATTCGGCGTGTCATTATCATGATTTCCATAATACTGATGCAGCGAAATATAGTCTGCATGGTCATAAGTATGCTCCAGCACCTCTGCCTCCCAAGCGCCAAAGGTTGGCATTCCAATACCTGACGAGCCGCAGGCTACAAGCTCAATAGACGGGTCTATCATCCTCATTACCTTAGCTGTTTCACATGCAAGGCGTCCATATTCCACGGCTGTTTTATTTCCCATTTGCCATGGACCATCCATTTCGTTTCCAAGACACCATGTTTTTATTTTAAAAGGAGCTTCTGCTCCGTTCTTTCTTCTTAAATCGCTGTAATAAGTATTTCCGGGATGATTACAGTATTCTACCAGATTTCTCGCGGCATCTGCGCCTCTTGTACCAAGATTGACTGCCATCATAACGTCACTGTTTGCCTGCTTTGCCCACTTGCAAAATTCATGAAGACCAAATTCATTCGTTTCGGTTACATTCCATGCAAGCTCAAGTCTCCTTGGACGATTTTCTACAGGACCTACGCTGTCCTCCCAATTAAAACCGGAAACAAAATTTCCGCCCGGATACCTTATAATAGGAACATCAATCTCCCTTACCAAATCCAGCACATCTTTCCTGTAGCCGTCCTCGTCGGAATTATTATTTCCCGGCTCATAGATACCGCCATATACGGCTCTTCCCAAATGCTCTATAAAAGACCCGAATACTCTTTTATCTACCTCGCCCACTACAAACCCTTTTTCCGTTTTAATACTTGCTTCTTTCATATAAACCTCCATTCCGCCGCCTTTCAGCTGGCGGCATAAATAGTAATGAAAAACGCTGCTTTTTGCGTTTTTCCAGTGTGAAATTTAATATTTCTTAGGTAGCGTCTTTTGCTGCCTTAGAAGTATTTTTCACACTAAGCTCCTTTCTTCTCCAATAAAAAAACTAAAATCTACATATGAATTTTCCGCCTCTGTTCTGATTCACTTTCCTGTCAGTTAATCAAACCAGCTTTCATAGTATTCCCTAAAATTAAAATGATATTTTGCATGCACGTCTTTTTAATTTATAGCTATAACTATATGCTATATTATTGCTTTTTTCAATGATACATACTGCTTACAAATTGAAGTTTTCTGCTTTTTATTTTTTATTATTTTACGGAAATATTGACAAGTCTTTCTTATTCCTGTATACTCGTTCCATAAGTAAAAAGTGTCGGCTTTAGCCGACACTTGCAAGTTTGAAAAGTCTGAAAACCAGACTTGGCCAAACTTGTTGCCGCCATGAAGGACTTTCCTATGGCCCAAATAGAGGGGGAGCTCCCTAGATTTGGATTTACTTATCTTATAGCGATGGGAGTCAGTGTTGCTGATTGAGAGGATGCCTTAAGTATCGACCGCAGGAAATCTATTAAAAATATTAGATTAAGCCTTGTTATAATACAGAAGCGCCCGTCACGCCTGTCATTATTTTCACTATAGGATAAGAATATATTCGATACGTGTACCAAGGCTTAACGCCTTGTATTTTTTTATAGTAATTTCTTATCATACTATAAAGGAGTGTCGAATATGACAGAAAACAAAAAACTTATTAAACTTATTTTTATGGCAATGATGATTGCCATAGGCGTAGTTATATCCCCTATTTTACGTGTGGAGGGCATGTGCCCCATGGCTCATCTTATTAACGTAACATGCGCCGTATTTATCGGTCCCTTCCACTCGCTTGCGTGCGCTACCCTTATTGGTATTATCAGAATGATTTTTATGGGTATACCTCCCCTTGCCCTTACCGGCGCCATATTTGGAGCCTTTTTCTCAGGGCTTTTCTATCGCCTTTCAAAGGGTAAAATTCTTTTTGCAGTGCTTGGAGAGATTTTTGGAACGGGAATTGTAGGCGCCATTGTTTCATATCCTGTAATGACATACATATGGGGACGTGACGGTCTTACATGGTTTTTCTATGTTCCTTCATTCGTGGCAGGAACACTTATCGGCGGAAGCATTGCCTTTATACTGCTAAAACAGCTTAATAAATTGGGACAGCTTAATAAGATTCAGGAGCTGTTAGGCTCCAGGGTATATGAAAGCGCCAATGATGCCTCAAAGGACGCCTTGGCTATAGCCTTTACCGCCCCTATTGCATACATGGCAGCGCTTGTTATTGAAAATAATCTTATTTCCGGCTCATCACCTTTTATTCCCTATATTAAGGTAATTATCGCCGCTGCCATACTCATTTTTGCGCTTATATACTATATTATAAAAACCGCAAAGGGACTGCGCCATAAATAGCTATGACTTCGGTATTCTAAGGTTATTTCCTATAAATTAAAAACTTTTAAAGCCAAACTTATGGCTTACATAAAGTAATCTCATATAGATAAAAAATATTATTAAAGGAAGGTTTATACATGTCAGAATACAATTTTACAAAATTACACAGTGATTTTATTAATTACTTGGATACTGCCCTGAATAGCATAAAGGATACCGCTCCCCTTATTCACTGCATTACTAATCCTATTTCCTGCAATGATTGCGCCAACGCAGTCCTTGCCTTAGGCGGAAGTCCCATTATGGCGGAGCATCCTATGGAGGTAAAAAAAATCACCGAGAAGGCTGCCGCCCTTTGCCTTAACACTGCCGCTATAACAGATGTGAGAATGGAGTCCATAAAAATTTCAGCAAGGGCTGCCTGTGACTCTCATATTCCTTTTACACTTGATGCTGTGGGAGTAAATTGCAGCGAGCTTAGATATAAATATGTAAATAAGCTCCTTGAGGACATAAAGCCAACGGTTGTTAAGGGTAATCTTGCCGAGATAAAAAAGCTGGCTCATCTTAAAGCCCAATATACCGGCGTTGATTCCGCAGAAAAAATTGAAAACGAAAACGAGCTTCTTAATGCGGTTGATATTGTTAAGAAGCTGTCCCGAGAAATTAATTGTATTATAGCTGCTACAGGCCGTCATGACATTATCTCCGACGGTTTCACAACCGCTGTCGTAAGCAATGGCTCCCAATTTCTCCCGAAAATTACAGGTACAGGCTGTATGCTAAATGTTATTATAGGCACAATGCTTTCTGCGGATATTTCAGCCTGTTATTCCGGGACAAGAGGCGGCAATAGTGATTCCAATACACCGGCTCCAAGCCTTGGAACCAATATATTCAGGGTAATACTTGGAGCCGTTATTCTCGGAGTGTGTGGTGAACTGGCAGAAATCAAAAGCCTTAAATCCGGGGTGTTTTACGGATTAGGAACATTTCATATTAATTTATTAAATTCATTATCAACAATAACATCTGATGATATAAAAGAAAGAGTACAGCTTAGATTCCTCTAAGCTGTACCTTTTAATTATACATACTACTCTCTATGCCGCCTTGGCGGCTTAAAAGCCCCATTGCTTATTTTTCACATTTCCAATAAGCGACAGTGTATGGCTGCATTTCGCTGCCTCCGCCAAAGTCATGCTCTTTTCCTGTTATTAAATCCACTGCCCTTCCGCAGCCTGCGTCAAAATGCGCCACATATGGATTATCTGAAGCATTTATTGCCACTATTATTTTTTCGCCTTCAAATTCTCTCCTAAACACATACTGATGATTAGTCAGCACAAGCGTTTCGTAGTCTCCATACTGCAATGCTTTTTCCGTTGCTGCCGCCTTCACACATTCTGCAACGGTTTCCGTAAGCTCATTCCATTCAGGCGTATCATAGGATTTTCTTATATCGTTGTCGCTGCCGTTTGCCTTAACTCCCTCTGCTCCCCATTCGCTTCCGTAATATATACACGGTATTCCCGGCATACTGCACATAAGTCCGTATATAAGAGGCAGATGTTTTTTGTTGGTTAATGTTGATGCAATTCTGTTTACATCATGATTATCCACAAAGTTCAGTAAATGCTTACCACGGTACAGACACCACTGCTCCTTTCCAAACTGTCTTTGTATGCTGTGGGCTATCTCAAACATATTCATGGAATTAAAGCTTGAATACAGCCCCTTATAACATTCATAATTTGTAGCTGAATGAAGCATGCTGTCATTTACTATTATATTATAGTCACCATGAAGCATTTCTCCTAACAAAAAGAAATCCTCCTTTAACTCTCCCGTAAAGGCTCTTAATCTTCTCATAAAGTTGTGGTCGAGAAGATAAGCTACATCAAGCCTTAAACCATCTATATCAAATTCATCTATCCAGCTCCTTATACAGCCAAGCAGATAATTTACTACATTATCATTTCTAAGATTAAGCTTTACAAGGTTATAATGTCCTTCCCAGCCCTCATACCAAAAGCCGTCATTATAATTGCTGTTGCCGTCAAAGCTTACATTAAACCAGTCCTTGTACTGACTTTCCCATTTCTTTTCCTGTACATCCTTAAACGCAAAAAATTCTCTGCCTACATGATTAAAAACTCCGTCTATAATTACTCTTATGTGGTTTTTGTGAAGCTCCCCTACTACATCTGCAAAATCTTCATTTGTTCCAAGCCTTGAATCTATTTTTCTAAAATCCTTTGTATCATATCCATGGTATTCACTGTCAAAAACAGGTGAAAAGTATATGGCGTTTATCCCCAGCTTCTTCATATGAGGTATCCATTCCTTTACCTTTTTTATTCTTGAAACCACAACACCATCATTATTATATAATGCATCACAAAACCCTAAGGGATAAATTTGATAAAACACCGCCTCGTCATACCACATATTTTTTCCTCCATTTCAAATCAGACAAAAAAACTCAATCCATATTTCCAGTGGATTGAGCTTCTAATGCTGGCGACCGGAATCGAACCGGTACGGGAGATAAAGCCCGCAGGATTTTAAGTCCTGTGCGTCTGCCAGTTCCGCCACGCCAGCATATATCGCATAATTATTATATTAAAAATGCTAAATGGGACCTATAGGGCTCGAACCTATGACCCTCTGCTTGTAAGGCAGATGCTCTCCCAGCTGAGCTAAGATCCCAGATTGCTAAATACAGCAATCTGCTAAATATAGCAATTTTTTATTTATGTTGTAAAATAATTTTACATACTTATGACATCCACCAGCAAATGCCGACGACCCGAATGGGACTCGAACCCACGACCTCCGCCGTGACAGGGCGGCGCTCTAACCAACTGAGCCATCGGGCCAAATAATTATTGCAGAATGATACATAAGAGCCTGTAATCCAGACTCCGCATCACCTTATTATATAACAAAAATATGGATAGTAGTGGACCTTCGGGGACTCGAACCCAGGACCGACCGGTTATGAGCCGGTTGCTCTAACCAACTGAGCTAAAGGTCCATATATAAATGTTTTGTATTGAAATTATATTTCAACTTGAAGCTGCATACTATATTTCAATAGCCGCTCCAAAGCCGATGATCGGACTCGAACCGATAACCTGCTGATTACAAATCAGCTGCTCTGCCAATTGAGCCACATCGGCACAAGTGACTCCAACGGGAATCGAACCCGTGTTACCGCCGTGAAAGGGCGATGTCTTAACCGCTTGACCATGGAGCCAAAAAAACTCCCCGAGTAGGACTCGAACCTACGACCTAACGGTTAACAGCCGTGCGCTCTACCGACTGAGCTATCGAGGATTATTACGCTTTTACAGCCAAATATAAATTTGAAGTTTATACCTTCAAAACTACACACTAAACACCCTGAAACTCTTTCTCCTTTTCCTG
>CAJUAO010000007.1 GCA_910584685.1 uncultured Lachnospiraceae bacterium | reverse complement strand
GTATTTTGTTGATAGAATTTCTTCCATGTTCCGAAGCTTTAAAAAATTATATTTAACTGACTGCCTCCCCTTAAGCCCTCCCTATTCCGCCTCCTAGAGCCTTTTAATGGGACATACCCGGATTCCATGTGAGGAAAAACATATTTCAAACGTACAAATAAATATTTACAAAAACTACCTATATCCCTCCGGATTCCCTTTCTGCCAGTTCCATGTATCCCTGCACATATCCTCAAGGTTTTTCTCTGCCTCCCAGCCTAAAAGCTCCTTTGCCTTTGTGCTGTCTGCATAGCAGGTTGCTATATCCCCTGCGCGCCGTGGTGCAATTTTATATGGAATTGTAAGGCTGTTTACCTTTTCAAATGCCTTTACCATATCAAGCACGCTATAGCCTACGCCTGTACCAATGTTAAATACGTCCGAGCCTTTCCTTCCGGCTGCATAATCTACCGCGAGAACATGAGCCTTTGCCAAATCCACTACGTGAATATAATCCCTGACTCCCGTACCGTCATGGGTATCATAATCATCTCCGAATACGCTTAGCTGCTGAAGCTTTCCTGATGCAACCTGAGCTATATACGGCATAAGATTATTAGGTATTCCCTTTGGGTCTTCACCTATTCTGCCTGAAGCGTGGGCTCCGATAGGATTAAAATATCTTAAAAGCACTACGGAAAGATTTGTGTTTGACTTTGCCTCATCCATAAGTATCTGCTCATTCATAAGCTTTGTCCAGCCATAAGGGTTTGTACATGGCCCAAGCCTCATGCTTTCCACAAGGGGAGACTGGTTTTCCATGCCGTAAACCGTAGCTGATGAGCTGAATATAATGTTAGCCACATTATACTCTTTCATCAAATGAAGAAGGGAAAATGTAGTGTTTAAATTATTCTCATAATACATAAGCGGCTTCTGTACGGATTCTCCAACCGCCTTATAGCCTGCAAAATCAATAACTGCCTCTATTTTATTTTCCTCAAACACCTGCCTCATAGCCTGCATATCTGCTACATCTATATCATAATGCTTTATCTTCTGTCCTGTAATCTCCTCAAGTCTTTCATAGACTATAGGACTGCTGTTATAATGACAGTCAGCAATAACCACATCAAAATCTTTATTCAGCAGCTCTATTGCCGTATGGCTTCCTATATAGCCTGCGCCTCCTGCCAACAATACTGTTTTACTCATATCGCACCTCATTTCTTTGTTAATTTTACATGTTCTTTAACCTATGCGTAAACACAGCGAAAAACCCTGCGCAAATATTCCATGCCGCTTATTGCTTACGTGGATATTATTATATTACTATCTTAAAATTTATACAACCTTTTATGGCTTATTGACATATAAAAGTCGCCAATTTACAAACAAAAAAACAAAAGGATATTCTGATTAACCAGTACATCCTTTAAAAATCATTATATTTTTTATAATATGAAAATTCTCCATACCAACCACAAATTCAGCTAAGTCTGTTTAAAGAACCTTAGTTCTTTAGACCTTCTGAATTTGCAAGTCTCGTCCTTAGACGAGACTATTTTTAAGTAGGAAATTTCGACATGCTAGCCACAAATTCGGCTCTGCCGAATTTGTAAGTCTCGGCTTCACAAAGAGTTAAAACTCTCGAGACTTTTTTATCTTGCCAGCCTGTTAAGTCCGCTAAATACGGCTCTTATTGACGCTCTTGTTATATTTGTGCTTACTCCCACGCCATATGTAGCCTTTCCCGTATCCATGTCCGTTACGCTTATGTATGCCGCCGCCTTTGCCTTAGAGCCCTCGCTTAAGGCATGCTCCGTGTAATCATATATCTTCATGTTTACTCCCGTGGTTTCATGAAGAGCATTTTTCACTGCATCTATAGGCCCGTTGCCTGTGGTTTCCACCCTCACAGGCTTACCCTTGTACTTAAATTCCATGGTAATATGGGTGTCTCCGCAGGGCGTGTCATCCACATCCTGAAGCTTACAGCTCGTAAATTCATAAGGATATTCTCTCTCTGTCTTAAATGTAAGATATTCCTCCCTAAATTTCTCCATTATGGTTTCAGGCGAAACCTCACCCTGAGCCTCCGCTATTGTCTGTATAATATCCGCAAATTCCTTATGCATGCCCTTTGGCAGCTTAAAGCCGAAGTATGTATCCATGACAAACGCCACTCCGCCCTTGCCTGACTGACTGTTTATGCGCACTATAGGCTCATACTCGCGACCTACGTCGCCCGGGTCTATAGGAAGGTACGGAACCTGCCAGTGCTCGGCGCCTCTGTCCTGCATAGCCTTGATTCCCTTGTTTATGGCATCCTGATGTGAGCCTGAAAATGCGGTAAATACCAGCTTTCCCGCATATGGGTGTCTCATATCAATCTGCATTTTAGTGCATCTTTCATACACATCTATAATCTCATTTATATGCTCTAAATTAAGAAGCGGGTTGATGCCCTGGGAAAACATATTGTAAGCAATATTTAAGACATCCACATTTCCTGTTCTCTCTCCGTTTCCAAACAACGTGCCCTCAACCCTGTCCGCTCCTGCCAGAAGGGCAAGCTCTGCCGCCGCAACGCCTGTTCCCCTGTCATTGTGGGGATGAACGCTTAAAATAACAGACTCCCTGTTAATAAAGTTTTTATTCATCCACTCTATCTGGTCGGCATATACGTTTGGCGTATTCATTTCAACCGTAGCCGGAAGATTAAATATAATCTTCTTTTCCGGCGTAGGCTGCCATTCCTCCTGAACTGCCGTACATACCTCCAAGGCGTACAAAAGCTCTGTTCCCGTAAAGCTTTCCGGACTGTATTCCAATATTATCTCTCCCGGAAAATCCTTTGCGTATTTCTTTACCATCCGGGTACCGTCTACAGCTATCTGCTTGATTTCATCCTTTGACTTATTAAATACTACATCCCTCTGAAGAACTGACGTAGAATTATATATATGGACAATGGCTTTCTTTATGCCCTTAAGGGCTTCAAAGGTACGTTTAATAAGATGCTCCCTGCACTGTACCAGCACCTGGACAGTAACGTCGTCCGGTATAAGATTTCTGTCTGCAAGCTGCCTTAAAAAGTCATACTCTATCTGTGACGCGGAAGGGAAACCTACCTCTATCTCCTTAAAGCCCAGCTTAACCAGCATATTGAAAAATTCAATTTTTTCCTCCACAACCATAGGCTCAATCAACGCCTGATTTCCATCTCTTAAATCAACACTGCACCATACAGGCGCTTTACTGATTTCGTTATTTGGCCATTCTCTGTCCGGAAGGCTTACTACCGGCACTCTTTTGTATCGCTCAAAATTTAACATTTCAAAATAAACCTCTCTAATTCCTGTCTTTTTTCCAGTACCCCTTATTCATGGTACAAGCATTTATAATGCGTTCAGGGAGCTTTTTATGCATTTTTCCAAGCTGCATCCCAATAAACTTTAACAGACTGTAATAGACAAGAGGGATAAGCATAATGTATTGTTTTCTACGTATAAGAAATCTTGCCGTCTCTCTTACAAGCCTTATGCCTTCCTCCCCTGAATGATAATCCTTTAAAATATAGCTAAACTCTGCATGGGAAACGCCTAAATCAAAGTATCTCTTAAAGTATTCCGCTCCCGAGTAATTATGGGAATGTATAACCACCGCCCTTGGCTCATATATAACATCCTTATCGGCCTTAAGAGCCTTTCCTGCAAACACCATATCCTCATTAAATATGGCTTTCCCCGGAAAACCGCCTATCTCATTGTACAGCCTCCTATTATACATGGCGCATACGTCTGAACAAAATATTGCTTTTATTCCGTTATTTGTCTCCGCTGCCAGCTCCAGACCAGAATGGGGCTCGTCGGGATAATTAAAGCTTCTTGTATATCTCTCTATAATATTGCAGCCCTTATCCGGCTCCTGTCTGGCATATGCTACCGCATTAGTCCCTGTATCTGCCTTAAGGGTCTCCACAAGATATTCCGTAAGCTTTCTGTTTTTTGGTATGGCATCCTGGGTCATAAAAAGCACGTAATCTGAATCCTCACACATCTGTACAGCCTTATCTCTTGTGCCTCCATGGTCAAACTCTGCCTTTTTTACCTTTTCCACAGCTACATTTTCCATATCGTATGCCCAGCCAAGCTCTGTATCAGAAGTCTCTTCATCTACGGTGTGCATAATAAGAATTTTATCCGGTATGACAGTCTGTGCCTTTAAACGGGAAACTATCATCTTTACTCTTTCATCCGGCCTGTATGCCAATATAACCGCTGTGATTTTACACATACTATCTCCTTTCCTGCTTACACAAGCAATCTGCATATATAACTGCAAAGACCTTTACCTTACATTAAACGCTTTTATTCTATTACATATTCTATTCTATATACATATTCTAAAATCAGCTATGCCCCATATTTTGACTTAAGCAAATCTGCTACCTTCTCTGCCTGTTTTCTGCAAATCTCGTCCGTCTCTGCCTCAACCATAACTCTCACAAGATTTTCCGTTCCGCTTGGTCTTAACAGTATACGTCCGTTTTCTCCCAGTTCTTCGCTAACTTCCTTCTCCAGCCCTAATATCTGCGAGTCCTCCATGGCGGCAATTTTGTCTTTCACCTTAACGTTTATAAGTATCTGGGGATATATTTTAAGTCCCTTTGTCAATTCCTTAAGGGTACTCTTTTTCTCTACAACTGCCTCCATAACCTTTATTGAGGTAAGTATTCCGTCTCCCGTTGTGGCGTGCTTGCTGAATATAATATGACCTGATTGCTCTCCTCCAAGGCAGTATCCGTTTCTCATCATATTCTCGCATACATATTTATCTCCCACGGCGGTCTTTTCCGTTTTTATGCCATGCTCCTCAAACGCCCTGTACAGCCCTATATTTGACATAACCGTGGTAACTACCGTATTGCTTGAGAGCTGGCCCTGCTCCTTCATATAGTTTCCGCATACATACATAATCCCGTCTCCGTCCACTATATTGCCGTCTCCATCCACGGCAATACACCTGTCGGCATCCCCGTCATATGCAAAGCCGGCGTCTACCTGATTTTTCTTTACAAAATCAACCAGCACATCTATATGGGTAGAACCGCAGTTTGTATTTATGTTTGTTCCGTCAGGCTCATTATTTATAACCATGGTTTTTGCTCCAAGAGCGTCAAAAACGCTTTTTGCCACTGCCGACGCGCTTCCGTTTGAACAGTCAAGGGCTATGGTCTTATCCTTAAACGAGCGTGTGGCTATCGATATAAGATATCCTATATACCTGTTTCTTCCCGCCGAAAAATCTACCGTACGGCCTATGTTTTCCCTTAAGGCTAACGGTATCTCTCCTATCCGGCCGTCTATATATTCCTCTATTTTTTCCTCAACACCGGCTTCCATTTTCATGCCCGCCGCATTTATAAGCTTTATGCCATTGTCATAAAAGGGATTATGGCTTGCAGATATCATAATACCGCAGTCAAACCCTTCTGTTCTTACCACATATGCCACACTTGGCGTAGTAGTCACGTGAAGAAGATATGCGTCCGCTCCTGACGCCGTTATTCCTGCAACAAGGGCATACTCAAACATATAGCTTGAGCGTCTTGTATCCTTTCCTATAACTATCTTTGCCTTTTTATTCTGACCAAAATACCAGCCTAGGTATCTTCCTACCTTAAACGCATGCTCAACTGTAAGCTCTCTGTTGGCCTCGCCCCGAAAGCCATCTGTTCCAAAATATCTGCCCATATAAATCTCCAATCCTGTTTTTTATATCCTTAATATATATATTAATACCCACCATATTACAGAAAGCTCTGCGATACTGTTCAAATTCGTAAGTGCAAAATCTACGATTTTCCATAAGTGAGAAATCTATGATTTCTCACAAGTGAAAAATCAACGATTTTTCACTTTATTCACTCATCTTAAAATCGTCCCCAAGTCCGCTTTCAATAGCATTTCCAATGTCATTAAGGGCCTGTTCTTCATCCTCTCCGTCACATCTAAGCTCTATCTCATCATCCTTCTGCACACATGCGCCAAGCACGTTTAATATACTCTTTGCGTTAAATGTTCCTTTATCCGTGATAAATTCAATTTTACACTTATATCTGCAGGCAAGCTTGCATAAAATTCCTGCCGGTCTAAGATGTAATCCTGTTTCGTCTGCTACTATAACTTTTCTGCTTATCATAATTATTCTCCATTCCTGCGTACTCTCACGCATATTTTTATTATACTCAAGCCCTTATTTTATTGCTGCATGGGCATTGCGTTTTCCTTATCCTCGCCATTTACCGGTTCTCCTGCAGGTATATCCTCAGGTTCAGTTGTTTCCTGCTCTGTTGTTATGTTCTCTGTGGTTGTTTCTATTTCCGGAGGCGTAGTCGGCTGCGGCGTAGTATCTGGATTGCCGGTATCACTCTCCGGCTCAGAAGTGTTTTTTTCAGTAACAACCACCGTGACATTTATATTTTCGTTTTGTTCTATTCCCTCAGGAAGCATGACATTTACCCTTATGCTGTTTTCACCAAGGACTGCCGTTCTTAAATCCACATACGGCGCAAGCTTTTCAGCATCTATGGCGTCAATATCCGCCTGTCTCCCGGACAATACTACGGTTATATTTCCCGTACTGCTTATAGACGCCTCGTATCCGTCAGGTATATTTCTTATTCCTATATCTCCTGTTCTTATGCTTATAGCCTTTGTCGCCTTGCCTTCCGTCTTTGTGGTTACGGTAAACATACTGCTTTCACTATACACAAAGACTCCCTCAGGAAGATAATTATTCAAATCAATCTGTATTTCTCTGTGATTATTAGTCAATATGGTAAGCTCCTTTGGAATATCTATACTGTGTATTCCGTCAAGAAGCTCCTTTGAGCCTGCTATATCCACCCTGTCTGCCGACACCTCATAATCTGTCATAATTATTTCCGTGCCCATATTGTTTACTATATTATATTTTATCTCTACTGATTTTCTATAATACACAACACCGTCAACGGTTATATTTGCATTTGATATGGTCATGTGATTTGTCTTTGTGTCTATCATTGTGTTTCCATAATCATATGCTACGGCTCCGCACAGATAGCTGAAGCTTTCGTTCTCACTTCCCAAAAGATTTAATCGAAGGGCTACCTTGCCTATTCTCTTGTGAACAGCCTCCGGCGCCTTTATAACAACTGTTTTTTCTCTCGGAACGGCCTCATAAAGCACATACTCCTGCTGTACCGTACCGTTTACATCTACTCCTATCTCATATTCCTTTTCCACAAGCGCCATCACTGACAATCTCATTGCATTCTGGCTTTTCTCGGAAATGGTAATCTTGCTTTCATACCTTGTATTATTTATTGAAACATCTATTGGTACCGCGCTTGTCTTGGATAAATCCTTGAAATCGGCTGTGGCGGTAAAATCGTCCTTGGTAAGAGAATCCACGATAGTTCTTGGTCCCGTCACCTTTATATCTACCGTATCACCCGATAATATATCATATGCTTCATCATTTCCCGTGATTGCGCTCTCGTTCAAAATAAGAACAGGAATATTTTTTATGGTAGTGGTAACCTGAGGGTCATCTATATTTATAACCAGAAGCCACATTGCTACGGCAAAAATGATAGATGCTGCTTTCAGTATCACATTATTGCACAGCATATCTTTAATTATATTCCGGCCTGCCTTCATCTTCTACCTCCTGCTGGTCTTTCTTATTGCTTCTTAACCTTCCATAATCTGAATTTTTTTACATCTACCTTTTTATTCTGTATCTTAATAAGATGCGCCCGAAGCTTCTCTCCGTCAATATTTCTTATTATCTTTCCGCCTATTGCAACAGATACTGCTCCTGTTTCCTCTGACACTATGATGGTAAAGGAATCCGTTACCTCGCTGACGCCAACCGCCGCCCTGTGTCTCGTTCCAAGCTCCTTGCTAATATCCATATTATCAGACAGGGGCAGATAGCATGTGGCTGAAACAACCCTGTCTCCCCTGACTATAACGGCTCCGTCATGGAGAGGCGTGTTATGCTCAAATATATTAATCAAAAGCTGGCTTGTAATAATTGCGTCAATAGGTATACCCGTGCTTTCAAAATCTGACAGGGTAACCTCCTGTTCTATGACAATAAGGGCTCCTGTCTTTGTCTTTCCAAGCTCATACGCTGCCTTAACCAGCTCGCTTACGGTTTTGTCGCTAAACCTTGCCGACTCTGCGCTGTTCTCCTTAAACATACCTGAGAAAAACTTTTTTCTTCCAAGCTGTTCCAGCGCCTTCCTAAGCTCCGGCTGGAAAATAACCACTATGGCTATAATACCGACGCTTACTATTCTTTCTATCAGCCATAATATAGTATTAAGCCCCAAAAAATACGACACAAGATAAAATATAAATAAAAACACAATGCCTTTAAATAATGCCCATGCTCTTGTTCTTTTTGTCCATACAAGAATTTCGTAGAACAATATGGAAAGTATTATTATCTCTATAATATCTGTTATTTGAATTTTTAAAGGTATATATGTTCTAACAAAGTCCTGTATTGTCTCTAACATACTGCACTCCTTATTTCGTGTTAATGCCTGCTACTTTTTGTTTGTTTTTACTTTTCTTGCGTTTATACGCTTTACCTTTACCTCCGGCGTTGTCACCTTGATTTTTGGCACTGCTTTAACATAGTAATAAAAATCATCATCCTCAAACTGGGTATATTCTGTTCTGGAATAATCCACCGAGTGAATAAAAAATCTTATGCCCAGAGCCAGCAGCACACTGATTATTCCGCCAACTATAATGGCAGAAACGGAAATTGTTTCCTTAAGGTCAAAAGAAAGAGCTCCTATAAGCATAACAACTATGCACAAAACTCCGCCTGAAATAACTGCTATTATCCATGAATAATCTACAGAAAGCCTCTTTACAAAATACACAACAAGCACAACAAGCGCAAATGCAATCATCGTTAAATATAAGCCCTGTGATTTAAAAATCTCCGTTGCTATCTTCGTCATCTGCCCCATACCGTCTGAAGCTGCCGCCGCAGTAATAACATCAAGGTTTGTTCCCACATAATTTAATATGAAGAAAAGCAATACTCCAAAGGATACCGAAATAACTGAAAACGGCGTACATACCATTCCCACCACAATAGGCACCACATACGGTATTCTTATAAAGAACAGCAGGGGAACAAGTATAAGTACAATACCGTCCTTTGGGGTAAATCTGAAAAACAGCATATACATAATAAGCATAATAAGAAAAACCATCGCGCCTATCTCTATGGATATTGCCGACATATGGGCCACTATAACAAGCGCCAGAAGAACTGTAATAAGCTTCATTGACAAAAAGGCGCCCAAAAGGCTTATGACAGCTACTACAGCGGGATTTTTCAAAAGTCCTCTGGCTCCTATGTTATTATTTATTATAATCATAGATACCAGCATCACTGCAAAATGAAGAAGCGGCTTTATATATGTTCCATATGCCCCGTATATTTTCCTCATTCGTTCCCTAATCATCAATAACTTTGTCATCATATATTCCTCCAAACTCTGCCATATCAGCCTCTCCAAGCTTTTCCATATCAAATCTTTCATCAAAGAAGCTGCCTGTATTCTCCTCCTTTTTATATATCATATACAAATCCTTCAAGTTCCCGTTGTAATGGTTTAAATTTCCCCTTGACCTTTTAAATCTGTATGATGATATAAAATATGTGGCTGCCATATTAACTGCAAACAAAACAACATATATAATCAATGCATTTCTTCCTATTGCAGCCAAATCCATATTTACAAGATTCAACAGCAGTTCTTCAACCCTTATCAGCACTATTGTGGCTAACAGGACAATATATCCTAACGACATACTGATAGTGGAATTTATCATCTTTAATGCAAGATAATCTGTTCTATAATATTTGCTAAGGGGTAAATCCTTTTTTCCTTCTTTTTGCTCATATAAAGCAAGCTTAGTCATAAGCCTTATCTTCTCTTCATTAAGCATAAGCTCCCTTTCCTTTCGCATAATTATATATTATAGCACAAAGTAATATTGTATATCAATATTTACTTACCGACAAATCGTATTTTTTTGTTATGGTATAAAGAAAAGCAGATACTGCGCATATATCTGCAATACCTGCCTTTAAACAAGGTCTTGTTACTCTGTTATAATATAATTATGCTTGCGCACGATAAATCCTGACCTAAATCATATACATTTCCACTTTCCACACCTACCACCACAGGTCTTAAAATATAGTGGGGATTATTTTTTACCACCGTTGCCTTTTCTCCGTTGCTAAGCTCTACAACAGTTCCAACCGGATATAAAATCATACTTTCAAGAAAGCTTTTCATGGCAGACATATCAAGCTCACCTGTCATTGACATAATCATTTCCACTGCGTTTCGCTGTGAAAATGCTTTTTTATAGGGACGCTCCGTCACAAGCGCGTCATATATATCCGCCACCATCAGAAGCTTAGCATAAGGCGTAATCTGATTTGCCTGAACTCCTAAGGGATATCCCTTTCCGTTTGTCTTTTCATGGTGCTGCAGGACTGCATATAAGACTCCCGTATTAAAATCCTTACGGTTTTTAAGCATATTGTAGCCAAATACGGAATGCTGCTTCATAACTGCAAACTCGTTATCATCAAGCTTTCCCGGCTTATTTAAAATCTCAATGGGCACCTTTGTTTTTCCAACGTCATGGAGAAGACCTGCCACTCCGATTTCATATATTTCCTTTTTTGACATTCCCTGCTGCTTTGCCAAAATCATGGCGATAGTAGCCACATCCACACTGTGCTTAAAGGTATATTCATCGCTTGTCTTCAGCTCATTTATGTCAATGGCGATGGCGTCGTTATTGTCTATAGCCCCGATTAAGTCTCTTGCTATGCTGTCAGCCGCATCTGACATATTTTCAGACTCCGTATTGCTGTAAATATATTGAATTCCCTGGGCAACACGCTCACGCACGCTGTTTGACAGAGTAACCTTTGAGCGGTCGTCCGTGTGTAATTTTTCTATGTTTTTCTGCGCGGCAGGAGATACTGTTACTTTTTCTTCTTCCTCCTCGCCATCCTGAATATATACGCTCATAATCCCCATCTTTAAGAGGGAATCTATAATATATTCATCAAGAAACGAGCCTTTTGTTACAAGGTCTCTTCCCAGCCTGTCTACTATCGACTGGTCTATTTTCATTCCCGGCTTTAGCTGCCTGGTTCTCATAAGCTTTCTTCTAATCAAGGTATCTTCTCCAAATTGTACAAACTTTTTCTTTCTATTATAGCGTATTTTTTTTAAGTTTCAATTATAAAAATACAAAAAAAGAAATAATCTGTTTGTACCTTATCATAAGCGCATTTTTCAAAAATGCCGTCAGCTATGGCTATTACTTTACTATACCTATAAGCTCATTTATATCCTCTGTCTTATGCCGTGTCATATATTCCTCTATTCCCTTTATCACGTCAAGGGTAGCCGTAGGATTAAAGAAATTGGCTGTTCCCACAGATACTGCCGTCGCTCCTGCAAGAATAAACTCTAAGGCGTCTTCTGCCGCAGCTATCCCTCCCATGCCGATAATGGGAACTTTAACTGCATTTGCCACCTGATATACCATGCGGACTGCCACAGGCTTTACAGCCGGTCCGGACATGCCCCCTGTCTTATTTGCAAGGGCGAAGCTCTGACGCTCAACGTCTATCTTCATTCCCGTAATGGTATTTATAAGTGAAAGCACGTCTGCTCCCCCTGCCTCTGCCGCCTTTGCCATAACGGTAATATCCGTTACATTTGGACTAAGCTTCATTATAACGGGCTGCTTTGCATATTTCTTCACTTCCCTTGTGATATTCTCCACTGCCTTTGGCTCCTGTCCAAAGGCTATACCTCCCTCCTTTACGTTAGGACAGGAAATATTGATTTCAAGCATATCTACAGGCTCATCGCCAAGTCTTTCTACTACCTCTATATAATCCTCCGTTGTTTTTCCGCAGACATTTACTATAATTTTTGTATCATACTGCTTTAAAAACGGTATATCTCTCTTTACAAATACGTCTATGCCCGGATTTTGAAGTCCTATTGCATTTAACATTCCTCCGTATACCTCCGCTATACGGGGAGTTGGATTTCCCTGCCACGGTACGTTTGCCACACCCTTGGTCACTACTGCCCCAAGCCTGCTTAAATCCACAAATTCGCTGTATTCCATACCTGAGCCGAAGGTTCCGCTTGCCTCCATAATAGGATTTTTAAGCTCTACTCCTGCCAAATTTACCTTTGTATTCATTATAGCTCCACCTCCCCAGCATAAAATACAGGCCCGTCTGCACATATCCGCTTATTATGTACATTAGTATGGGAATCTGTCTCGCTGCTTTTACAGACGCAGGCAAGACAGGCTCCTATTCCGCACGCCATTCTTTCCTCCATTGATATCTGGGTTTCTATTTTGTTTTTAATGCCAAATTCCTTAACTGCGCGAAGCATTGGCGCAGGCCCGCAGGAATATATGACCTCTCCCGTAAGTCCGTTCTCCTCTATGGCATTTATTACATTTCCTTTAGTTCCAAAGCTTCCATCCTCTGTGGCTGCATATACATCGCCATATTCTGACAGCTCGTCCTTTAAAAACATCTGGCTGTCTCTGTAGCCTAATACTATTTTTATATCCGAAACTCCCGATTCCTTAAGCTCCTTTGCCAGCTCCACCATAGGAGGTATTCCGATTCCTCCCGCTATAAGCATTGCTGACTTATCCTTCTTAAAAAAACCGTTCCCTAAGGGGCCAAGAACAGGTATCTCCTGTCCCTCACCGTATTTTGAAAATTCCTCCGTTCCTTTTCCTACTACCCTGTAGACTATGCGGAGCGCATTTTTTTCTTTATCCGCCTCACATATGCTGATAGGTCTGGGAAGGAGGGCAGACTTGTCCTGACAATACAATGATACAAATTGACCTGCCATGGCGTCTCTTGCTATGTCTGTAGTCTGAAGCCACATGCTGTATATTCCGTCAGCCAGCCTTTCCTGAGATATAACCTTTACATTTTCCTTATATTTCATATGCGTTCCTCTTCTTATACTTTTTTCAAATTGTCCCTAATACATCACTACATCCTCTTGCGAAACCAAAACGACGACTTTTCATAGCCCAGATGCTCATAAAACTCATGGGCTCCTGTCCTCTGAAAGCCTGACGCCAGTCCAATCATTGAAACATTTTGCTCCCTTGCAAGCTTTTCAACATGCTCCATCAGCTTTTTCCCAATACCGCAGTGCTGAAATTCAGATAAAACAGCAAGTCCGTTCACTTTCATATATCCGTTAGGATGGTCAATCGCCAAAGTCTTAACCGTAGTAACAAATCCTACAACAGTACCGTTCACATCGGCAACAAACGTACGATAGCGGCTGTCTTCTTTCATTTTTTCAAAGGTTTCAACAACAATTTCGTCTGCTGTTGACAAAAATCCCAGCGCCTCGCGCCAAATTGCCCCTATGGATGTATAATCCTTGTTTTCAATTTCTCTTATATTAATGTCCATATCCATGTCTGTCCTCCTGACACATTCCGGTTATATATCATTTTAATGTATTGGAATTATCGCAATAAGTTTTAATCATACAAGATATGGTATTAATACGCAGTTATATTATACAATATTTTATATATAATTTTCTTATTGCGACAGCTCCTTTTAAAATACATTTGAGGTTATATCGTCTATCATATCTATAACCGCCTGTCTTGACGCCTCGGCAAAATTCTTTTCTCCAAATTCTGCATATTTTTCCTGCCTGTAGGCAGCTATTATTCCTCTTGACGAATTTACAATGGCTCCAAGTCCGTCTTCGTTAAAATATGGCTTAAGGTCTGACGCCTTTCCTCCCTGCGCTCCATAGCCCGGCACAAGAATATATGTTTTTGGCATTATCCTTCTAAGTATCTTTCCCATTTCAGGATATGTCGCTCCCACTACGGCTCCCACATAGCTGTAGCTTTCACCCATATGCTCCTCTCCCCATTTTGCCACCTGTTCGCCAACAATTTCATAAAGAGGCTTTCCGTCTATAAGTCTGTCCTGAAACTCTCCGCTTGATTTGTTTGAGGTTTTTACAAGCACGAATATGCCTTTATTTTCCTCCCTGCACACATCTATAAAAGGTTTTACTCCGTCTGTTCCAAGATATGGGTTTACTGTGACAAAATCCTCGTCAAAGGGAGCGTATGACTTTGAGCCTACCTGCACTCTGCCTACATGTCCTGCCGCATATGCCGTTGAGGTTGAGCCTATGTCTCCTCTTTTTATATCTCCTATAACTATTATATCCTTTGACTTACAGTAATCTACCGTCTTTTTAAATGCTTTTAAGCCCTCTATTCCAAACTGCTCGTACATGGCTATCTGTGGCTTTACGGCAGGAATAAGGTCGCATGTGGCGTCCACTATAGCCTTGTTAAACTGCCATATAGCCTCTCCTGCTCCCTCTAAGGTTTCTCCGAACTGCTCATATGCCGCCTTCTGTATATGCTCAGGCACATAGCTTAGCATGGGGTCAAGTCCTACTACTATAGGCGCGTTCAGCTTTTTGATTTTTTCTACTAATTTATTTATCATATTTCCTCTTTCCTGCGATAAAATGCCGCATTATATATTTTTATTTCCTGCTGTCTTTCTGTTTTATGTTATTTCATTATTTTTATTTTTGTCAATTACTTTTTAACCGTTAAGCAAATATTAAAAAATACTTATCTTTACAGCCTTAAAACTGCAATAACCTCCTCTTCGTCCATATCGCCGGTTTCTGTAAAGCCAAAGGAACGGTACATTTCCTTAGCTTCATGGCTGCTTTTCCATAACCCTTATGCTGATAATTCTTATCTATCATAAAACGCCAGAGGTTATAATTTTTTTCAGCAATTTTCGGAGGATTCTCCCAATAGTCGTCTGTATCATACCCAACCATTAAAAACCCAACTGCAGTATCGTCGTCATAAATTCCAAAAGGATACGCGTATCCATTTCCTGTAATTGATGTGTACGCCTCAATAATACTTATATCATTGGCGGCAACAAAGCTCCTTTGCTCATCCTTTACGCTTAATCTAAGAATATCCCAGACATTTCTGCCTGTCACCTTTTCCAGTCTTATCATTTTTTCACCTGTTAGCTTTCTTTGGTCTTATAATTTATCCATATAAACTACATCCCCTGCAACGATAGTATACTTTACTTTTCCTCTTACTTTCCATCCGTTAAACGGTGTATTCCTTCCCTTCGATTCAAAGGTATTTACATCTATAACGTATTCCTCTGACGGATTAATAATAGTTATATCTGCTACCTTTCCCTCTGAAATATCGCCCTTATCTATTCCAAGGATTTTTGCAGGATTATAACTCATTTTTGCTGCCATCTGCATTGGCGTAAGCACTCCCTTGTCCACAAGCTCTGTAATGGTAAGCGCTACCGCTGTTTCACTGCCTACTATGCCAAAGGGCGCCTTTGCTATGCCTGCTGCCTTTTCGTAAGCGCAGTGAGGCGCATGGTCTGTTGATATAACGTCAAACACATCATCATGCAAGCCCCTCCTTAACGCTTCAAGGTCCTTCCTTCCCCTTACGGGAGGATTCATTTTATAATTAGCGTCATCGCCTTCTATATCCTCCTCGCAGAGGGTAAAGTGATGTGGACATACCTCAGCCGTTACCTTTATGCCGTCTGCCTTTGCCTGCCTTACCATCTCCACACTATCTATAGTGGAGCAATGGCACAGGTGAAGCTTTGCTCCTGTCTCCTTTGCAAGCATAATATCCCTGGCGGCTATCACGTCCTCCACTGCATTGGTAATGCCTTTTACTCCAAGCTCTCTTGCTTTTTCTCCTGCGTTTAAGGCTCCGCCCTCTACCATATTTATATCCTCACAGTGGGCAAAAACCGGAAGATTTAAACGCGCCGCTTCCTTCATTGCCTTTCTGTATATGCCGGAATTCATAACTGATTTTCCGTCCTCGCTTATGGCATATATTCCTGCTTCCTTCATTGCAGCTATATCTGTGTTTTCCTGTCCTGCCTGCCCTATAGTTACTGCTCCTACAGGAAGCACATTAATCTGCGATACTTCCTTAGCCTTATTTACCACCCATGCCACAGTTTCCCCACAGTCGGTTGCGGGCTTCGTGTTTGGCATAGGACATACGGTGGTATAACCGCCTTTTGCAGCCGCCTTTGCGCCTGTCTCTATGGTTTCCTTATGCTCAAAGCCCGGCTCTCTTAAATGTACATGCAAATCAATCAGTCCCGGCATAACATAACAGCCTGCCGCGTCTATTGTTTTATCTATATCTGAAAGGTCTGTTATATTTTTTTCATTTTTTATGATTATACCGTTTTCAATAACTATGTCTCTTACTTCGTCCATATTTGCGGCAGGATTTATCACCCTTCCGCCTTTTATAATTGTCTTCACTTTTAATCTGCCTTTCTTTACTTAACATCAATGCTTTTTAAAGCTTTTTATTCGTTTCCGATTACTCTCTGTACATCCCTTAAAATAGCATGGTTTGTTATATAATCGGGAAATTCCTCCGGATTAACCCATCTGTATTCCTGGATTTCCTCTGACAGTATAACTATATCCGACTCTACCTCGCACAGGTAAGCTAAGCCTACATATCCTGTGTCTCCTACCTGATACGACCATGTGTATAATATCTTTTTATTTTGTACTAAAAGATATGTTTTATCTGATACTATCTGGTCTACTGCATCATCAGGGCTGTCTCCTATTGCTACATACCCGTCGACAAATTCCCACTGGTACGGCTCGTTTATACGGTCGTCATACCATTTTTTAATTAGCAGGTATTTATCTCCACGTTTTATTATCCCCTTTACTACTATTCTTGTATCGTTCACTTATCTAAAACCTCCTGTTTTATTGCTGTCTCCATAGATATCTTAATTATACATCATTAGCAGTTTTGTGTCACTAAAAAATGCTGGCAGATTTTTTTTATTTACAATTTTTTTATTTTTTATAAAAGTTGTTGACAAACATTATAAGTTATTGTATACTACCATAGTGTTCAGAAAGCGTGAGTGCTTATGAATAATGTATGCGCGAGTGGCTCAGTTGGTGGAGCACGACCTTGCCAAGGTCGGGGTCGCGGGTTCGAGTCCCGTCTCGCGCTTTTTTGTTTTGGAGCTGAAAGCCTTATTTTTGAAGGGTTTTCAGCTTTTCTTTTATGTATTCTGCCTAAGCCCATAAGCTTTCTTAATATCAGATTTCATTTACACCTTTTGACTTTTATTTTATACTACCTTTGGAGTTTTGCTCCAGAGAATATCTGACAGGCGTTACCCCTCTTTTGAGGGTTGTCTTGCCCTCATTCTTTTGGAAAGAGGGGCGATAATTATGTTTACATAATTTTAATTATTTTAATTTAATTTTCCATTTATTATCTTCCATAACATACTGGAATTCATTCAAATTATCATCAAGCATTACCGTAAGCAGCTCCTGAAAATCTTCCACTGTATTTACATTTTGCAAATCATCTTTACTAATCCAATGCATTGTCCCTTCATCTGATGAAATAACCTCCCCGCTAAATTCATCTGCGCAAAACAAAAACACAATATATCTGCCGTCATCTGTAGGAAATTGCTTTACCCCGCACAGCTTAGGATTATAAACCGTCAGTCCTGTTTCTTCCTTCATTTCCCTCACCACAGCGTCCACAATAGATTCTCCCTTTTCGATATGCCCTCCCGGCAATGTGTATCCCTTCCAATCATCTTTAGCTCTATCCTGAAGCAAATATTTATCGTTTTTATGTATCAGGCACAAAACCGTTAATTCCACACTTTCCGTTCTGCTCATAATAAATCTCCATTCTTTGCATTTTTTTGCTTATTATGTTTTTTACACATATCACTTTTATCACTTTGTAATCATAACCTTAATTATAGCAAATTAAATACAATTATCAAGGAATATTGATTCTAAGCTGTTTTTATGATTTTTCCAATACTTATTAAATGTATTAAATTTTTTATTGTTTTTCGTAATTACGTATTGACAAAAGTTATATCTTTATTATATTATATTATTACGTAATTACGTTGTTACAAAATATAAAGGAGGATTTAACATATGGAAAGAGATTTTGCAAAAGAAATCGACGAATTAAAAAAAGAAATATCTGAAATCAAGGAGCTTTTAACAAAAAACAAAGGAAATTCATCATCTGATAACAGCAGTGAAAAACCTGAAATGATAGGACATGTCCAGAAGATGCCTGATATGCATAAGGATAAAAATATTATGTCAATACTTAGCAGACTGGAGGATTCCTGCGGAAACAATAAACAAACCGGAGCAATTACCTATCTTGGCGTATACGCTTCCGGCGGCAGGCAATCCACATGGGTAAGGAACAATATTGATACGGATATTTTATTGGAGCTTATCGAAAACAAAACTGCAGGAAAGGTTTTATCCTGCATTGGCAATAATGACAGATTAAATATTTTACTGGCTATACTAAAAAAGCCTATGACCGTTGCAGAAATTGTTGAAGAATGTAAGCTTAATTCAACCGGTCAGGCATATCATCATATGAAACCCTTGCTTGCTGCAGACCTTATTAAGGAGGATGATGCCGGCTCCTCTAAGGGAACATATATTGTACAGCCTCATAAGGTGCAGGGCATTATTATGCTTCTTGCCGGAATTTATGATATGGCAGATGAAACATATTCCAAGGGCTCATGGTAAGTAAGAAATTAAAGACAACATCTGCAAATTCATAAGGCGTAAGGAGCTAAAGCCCTTTAACCGGACTTAGCCAGGCTTCTTGTTTCTACAGGAATTTCCTATGGAAACAGGAAGCTGTAAAAAAATATTACCCCTTACCATAAATTACCTTTCTCATTCCACATCCGCAAAACTCATGAGGTATTTTCTTAAATCCAAATCTTTCATAAAACATCTCTTTTCCGGCTACAGAAACAAGAAATATACTTACCCTTCCGTCCTTTGGCAATCTTTCCTCCACATAAGAGCATATCATATTTATCATGCACGTACCTATTCCATGTCCCTGATATTCCGGCTTTACAATTACATCTGCAACAATATAATAAATTCCGTCTCCTATAAGCCTTGCCATAGCTATATTTTCCCCGTTTGCCTGCGCTGCAACGGTATATATGCTTTTTTCTATTGCTTCCTTTGCCTGGACTTCTGAATAATTATTCCATCCTACGCTTTCACGTAAGCTAAAATACGTTTTGTAATCCATAATATTTTCAATATAATTGTACATTTTATCTCCTTTCGTATGTTGTAAGCCCACACAAAGAATGTCAGTTTTTCGCACTTACAATGTCAATTATTTTTCTCTACCTTTTATAAATCACCTTATTTTTCTATTAAAAACCCCAGCTCCTTAAGCTTTTCTCCTATTTCATCCAATATCCCCTCACTGTCTGCCGTAACGGTATGATAGTGATAATCTGACGTAATATTTTTCAGGGGGCTTGACTTACCGCTTCTTATCATTTCCATAAGCTCGTCTGCTTTCCTTCTGGAATTTATATTAAGGGGCGCCTGTACCCTGCCGTATGCCTTATGATTTATGAATACATCCTCCACCATACCGCCTAAATCTACAATACTGTACAACTCCGCAACCAGCTCTTCGTCACTGTGGCGCACCTTAAATATTCTCACATGTCTTGACATTTTTTCCATTACGTATCCTCTGTGGGTGGATATTATATTATGTCCCAATGCGCGAAGGAGGGCTATATCCTGTACTACAGCCTGACGGCTTACTCCGTACTCACCTGCCAGAAGCGTTGCGGATACCGGCTCCGCGCTTTCACTTATATACTTTAATATTTTACTTCTTCGTTCCTCTCCTGACATTCCCTATACCCCGTTTCTATATATCTGCTGCTTTTGAAATAATCCTTTTGTCACTGCTTAAGGGCGTGAAGATTCTTCAGGGAAATATCCATTATAGGCGCGGAATGTGTCAATGCTCCGCTTGAAATATAATCAACCCCAAGATTTATTATCTTTTCTATATTTTCCTTTGTCACATTTCCTGAGCATTCTGTCTCTGCCCTTCCGTCTATTATTTTTATGGCTTGCCTCATTTCCTCCGCCGTCATGTTGTCAAGCATTATAATATCTGCTCCTGCTTCCACTGCCTCCTTAACCATTTGAAGATTTTCTACCTCTACCTCTATTTTTCTTACAAAGGGAGCATATTCCTTTGCCATTTTTACTGCCTTTGCCACGCTTCCTGCCGCTCCGATATGATTATCCTTAAGGAGTACTCCGTCTGAAAGATTATACCTGTGATTATACCCTCCTCCTACCGTAACTGCATATTTTTCAAATATCCTATTGTTCGGCGTGGTTTTTCTTGTGTCAAGAAGCTTGGTTCTGCTTCCCTTTAAAAGACTGGCAACCTCACCTGTATATGTGGCAATACCACTCATTCTCTGTAAATAATTAAGGGCTACTCTCTCTCCTGAAAGAAGCGCTCTTATATCTCCCTTTATTACAGCCATAAGCTGTCCCTTTGTTACCTTGTCGCCATCCTTACACTTAAAGTCAATCTGTACATTTTCATCCAAAAGCTCAAAAACTCTTTTAAATACTCCAAGTCCTGCCACTATGCCATCCTGCTTGCAAATAAGCTCAACACTTCCTTCAGCCTTTTCCCTCATAACGGAATTGGTAGATACATCCTCCCCGGAAATGTCCTCCCTTAAAGCCATCATAATAAGCTCGTCTACATGTAATTTTGTTGTTATATCGTTTATGTTCATAATTCTTTCCTTTCATTATTTTTTTCAGCTCATTTACTTTGTCCCATAATTCAGACGCCTGTCCTTATAACACAGTCTTTTAAATAATCTCATAAAGCTTCAAGAATTAATCCTTTAAGATTAATCCTTTAATTTTGCCGGCTCATTCGTTAAGCCCTGTATTTTTCTGGCTGCCCGCTTTGCAAACACAAGGCTTTCAAGAAGCGAATTGCTTGCAAGCCTGTTAGCGCCGTGGACTCCGTTGCAGCTTGTCTCTCCTACCGCATATAAGTGTTCCATGGTTGTCCTGCTGTCATAATCCACCTTTATTCCTCCCATAAAATAATGCTGCGCCGGCACTACAGGTATAGGCTCCTTTGTCACATCATAGCCCTCCTCAAGGCAATGATTATATATGTTTGGAAAATGAGAAAGTATGGTTTCCTTCGGTATGTTTTCCATGGAAAGCCATACATACTCCGTATTGTCTTCTTCCATCTGCTTATGTATAGCCTCTGTAACCACATCTCTCGGCAGCAGTTCATTTACAAACCTCTGATGGTTCTTATCATAAAGCACCGCTCCCTCGCCTCTTACGGACTCAGATATAAGAAATCTTCTTCCCGGCTTTCTTGAAAATAATGTTGTCGGGTGTATCTGCACATAATCCGTATTTTCAAGCTCTATACCATGCTTCTGTGCTATATTAAGAGCGTCTCCTGTCAGGTGGGGATAATTTGTGGAATGTTTGTACATTCCTCCTATGCCGCCTGTAGCCATTATTACGTCGTCTGCATATATTTTAATAGGTATATCCTCTGTAGCCCCGTCTTCATTTTCTTCCTTTGTTACCGCCTCTACCCCCACACACACATTATTCTCCACCATAATATCTGTCATGGTGGTATATTCCATTATAGTGACATTTTTAAGCTCTCTTACTCTTTCCAAAAGCTTGCTTGTTATTTCCTTTCCCGTAATATCCTTATGATACATAATTCGGGGGTTAGAATGCGCTCCCTCCCTTGTATATACATACTCCCCGTTTTTCTTTTCAAATTCCACCCCGTATCCGATTAGGTCATTTATTATCTCCCGGGACTGGCGAAGCATTATGTCTACTGATTCTTTCCTGTTTTCATAATGTCCTGCCCTCATGGTATCCTCAAAATAGCTGTCATAATCATTTTCATCCCTAAGGACACATATTCCTCCCTGGGCAAGAAATGAGTCGCTGCTAATAGCGTCTGCCTTTGTCATCATTATTATCCTTTTGTCTCCCGGAAGGTTTAACGCGCTGAACAATCCGCCTACGCCTGTCCCTGCTATTACTATGTCTGCTTCCATAAAAAAGCTTCCTTTCTCTTTGTAAGATTTAATTTACAAGAGTATAGCATATATCTTTACATGTGACAAGACACATGTAAAGATTATTTTTCTTTTGCCATTATGTAGGTGTAATCAGGCATTGGAATATACTCCATATCATCCCCTATATAAAAGCTGGTGTGAGGAGGCTGGTTATATGCTGTATTCTGCCACGCTATACCCAGTCTGTATACATAATCATGCATAAATGTATAAAAGCGTTGATGTGTTATGTCAGTAGTTGTATATACTCTTAGAAATGTACTGTCCTTTCCCCTGCATATTACTTCCTCCCGCCAGTCTCCTATGATGCTTGCCTGAAGACATGGATTGCCCTTTGTTCCGTTATTTGAAAGCACTCCGTCAGTTGAAAATACTATATCCAGCTCCTCCGTTTTATAATTCCATTTATATATTTTAGGAATACCTACGTTTGTATCATAGCCGTACCAGTCATGGTCCAAAAGCTCCCTTATAAGGTCTCCGTCCCACCATATTGCAAAATTAATTGATGGGGGAGAGACCTCCGATATTTTCTTTCCGTCGGAATAATTATATATTCCGTCGCCGTCCATTATCCACATCTGATTGCCTTCGTACCTTGGGTCTATCTTTGCGCAAAGTCCTCTGCCTGTATCCCTGCCTGTAAACCTGCCGAAGGTTATTTCTCCCGTACCTGCATTTCTCGCCTCAAATCCGTACGGAACATTGGCATGCTCATGTATTCCAAAGAAATCAAAACCCTTGCTGTCCTTTGTAAATCTTCCCACATGCATTGCATCTCCATGCTCCAGTCCTGTTGTATAAAGTCCTGTGCCGTCGTGGTCTATAACACACGCGCCGTATAATATCTCATCGCAGCCGTCGCCGTCTACATCAGCTACTGCAAGATTATGAAAGCCCTGATTTGTATAATCAATGTTTTCATCCTTGTCAGCCTTGAATTTCCACCTTTTCACAAGCTTTTTATCCTTTACGTCATATGCAGCCAGATGAGTAGGCCTGCCGTGGTCATAGTAGCCTCTGCACATAACAACGCTTGGATGAACGCCGTCAAGGTATGCAACACATGCCAGAAATCTGTCAACCCTGTTTCCCCACGAGTCGCCCCAGTCAGCTACATTTCCCCTTGGAGGGTCATATTCTACAGTATCAATAATCACCCCTGTTCTTCCGTCTATAAGCGACAGATATTCAGGTCCCTCTATAATAAATCCGTCCTCATTTCTCCAGTCAGCGTCCTTATCCCCTACTACATTTCCTGCGTAATCTGTAGTTCCGTCTGCTGTCTTTACTACCATTTCCCCATATCCGTCGCCATCGAAATCGTATACCATAAACTGTGTATAGTGGGCTCCGCACCGTATATTTTTTCCCATATCTATACGCCACATAAAGGTGCCGTCAAGCTTGTAGGCATCTATATATACTATGCCGGAGTATCCCTTATGGGAGTTATCCTTGCCGTTGCAGTCCCACTTTAATATAATTTCATACTCGCCGTCGCCGTCTAAATCTGCAACTGACGCATCATTAGCCGTGTAGCTGTAGGTATGACCGTCAGGCGACTTGTAATCCTCCGGCTTTCTAACAGGAATGTCAAAATAATTATGCTTTAAATTTTTTGCCCTGTAGCCCTCCTTCTCCTCTGCTCCGTTTACCACCTTTTTTATAACATATACCGTATCCGGCGTTCCCTCCTTATGGAGATAGTTTGTAGCTCCCGAAGCAGGTATTGTACTTATAAGCACATTGTCGGCATATATATTATACTCTGCCTTTTCAATATATTCCCAGCCGTTAAGCCTGAAAGCAATAAACATACCGTCTGATGTATATACTGCTATTGCGCCTCTGTCTAAATATTCCATCTGTCTTTTTCTAAGAGGCGCAGCTATCTGGGATTTTGCGGATACAATATCTGAATAGCCTCCTGCGTTAAGGGCCTGAACTCCATATGTATATTCCCTGTCTGTCACCATGGCGTTATCCTCAAATTCCTGTACGCCGCCTGCCTTTACCTCTCCCAACAGCTTATAGCGGCATAAATCAGTCTTTCTGTATATTCTATAGGAAACAGGCGCTTGCTGTGTTTCTGTTTCCGGAAGCTGCCATGATATTATACTTTTAGTTTCACTTATTGTCTTTACCTTTAAATCACACACAGGAATACTTTTTATTCTTTGATTTTTTACCGTAACTGATATTTTTTCACTGAGCTTACCCTCAAACCCAAGGTCGTCTGCTATACAAATACAATACTCGTATGTCTCTCCCAGCCGTACATTTGTATCTGTATATTTTGAAGCATTGATTTCTATTCTTTCTGCATCCCTTCCTGTTCCAAGCTGCTTTTTATAAATAAAAAATCTATTGTAAGCTGATGGCTTTGAAAATGTGATATTCACTTTATACGGCATATTGTCCGTATCAATTTCCACTTTTACATCATTTAAAATATCATCTATTCTCTTTGAAATTTCTATACCCTGTATACAAACATATCTGCCGAAAAATTCCACGTCAATATACCCGTCGATTACCGTTGTGTGGTAATCCTTGTGACATATGCTTCTGTCTGTCACCCAGATAGGCGATTGTCTCTCCTCATTTAAAACACAATGAAGGTTTATATCTCCGTCATCATTTAAGTCGCCTGCATATATTCTCACATTATACTCACCATTTTCCATTCCGCTTATATGATATTTATTTTCCCCCGTTGACATTACCTCAAGCTTTCCCTTATCCTTAAGCTCGTTATCCTTAAAAATAATACTATACATTTCTTATGCTCCTTTCTGTAAATTATTTTTTAGGTTAAATGCATTACACCTTTTATTTTTTACTTTCCTCCAATATTTCTTAATTTTATCACACATATTCCTAATGTAAAAGAAACTTTTTTAACACTTTTTTAAAAATGATTGTATTTTTTATTATTTAAGCGTATACTTATTAAAAAAAAGAGGTAAAGCATATGAAAGTATTACTTGTAAACGGCAGTTCCAGACAGGACGGATGTACATATACGGCGCTTAATGAAATTGCCACGGTCTTAAATAAGGAAAATATTGAGACAGAAATTTTCTTTTTAGGAAACGAGCCTGTCCGTGACTGCGTAGGGTGCGGCGCCTGCTCTAAATTAAACAACCAGTGTGTATATGACAATGACATAGTAAATAAGCTGATAGAAAAAGCAGCTAAAGCCGATGGTTTTGTATTTGGCTCTCCTGTTTACTATGCCCACCCTAGCGGACGAATATTATCAGTTCTTGACAGAGCCTTTTATGCAGGCAAGTCAGCCTTTGCCCACAAGCCGGGGGCGGCAGTCACTTCTGCAAGACGGGGCGGCACAACGGCTTCCTTTGATGTTTTAAACAAATACTTCACCATCGCGCAGATGCCTGTGGTTTCCTCCACATATTGGAATATGGTCCACGGCTCCTTCCCTAATGATGTTCTAAAGGATGCCGAAGGACTTCAGACCATGCGGAACATAGCTCTTAATATGGCTTGGCTGTTAAAATGCATAGCTTTGGGAAAGGAAAACGGTATTGACGCTCCTGTCGCTGAAAGCGGTTATAAAACAAATTTTATCAGATAAAAAAGTGTCAGCAGAGCTGACACTTGCAAATTCGGCAGAGCCGAATTTGTGGCTCACGTGACGAAGTTTCCTATTATTTAAAAAAGTCTCGGCTTTAGCCGAAACTTGCATGTTTGGCAGAGCCAAGCTTGTTGCTTGATTGACGAACTTTCCTATTATATAAAAAGTGTCGTCTAAAAATGACTGCTGCAAAATAAGGCCTACATAGAACAAGGCTTATTTTGCAGCAGTCATTTTTATAAAATATAATATCTTTTATAAGCTTACCTTTTTATCCAATAATCTTCCGCTTACGAATATGCAGGCTGAATCAACCACAAGCATATATATAATAAGAGGAATTACATTTATTATAGCCTGGGACCACTTTACCGGCGTTGTGTAAATATCAGGTATAAGACCTGCAAGCTTAACCACAGCAATCATAATTAAAATAAATATTAAAACACTGACCAGACCTTTCCATTTTTTATTCTGGAAAATTGTAGCTGTAAGAGTTATTGACATATATGCAATGGCAACTATGGCAAAGGACTCGATAAGCATACTGAATATTCCTATGCCGACGCTAATCCATATTTTTCCTGCATTGGAGCCAAAGGACCTTGCAATAGCATCAATAAAGTCTGAAAATACCTTAGTCTGAGGAAAAACATTTTCTACTATTGCCATATCTATCATTGCAAGTATACCTAGCAAAGCTACAAAAAATATTCCTACGATTAATGTGGAAATAAGCTTTGAGCCTATAATAGAAAAGGAAGAAACCGGCGTCATAAATGTCATATACCCTGTTTTCCTGTTTAGCTCCTTTGAATATGAAGCTACTCCATAAATAAGAACACCAAAATACGCTATTACGCTTGACATTATTAAAAAACTGCTTGATATAGTCGTATGCCTTGCATTTTCAAGAAATGCGCTTATTAAAAAATATATCTCAAGCCCTGCTATGGCTCCAAACATAATAACAAGCCCTAAAATATTCTTTCGTATTTCATATTTTGACAATTTAAACATACTTCCACCTCCTAAACAGCGTCATAAGCATATATCTGCTTATACATATCAACTATTGACATACCCTTTTCAATCCGCAGCTTTTCCGCATCTCCCTGCATTACCACCTGTCCCTGCCTGATAAATATAGCATAATCTATTATCTTCTCCAGCTCGTCAACCAGATGGCTTGACATAATAATGGCATTATCAGGCCTTGCATTTTCAATTACAGTATGTATAACCTTTTCCCTTGCAATAATATCTATGCCGTTAAGAGGCTCATCCAGCATAATAAGCTTGCTGTTTCTTGCCATGGTAATCGCTATTTTTGCCTTTGCCATCATACCTGACGACATTTTGCTTATCTTCTGCAGCGGATTTAAATCCATTTCCTGTAACATATAATAATACTTGTTTTCATCAAAATCGGCAAAAAAATCCTTATAATAATTTCCCGCGTCACGGCATGTCATATAATTGTAGAAATAGCTTTCCGTAGGCATATAAGCTATATGGGCCTTGGAATATATGCCTATAGGCTGTTCCTCAAATATAATTTTTCCTGACGTAGGCTTAATAAGCCCTGCTATTACTTTCATCAATGTAGTCTTTCCGCTTCCGTTAGGACCAAGCAAGGCATATATTTTACCCGGTTCTATTTCTGTGGAAATATCAGCTATTGCTGTAACATTCATATATCTTTTTTCTAAATTTTCACACCTTAACATTACTGCCGCCTTTCCTATATGCATCAGATTCCCGTTAGTTTTATGCATTTGCAGTCATACGTACGTAATTCTTATGCATATATTATTATTCTTTTAGGATTACTTCAAATGTTTCCATTATGTTACTTTTCATGGCATTTTATAAGCTCTATCATCTCGTCGGTATTTATGCCAAGCCCCTTCATATTATCTATAAAATCTCCCACATACTCGTCTGCCATCTCCCTTTTTACAGACAAATACTTCTCCTCATCCTCTGTCACAAATGTACCAAGCCCTCTTTTTGTAAAACACAGGCCCTCCCCTTCCATATCACTGTAAACCCGTACTGCAGTGTTTGGATTTATCTGATATCTTACTGCAAGCTCTCTTGTAGACGGAAGCTTCTCCCCTAATTTAAGCTCCCCTACGCTTATTCTGTGTTTAATATCATTTATGACCTGAAGATAAATCGGAATATTATTTTTAAAATCCACATTTACCTCCTTACAGTATATAACCTATAGGCAGAACAGCATATTACTGTTCTAGTTAAATAGTACACTATACCATTAGTTTTGTCAATGCTTTTTTAACAAAAAAATCACCATACATCTCTGCAGACTGGTATCAGAATGTATGGTGATGTGTTTTATATTTTTACTTTTTAAGATGAAAAGGCTGTCTGTTTTTTATTGAATTATCCGAGAAAGTCCTTTATCTTTTTGCTTCTTACAGGATTTCTAAGCTTCCTAAGCGCCTTTGCCTCTATCTGACGTATACGCTCTCTTGTAACCTTAAACTCCCTTCCTACCTCCTCAAGGGTGCGGGGATGTCCGTCCTCCAGACCAAACCTAAGGACAATAACCTGCTTTTCTCTTTCCTTCAGGTCCTGAAGAAGTATATCTATATGCTCTCTCAGCATGACCGACTCTATATTCTGTTCAGGAGTCACGGTTTTATCATCCTTTACAAAATCTCCCAGATTTGAATCATCCTCCTCACCTATAGGCGTTTCCAGTGAAGCCGGCTCTCTTGCTATCTGCATAATCTCAAGAACCTTTTCCTCACTCATTTCAAGGGCCTCTGCCAGCTCTGCCGTAGACGGCTCATAACCCAGTTCAAGAGTAAGCTTTCTCTGCATCTTAGACATTCTGTTTATTGTTTCCACCATATGGACAGGCACACGTATAGTTCTTGCCTGGTCTGCAAGGGCTCTTGTCACTGACTGCCTTATCCACCATGTGGCATATGTACTAAGCTTAAAGCCTTTGTCATAATCAAACTTTTCCACACCCTTTATAAGTCCAAGATTACCCTCCTGTACTAAATCCAAAAAACTCATGCCTCTTCCGGTATATCTTTTTGCTATGCTGACTACAAGACGGAGATTTGCCTCTATAAGCCTCTCCTTTGCTGCCTGGTCTCCCTCAGCCTTTCTCTTTGCCAGACGAAGCTCCTCCTCCGCTGAAAGAAGTGGAACTGTTCCTATTTCCTTTAAATACATTCTGACAGGGTCCTCGGTACCTATGCCCTCCAGCAAATCAACAGCCTCCAAGTCAATGTTTTCCTCTTCCTCAAAGTCCTCGTCAGCAGGCTCAAGCAGCAAATCCTCGTCATTGAAATTATCATCCACTATGGTAAGCACATCTATCTTCTTATCCTCAAGATACTGATAAACTACCTCCATCTGCTCTACCGACATCTCTGAATTCTTAAAAAAATCATTAATTTCCGTGACTTCAAGTACTCCCTTTTTACTGTTGCCTATTTCCACCAGTTTTTCGAGACTTTCTAATAATTCTTTCTCGTTCATTATAAAATTCTCCTCTTTCCCACATTTCCTATATAATATATGGTACTAAAGCCAATTCACTTTTCTCTGATTTCTCTGATTTTTATTTTGATATAACCGTATCTACGTTTTCAGAGTGAAATTGTGCTATTGTATATTTATATACGCTGACTCATTATACACAAAAAAATAGCCGGTGTAAACCGACTATTTCAAAATTTTATTAAATTTGTCATTTTTTTTATTTTTTCGCCAATTTTCTTAATTTTTTTGGCTATTTTTTAATTAAACTAGTGACAGATGTTCTCGCCTGTTACCATGCTTATGGCCTTATGATGATTTTTTATAACTGCTTTTCTTACGGAGCCGCCAAATTCACCGTCTACTACCCAGTCTATCTTATCCTCCGAGTAAACCTTAAGCATGGAGGTCTTAAACCTTAATACCCTTCTGCTGCCTTTTCCCGTTATAAGCGATGTAACAATCTCCTGAAATTCAAATGGAGAAGAAAATGGCTTGACAAGCGTAACCTCAAACACTCCGTCATCAAAGCCTATATCCTTTCCGGTAATACCCTTAAAGCCTCCTACAGAATTGGAATTGCTTACCATTCCATATACAAACTCACCTTCCAGCTTTTTACCGTTTGCAATAACCGTTATACGATATGTGCTATGTATGGTAGGCACAAACTCCTTGATGCTCTCAAGTACATACGCCTTATGCCCAAGTATGTTTTTAAGCTCCTGGGACGTGCTGTAGGAAACATCAGTAAATGCTCCAAATGCCGCTACATAAACAAAGCTCATGTTATTAAACGTGCCTACGTCAAGATTCTTTTTTCTTCCATTCATGGCAGTCACTGCTGCCTTAAGCATATTTTTTGGAAGTCCTATGCTCACGGCAAAATCATTTGTTGAGCCTGCCGGAATATATCCAATAGGCACTCTTTTTTCTATATACCAGTCGCTGTTCCTAAGTCCCGTAATAACCTCATTTAATGTTCCGTCCCCACCGCTGCACACTATCATGTCAAAGTCCCTGCCACGTTTTTCAACCTGTACCATGGCGTCCTTCTGGGTCTGTGTCTGATATGCTTCAACACTATAGCCGGACTTAATAAATATGTCTATTATTCCTACAAGGTACTTTCTTATCTTTGCTTTTCCGGACTTTGCGTTATATATAAACAAAAGCTTCTTCATACATATATCCTTTCCAGAAGCGCCTTTAACGGCGCCCGTAATGTCAAAAGACTGATGTCAACATCAATAAATTTATTTTCCACAGCAAAATTTATACTTCTTTCCCGAGCCGCAAGGACATGGGTCATTTCTTCCCACCTTTTTCTCCTTTATAACCGTGCCTGACTTCTTCTGTTCAAGATACAATTCCTTTCTTCTCTTTTCATCCGGTATAAGTATATTCCATGCGTCAAGCGTATATAACCATTCAGCCTTTGCCTCTACCATATTTTTGTAAAGAAGCTCAATATCATAGCCTAAATTAACCTGCGTATCCTCTGTCATCTCCTCTATAGGATTAGGATTTTTCAGGCTGTCATTAATGCCGTCAAGAAAGCCTACCATAATAAGAAGCTCAACATTATATTTCTCCGCCAGCTCCTTAACCGTACCTGTAACTACATTTTCAGGCTCGGCAAGTATCTGCTCATATATCCCCTTCTCATAATTAAAATAATTTGCCCAAAACATATCCATTTCTTTTTGAGACTTTCCGCCGCCATACGCAAGGCCTCTCCATGTTTCAAGTAATGTATATTCCTTATTTTCCTCAGCTGCCATTTTATTCATCCTTTCATATTTCACATTTTACTTTTTTATTAATTTTGGCAAAACAACCATATAATCAGACTAACAAGCCCCGTATTATATATTTCCCTTATCATCATGTCCTGTTTCTTCCGACGGCTCCTTTAAATCAGCTTTTTTATCAACTCCTCTGCCCTTCAGCCATTTGGCTGTCCACATATATACATAGAGAAGTATAGGAAAAAATACGGTGCAGAATATTGCTGCATTAAATATGCCTTTTGCTTCAGGGCCGGTCATCAGGGATGCTATAAATGCCCATATATACATTGCCACAAGCACTATAATCATTCCAATAGCCAAAACTCTTTTTATATTTTTCATAAGCCTTTCTTTCCTATTATATTATGATAAAATATCATAATATAAAATTTAAAAAATAATTTTTATCTGAAAATAATATCATGTCTCGCAGGGCCGTTTGATACCATGGTTATCCTTACGCCTATTTCCTTTTCAATAAACTCTATATATTTTCTGCAGTTTTCAGGTAAATCCTCGTATTTGCTTATACCCCGTATATCGGATTTCCAGCCCGGAAGAATCTCATAAACAGGCTTTGCCTTTTTAAGCTTACAGGTAACAGGGAAATCCTTAGTTACCCTTCCGTCTATCTCATAGCCTACGCAAACAGGTATCTCATCTAAGTAACCAAGCACATCAAGAACTGTAAATGCCACCTGTGTAGCGCCCTGCATTCTGCAGCCGTATTTTGTGGCTACACAGTCAAACCATCCCATTCTTCTTGGTCTGCCTGTTGTCGCTCCAAACTCGCCGCCGTCGCCGCCTCTTCGTCTAAGCTCGTCAGCCTCGTCGCCGAAAATTTCACTGACAAATTCTCCTGCTCCCACTGCGCTTGAGTATGCCTTAACTACCGTTATAATATCCTTTATTTCATACGGAGGAATACCTGCGCCTATAGCGCCGTACGCTGCAAGGGTATGTGAGGATGTTACCATAGGATATATACCAAAATCAGGGTCCTTAAGTGTACCAAGCTGTCCCTCAAGAAGAATTGTCTTTCCTTCCTTTATGGCGTTCTGTAAAAACAACGCCGTATCGCAAACATACGGCTCCACCATATCCCTGTATTCATGAAGGGTTTTTATAAGCTCATCCTTATTAACAGGTTCCTTATGATATAAATGCTCTATCATAATATTTTTAAGCTCGCATACTCTGTTTACCTTCTCAACAAGGGTTTCCTCATCAAAAAGCTCTGAAACCTGAAAGCCTATCTTTGAATACTTATCTGAGTAAAATGGAGCTATACCTGACTTTGTAGAGCCGAATGACTTTCCAGCAAGCCTTTCCTCCTCATAAGTATCAAACATAATATGATATGGCATTACTATCTGTGCTCTGTCTGAAATTAAAATTCTCGGCTTAGGAACGCCGCTTGATACCACGTCATTGATTTCCTTAAAAAAGTCGGAAACATTGAATGCAACTCCATTGCCTATAACACATGTAGTGTGGCTGTAAAAGATGCCTGAAGGAAGAATATGAAGCGCAAACTTACCATAATCATTTACTATAGTATGTCCTGCATTGCTTCCTCCCTGAAAACGTACAATAATATCACTTTTTTCAGCAAGCATATCGGTAATCTTACCTTTTCCCTCGTCACCCCAGTTTGCCCCTACGACTGCTCTTACCATATCTAATCCTCCGTTTCACACTATCCTTTAAATGTAATAAAATCACATTTTAAATAAGATATATTTTTGTAATAGATTATTGCAGAAGACTATATTTACGCAATATAAAACATATGCTCTCTCATAAATATTTTACATTATATTTTGCACCTATTACTTTATGAGTATAGCATATGTTTTATTATAAGTAAATTTAATCTTTGTTTTTTTATACATTTATCTCGGCTTTGATGCCAAGCAGCTCCTTATTTTCCTCAAGTATAGGCTTTACTACTTCTCTTATAAAGTCGTCTACCTGCTCTGGCGCCCGGCCTACATAATTTGCCGGCTCCATTGTCTTCTTAAGGTCGTCAAGTGTCATATTAAACGACTCGTCTGCCGCTATAAGCTCAAGAAGGTTGTTCTCAAGTCCCTTTTCCTTTACATTTCTTCCTGCCTCCATAGACAGCGTTCTTATTTTCTCATGAAGCTCCTGACGGTCGCCTCCTGCCTTTACGGCATCCATCATAATATTCTCTGTTGCCATAAACGGAAGCTCGCTCATAAGCCTTTTTTCAATAACCTTTGGGTAAACCACAAGTCCGTCTACTATATTTAAGTACAAATCAAGTATTCCGTCGATTGCAAGAAATGCCTCCGGTATGCTGAGCCTCTTGTTTGCAGAATCATCAAGAGTTCTCTCAAACCACTGGGTGGCTGATGTAATGGCAGGATTTAAAGCGTCTATCATCACATACCTTGAAAGTGAAGCAATACGCTCGCTTCTCATGGGATTTCTCTTATACGCCATAGCCGACGAGCCAATCTGGTTCTTTTCAAAGGGCTCCTCCACTTCCTTTAAATGCTGCAAAAGCCTTATATCATTAGAAAACTTATGAGCGCTTGCTGCTATTCCCGCAAGCACGTTTGCCACTCTTGTGTCAAGCTTTCTGCTGTATGTCTGTCCTGACACCGGGAAGCATTTCTTAAAGCCCATTTTTTCTGCTATCATGGAGTCAATTTTATTTATCTTCTCACTGTCATTTTCAAATAACTCCTTAAAGCTTGCCTGGGTGCCTGTTGTTCCCTTTGAGCCGAGAAGCATCATGCCGTCAAGCACATGGTCTAAATCCTCAAGGTCAAGGACAAGCTCCATAAGCCAAAGGGTAGCTCTCTTTCCCACCGTGGTTGGCTGAGCCGGTTGGAAATGCGTAAATGCAAGGGTTGGCTGCGCCTTTTGCTCCTCTGCAAAATCACTAAGCTTAGCAATAACATTTATAAGCTTTTTTCTGACAAGCTTAAGGGCCTCTGTCATAACTATTACATCCGTGTTATCTCCTACATAGCAGCTTGTTGCGCCAAGGTGGATGATGCCCTTAGCCTTTGGACACTGTACCCCATAGGCGTATACATGGCTCATAACATCATGCCTTACAAGCTTTTCCCTCTCCCTTGCCACATCATAATTTATATCTTCAGAATGAGCCTTCAACTCCTCTATCTGCTCGTCGGTTATATTAAGTCCCAGCTCCTTCTCCGTCTCAGCCAAGGCTATCCAAAGCTTCCTCCACGTTCTGAATTTCATATCCGGCGAAAAAATATACTGCATTTCCCTGCTTGCATATCTCTCCGAAAGCGGACTTACATACCTGTCATTACTCATTTTTTATCCTCTCTTTCCTATTCTTGCAAGAGTCAGCTTTAGACGACCCTTTGTTACTTATCAAATTCTCCTCTTATATCATCCTTAGGCGGCTCCAGCGGATACTTTCCGTTAAAGCAGCCTGTACATATAGGAAGTCCGTTTACCATTTCCCCAAGTCTTTCAATCCTGAGATAGCCCAATGTATCAGCTCCCAAAAGACGGCATATTTCCTCCACGCTTCTGTTATTTGCAATAAGCTGGTCCCTTGACGGAATATCTATTCCGAAATAGCACTCATACAGAAACGGCGGAGATGAAATTCTGACATGTACCTCTGCTGCTCCTGCCTCCCTTAGCATGCTTACTATTCTTCCGCTTGTAGTTCCCCGGACAATAGAGTCGTCTATCATGATAACTCTTTTTCCCTTCACTGCCTCGCTTAGCACATTTAGCTTAACCTTTACGCTTGACTCCCTGTTGCTTTGCTTTGGCTTTATAAATGTTCTTCCCACATAGCTGTTTTTTACAAAGGCAGTTCCGTATGGTATGCCTGATTGAAGGGAATATCCCAATGCCGCCGCATTTCCCGACTCCGGAACTCCCACCACAAGGTCAGCCTCCACAGGACTGTCCATTGCAAGGTATTTTCCCGCCAGAATACGTGAATTATACACGCTTACCCCGTCTATAATACTGTCGGACCTTGAAAAATAAATATACTCAAAAATACATCTTGCCTCCTTAGACTTTGGAAGGCAAAGCGACTTATCCGACTCAATTCCTTTTTCAGTAATAGTAACTATCTCTCCCGGCTCCACATCTCTTACATACGATGCGCCTATGGTGTCAAGGGCGCAGGTCTCTGAGGCGATAATATATGCATTGTCTCTCTTTCCTATGCAAAGAGGCTTGAAACCGAAGGGGTCCCTTGCTCCTATAAGCTTTCTCGGACTCATAACTATAAGGGAATATGCTCCCTTTATTTTTTTCATTGCATTTCTTACAGCGCTTTCGGCTGAGCCTGATTTTATCCGTTCTCTTGCTATATGATAAGCAATAACCTCTGAATCTATTGTGGTCTGGAATATTGCTCCCGAATACTCAAGCTCATGTCTAAGCTCGTTTGCATTTATAAGGTTGCCGTTATGGGCAAGTCCCAGCGTGCCCTTTACGTAATTGATAACAAGGGGCTGGGCGTTTTCCCTTGTGCTGCTGCCTGCCGTAGAATATCTGGTATGGCCTATGCCTATGTTTCCCTTAAGCCTGTCTAAATCGTCAGGCGTAAAGACCTCATTTACAAGCCCCATTCCCTTTGAAAGCAATGCCTTTCTCTTTGGTCCGTTTGTGTCGGTTACTGCTATACCGCAGCTCTCCTGCCCTCTGTGCTGCAATGCAAACAAGCCATAATAAACGGTTGATGCTACGTCGTTACCATCCAAATCATATATACCGAAAACACCACATTCCTCATGAAGCTCATCCCCGATATTTTCATTTAATCCGTTAAACTGTAAGCTATCCATTTTCTTCCTCTTTCTGATAAGTGCGTATCTAAACCATTTTCATTAATAATCAAACTCCGCGGCCTGTCAGTCAAGCCGCGGTTTTATTGTATAACAACATTAAATTAAGGTCAATAAGATTTTATATTTCCTTTATGTTACTAATCATTAAGAGTTTTTTCATATTCGTCAAAAATAAACTCAAGCACAGGAGCCATACCTATAAACTGACAGCCGTAAAACATACTGTCCTCCCTTTTTTCAGACCTGATAATCTGAATAACTGCAAACAATGCGTTTTCACTGCCCCCAAGCTCTATCTTGGCGTTAAAGTAATATCCGACAGGCAAATCGGCCTTTGACTCAAATCCAATACCGCTTTTTGATATATTTGCCACTCTTATGGACGCGTCAATATTCTTTATAACAATATTATCCTGCTTAAACAGATTTGAGATTTCCAGCATCATATCAACCTTCATTCTCTTTGCCCTACGCTTTTCTTCCATAGTTTTATCCTCCAATATTTTATTAATCTGCAAACAAATCCCTGTACCACTCTAACGCGCCAATATACGCCTTTGACACGTCATCCATGGAAATATTTTCCACTACCATGATTCTTGAGACCTCCTGCCAGTTGGCATTTTCATAATCTATCATAAATCCGTATAACGGCGCCAGTATGCCTTCTCCCTTAATAAGAACATCCTCTATGTCCTTTGACACCTGTATAACCTTAAGAGCCTCCTCCATAGGCTTCTCCATAATAAGGTCAAGGACTGAAAAAAGTCCCATAAGAAACAGCTCCTGCGTTTTCATTGCCAGCTCAAATAACGGCGCAAGATTTTCTGCAAACTTTGCCCGCAGAAGTGAAAGCCTTGTAACCTCATTTGGCTTATTTGAATAAAGCTTATTTGCAACTACCGTATTTATCCATCTCTTAAGCTCCTTCTGTCCAAGCATTGCCGCCGCATATTTTATGGATATAATCTCTGAATTTCTTGCAACCCTGTTTACCACCTTCAGAAGGTCAATGGCAAGAGCCGTGTCTCTTCCTATAATATCTGCGGCGGTAGTAAGCTCAAAGTCTTCTTTGTTTACCATATTCAAAAGCTCTACATAATTAACCTTAAGGGGCGCTACCTCATGCTCTCCCTTAGTTACGGGAGTACGGTAAAATTCTCCCTCATAAAACTGATAACCGCCTGATGCCTTTAACGCCTCAAAGGTTTCCTGTGTGTCAATATTTCCTGCGCACAGCTTAATCTGCGGATACATCTTTGAAAAAAATATACGGGCGCTGTCCATATTTATACGCTTATGGTCAAGGAACATATAATCCACATACTGAAGTATACGGGCATATTCCTGGTACTTCTTTACCTCAAGCTTTCTGATGGCAAGATTAAAGCCTGCTTTCTTAAGCTCCAAAATCCTGTTTACGTACATATCCTCAGGAAGTATGGTATTGTCAATGAGAAAGGCTACCCTTCCCTGATGCTTCGTACACTGGGACTCTATATCTGCAAATATAGATATATTATTTATAGGGATAAATACCTCCTTGTCTGAGGATATGGTATTTAAGCCCATGCTCTCAATAATCTCAAGTCCCTCAAGCTGTGTCACTCCATCCATTTCTCCCATTCCCAGCGCTCTGGTATTAATAAATTTATTTTGTTTTTGTGTAAATAATGAATATGCGCATACTGTCATATTTTCATCAAATAATGGTATTAGTGTCATCAACATAATCTTATCTCCTCGCTTCTGTAGCATTTTACATAAACAAAAATTATTCAACGGTTTTTCTGAATACCTGTTATTATCTTACCACTTTTTTCTTATAATTTAAAGTATATATTATAAATTTATTCAATGTTTTATGACTTCCTATCCCTTCCTGAAAACTACGGTTACCTTTACCATATCTCCTTCAATACACGCAAATATATCTCCGCCCATTTTCTTAATAAGCTGCCTGCATATATACAGTCCTAATCCGCTGCCGTAATGACCCTCTGAATTTGAGCCCCGCCAAAAGCTGTCAAATATGTGGGGCAGTTCGCTCTCCTTCAGGGTTGCTCCGCTGTTTATAACTGATATAAGCCTGCAATCCTCCTCATCAATAAAATCTATTCCAATAAAGCTGCCGTCGCCGTACTTTATGGCATTTTCTATTATATTCTGTATAATCTCAACGCTTCTGTCAAAATCTCCCTTTAATATGCAGTCGCTATATTTATATATGAGAAATTCCGTTCTGTTGATTTCAAGCTTTTCACCGTAATAGCTCTCCACGGCCTTCATAAGCTCCTTAAGATAAAACTCTCCCGAATTTACCGTAAGCCTTAAAAAATCCTCCCTTGACGCCAATATAATATCAGACACAAAGGCTTCAATTTCATCTGCCTTTTTCCCCAGTATTTCATATATCTCCTGTTTCTTATTCTCATCCCTGTACAAATTCTTTGACAACGCCTTTGAATACAGCTTTATAGCTGAGAGAGGCGTTTTTATATCGTGGGAAATAGATAAAATAAGAGTTTTCTTTTCCTTTTGTAAATCAAGCTCCTCTTTCTTCTGCTTTTCAAGCTTTTCCCTAAGTAAATCAAGTCCCCATACAAACCTTCCAAAAAATCTGCTTTTATTCTCCTTTAAAGGAACATTTAGATTTCCTTTCGCCAGCTCATAGGGAACATTATTCAGTCTGTTAAAGGGCTTTAATATTATATGCTTAACAAAAACGAACATTCCGAAAATCAGTACCGACGCTATGGCCATAATCAGATTTACCAGGAGCAGAAGCCTTTTATCTGTTGCGTCTTCTCTTATATAATCAAATCTGTAATATATATTATCTATTTTTCTTATGACGTAATCGTAATTTGAACCTGCCAAAAAGTCATCTGTTATTTCAGATGACTTTTCTATTTCATGTATAAGAGGATATTTTTCCAAATCAATACTTTTTAGCTCCCCTATTTCCTTTGCCGCCCGCTCAATCTCCACCATGTATCTGCGGCTGTTATAGCTGTCTCCATGTAATATGGCAGTATTTATACCTATTATAGCTGACAGCGCAATAATCACGGCCCATATCATATATTTATTATATGCTTTCATTTATATGTCACCTATTCCTCATACCTGTAGCCTACTCCCCACACGGTTATAATATGCTTTGGCTGCTTTGGATTGTCCTCAAGCTTTTCCCTCAGCCACTTTATATGTACCGTAAGTGTCTGCTGCTCGCTCTCGCTGTCAAAGCCCCATATTTTATTAAATAAGGTGTCCTTGCTGACCGCCCTTCCCTTGTTTTCCACCAGATATAAAAGCAGCGCAAATTCCTTTGTATTAAGATTAAGCAGTCTGTCCTTCTTTTTGGCTGTACATTTTATCCTGTCAAGGGTTAAATCCCCGCACACTATACTGTCAGTCTGATATCTTCTTTTAAATATTCCCCGTACCTTTGCCATAAGTATATCTATATCATACGGCTTTTCTATATAATCATCGGCTCCAAGCATCAGACCGTTCAGCTTATCGTCCTTTTCCGTTTTTGCGCTTACTATAATTACCGGCGTATTGTCATTTTCCCTTATTCTTCTAAGCGCCTCAAAGCCGTCAGCCCCGGGCAGCATAATATCAAGTATGACAAGCTTAGCTCCATACCTTTCAAACATAGAAACAGCATGCTCTGCGCTTAAGGCCGTTGATACTATATATCCCTCCGCCCTGAGAAAATCACCCAGCACCTCCGCCAGCTCCTTATTATCCTCCACAATAAGTATATCCGTCATTTTTTACCATCCCATCTCCATAAGCCAGTTACTAAGCATTCTTTCCCTGTCCCTAAAAGAAGTCTCTTTTTCCTCCTTACCAAGATTATACTCACCCTTTATATTTCCGTCAACTATATACATAACTCTCGTACACTTAGCCGCAACCTTTACGTCGTGGGTTACAAGCATAATGGCAGTCCCCTCGTCATTAAGCTTTTTAAGCTCATTCATTACCTCCTCTGATGACGCCCTGTTTAACGCTCCCGTAGGCTCGTCGGCAAATATCATTTTAGGATTGTTTATCATGCTTCTGCATATACACGCTCTCTGGAGCTGTCCTCCCGAAACCTCGTTTATATCATTGTCGGCTATATCTATAATCCCAAGCTTTCTCATTAAATCCTGTCCGTACCTTATTTTTTCCTGTCTGCTTTTTGTGTTTGCCTTTGAGGAAAGGGACGGCAACAGTATGTTGTCAAAGACCGTTAAATTTTTAAGCATATACATCTGCTGAAAAATAAATCCCATCCTGTCAAGCCTAAGGTCTGAAAGCTCATTTTCCGGGAGGGCAGATATACTTTTTCCGCAAAAAACGCTCTCCCCAGCCGTCATGTTATCCATGCCTGACACAGTATACAGAAGGGTTGATTTTCCTGAGCCTGACGGTCCCATAACAGCAACCATTTCCCCTTCCATTACAGAAAAACTGACATTTTTCAGAACATTATTCTGTCTCTTATTTACAATATATGTCTTGCATAAATCCTTTACTTCTAATATTTTTTCCATTTTAATCCTCTCCTACTCTGTATTTGATATGTCTGACGTAGTTATCTTTCTTGCCTGCAGCGCTGTAAGCATGGCAGAAAGCGTAGTTACCAGAAAAATTATAACCGGATAAATTATATATATCTCTGCCGGATTTATTTTAAATTTCATGTTCTCTGCTCCCATCATTCTGAATATAGGGGTAATTATAAGCTTTGAAAGCGGTAACGATACTGCTGACACTATGAGCATTGAAATTATAAACACTATTCCTATTCTAAGGGTCTGCCAGCCTACTATATAAGTGTTTTTAAAGCCTAATGCCTTGAGAAGCGCTATCTCATTTTTCTCCTTAGTAATAAAGCTTTTTACCATAAGCACAGTAACCAGCATATTTATTACGGCGACCACTATAAATATTAACAGCTTTATACTGTCAATCTGAGCTGCCACATCACCTATCATATAATTGGCGTACTCTCCTGCCGTAAACGCTTTTACGCCCGGATATTTTTCTGACAAAAGATTCTTTCTTTCCCCTATCTCCTTTGAATCAGGATTATCCCTATACCTTATCTGAACTCCAAAGCAGCCTGCGGCATAGCTGAAATCAAGATTCTCCTCCTGATAAAATCTTATTCCCTCCCCCAGATTGTTAAGAGACTGGTATATTGCGGTTATAATATATTTTTTTGTTTCTTTTCCGTTATTAATATATACATAGTCGCCTATATGAGCGTCTATCTTGTCGCATGTAAACTTTGTCACCGCTACCTCATTTACATCCTGGGGCGCGTCTCCCTCAAGATAATCATAATCACTGCAGGTAACTCCGTTAATACCGATAAACGCCAGAGAGGAAGCCTTCTTATTATCCTTATGAACAGTCATTCTGAACATAATCTCCTGATATACATCCGCCTCAATATTTTCTTCCTTAAGAAATTTTTTTACCTCCTCCAGTTTTTTTATCAACATTTCCTTTGTGTTTCCATCACCCTGAAGCATCATTTCATCAGTTAACACAACGTCGCATTCCGACATATTAAACCACTTTATTATACCCTCAGACTGTAATGTATTTGCCGTATTTGCAGGTATGACTATAAGCAGAAGTCCCAGCGCAAATATAAGTATCATAGAAATAAATCTCCTGACTCCGCTTAATATATCGTTAAGAGCCATAAAAACAAGGGGCTTGATTCGGCTTTTTTCAAGGGAAAGCCGGCTTTTTGCCTTAAACCTTTCCCCGCTTTGACCGTTTCTTATTGCATCTATAGGAGAAAATCTCTTAATTTTTCCGGTACACATAAAGCAAAACAGCACTACAACCGCCGCCGTAAATGCAGCGCACACGCCATTCAGCCATACGCCTCCCGCTCCCTGTATTACAATATTTTCTGACACATCCTTAAGCATCATATTTCCAAATGGTATGCTTAAGGCAAAGCCGGCTGAAGCTCCCGCTACAGATATGACTAAATACTTTATTATATAAAGCCTGCGTATATTTTTACATTTTAAGCCTATAGCCTTCATTACGCCTATTTCTCTGAATTCCTCACTCATGGTAAAGTTTATTGTAAATCTTAATATAACCATGGAAATCAGTATAAGGCATATGCTTACCACAAGAAATACTGCCGCCATAAGCATATCCATCATGTACATCATTCTTATGCCTGATTTATTTATGTTAAAAATCGTGTTCAGCTCAAGATTTAGATATTTTTCATAGTAAGCATCATCATTTGTATATATGCTTACAGAATAGCACTCTTTAGCCTGTTCATTTTTAAAGAATGCATAATCGTTATCGCTTATAAGAAATCTTGTCATTCCAACCATTGACGAGCCAAACAATGCATCCTTTACCGAGCCCTTTATGGTAAAGGTTTTCGTTTTTCCGTTTTCTGTTATGGTTATTGTGTTTCCTAAGGAAAAATCATTTTTATCTGAACTTGCCTGTTCTGCCGTCACATATATTTCTCCGTCGTTAATATGCTTTACCTCATTATCATTTTTATCAAACACCTTAGGACTATTGCTAATGGCTGAAACGCAGCTTGTGTTTGAATAATCAAATTTCTCTCCTTTTATTATTATATTTTGGGGATTTATCTGCATAAGAGGCGTTATGGCATATTCATAACCGTTTTCTTTTGCAAATTCCTTATACCTGTTTATTTCCTCCTCATATGCGGTGGCAAACCAATAGTCGGGCACATTAGCCTTTTTGAAGTATCCGTCAAGGGCTGTCATAACTGACGTCATGTTATTTATGCCGCTTGCTATAAACATTGCCGCCAATATAATAAACAGGAGAAGTATTATATTCATTGTCTTTTTTCTTTTCAGCTCCCGCTTAAGTATTCTAAAAAACATTTTCTTTGTGCTCCTTTCCTTTTATGGGTAGAGTATAACATGATAAATATTAAAAAATCATTAAAAAATCATTTTAGACAATAAGTTTATAAAAGCAGGAAATTGCTATTTACTTATTTTTATATTTGTGGTATTTTAAAGGTATATATAACCATACTATATAATGGAGGAAGGCAATATGAGAACAATATCCTTAGGAATCTTAGCAATAACCATTGCATTGTCAATTATTGTTCCAAACTCATTAAAAGCTGCTCCGGAGGTTAGACAAAATTACACTGATTTGGACAATAACGGCGTTTGCGATTATTACGATAATAATTGCGGCTACGCTCATAATAATGGTATATGCGACGGCTACTGCACGACAAATCCTGACTGCGGCAGGTATTTTACCGACGCTGATGATGACGGTATCTGTGATAATTACACATCCCATCACGCAAATGGAAACAGACACGGAAGCGGTCATAGAGGCGGACACTGCAGATAAGTTTTTAAAAAGGCTGCCCTGTTTACATGATTTTAAACATCATGTAAATGGGGCAGTCTGTTTTTATAATATATTTAATCCATTACACAAATACCGTACGGCGCTTTTGTTTTCACCCTGACCACTTTATCCGTCCTTTCACACAGCACATATATATTCCCGTACGGTGTTGAAACCTCACCCTCAAGCCTGTCAATATCCTCCGGCAGATAAGGAGATATTTTTACCTTTGAAAAGCCCGGCTCAAGCGGCTTTACTCCCAGCATATAAAAGGACAGCCATTCCTTTACATGTCCCATCATTGCATGATTGAAGCTTCTTACCATTCCGTTCCAAAGCTCATGGCAATTCCAATATTCCGGCAGGGTGGTTAAGCCCATATCGGCAAAAAAGCCATAGCTTGGAGCTGTCTTATTCATTATCATCTTATATATCACGTCATTTCTACCGTTTTCTGCAAGGGCCAGAAATACCTGCTTTAAGCCTACCTCCCCTGATGACAGATGATAATCATTATTTTTTATTACCTCCACAAGCTTTTCTACGGTTTCCGGTATTTGTCCGTCACGCACTAACCCTACGGAAAGGACGTATCCATAGCTTGACTGGCTTCCGCTTCCATAGCTTTTTGTCTGGCTGTCATAGCACTCCGGGTGGTTATAAAATGCAGCTCTTGTAAGCTCTGCCATATCCTTCATTGAAAGGGCCTCTGTCTCATCCTCCATAATGCGCGCTGCCTTCTCCATAATCCTTAGCATTTTATAATAGGCGCAGGTAGCAACCAAAACCGAAGGCGTATTTCCGTGAAGCTCTCCCCATTCTCCCATTTGGGCATAATCCTCAAGTACTCCGTTTTTAACGCAGCCATTAAGATACTTAAGATAATTTTTCATTACCGGATAGCATTTTTTAAGTATTGTTTTGTCTCCATAGTACATATAATACTCCCACGGGGTAAATATACACGCTCCATTCCAATTAGGGTCCCGGTGCAGCCCTACAATCCTCTGATACTCGGGAATAATAGCGGGAACATAGCCCTCCGGCTCGTTATTTTCATATTCTGCCTGCTCCCTGTCAAGCTGTGAATCTGTAATATCATGTATTATTTTCCTCATCCATGAGCTTATATCGTAAGTACCTGCCAATGAGCGAAACATCAGATGGCTCGTTTCAATCCAGCCCAGCTTTTCAATCTGGGGACAATCGGTAAAGGCTCCAAACATATTGCTTTCCATAGAATGTTCCACCATTTGATTTATTTTGTTAAGCCTTTCATTTGAGCTCTTAATATATCCCAATTTATCGTTAGCTGTGCGGATAATACAATATTTAAAGTTTTCTGCAGTTAATTCTTGCTGCCAGCCTTCTACTTCAACATATTGAAAGCCCTGATAGCAAAAAGACGGATGCCATGTTTCATTGCCTGTTCCCTTTATCCTGTAGGAATCAATAATAGCGCACTGAAACCTTTCACTCCAGCTCTGTGTACAGGAGGCTTGGTTTACTCCCTCCTTATCCTCATTAAGCAGCTCGGCAGGATACATTTTAATCCACATTCCTCTCATTTCCGGGCTTGTCATAAGGTTTATTTCCGGAAAGCCTGCTCCGTTTCTGCCCATATCTACAAGAAAATTTTCGTTTTTTAACCTTCTCACGCTTTTTGCCGGTATTTTCTCCATTATTTTAATAGGAAGAAACTCCCTTCCAATAAGCCTGCCTTTAGGCGAAGCCATTATGACTGCCGGCTTCCAGCCATTTCTGCCGCCTCCGGGCATATTCCAGTCCTGTATCTCCTTTGTTGCGTCATAGTCCTCTCCTCCGTACCAGTTCTGAAAAACCACAGGTCCCTCTGTCCATCTCCAGCCTTTGCCGGAGGATACTGCCGTAACTCTTTCTCCGTTTTTATAAGTTATTTCAAGCTGCGCAATCAGCTTTTTATTGCCGCTTATTCCCGGCTTAATAAAGCCTCCGTCATTCTTCTGATACCTGTGGGCAGGATTAAGTGTTCCGTCGGGATTTGTCATAACAGGATTATATTGAAAATTAGTATACTGGCCGTTTCCAAGTATCACTCCCAAAGCATTGTCACCGTTTATCAGCATTTCGCTTACGTCATAGGTAACATAATAAACCGTTTTTGCAGCGTCGCTTTCCCCCGGCTCAAAAAGATTTTCCAATATTTTTTTCCCGTTTAAATATGCCTGAAAAATTCCAAGACCGCTTATATACAGACGCGCATGCTTAATATCCGATATATCGGCGGTAAAATCACAAACAAACATAGGCGACGACGATTTATCGCCATCGTAGTCATCTCCCTGTCCAATCCATTCCCCATTCCAGTCTTCACTGAATAATCCCATTTCCCATGAGGAAATATGGCTCCAGCAGGAAGCGTGTCCTTCATTGTCCCATACCTTTACCTTCCAGTAAGCCTTTTCCCTTGAGGAAAGCTTTCTTCCCCTGTAAACAATCCCAAAGGTTTCCTGCTGCTCTACTGTGCCGGAATCCCATAAATCGCCAATATCATCATATAGAAGCTCCTTTTTTGACGCCGCCAGTATGCGATACCTGCTTTGACAAATATGTATGCTCCCTTCCTCTGTTTTTTCCAAATCCTCCGGCTTTAGCGTGTAGCTTAGCACAGGATTTAACTCCTGAATTCCTATTGGATTGCTCAGGCACTGCACTCTCATGTTGGTAATTTTCATATTGGTTTCTTCCTCTCTTATTTTTTACCTTAAGCCTTATAAGTACATTATAAGCATTAGCTGAAAAAAGTCATGTCCGTATTATTATTTTATAAAGGAAATCTCCTGTTTGTCATAATTTACCCTTGCCATGGCTCCATAGGGAAGCGCTGCTCTTGGAGCTGCATGTCCAAAATTCACGTTATATAAAATTGATATTTCATGCTTTCCAAGAAGCTCCCTGTAAATTTCCTTATACTCTTCATAATATTTTTCATCCTGTGGCTTTCCTACAATAATTCCTCTTACAGCGTCAAATGCGCCTGTTTCTTCAATAGCCTTAAGCTCTTCAAAAACAGTTTCCGGAGCAGGCTTCTCCTCACAGGTTTCCAAAAACATTATTTTTCCCTTCCATATATCTTTATCTGGAAAAATATTATATTTTTTGCATATATCACCCTCGTCACTATATCTTGTCGAGGTTAATATATCATAAATGCTTTCAAGACAGCCTCCCAAAAGCTCCCCTTCAAATATGGGATTTCCCTGTAAAAGCTCATAGCCATGAGCTTCCTTATGCTCCACGCGATTTGTTCCTAATGCCGCCGCAGAAAAATCCTTTCTTTCCTCATACCATATATCGCTTGGGGTAATTGTCCACGTTCTGTAATCTTCAAAGTACCCGCTGAAGGCTCTTTTTGTATAGGGCAGCATTTCATCTGCTATCTCGCCTAAATCACAGATAAAGCATGGTCCATAGTAGGTTTGAAGTCCAAGCCTGTAAAGCATGAGATGATTTATGGTTGTGTCGGAAAAGCCTGTAAACAGCTTCGGCGAATTTGATACTGCTTTTTTAAATTCCTCATCCTCCATAAGATATGGAAGCAGACGATATGTATCGTCGCCGCCTATGGAGCAGATAATGCCTTTTATGGAGGTATCCGTGAATGCGCTCTTTAAATCCTCCGCTCTTTTTTCAGGGCGCTCATGCAGATATTTTACTCCTTTAAGGGCATTAGGCATAAAAACAGGCTTTAGAGAGAATTGCTCTAATCTTTTTATACCCTTTTCTATATTGTGACTGCAATATTCCTCGCCAAGCATTCCGCTCGAAAGGCTGACTATTGCAACCTTGTCTCCTGCTTTTAATGGTTTTGGGGTGTTCATTTTAAATACCTCGCTTTCTTAATTTTCTCAAATAATATATTAGCTTGTATATGTCTTTCTATGTTTTTTTAAAAATACCGCTCCCGCAATATCAGCAAGCAGCCACCCGACAGGCACCGCCGCCCATATTCCAATTACTCCCACCTTCAAAAAGGCCGCCAGCATATATGCAAGCGCAACCCTTGTTCCAAGCGAAATAACAGTAAGGGCCACTGAAACAGACGGCTTTCCCACTGCCCTGAAATATCCGTAAAATATAAACAGCAGTCCTATACCAAAATAAAATGCTCCCTCCACCCTGAGATACCCTGCTCCCACGGCTATAACATCTGTATTAGAACTGTCAACAAACAATGACATTAATCTGCTTCCAAAAACATATACAGCACCGCTTATAGCCATACAGAATACAAACACAAGAAGAACTGCTTTTTTCATTCCTTCTTTTATCCTGTCCATCTTTCCTGCGCCGTAATTTTGCGCAACATATGTAGAAAAGGCATTTCCAAAATCCTGAACGGGAGAATAGGCAAATGAGTCTATTTTTACCGCTGCTGCAAAGGCTGCCATCACCACTGTTCCAAAGCTGTTTACAAGCCCCTGCACCATAAGTATTCCAAAGTTCATAACCGACTGCTGTACGCATGTAAGAACTGACAAGCCTGTAATTTCCTTTAATATACTGCCCTCCCATCTCATATGTACTTTTTTTATATGGAGTTGACTGCATTTTACAGCGTAATATACTGTAATTCCCACGCCTGACACATACTGGGCTATAGCTGTCGCCGCAGCAGCGCCGATTACCCCCTGATTAAAGCCTATGACAAAAAGCAAATCTAAGGCTATGTTCAAACCTGCCGATATTCCAAGAAAAACAAGTGGAATCATGGAATTGCCAACAGACCTTAAGAGATTTGCAAAATAATTGTACAAAAATACGGCAGGTATCCCTGAGAATATACAAAGCAAATATTCCCTCATAAGCTCCTTTACTATAGCTCCCTTTACTCTCATAAACCATATTATTGCGTCAATGCCTGTAAAGGCTGCTATATTAATCGCCAGCGATATTATTCCTATAACGATAAACGACATGAAAATTCCCTTTTTCAGCCTATCATCATCCTTTTTTCCAAACTGCATGGAAAAATATGCGCTACTTCCCATACACAGTCCCGACAATATGGAGGTAAGAAATACCATAAGCGTATACGAGGAGCCGACTGCCGCTAAGGCATTTTCTCCCAGATATCTTCCCACTATAAGGGTATCAGCTATATTATAAAGCTGCTGCAAAAGATTTCCTGCCATTAGGGGAAGTGAAAATTTTAAAAGATTTTTAGTTATATTTCCTTTTGTAAAATCACAATCCAATGCTTTTTTCCTTTTCCAGCTCACACACAAGCTCATATATGCTCCATGATATATTTGTCGGCGTCACTACCGCCTTTAAGCCTACCGGCTCTATTCCTGACTTCCTGTATTCTTCAAGAAATTTATCAATATTTTCGTCAGACAGCCCTGAAAAAATAAACAGCTCGGGAAGCTTATATTTATCAGGCGCTTTTATTTTTTCCCCTTTTGAAACCAAGCTTCCGCCTTTAATTCCTCCCTGCAGGCATATGCTGCCTACAGACTTATTTATATCCTGCTGCTTAATGGCTCTTGTGACAAAACCTAAGCTTCTGGAAAGCTCTTTAAGCTGCTTTTCCTTTTTAAGATTATTTATATGGAACATTATTGTTCCCGAAGGTTTATTATTTTTAATTTCCATGTTTCTCCTCATTTCCCCACGGATTTATGGGCCGCACATTCACAAGTTTGCAGAACAACTTGCATGTTTCAAACTATTATACCATATTCCCGTGCAGTTTTTTGCACATAAAAAGTTGCAGAGCAACTTGCATGTTTCGGCTGTGCCGAAACTATTATACCATAATTTTACGTGCTTTAGCACACATGGAATCATAAGTTGACGCAATGTCCTTCTGCGTCAACATTATACCATAAAACAAACAATTTTTCTTATTTTATATTTTATATCTAACACTATTTTTCATTCTTGACTCTCACCTAATTACATTCCCATGTCATGTATATAACCGTAACCTTATATTATCCTCCGCATATACTATAACGAGGATTTCTATATTTAAATACTTATCCGGAGGTAAAATTATGGATAACATAAACAACTTTAATACGTTTAACGCTTCCCTCAATGATGAATTTAATAATACAGATACATTACAGGATATAAATGCCTTTATAGGAAATGACTTTGTTATCAATGCCTTTAACGCCGTTATACAAAATATATCCTCTAACCGCACAACAAGCTTTATAACCATATCATATGACGAATGTGTCAGATGTAATAACAGGGAAAAAACTGTTACATTAATTGCAGACAGAGACACAATAATTATAGGCCAGCGCGGAAATTCCATATCTGCAGATGAGCTGCAGCCCGGAATGATTATAAACGCATCCTTCTCTGCTGCCATGACAAGAAGCATTCCTCCACAGTCACAGGCATTTGTTATACAGGTAGTAAACCGTCCTTCCATGAATAATACAACCGTCGGAAGGATTATTAACACTGACAGTACTAACCTCTTTATTACCGTTATGACTAATTCAAATTTATCGTCTGTCATAAGATTTAATGTTGCTCCAAATGCAGTTATATTAACGCCGTTTGGCAGAAGCACAAGATTTTCATCTCTTGTTCCGGGTATGAGGGTCAGGGTAACTCACGCAGCATTTATGACAATGAGCATACCGCCTCAGACTACTGCGTACAGAATCCAAATACTTCGCTAAAAAAAGTGCCGCGGGGCAGCGGCACTTTATAATTTGGCTCTGCCAAATTTTTGATTGCTATCCTTTATGCTATCGCCTTAAAAGCTGAACAAGCCAGCGTTATGCATAAGGTATTTCTATGAATTATAATACTGGGCCTGCGCATTCCACAGCTCGTAATACTTTCCTCCTGCATCCTCCTTAAGGCTCTCGTGGCTTCCCCTCTGCACAAGCTCTCCCTTATGGAATACTGCAATATCGTTGCAGAAGCGGCATGAGGAAAGGCGGTGGCTTATGTATATGGCAGACTTATCTCCCACAATATCATTAAAATTACTGTAAACCTGCGACTCTGCAACAGGGTCAAGAGCCGCCGTCGGCTCGTCAAGAATTATAAAAGGTGAAGCTCTGTAAAGAGTTCTGGCAAGAGCTATTTTCTGAGCCTCCCCGCCTGAAATATCCACTCCCTTTTTACTAAATTCCTTATATATGTATGTTTCCGTTCCCTCCTCCATTTTATTAAGACGCTCGCCAAAACCTGCCTTACAAAGGCAGCTTTCGACAATTTCCTTGTCATATTCAACCCTTGTACCTACATTTTGTCCAAGGGTAAAGGCAAACAGCCTAAAGTCCTGAAATACAACGGAAAACATTGATAAATATTCTAAATAATTATAATCTGCTATATTTATACCGTTAAGAAGTATCATTCCCTCCGTAGGCTCGTAAAGGCGGCATAAAAGCTTTATAAAGGTTGTCTTCCCGCTTCCGTTTTCACCCACGACAGCAAGCCTTTCTCCTGCCTTAAGTCTCATACTGACGTTTTTCAATGCGTATTCGTCACTTCCCGGATACTTAAAGGAAACATTCCTAAACTCTATTTCATAATCAATACAGTCATTCTTTTCTATCGCTTTATCTCCCTGTCTCATGGTATTCGGTATTTCAAGAAAATCAAATACCGGCTTAAGAAATGAAGCGTTATTTCTCATATCCCCCACTGTCTCAATAAGCTGTGAAACACTTGCGGATACCTTTGTTATTGAGCTTATGTACTGTGTGACCAGACCTACGCCAAAGGCGCCTCCATAAGCCTTAAGACATACAAAAATATAGACAACTCCCGTAAATATCACTGACACAACAGCGGCTGCGGCATTATACAAGCCTACCGGTCCCTTTGCCATCCTTGCAAAGATTCCCTTTGAGCCAAAGGTATTTGTTTTGTCACTATTATACTTATCACATATTAAATCCTGACGATAAATTCTCACATCTGATGCATATTCCCGACTGTGCCCAAGCCACCCGAAAAAACCGAAAAGACGGTTTCCCAGATTATGATTTTCGGCCCTGTTTGCATAATAGCTTCCTGCCTTGTTTGATAATGCAGGGGAAATACATGTAACCAACAGCATTATGCCAATAACTGCAAAAATAAACACCGGATTATTAAGCGCCGTAAGCCTGCCTGAGCCTTGGGGAACAGCTTTGACAAACAGGGAAACTGTAAGCGCAATACCTCCGATAAAGGTAAAAATGGCAGAAATAATTGAATCGTAATTCCATATAACCCTGATAAGTCCCCAGCCTCCCCCATTTTGATTTTGCTTTATTGTTGAAAGCCTTTCATGGGTTTTAATGTCATCAATAGTTACATAATCCATGTCAAGAAGCTTGTTTGCAAGAATTCTGTTTACCTTATAAAACATTCCTGCGCATTGCGTATCCTTCCATTTTGAAAGAAAGGCGTTTATAAGCGATATGGCGGCTGTTACTGTTAAAGTAATTATCACAAGGCTTTTAAGCTTTTCAGGATTTCTGTCTGTGGAAATTTCCTCAATAATCAATGCAGACAGATATATTGAAGCGTAAGGTGTAAGAGCATTCCAAATAACACACGCAATCCATGATATAATCATTTGAGGATAATGACTATAAATTAATTTAAAGGCTTTTTTGTTTATAATGTATGCCTCTTTATGGGAAACCCTCAAGGAAATTTCTTTTTTATCTCTTACTTTCTTCATTTTCACTGACCTCATCTCTATAGTATTTGCTTTGAACTAAAAACAGCTCTGAATATCTGCCGCCTTTATTAATAAGTTCCTGGTGCGTACCCTCCTCCGTTATCCTGTTATCTTCTATGAAAATAATCCGGTCGCAAAACTTCGTGGAAGCAAGCCTGTGAGATATATAAACTGAGGATTTTCCCAATGTCATTTCATTATACTTCTGATACAAATTTGCCTCTGCAATAGGGTCAAGGGCTGCCGTAGGCTCGTCAAGTATTATAATAGGCGCTTCCTTATATAATGCTCTCGCCAGCATAAGCCTCTGGGTTTCTCCTCCCGAAAGCATAACTGCGTTTTCATAAACTGACCTGTTTAAATATGTTTCAAATCCGTCAGGCAGCGACTGTGTTTTTTCAAGGAGACCAGCCTGATTTACACATTCCCTGACCCTTTCCATATCAATGGAGTCCTCAGACTGGGCTACATTAGCTGCTATTGTCGCAGCAAGAAGGGAAAAGCTCTGAAAAACCGCCGAGAACATTTTATAGTAATCCCGTCTGTTATATTCTCTTATATCCCTTCCGTTAAGAAGCACCTTTCCTAAGGTCGGCTCGTAAAATCCGCACATAAGCTTAACAAGGGTTGTCTTTCCTGCTCCGTTAAGCCCCACAACCGCCAGCTTTTCCCCCGGCTTAAGAGTAAGATTAATATGTTCAAGAACGTATTCTTCACTTTCAGGATATTTAAATGATACATTCACAAGCTTAAGCTCATATTCCTTTTCGTTGTCCGGATAAAGAGGCTCTCCTTTATTAAATTTAAATGGCTCAGGATATTCAATACATTCTCTTACGGTAGATATATCTAAGCTTTGGCGGTGCATAACCGATAAGTCTCCCAGTATTCCCGATACCCATGACGTAAAGCCGCCCACAGCGGAAAAATATAATAAAAATTCTGAAGCGCTAAGTCCGTTATCTAATACCATGGTAATCAGGTATGCGTATGCGATTCCGTTTCGTATAAATGCAAGAATAAGGTCTGCAATCCTTCCCCATATATAAATTCCGTTTGCCTTTCTATGAAATGACGTAAACGCTTCCATAGCCTTTCTTGAAAGCTCTTCAAGCCACGCTCTCATGCCAAAAATGCGAATATCCTTAGCCACTCCAAAATCTTCAGCCCTTCCGTTTATATACCACATTTTGCTTTCATATTCCGAAAGCTCTTCACGATGACGATATTCATATTCATTTACACGCTTACCGATAAAATAACCTGTTAACGTGGTAGCGACAATGACTATAAGCAGCCAAAAATCAAGAGAAAAAAGCAGTAGCATATAAATAATAAAGCCTAAAATATTTTTAAATAAGTTTGTCACGGTAATCCAAATGGCTTCTGTTGCCTGAGAATTGCTGCATGTAGCATCACCTGACTTTGTAAGCAGCTTTATAAATTTCTCATCAAAAACGTTAGGATATGAGGTTGTTGCCGCTTTTTTGTTAAGCGCCGCAATAACAGCCATTCTTACCTGTATTCTTCCATATTGTATATTTCTGTCAATATACGCCAAGGCTCCATTACATATCATCAGCAGTCCTGCAAATACCAATACTATAATTATGAGCCGGGATATTGAAGCTCTGTTTTCAACTGCTGATAAAACGGACGGTGAAATATAAAGATTAATTAAATTGACTGCCACTGTAAATAACGCTGTTAAAAATGACAAAACCAAAACCTTTTTTTCTTTTTCCCTCCAAGCCATGCCAATCATATATCCGCAATTCTGCCACATGTTATATTTAGGCTTTCCGTCCTTTTTACTTTTATCCTTTGCATCCGTCATAAATATTTTTCCTTTCAGCTTTTTCTATAAGAACTAAAAGAGCTAAAGCTCTTAAGCTAAAGCTCTTGATGTGCTTTATTAATAATAACTTATTTTAATTTTTTAAGCAATAGTCCATTGGTTGAAACTCCTTCTACCATTAGTTGAAACTTTATTTTATCTGTATCCGCTATTTTCCATAATTTATAATGACAGCAAAAAAGAACCTGCTGACGAATATGGCAGATAAACTATTCTGCCGGTTTTAAAGCTTCCGTCAACAGGCTCTTCGTTATATATTTTTATGCTGCTTTTATTTACTCCTCTCTTTTTAAAAGCTTATTAATCTCATCAACCATTCCGTTAATTGCATTAATCTGCGCCGTCATTTCTGAAATATCGTTTACGTTGCTCTCTACCATGTCATTGATAGAATTAAACTGGGTGTTTTCATTTCTTATGCTTTCAGCTATCTCTTTATTTATGGATACAGTATTTTGTATAACCATAGCCTGCTTACCGTGAGCCTCTCCCATTGTGCTTACGGCATCTGCCGATACTAAAAGCAGCTCTGTCATGTCCTTTATTCCTGCAAATACATTTGTAAAGTATTCGTTCTGCTTCTCAAGCTTTCTTGAGTTTTCACCCACATGCATTGTTATTTCATCAACATTGCTCTGTACTCTTGCTATAACTGTCTCTACCTCGTCAAGAGATTCCTTTGTGCTGTTTGCCAGATTTCCTACCTCCTGCGCCACTACCGCAAAGCCTCTTCCTGCTTCTCCTGCCCTTGCCGCCTCAATAGACGCATTTAACGCCAAAAGATTGGTTGACGCAGATATTTCATTAATGAGACTGAGAGTTGTTCCTATCTGCTCCACTGCCTCTGACAGCTTCTGCGCCACTTCTGTTGTGGCAACCATTGAATCTGATACCTCTTTGTTAATTGACTTAAGGTCTGATAACAGCTTTTCATTCTCCTTTGACTTGTTAAGTAAGTCATTTGATGTCCTTTCAACCTTTTCCACATTATCTGCGACAACATTCTTCCATTCGTCAAGCTCATTAAGATTAGCCATGCTTTCCTCTGTCTTGCTTCCGAGTACATTGCTGCTTTCAACAAGCTGCTCGCTTGTCGCTGACAATTCCTCCACTGATGTGCTTTCATTTTCTGATATCTGCGAAAGGGCGTTCCCTGCGCTGAACAGATTTTCTGACAATGTCTGTACGGAATTAAGCACATTTTTTACCTGCTCGTTATTACGCTCCATTTCGTCCTTCTTCGCATTAACAAGAAACCGGCTTATAAGATATGTCAAAAGCACTGTTGTTGGCAGTGAAAGGCTTACGCAAACAATTCTGTTAAGCATGTTTGCAATAAACATTTCATCCTTTAAAGGAAGCAGTATATCTCCCCTTACAATCCATGACACTACAAGGGAGCCGGCAATTTCCAATGATGTTATGGCTACCATTTTAAAATCTAAAAAGAATGATGTAAGTATAACAAAGAAAAAGGCAAAGCCCCAAAAATCCTTGGCAGGAACCATATATAAAATAAAGTTAAACTGAATAAACATTATTACCACAAGGAATATTTTTCCCAGCTTAAGCTTAGACGCCTTAACAAGTCCTTTTGAAAATCCTGTCTTAATAAAGAATATTCCTGTTGCAAGATAAATAAGACAAGTAACATCAAATATTATAAGCGCTATCCAGCTAACTGCCGGCAGCCATCCCATGAATTTCTCAAAAGTATACAAAATTCCTGCACACTGGCATGCTCCCGGTACTAATAATAGGACTAATATATAAACCTTATTTATGTATTCATCTAACGCAGATAAATATACCTTTTTATTTTCGCTCATACGTCACTTTCATCCTCCTAAAATTGATATAATTGTACGATTATAGAATATCCTGCACCTACCGTGCAAATAATAATTTTTGTATCCGGCTGTGAATACATATCCCACATGCGGTTTAAGCATAATATAGGACAGGTATTGCCTGTATAGCCGTACTCCTTACCCACAAAGAAATACTTTTTATCATCAGGTGAAATTCCCAGTAAATTTAATGTTTCCGTATTATACACATCGCTAAGCTGTGAAAATATATAATAATCAATGTCCTTCGCTTCTAATCCGTTCCGTCCAAGCACCTCTTTTATTGCCTTTGTCCATTCCTCAGGAATAAAGTCCATAGGAAACGGATTCCATTCAAGCCTCTTTTCGTTTGGCTCTATTGCCTTCAGTGGAACCTTTGACATTCCGCACTTAGGATATGTAATATATTCGTGATAGCCTGCATTCACGGATACCTTTGTATCCAAAAAGCCCTTTCTTGTCTCGCCATCACTCATAGTAAGTGCAACACATGCCGCAGCATCCGCAAATGTAGCATATACTACAGTGTCTGCCCACAGCGCTATAGGCGTTATACAGAAGCATCCCACTACCAGCGCCTTCTTTATGTCTGATGCCTTCATATATTTATATACCACATCAATTCCCTGTATCATACCTGTGCAGTTGCTGTTTAATGTGAATGCTGTTTTTACATTTGATAATTGTTCACCATATAATCCTACTATTTTCATGGCATCTGACGGAAAAAGATACTCCGGTGTATCTGTACATACAACAACCATCTCTATTTCCTTTAGATTAATGTTGTTTTTTTTCACGCAGTCATTAATTGCGTTTATGGACATTGTAATTGTATTTTCTCCTTCTGAGATGAAATAACGCTTTCTTCTTCCCAAATGATTCATCAGACTATGTGCACTAAGTCCTCTTTTCTCAAAATGCTCATCCAACTGCTCATTATATACCTTATTAGTTGGAATATAAACGCCTGTACCTTCAATAATCACATTCTTCATACGCATATACCTCAATTTTTTAAATTAATATATAAGCAAATATCTATCTGTATATTTTATCTGAATGTATTTTATTTAAAATTTTTATCCTTTTATCTATTACTTTTAATTCCTTATATTACGCAGACAAACATTTTGTTTTACACGTAACTGATTTTCTCTTTTGATGTATATTATTTTTTAATTTTTATATTTTACTGAGATATTTTTGACTTACATATTGCTATAATCATAACATTTTATACAAAAGCTGTCAATTTGAATTTATTAATACTCTAAATATTATTCTAAATAATAAGGGTAAGTACATATTCCCTTTTGAATATATTGCTTACCCTTTTCATAAATCTATTCTTCACTTTTTAAAAGCTTATTTATCTCGTCAACCATTTCGTTAATTGCATTAATCTGGGCTGTCATCTCTGAAATATCGTTTACATTGCTCTCTACCATGTCATTGATACAATTAAACTGGGTGTTTTCATTTCTTATGCTTTCGGCTATCTCCTTATTTATTGATACGGTATTTTTTATAACCATAGCCTGCTTACCGTGGGCCTCTCCCATTGTACCTACCGCAGCTGCCGATACTAAAAGCAGCTCTGTCATATCCTTTATTCCGGCAAATACATTTGTAAAATATTCGTTCTGCTTCTCAAGCTTTGTTGAGTTTTCACCCACATGCATTATTATTTCATCTACATTACTCTGTACTCTTGCTATTACTGTCTCTACCTCCTCAAGGGATTCCCTTGTATTGTTTGCCAGATTTCCTACCTCCTGCGCCACTACCGCAAAGCCTTTGCCGGCCTCTCCTGCCCTTGCTGCTTCAATAGATGCATTTAATGCCAGTAAATTAGTTGATTCGGATATTTCATTAATAAGGCTAAGTGTTGTTCCTATCTGCTCCACTGCCTCTGACAGCTTTCGAGCCACGTCTGTTGTTGCAACCATTGAATCTGATACATCCTTGTTGATTGATTTAAGGTCTGACAGCTGCTTTTCATTTTCCTTTGACTTATTAAGCAAGTCGTTTGATGTCATCTCAACCTTTTCCACATTGTCTGCAACCACATTCTTCCATTCGTCAAGCTCATTAAGGTTAGCCATGCTTTCTTCTGTCTTGGTGCCAAGCATATTGCTGCTTTCAAGAAGCTGCTCGCTTGTAGCTGACAATTCCTCCACGGAGGTGCTTTCATTTTCTGATATCTGTGAAAGGGCGTTTCCTGCACGAAACAGCTTATCTGACAATGCCTGTACAGAATTAAGCACATTTTTTACCTGCTCGTTATTACGCTCCATTTCGTCCTTCTTTGCATTGACAAGAAACCGGCTTATAAGATATGTTAAAAGTACTATTGTTGGAAGCGAGAGGCTTACGCAAACAATTCTGTTAAGTATGTTTGACATAAACATTCCGTCCTTCAAAGGCAGTAATACATCGGCTTTTATAATCCATGATGCCACTAATGACACTCCAACCTCTAACGATGCTATGATAATCATTTTATAATCTAAAAAGAATGCCATAAGCACAACAAAGAAAAATGCAAAGCTCCAAAAATCTTTAGACGGAACCATATATATAATAAAATTAAACTGAACCAATACTATACCTAAGAGAAATATTTTCACTTCCTTAAGCTTGGATTTTTTTACGTGTCCCTCTGAAAATCCTGTCTTAATAAAAAATATTCCGATTAAAAGGTAAAAAACATTTGAAACGTCAAAAGCAATTAACGCTATCCAGCTGACTGAAGGCAGCCAGCCCATAATTTTTTCAAAGGTGTACAAAATTCCCGCGCACTGGCACGCTCCCAGTATTACTGCCAGAACTAATATATAAACCTTGTTTATATACTCATCCAATGCTGATAAATGTGTCTTCCTATTGTTTTCCATAAGTCTTTTTCCTCCTGAAATTTATCATATTGTAACTTTTATAATATTATCTTCTGCACTCCGGATAGGAAAGCCTTTCCTGACTTGAAGCAGTTGCCCTTGTAAGCTGAAGAATAATTTCGCTTAAGTATCTGGGACTTATTTCACTAAGCTTATATTGACTATTCTCTCTATTCTTCCTGTAATCGCCTCCATTATCTGAAGCTGCCCCTCTCCTGCGGAAAATAACGCCATATACGGTAACTTCTTCATTTTCGTCGCCTACAAAGCTTCCTGAAAACTCCAGCTCTACACTCACATCTCCGTCTTCACGGCAGAAGGTGTAATAGACGCCTGCGTCCTCTACGTCTCCTCTGTTCCAGCCCATCCCCTGAAGCTTTCCTGATAGTGATAATCCATTTAGAAGCATTCCCCCAAAACGCGTCATCTCTTTTTGATTTTCTTCATCTTTAGCAATTCTGTAGACCGGTCTTTCCAACTGTTCTACCGGCTGAATTACCTCATAATCTGACAGCTGTTCTCTCCATGCAGACAAGTCTTCCTCTGAAAGCTCAATAGGATGAACCAGCCCAATCATTCCCTCTGCCGGAAACTCATACTCCTCCTCATCTACAGTGTTGAAGCTTCCATCCTCCATATAGCGAAAGGTTTCCTTTAAGTTTCCTCCTTCATAAAGCCCCCAGATAAGTCCTGCGGCAAACTGATGCATAACAGGATTCTTCACAAACAGCTCCTTCCATTGACCTACAGTCCACAAACGTTCAGTACAAAGAGCCTGCTCTAAGCGAAGCTTTTGATTACCTGCCACGGTTTTTAGCTGCTTTTTCAATAGCTTAAATGCGTCGTTAGCTGCCTTTGCCTTCACCAAATCATCTTTTTTCCCCGGACTTGGCATGCTCTTAAGCTTTTTATCTGTTTCATCATAAATCTCCAGCTCCAGTACAGTGGTAAGAACAACACGAAAGCTTCTGGTTCCGTAATCAAAGCTTTGCTCCATGGTTTCATCAAAGCCAAGGTTTGGCACAATTCTATCCTCCAGTTCTGCCCTTGTAATACCCAACTGCTCTGCTGCATAATTAAGGGCGTCTCCCGCTGCTTTCTTTACCTGACGGAACTTGAATTTACGTGATATCTGGTCTACTAAGAGCAATGCTGTGGAGCTTCCGTTTAATGCCAGAGCCCTTACTGCTTCTGCCGCTATAGCGCCTCTTGCTGCCTTCGGCCACTCCTGAATCTGGTTAAAAATAACAGGTATAATCTCGTCTCCGCCATGAATTGACGCCGCATAAAGCACCCATTTTTTCTTAGCTTCCCCACCTTCCTCAAGCCATTTATTAAACAGCATTACCATATATGATGACAATTCTGCACTATTTAACTGTTCTGCAAGTCTTGCGCTGTCCTTATTCACACCCGGTATTCCCATGTCTGCATAAGCTACAAGAATGGCGGCCATGTAATCCTCTGAAGCCGGCGTTCCGTCTGTCATATGTACCTGTGATAACGGAGTTTCTGTTACCCATGATACCTTCCGCTTCTTTCCTCCCTTTAGAAGCTCCTTAACCAAATCGTCACAGGTCATGGTTACTGCTGCCTCCTCAGTATTTTCCATACCAAGATATACCTGTATCAGCTCCTTTATCTTCTTGCTCTTCTCCTTTTCTAAGGCAGCCTCTAAATCTGTTCTCCATAAATCTACTCCCCATTTTTTTATCACAAGTACTGCCATCTCCCTCTCTTGTGATTTTTTTGAAGAAAGCATAGCCTTTATCTCCGGCTCACATTCCTTATGGATTGCATAAACTGCCGCCAGAATTTCCCTTACCTGCTTAGAGCTGTCTACGGCACAGGATAAAAGCTCCTCCTTATAATCCTGCCAGAACTCGCTTAAAAAGCTGATGCATATATACCTTACTGTGGCAGTTCCTTCCTTTGACAGCCTTACAAGTTCCTCTCCATACTCTGTCTTCCTTTGACTTATGGCATATACACATTCATTAATAAATTTTACCTTTTCTTTATCCTGATAAATGCCGTCATGTATTCCACCCAGAAGCTCTAGCTGGTAGCTTATAGGAAGCTTTTCTTCTTGAAATATATTTAAAATTTCTATTATTGCGTCTCTGTTTATTTTTTTATTTTTACACGGCTTCCAGTAATATGTAAAAAACCCACTTTTAAGACATAATCCTTCCATTACCAGCCCCCGTCGGTACATCTGCTGCTCGTTAGCATTATCAAGTAATTTGTTTATTTTTTCATATCTTGATGTACTATAATACCATTCCTTTCTCCATCCGTCTACAAAGGGATACAAAACATCAAGGTTAGCTTCTCCAAGCAAATATTGTCTAACCTCCTCACTTCCCTGTTTATAATCATCCGCCAGCTCCTTTGCCAGCTTCAAATGAAATTCCTTGGCTCCTGAGGCGTTAATTTCTCTGTATAAATCAGTATTACTTTCCCTGACACAGGCTGACAGTTCCTGATACTGCTCTGTCGAAACCATAGAAACCATACTTTTAATTACATTTGGCTCACTCTCTGCAGCGCGCTTTAAAGGCTCTAAAATTTTATGCTCCAGACACCAAAGCATAAAATCTTCCCTTCTCACAGGAAAATCATCCTCTAACATAGAAATATTCTTATTAAACCACGGTCTTCCTCCCATCTCAAGGCATGCGTTCAATGTAACTGTATGATTTATTGCAGCGGATAAATGAATAAACCTTACAAATGTCTTTGAATACTCTATTGCCATAAATGAAACGCCTGCCAGAAGAGTAATAAGATATTCTGACACCGCTTTTCCTCTCAAGGCATTATATATTTCCTCCGGAAGCTTCTCGTCAGGCTTTCCCTTCCTCACAAAGGACTTCATATTATCCAGCTCCACCTCAGAAGGCTTTGCACCTGTAAAAAGATTATCTATACTCTCTATAAGGCTGTTCTCTAAGAAGCTGACTGTTTCCCTTTCATTTTTATCAGGCTCCTCCTTAAAAATTTTCCCTTTTAGTTTATTGCTTTTCTTTGTCTTTGTATAATAAAGACTAAGGCCTGCAAGCAGTACCTTTGCATTATCACTTTCATTATAGCAAAGCTTCATAGCCTCCCTAAGTATCTGGGGAGACGCTTTTATATAGTCTCCTGCTCTTTTCACATAATATTCATTCCATACAATTCCCTCTGCCCTGACAGCCTCTATCTGTTCCGGGGTAAGAAAATCCTGTATATGGTCTAAATTCCAGCCATAAGAAATCAACACATAATATGATGTGGAGCCTCCCACTGCCGCCGCAAATTTCACAAATCTCCCAAGCTCTTCCATCCTGTTTCGTTTCCTGCAATGCTCCGCATATTTGGCGCATATTTCTCTCTTCTTATCGTCCAGCACAGAAAAATCCTGATGCTTTACTTTAAAAAGCAGCTCTTTATTTTCCCCCTTCATAATATCAAAGTATTCCTCTGCAAGCTTTCTGTTTTCATCTTTAAGCCCCATGGCGTCAAGTGTGTCTAAAAGCCGCTGATAATTACGCTCCTCATTTAAATTCATAATGCTTCCTCCATATTTTTTATATACTTACCTGCAATGTACAAATTTTTTTCAGCTTTACTGTTCATTAAGCAGGCATAACGCTTTGTCATAATCTGCCTTTTTCCTGCATGCAAGGAGATATTCATTTAATCTTGCCATAGCCTTAATCACCGGCTCCGGATTAAATTCCATATTATGTCTCTTTTCCTTTAGAAGACGGCATATATTTGAAAATTCTTTACCTGCCTCATGAAGCCCCAGTCCCTCCGAATCCTCTGCAAAAGCCGATAACCGCTGTATTGTATCGTCCCAAACAGAGGAAAGACCACTTACAAACAGGTCTGACATCTGCCCCAGCGCTTCTTTTAGGTACAAGGAAAATGTGGTTACTACCGGCAGCTGCAAATTATTCAAGCTATTACTTATAGCTTTGCTATTATTTATAGCTTTGCTATCATCTATGTCCTTTACCGCTCCTGTCTCAATATTATCCTTCTCCTCCCTCATAAAAAATTCAATCGGAAAAAGGCATAGCCGTCCCTCCTCGTCAATATACAATGAGCCGAAAAAAATAATTTCACACCCGGAACGATTTTTAAGCCGCTGCACCAGTCTTTCAAGCATATTAATTGTCAGCCGCTCCTCCTTTGTATACTTAAGAGAAATATAAAGCCTTCTGTCCTGCCTGTCATATATACTCCATGAAAATCTCTGCAAAACCTCATCAAAATCAGTTTCGTCCCATTTTACGGCTCCAACCAGCGCCAACCGCTCCCTCCTGTCATTGACCTTTCCCGCCCCGTCCTTACTTTCCTTTAACCCTCCTTTAAAATTATCATCCAACAGCTTTTCATAATCCCATGAAATTATCTGTTTTATTTTCTCATCCTCTAAGTTTCTGCTTCCTATAATTTCTGCCTTTGTCTCCTGACTGACCGAAAGCCGTCCTCCGCTTGCAGCCTTAGCATTTATAAGTTCAAACTCCAACTCCTGCATCTGCTCTCTGGTACAATTTAAGCCCCACGGCGCCTGAGATTGGTTAGAAACAGACGCTGGTTTTTTACGGATATCCTCATAAAACACAGGACGTACATCTGTCCATGTATACCACTTCTTTTTTTCAGTTTCCCAGAAATAATAAATTTCACCCTCATAGCCTGCTTTCCCCAAAAAGGTACGGCCTCCCATGCACACCAGCCGAAGCCTTCCCACAGGCTCATATGTATCTCTAAAAGCTCCGGCCAAAGCCCGAATTTCCTTCTGGTCTTGTGCTGCCATAAGCTTATCTGCTTTTTTATATATATCTAAAAGCTTGCCTAACAATACTTCACTTCTGAAAGCCGCAGACCTTTCAAAATACTGCTGATACTCTGTGGCTGCCTCCCTCAAGCTTCTCTCAAGCTCCGGCAACTCTGACCTGTGTGCAATGACTGCCAGTCTTTCCATGCTTTCTGATACCTGAGGGGACTGCCTTGATAAACCTGTGGAAAGCTGCATGGTAATCTCCCCGCATATACTTTTACAGGCTTTATCCACTAAGTTTTTATCCCAAACAGCCTCTGACTCCTGTAAATCCTCTAATTCCTTTAAAGTAAGCATACCTTTTTTTATCTGATAAGCCAATACCCCCTGCGCCTTATGAACACACAGCTCCTTACTGTGACAGGAGCAGGTCGAATATGAAAATGGCTCCAAAAGCTTTATAGTAGCATTTTCCCAAGGAAGTTTCATTGTTATAATTGAACTCTCCTCTATATCCGGAAGCTCCCCTAATCTTATATGCGCAATAAACTGCGTAAATCCCCGGCGGCCACATGCGCGTTTTAACCTGTCTGTTGGAATATTAAGTATTTCGTCAAATTCAATCTTCCTGTCAGCCTCTTGAATAAACATATTTCCTTCATCAACTATGCTCCCGGCTTTTTGCTCACATATATCCGGCTCTTCTTTCTTTTCTCCATACTCCCTTTTCATCCATAAAATTGCTGTCACAATGTGACGGCAGATACTTCGCGACGGACAGCTGCAGCCACTATTTCCTAACGGAACCCTGATAATACAGGTTTCCTCTCTCAGGTCAATCTGCGCCTCCTTATCCTTCCATGTCAAAGCAGGGCTTTCCAGCTCCAAATCCTTATATGCGCGCTTCACTGTTCCTTTATTACTGAGACCTGCCAAATAATCATCATCTGCCTGCCGCAACAAAGACTTTAGCTCCTCCATACGCCGCTCCCTCCTGTTATCCGTTCATAAGCCTTCCCATAAAATCTCCCAAAGCCTCCGGCGTCATTGCTCCCACATGAGCGCCTAAATCTGCCAGACGCTGTGCGGTATGACGGTCGTAGCTTGGATTTGCATCCATATCAAGAGCCGTAAGACATATAAGCTTTGCTCCGCTTTCAATTATTCCCCTGCCAACACCAAGAAGCCCATTGACACTTCCCCCCTCGCACAGGTCTGAAACCAGCACAATCATAGTCTTATGAGGATTTTCAATCAATGCTTCGCAATACTGTAATGCTCCGGCAATATAGGTGCCTCCCCCAAGCTGTATACTCATAAGGGTTGCCACAGGGTCTTCCAGATTCCCGCTTAAATCTACTACCTGTGTATCAAATATTATAAGGCGTGTATCAAGCATGGGAAGCTTAGCAAAAATCCCCGCCATAACTGCGCTGTGAATAACCGAATCAAGCATAGAGCCGCTTTCATCTACAGCAATAATTACCCGCCACTGGCTATACTTTTTTATTCTGCTGCTAAAATACACCTGTTCCAGCATCAGACGGTTATTTTCCATATCATAATGCTTTAGATTTTTCTGAATAGTCTTTTTAATATCAAAATTTCGTATAGACGGAACATGACTGCTTGCATTTCTGTCAACCCTGCCAAGCATTGAGCGGCAGATATCCTGATTAAGCTTAGCGGCAATCTCCTCCGCCACCTTTTTCACAATTCTCCTTGCCGTATCAAGCACATCGCCCTTCATAAGATGCTTTAGCTGTAAAATGGTCTTTAAAAGCTCCTGATTTGGCTCCAGCTTCTCTAACACCTGACGGTCTGTCACAAGCTCTGTCATACCATAGTTATCCAAGGCATGACGCTCCAGTATTTCAACTGTTTCCTTAGGGAACAGCTTCCTTATCCGGGTTATCCATGTGGCTGCTGTTAAATGGCTGCCTTCCGTTCCTCCATTTCTGCGTACATCCTCTCCCTGCTCTCTGTTATACAGAAAATCCAGAACTTCCTCCAAATCCATATATGAAATGCCGTTTTCCAGCGGATTTGTTTCATTAAAGCTTATCTGTTTTTTCGCATAGCTGCCAAGTATCAATCTCCACCTGTTTATTTGATTGGTACTCATATTTATTCCTCCATTCTCTGTAGGGCATATTCATTAAGCAATTCACCATACTCATACTCCAGGGGAGCTACCTTTCTTCCTCCAATAAGACTTTTCTTCTTTACTCCATGAAGCAAAGCTGCCTTTTCTGCCAGTCTGTTAATCTCTAAAGGGGTAAAATATCCAAAGGCCTGCCTGAACTCCGGCAGAAGCTTCATAAACGCATCTGCTGACAATTTTCCGAGAAGCTCATCTATCATATATATAAAGTCATCACAGACAAACACGTAATCCCTGGCTGTGTAAAACAAACCCCTGAGAAAGGCTCCGCTGTCCATCTGCATATTTTCCGTTCCCTGAAGATATCCGGCGGCAGCCTCTTTAATCTGCTTATCATACTTACTGTCATCACCATATAAAAGTCCAAGCGCCGCGCCCTCAAGTCCCGGGTTAATATCCTTTTTGCCTAAAAGCCTTGTGAATGATTCTAAAAGGGGCTGTCTGAAATATTCAAATTCCTTATGCTTTGTTATCTGATACAAGGACAGGCAGCTCTCCATGCACGACTGCTGCTGTTGCTCCTTAACGCCTGACATAGAAGGCAATAGCTGTATAATTTTATAAAAACAGCTTTCTATCATCTCTTTAAGCTTAGGCGCCGCCTCCACCTGATAAAGCTCCTGAAGCTGGTACAGCATTTTAAGCATAGATAATCCTTCCGTCAAAGAAAAGAAATCTCCGTCCTCTGCCAGTATCTCCTTTAGATGTTCTTCCATACGAGACTGCTCTTCTAAAAATCCCATAAGAAATCCCTGAGTCATCAGACGCGCGGCTTCCCTTCCTGTCCGGCTTTTTTCAAATTGACGGAAAAGCTGTATTTTTGCCGCCTCCTCAACTGTTCCTCCAAGCATTGACTTATCCACAAGCGCTGCTAATGTATTGCTTGAAAAGGAGTAGCTCCATACCTCACGTATACGGTTTCTGTCACGACGGTTTATAAGGTCTGCTCCTTTTTTTCTTTTCCCAAACTCCGTTCCTAAAAAATCCATTCTATATAAAAAACGGCTCATAGCCATATGCTTTTTCTTTGTAAAAAGCTCCAGCGTCACCTCTTTAGGTACTGCTGACTGCAGCTTAAAGCCTAATTTCCCGCATTGTGCCTCAAAATCCGTAAGCAACGGCGGTCTTGGTGAAGCCTTACAAAGGCTTCCAACCTGCTCTCCCGTATTTCTATCCTTAAGTATCCTAAGAGGCAAATCTGTAGAAGGACTCCTCTCTCCCTTTACAAAGGATGCAAGCGCCGCATCATTTAATTCATAAAGCCCCGGCTCTCTTTTTCCTCTAAGAGCCGCCAGTCCCTTTGCCATAGAAAGTGCGCAGATAATATCATATGAGGAAAGTACTTCTTTCTTTTTTCTTGCTAAACGTCCTGTAGTTACCAGCTGATGAAGAACTGCCTCCTCATAAGAACCCTCTGGCTTCTCCTGCTTAATGAGATGCTCCCATACTTTCTGATAAAAGCCGGGAGACTGCATACCGCTGGCATATCCGTTTAATGCGTCTGCCGCCTCCATGGAATATGCCAGGGGATATACCCCCTGATTTTCTTCTTCAATATCATGAAGCCTTACAGGCTCTAATTTTCCCTGGTCAAGCAGTCCCATCAGACCATATGTATGAAATCCCCCTGTGACAACTAAAATACGTTTATGCCTTGCAGTCATTTCCATAATCTGTCCTGCCATGTACCGTTCCCTAAGAAGGCATCCGTCTTCTTCCATATCCTCTTTAGGGGTATGTATCCTTGAAAGAGTGCAATAGTCAAACATCTGGCATACAAAGCTTTTTGTGTCCTGAAATAAGCCGCCTATTTCAAAATATTTTTCCCACAGCTCATCAAAGCTTCTAAGTCCTGCTTTTTCACACAGCATATTAATATATCTGCTGCGGCTCAACAGATAGTCGTCATTGTAGGTCTGCTTTTCTCCTTCTGTCCTTATACCTTTACTATCAGCTGTTCCTAATAAAATCTCTCCATAGGGCAAATCAATAAAATCCGCTTCAATTCCCCTATTCGCTGCCTCTCTAATTGCCACCAGCTCCGGAGAGCAGTCCAAAAAGGGATAATAACATTTATAGTCTTCTTTTTCTTCACTTAGAAGTCCCTTACTATCCTTATAAAAATAATATAAGGCCACCGGCGCTTTCGTATCCTCATGCGCCAGCACAGGTATCATAATGCCTGCATTCTTTGGTCCCTCAATTAAAATGCAGTCAGGCTTATATTCGTCTATTGCCTTTTTTAGATGATAGGCGCATACAGGACTATGATGACGTATTGGAAAATATACCACAGAATTTGTCAGGTCATAGGGATTTACCTTAGGTATTTCCTCGCCTCGTAGTAGCTGCTCCATAGGCTTCCCTCACTTCCTCCCTTATCTCTCACAACAGTCTGAAAATAGCTTCTAAGCTTTTCCATATCCTCTTTATTTTCCTTCTGTACGGCGCCTACAAGATTCTGCACAAGACATCCCATATCCATCCTGGAATCACCATAATAATAAGCGTTCATCATGGTCTGATAGTATACGGACACTGCCTCTGCCGTACTCATTACCGCAGAAGGTCTGTCAATTCTGTGTCCCATGGAGGATACGCCTTCCCTAAGCTCATGATAGGTTGACGCCAAAAGCTCTGCCACGTCCTCATCCACCGGCATATCTATCTGATTTACCCTTGCAAGTTCCTCCACCTCATTTACAATAATCTGCTTTTCGAGAGCCACGTCACGGACAGGCATAACTGTCTCAAAGTTAAACCGCCGTTTAAGGGCGCTGCTCATCTCGTTAACGCCCTTATCCCTTGTGTTTGCTGTTCCAATTACATTAAAGCCTGCCTTTGCAAAGAGAAGTCCGTCGTATGAAAGCTCCGGCACATTCAATACCTTATCGCTTAAAACGCTTATTAAGCTGTCCTGAATTTCCGCAGGCGTTCTTGTAATTTCCTCAAATCGTGTAAGTATTCCCTGCTCCATTCCCACATAAAGCGGCGACGGAACCAACGCTTCCCTTACAGGCCCCTTTGCCAAAAGCAGCGCATAATTCCAGCTATACTTAATCATGTCCTCCGTAGTTCCAGCCGTTCCCTGAATGGTATTGGTGCTGATACCGCTTATGGCTGCCGATAAAAGCTCTGAAAGCATTGTCTTGGCTGTTCCCGGCTCTCCTACCAGCATAAGCCCCCGGTTTCCCGCCAAAGTAATAATACACCGTTCCACTAACGCATCGTTTCCCAGATATTTTTTCCGTATTGTAAGCTCTTCCCCGTTCCACATAACAGGCTCTCTGCTTCCCAGAATAAACGTACGTACTGCCCTTGGAGACAGTTTCCAATTTAAGGGACGCTTTCCCGTATCTGTCGCCTGCAGCGCTTCAAGCTCCTTTTTATAACGCACCTCTACTGGCGGTTTTATATCTGTATTCTGACTCATAAAATATGTACCCTCCTTGGATTTGTCCACTGCTTTTAGTATATCATATTATGCTTATGTTTTGCATATGAAATTAAAAATAAATCTGAAAATAAATCCGAAAACTTTTGGTCTGTACATATTATATCTGCGGCTCATAACGCGGCTCATATTTTTTCTATTGAACATATTTCATAGCTATATGTTCATACTTATCCCTGCCGATAATTTTAAAGCCAAAGCTTTCATAAAGACTTAACGCCACATTATTTCCTTCAACTACCGAAAGCACAATATCATTTGCTTCTCCTAAAGGCCTTTTCCTTACATAATCCATAAACAGCTTAATTCCTCTTGTCCCATAGCCCTTATTCTGATGCTCCTTATCCACCAATATGCGAAACAGCTCATATACCATTTTGTCCTTCAAGTCTGGAAAATCCTTACCCTTAACATACCGTATTTCTATTAATCCTACAAGCTCTTCACCATTACATAGGCCATAGGTTACGGTTATTTCCTCCTCAAATAAATCGCTATAGGATTCTGCCATCGAATCTACAAACGGCATAATGTAATCCTCTTGATTTTCAAGCAGCTTAAACTCAATTATTTTACTGCAATCCTTCATATTTATTTTTCTAAAATTAATTCCGTCTTTATTTCCGATTATCTCCTCAGGATACTTCCCTGATTTTTTTATTTTATCTGCAAACTCATCTACCGTAGAATATGGTATTTCCTCAAACTCGCTTTCTAATTCTTCTGTCATTCTATTATTGATTTCCATGACGGCAGTTATTTCAGCCTCTGATACATTTTTTTTGAATTGGCTCCTTGAAAACAATTTGTCTGCGATACTGTTAGATTTTTTATAATTAGCGGCTATTGTTCCCTTACCATATCTGATACAAAGCCATTTAATTATTTCTGACAAGATTTGCTTTCCGTATCCTTTGTTCTGCTCTGTTTCCTGAACTATTAATTTACATATCTCATATAAGTTTTTTCTATCAAAATAATTAACCTGAACGAAGCCTATGATATTATCATTTTCATATACTAAAAAGGGTATGGGAAGATACTCCCCATTAATAACGGCGGCATAATTATTCACCATATCAAATATCTGATGCTTCACATACTGCCACTGTTCATACTTTGCCGATACTAAAAATATATCTTCAAAGTTTTTATCTGTTACATTAACAAATTTCATTTTATATTCCTTTCATATAATTTAATTACAGATATTTTCTGCCTGCCTGAATAATATATACCCCTTAACCATTTCCTATCAACCTTATTCTTTTTTTCAAAAAAAAATGAGGGTGTTCATTAAAGAACATCCTCACTTAATATTACGTTTTTTCATTTCCTGTAAAATACGCTGTATGCTTTTTTCCGATAGAAAGTATTTTTCTGAAAGCCTTATGACGCTGCAGCCATTCTTATAATCCTTAAAAATCTCCTTATTTCTTTGCAGCAGCTTCTGCTTAATATGAGTAGCTTCTCCCCATTCCTGTCTGTTATCCTTTTTTCTTGGAATATAAATGCTTTCTCCGTCAACATACTTTTGTATTAATTCTATTATTTCCTTTGGCAGAATTTCCTCTGCTCTTTTATAGCCCATCCTTGCCCTCCTAAAATTAATTTTTCTTAGGAATAGCATTGGCTATAACACGCTCTTACGGATGCTGCGATAGCCAGTGCTATGCAGACATAACATGTTTCCTCATATAAAATCCCCCTTTCAAGTTTGTTTATTATATTAGCCGCTCTCTTACATTCTAACAAAACCGGCTGATTTTATCAAATAATTCCTTTTCTGTAAACTTATCCTGTACAAGCCTTACTGTATCTTCAATAAATGAATTATATTCCTCCCTTGTCATGGAAATTAAATTTGCCATATTCTCATCAACCTCAGGCATCCATCCCATTATTCCGATTTTTCTCACTATACACCCATGAGGCAGGTAATCTATATAATCCGGAAATTCCTTTAAGGGTATAATCTCTGTTAAAAATCCTGAATCCGGATTATCTCTTAAATACTCTGCTTCCATTTCATACATCTCTTTATCCCTTAAATCCCTTGGAATTATCTTTTTTAATGAAGCCCAATCATCCCTTGGACAGCCCTTTGCCTTTTCCTTCCAATTTGTCATAACAGTTAAGTATGTATTCATCACAGAACAAATCACAATCAGATGCGGTTTTTATTTCATTACTCATCCAATGTGTAATCTTTTTTGACGGGGTAAAGGATGTCCAGTCTTCATTTTCAACATTACAGTCCGGCGCAATATTTCCCACGCAAAAGCCACGTCTGTCTAATCTGTTTTGTTTTTTCATTATTTTATCTGCTATACTCAAATGAGTAACCCAGCCTGCCATTGTATATTGCCTCTCCTTTCTTTCATCTGTAACAATATGATTGATTCCATTGTGCGGTCTTAATGATATTATTAAGGGTTGCCTTTTCTTGCATTATTGCCGATAATTTAATAAAATATAGTATCATCACGGTATTAGTTGAACGATGCACCATTTTTGGCGGGTCATTCAAGCAATCGTGAATTTATGCCTCATGCCCCCAATTCGTGTATGCCTTTGTCTTTCGGTATTTCCCTAAATCCTCACGCTCTCGGTATGCTCTGATTTCATCCATGTCAAACTCGACATAGTAGATCGCTTCTTCCAGTTCATCTCCTACAAAAATGGTGTTATCAAGCGGCTTACCTTCTGTTGTCCACACCATGGGATGAAATGCGCAGGAATTACCCATTCCCCGCGCCGGAGGATTGGCCATCGCTATGCCGACCATATTTTCCATAGCCCGCACAGACAATTCCTTTAGTCTGGGGGGCATCCCGCCGCAGCTATTGGGATGCATAATAAGCTCTGCGCCATTTAGCATCAACTCCCTGGCGCTCTCTGGATACTCCCTGTCATAACAAATCATACACACCATCGTTATTTCGTCAAACTCGCACACGGGAAAGGAGTCGCCGGATTCCAGATATCTCTCCCAATCAAAATCACAGGTGTGTACTTTGGAATACTTGAGAATCACTTTTCCGTCCCGCCCAATCACCCACGCCGTATTTTGCGGGTAGCGCTCGCCTTTGGAGAAGCCAGTTATGACAACGCCAATCTGTAACTGCGCGGCGAGCTTTGCGATTTGTCTAAAATGCTCTTCCTCCTCTGTCAAGGCATTCTCACACCATCTTATGAATTCAGGTTCATTTTCAATCTCCTGAACCGGCAATAATTTCTCACAGATATCCGGCGCCGCATACGCTGTGAGAAAGCACTCTGGAAATAACACCATATCCGCACCGTTTTTGCCTGCTTCCCGTATCAGCTTCATGGCTGTTATTGTATTCTGTTTAATATCCGGCATGACCGTGTCATACTGGATCAGCGCTACCTTCAATTTCTTCATGTAATCCTCCAATTCCGTCTCCCGGTCTTTCAGCCGATATTTCAAGTGTTCTAAATTCCATTATTGTCAACCCTATTTCTTTTATATCATTTGAAATGCCTTCAATGCCTCCACAATTGCTTCTTCCTTCTCTGGCGGACATTTGGGCTGCGTGGTATCTTCAGACTTTGCCTTATTATAATTTTCTCTCTCGATTATACCACATTTCCGCTTTACTTGCGCAATATACAGATTACTAACCTTCAACCCCGTATGTCCCTCACATACTTCTTAATCTCCTCATAGGTCGACTTACTCTCCGCCGCCGTCAAATCCATCTCATCAAGGTTTACCTCCACCTCAATATGATGCTCAACTTTAAGTTTGGACAATAAGCATACCGTCTCAACATGGAACGAGCGGATAAAAAGTACATATAGTTCCACTATTGGTATGCAGAAACTTATCAACCGCCATTTGTCTATATTGTCCATTTGTGGGAACATATCAAACCGCTTTGCTGTATCTTTATATAACCTTTAACAATTCAAGGAGTGAATGAATCACAAAATCCGGCTGAGGGGTGAGTTCAGTACTTTTATAAAGAGCCTTACGGTTCAAAAGCACCGTTTTCATTCCAATATTTTGAGGGCCTAATACATCATCTATATAACTGTCACCCACAAACAAACATTCCTCTGCCAACCAACCGCTTCTTTGTAGAATTGTATCATAAAATTTTATGTTCGGTTTATAGACCTGCATATCTTCTGATGTGTAAATATGCGAAAAGGAAAGCTGGTTCAATTCAAGATAATAAAGCAATGGCTCCGTATCTGTAATTGAGCCGATTGCAAAGTCTACATTTTTCTCTGCAAGCTTTGCTAACGCTTCATGAACATCCGAAAAAACAAATCTATCTGCAAACAAGGAGCGAATCATCGGTTTTACCTCTTTTGACGCGTCCGCCGTTATACCATATTTCGTAAATGTTTCGGCCAGACTAACTTCAAACAACGCTTTCTCGTTCAAAAAAACTGAAGTGTTCATCTTCTGTCTTTTATTTGCTTTCCAATCTTCATAAAACTCTTTGGCGTCTACATTGGCACCGACATTAAAAAGTATTTGTTCAACCGCTTTTATTGAGTTGTTTCCGGTATCAATTAGTGTACCAAAGCAGTCAAAAATGATATGTTTGATCAATACTATACACCTCCAACTAAAATCTTGACATCAACACAACACACTCAACGGTATTACCAGATGCCCCCAAAAGTTTCCTAACCAATCTTACTTTTGTAAGAATTTCTCTTTTGTTCTCTTAAATAATAATTTCTTCAGGTTCCCAACTGTACTGTTTACAAATATATAAATAAACCCTCTTAAGTGCAACTTTAACATCTTTTATGTCTTTTTCTAGCTCTTGAGTTGAATAATTTAAATCTATTTCCATTCTATGTATCATTCCATGTCTACGCTCAAGAATTTTATCCATTTGCTCATATAAACTTTCTCTTCTCTTATGGTAAGGTTCTTTAAGTGGTTTACTTATATCTATTTTACTATTTAGTGTCTTAAAATTTGAAGTAACTTTTTTTATATTCTGAAACGATAATGTTCTTGCATATACTTCTTCAACCGTTTTCGTTACTTCACTAATATCCACCATATCATATGGTGAAAATTTCATATTTAATATTTTTTCTTTATTATCAGAATACTTAAGCAAAGCAATATATGTCGCTCGAAAAAACTCCTCTATCAAAGAACATAAATATGATAAATAGACATTTGCATTAAAGCTACTTGGGGTTGGTAATCCAAATTCTACTATACTTTTTTCGGCTTCTACATCATCAGGATATTTACTCAATGAATGGCTTAATAGTGAAAAATGATTATCCAAATTCTGTATAGCAAAATAACATCCGCTTTCTGCTCCTTTAATCAATCTACCTGTTTCAAAATATCTATTTTTCCCAATATCACTCTCAAAATATGCTTGACAATATTTTTTAAAATATCTAATAGTATCATTTTGCTTTTTAATATCATACCCACTAGCAAATGCCTGGGTTCGTATCCAATACACTACTTCACTCTCGTTCTCATCACATTGCCACACTATTATTCCTGAAAAATATTTATATTCTGCATCATTTCCACAATAAAATACCTCTCCACATTTTTTATAATCCATCATTTGCAACAAATTTTCTATCACTTTTTTTGAATACCTCTTTTTTGCAATATGTACAAATGCATCATTTCCCATAAGATTTCCCTTTCACCGCTTCTACTTTCTCTGTTTATTGTAAAGCATTTTTATACCGTCTAATTCTTCTCTTGGTCAACTCCTAATTTCGGCAAATTATTTAAACTTACCTTCTCCAATGTCTGTAACTGTTGTATTGCTAACTGCCGAAGTAATTCCATACGCTCTTTTTGATTCTTCCCTTGATTAATCAAAACAGCATTATAGCTTTCCAGATTCGCAAGCACTAATAATTGATTCAACGTTGCCAAATCTCGCATATTTCCTTTTTCAGTTGGATTTTCATCTTTCCATTGCCTTGCTGTTTTTCCAAACAAAACAACATTCAACATATCTGCTTCATTGGCATATGTATAAGCCACCTGTGCTGGCGTTAACTCTGGTGGTATTAAATTATCCTTGATGGCATCCGTGTGTATCCTATAATTTAACTTAGAAATTTCTCTATTTAAATTCCAATTCAAAGACAGTCGGCTGTTCTCATCTGCCTTTAATCTCCTATAATCCTTCATGATATATAATTGAAATTCGGGTGAAATCCAAGTTGCAAAAGACATAGCAATATCACTATGGGCATATGTTCCGCCATATCGTCCTGCTTTTGAAACAATGCCAATAGCATTCATCTGTGTAATCCACTTTGTCGGTGTCATAACAAAACGATTCAGACCCGCCTCGTTTTTAACCGCCTCGAATTGCACACGGTTAAAATCTGGATTATGCAACTCTTCCCAAACGCTCAAAAATTCTATCGTATTACGATTACGCATCCAGTTTTGAATCACAAATCTTGGGTCATCCTCATTTCGATACTTTGCAATATCCGTTAATGAGATAAATTCATTTTCAAAATTTGTTGTATAGATGCCAATATCAATACCTTTAGCATGAATAGTCTCTTTAATAACTTTTGCCATACACGTTCTCCTTCTATCACATCATAAGCTTAAGCTCTGTTCAATTTAAGTATTGTTTTCCAATTCTTTTTCTTTATCTTCCCACATTTCCCGATACGTTTCAATATAAAATTTGATGCACCTCGGATATACATATAAATATTTTCTACACACTTTCTTATACAACACCAATATTTTTTCATCACATGCAAAATCCAGTAAATAATCAAACAAATGTGATAATTCAACTTCTGACACGATTCTGCTACACACATCTTCAACCCACGGCAAATAAACCTCATAGGCTTTTTGATGTATTTCATTTATCTGCTCTGCAATCTGATAAATCCTCTCATCCATTAAATTACCTCAAAATATTTAAGTGCATCCGTTATCGCTTCTACCTTCTCTTTCGGTGAACGCTTCCTCGGATACTTTAATTCTTCTACTGCATTAGGCGCACCATACATCGTCAATCCTAAAGACCTTTTCACCTCTGCAATATACGCAGTATGTACTTTAAATCCATATTTCTTTTCAATATATTCCTGTATCATTTTATATGTAATTTTCGGTTTCGGCTGATATTTCTTTGCCCGCTCTGCTATTGAATCTAAAGGTACTTTTCCCTCGCCTTCTCAAAATTCCACCGTCACATTAATGACACTATCTGGTGATTTGTGGGACAAAAGTACAATGGTTTCAACATGGCTCGTCTGGATACGCTGAATTTCCTCGCTGTTTTTAGGTTCGAGGGAACATATCCACAGCCTTTTTTACAGTTTTTTCGTTTGCGGGAATATTTCCACTCTACTTATCGGTAGAATCCGATATTTGTCTCAAAATAACATTATAATATGTTTTCATCAAATTTCTTTCTAAATCGTCGATATAGCTATTATGTGCAATTTTATTTCTGCATTCTGCCATATCATTCAGTTTAGGCAGAATAAAAGACTGGCTCGGAAAATAATCTTTAAAAATATCCCAATTATTGTCGATTACCGCTCCCAAATCCTTGAAATCCAAATAAAACAGTTCTGTTCCTCTGACGCTTAACCATTTGTTAGATTCGTCATTTTTTTGTCTTCCAGAAATAGTTCTTTGCAAACTGCTTGGAATGGTGAGCTGCGAAAAATAATCATCACCGTATTTTTCCTTTGCCACTTTCTCAATAAATAGCCTCAAAGAGTTTTCAACCGAATAAAGATAGGTGTATGCCTCTGCCATTTGATAACCTTTCGTTCTAATATCTTCTGGAAGAAGTTCACCCATTATTTTATAGGCTTTAGAATTAACATTGTTCTCTAAATCAGAAATCAAATCATCTTCTAACTCAAAATCTTTAGTTAAATCCATATTGAATGAAATGCTTTTAATGTCGAAACCAACATCGGGAGGTATTAGACCACTACAAATTTTATCCAACGTCTTTTTGTTTTCTTCAGAATCAAGGATATCCAAATATTCTGGATTAACAAAAAAAGTTACATAGGCTGCCAGAGCATTGCTTCTTCCCCAACCACCATCATAATACGAATAGGTACCCTTTTCTACTTGAACATTTGCACCTCTTAATAAATTGGCAAGGTCATATTTATTCTCTTTTTTGAGCATCATAATAATGCCCTTCATAAATCTATCATTTGAAAAAGGTAACGAATATGTATAATCACTCATCGCATTTACCTCCGTTTCAATTCTTCTTCGGTAGCTTAAAGTCAAATTTTCCGCCTAATGCAGCCGTACCAATTCCTACCGCAGTAAGCACAACAAAACTTGCTGCACCAAGAACTTTCCAGTTAAACTCTTTCTTTTCCGTATCCTTCTTATCTGCCATACGAGCCATTTCCATCTCGTGTTCACGAATTTCGGTATCCTTTTTGTCTACAGCTTTAAAAATTTCCATCTGACGGTCCAGAATATCTTTTTGTTGTTCCGCTGTTAAATTGGGATTATCCAGACATTTACTTAAATCCGCACGAACCTTATCCGCATACTCTATAAATTCTTTTCTGCTTTCAGCTGCATTATCGACTTCTTTGTTTATAACACCATAGACCTGATTTGTGCTTTCATCGTCACTTGCAACAATCTTTTCCAAAATATCTTTATATTCAGCCATCGTAGATTGGATTAGTTTTGCAAGTTCAGGAAACTGTGCGATTACTTGCTGAGCAACTTCCGGGCGCAACTCATTTAGCTTTGATGCATAACTCAACACATCGTTTTTTGACAAATTTCTAAAATCTGTTCTTTCCATAAGGGAAAGAATTTGTTTTTCGTTGTTTGTATATTCCATTCTTTCCATCTCCTTAATTTAATTCTTCTGGCAAATCAAAATCCTCGTCCGTACATTTACGGATGATTCGCTTTGTCTTTTCGACAGGTAGCGGAACATTCTCTTCATCGAAGTATTCGATGTTCACTACCTCTACAACTGCCTCATGGTTGTTCTTGCCCGCAGGCACAAGAACAAAATCACCGATTTCTATGCTGTCATCATCAGTCAGATAATAATAACTCTTATACCCCTCATCAAAGGTAACACTACAAAAAATGTATTCCGATTTGCGGCGTTTTGCTTTGCCATAGACCGATGGGTCAAGAATTTCTCCCAAGCCATAGAAACGAATGAAATCAAATACCGTTTCCGCAAAATCTGCGAAGTCATCCGGCAGACCATTTTTATCGTAGCTGCCCGAGATGGTACGGCTCGGATTTTTCTTATACTCGATTGTTATGGTGTAATCCTTCGTTTCGTTTGGTGTGTCTATCACATCATCGGGATTTCCTTCAATGTGGGCAAACAAGTCCTCTGCATCGAAATTTTCAAGCAGACTCTCGATGCCACCTTCAATTTCATACTTACGAGAAACCTTGCATCCGGTGCCGATATTCTGAATATGCTCCAATGTTTCCGCGACTCTATCGATAATCAGTTGCTCGGTATAATCCCAGGTTACAAATTCCCACTCTGCACCTTCCGGCTTCTGACCGGGTTTTATTTTTGTAACCCTATGGTAATTCAGAGTAATTTTATTTATCACATCCGGTTTGCAATTTCCATCAAACACATACAAATCATCCATACCAACAGTATCACGGACAAGGTCTGATAAATCTGTGCCTTCATATTCGAAGTCAGCACACAGAGAACCTCTGAATTTGTATGTATTGCCCTCGGTATTGGTCAGTTCCATGACCCAATCACCAATATCCGTTGCAAAAATTTCTGTATATTCATTACTGAAATAAGTTTCGATTGCTCCAAATAACTTGTCTGCCGCCGACTTATCAATTTTGAAGTTCTTACTTCTGGCTTTCTCGTATCGTTCTCCGCCGCGACCAAAGTTGTATCCGGAAAACCAAACAAGGCCTTCATTGTTGATGATTAGGTGCTGTTCCACCTCTTCATCCGGCTCCGGCATAGGACCATAGCAGATATTATTTGATACGATACGCATCTTCTTTAGTGTGCCTTGAAATATAAAAGGGTTCTCCCCAGACAGCAATGCCAGCCTGCTTAATGCCAGGATAAACCATGCACGGTTTTCTGGCTCCAAGATTTCTGCACCTGTGTATGCCCAATGATTGAAATATCGCCATTGGGAATAGATTGCAGAGCCAAGCAGAGGAATATCCGTCACATCATCGATAATCCTATCCAAAGCCTCATGATTGTTTGCAGCATTGCCGTATTTCTCTGAAAAGGCATGACCACAGTCCATCTCAAACCCAAGAGCATCGCAATCATCAGCCATATAGTGGTCAACGAGTTCTATGTAGTTGATGTTCTGGTCTCTGAACTTATCACACCATTTCACAGCGAAATCGTGTATCTGTTTCATCTCAGCCACTGTGGTATACCTCCTATCTATTTACTGTAACTTTATCCAAGCAGCTGACGAATTTTAGTAGTCAGCAGTTCCTTACGTTTTTCATAGAACTCTTCAAAGTTCTCCAACTCAAGAGAAACATCATCCGGAATGAGTGCCTCCTTGCGGAACATTGCTTTCTGTTCCTCATTCATATCGTTGTAGTAATCTACAAGACGCATAGCATTTTTACTACCATTACTTCTGCCTTCCAACAGTTGAAGATTCGGCAGACGGTTTCGGTTGCCACGCCATCTACGCCAATCCTCCATTGAAACTCTGATAGGCTTAGTACTGTCAAACCTGTCATATGGATGAAGATGGTCTTGTTCGTATTTATAGGTTTTATTTATCCAATCAATGCCCAGGAAATAAAGTGCTTCACCTGCAACACGGCTACCTTTTTCGGAATTTATAATATCATCAATTTTACCATCCGTTACACGCAAGTCACTCATCTGTTCAAGCATATCAACCGTGATTTCATATTCATTATTATTGATATTGCTCTTCATCTGCTGCAATTTACTTGTTGTTCCGGATTGGAAATATGTAAATAGAACAGCTCTAATCAAATATGCCTTGATACCATCAAGATTATTTGTGTAATCAGGGTTGTAATATATGAAGTAAATAATAGGCAAAAGTACGTTCCAGCTACTTGCAAAACGGCTAACCTCGATTTTCATACCCTTAAGCACCATTTCAAGATTTTTCAACGCTTTCTTGAAGTCCTGCCAGTTATTCTTAAGGTCTTCTGCAATCTGCTTATTGATATTGGATTTAATAACATCACCGTATAGCATAAGAGCAGAACGCACAATAAAGTCAGAGCCGAACCCTTCATATGAGTCAACAAGCAATCTTCCGAATTCTGTTTTTGCATTAGGCCAATATGCCTCCAGGATAGACATAGTTATTTCGTGCTTTTTAAGAGCCTTTCCGCCGCTATTAAAATGCACAAACATCTCCAAAGCATCGTCCTGGTTCATATCTTGGATTTCTGTATATCGAATAAGCTTTTCTACAAAAATCTTGCTGTATAACTTATTTAGAATACCACGAGCATAATCCTTACTGTCGGCAGGAACATTCACTATGGCAGCCTCAATAGCTTGTTCTCTTGTGGTTTCATCTTGAAATTTGCTACCAAGAATTTCCTTGATTTCAAACTGCGTAGGACTTAATTTTCCAACTTTTTCGGTAAACTTTATATCGTATTTTTTGCTGTTGTACTCTTCTTCATCGACAGTGAGCTTATGCTTATTCAACTCAATTACAAGTTTAACAACCGTGCCGCCGACAGTTGTTCTTCTTGCATATTTTTGTTTTACATATGCCTGACCGAGAAGTGACAAGAAGAGAGAGGTAAGACGCTGCTGTCCGTCCAAAACGGCAGTATCAGTTATTTTCACATTAATATTGCTTAATTCATAGTTCACACTAACAGCCTGTTTTCTGCTATCAAAACTTACCTCAGACAGAAAATTGCAAAAATAAGTATCCCAGCTGACATTGTCATCATCCACGTGCCAAAACAAGAATGTAGCGATCGGGTAATCCAAAAGAATGGAGTCCCACAATTTTTCAATCTGCTCCATGTTCCACACATACTGTCTTTGGAATGCAGGCATAACATACTTGCCGTTTTTTATATTTTCCAAAGCCTCATAAATCGTGATGCTATTATCTATCAAAACGCTCATCGTCATGCCTCCTCGATATAAAAACTGTTTTTATAATTCATAAGGGTTTCTTCTACTTCATCCCAAATCCAAACTCTGTCACCATCATCCTCAAAGACTTTACCGTGTGATTTAGGACCGTCTAATTTCATCTGAGAGTAGTTGTTCCTAAAAGTAGGAACATATAAATCCGGACGTTCTTTATCGCTGCATAAACGCTCCATCATATTCAAAGTGGCTTCTCCTGCGATATCTACAGACATAAAATAAGCCTTTATAATTTTATGGTTGTACTGGTTCGGTTTTAATGCCCACATCGGTATGCGTTGTATGGCCTTACCGTAAAAATCTTTTTCATTAGAATCGATTGTTCTTGTTGCCCTCGGCGTATATTCCTTTGATACATTACCGAAAGCTTGAGCAATATACCAACGGAGACAGGCATCTGCTGCCTCATCAGATGTTTCTCCGGAAAGGGTAAGTGCTATATTAAATTTTTCATATACATCTGAATCAATTGTAAAAGATATATTTTTTCTCATCACAATTCCTCCGTTCTTTTAGAATCGACCATTTTATATTATACACATAATTAGTCATTTTGTCAATACTCACAGACTAATCGCAAGGCAACATCAAGAAGAAAACACCCTGCATTTCTGCAAGGTGCTGACTGTGGGAAATATTCTGTTATCTTCTGACTTTTACGCTTGTGCCGGATTTGAACTCTACCGTAACCCATTCATCGTAGACCGTGATTTTCTCAATCAGCCTGCGAACCAATTGCTCGTCGTATTCGGTGACTTCCTGTGTCTGCTCCGAGAGGAACTGCTGCATCTCGCTGATGCGTTTTTTCATTCCTTCCCGTTCTGCGTTTTCCACCAAAGCATTCTGCCTGACTTCACGAAGGCGGTAAATCTCATCTGCGATGGCATCGTAATTGCCCTTGGAATTTGCTACCTTAAGCAGTTCCTTTTGCAACTCCTCCAATCGGCTGTCAATTTCACTGAGGGGAACACCGTCTGCTCCGGTAAGCACTGCCTCCACATTCTTCTGCAGGGTTTCGTTCATTACATCCTTTTTGGCGAGTGTCATGTTGATGGCTCTGACCGTAAGGTTTTGAAGTTCCGACTCATGGATGGCATCGGCATTGCAGGCTCCCGGACCGTTTTCCATCCTGGTACAGCAACGCCATACAACGGATTTCTTGCCTTTATTGTTCCAGACAACCCTACGATATATCTCTCCGCACTTGGAGCAGTACACCATACTGGAAAGTGCGTACTTACTGCTATAAACACGTTTCTTTCGATTCTGCCCGCTGTGGAGGTTGGCTCGCCTTACCATTTCTTCCTGCACCTGCATATAAAGGTCACGGGGGATAATGGCTTCGTGGCTGTTTTCCACATAATACTGTGACACCAAGCCGTTATTCGGCACACGCTTCTTTTCAAGGAAATCCACCGTGTAGGTCTTCTGAAGAAGTGCATCACCGATATACTTTTCGTTCTTTAGGATTTTCTGAAGGGTTTCTGCTCTCCATTTTGTCTTCCCGGCACCCGTTAAAATGCCGTCAGCCTCCAAGCCTCGTGCAATCTGCTGCAGGCTTGCACCCTCAAGGTATTCTCTGAATATGCGTTTGACCACTTCCGCCTCTTTGGGTTCAACAACAAGCTGTCCTTTATCATCTTTGGTATATCCGAGGAAACGGTTGTGGTTTACTGTCATCTGTCCTTGTTGGTATCGATACTGAAATCCCAACTTCACATTCTGGGAGAGGGACTGGCTTTCCTGCTGTGCAAGGCTCGCCATAATGGTAAGCAGAACCTCACCCTTGGCATCCATCGTATTGATGTTTTCTTTTTCGAAGTACACGGGGATGTTCTTTTCCTTAAGCTGTCGGATGTATTTCAGGCAGTCCAGAGTGTTTCGTGCAAAACGGCTGATGGACTTGGTCACAATCATGTCGATTTTTCCCGCCATTGCCTCATCAATCATGCGATTGAACTCTTCACGCTTTTTCGTGTTGCCGTATGCGAGAGATAAATTCCTCATTATCTGTCCCTCCTTACCTTCGGTGTCTGCCCGTATTCAAAACGCGCCTGTCTTGCAGCCTTGCGGGCATAACGGACACGGCTGTTTACGAAATCGTTGTATCTGTACTTGCCGTATTCATGGGTGACCATCGGAATCATCTCATCGTCCATATCCTCACCGAAGTGGGTAAAGAAACAACGGTCACGTCTGTCGTTATAGGCAAAGAGATACGGCTTGCGGGTATCCAGATGCAGTCCGATGGTCACTTCGTTTTCGTAGCTGCCACCGCCGCCATCGTCCGTTTCCTGGCAAAAGATATACAAATCATCATCCATCGGGTCACCGAAGCAGATAATGCCTGCCCAACTGTCATGGTTCTGACCGTCACTGATTTTTGCAATGGCAGCGTCACCCTCGACAGTTCCACGGAGTCCTTTTCTCTTGACCTCAAAGAAACAATGGAAGTCAGGGAGATAAAAGTCCGGCAGATAATGTGTGCCATCACTTAACACGATGCCTTCCGGCTCATATTCCCATTGGATACCGAGGTTATCGAAGAACACTGCCCAACGGGCCTCCAAACGGGAACGGAATAAATATCCTTTGTACTCTGTCTGTACTGCTTTAAATTCACTCATTACCGGACACCTCCTCACAGCTTTCGTTAAACCAACGGATGGTCTGTTTTCTTTTCTTTGCAACACTGATTTCATGTGCCATACCCTCGGACACTTTGCTGCCGAACACCCAAAGTTCCGAGCAGTTGCCAAGCAGCACATAGTTAAAATGCATGGCATCCTTACGCTCGGCAGGGTTCTCATCACACATAAACTGCGGATAAAGCAGGTGGGGAGTCATAGGAATCGCTCCCTGTTCATAGGCAAATCGGCTATACTTTTTTGCCTGCTCGGTGTTATGCTGCGTATCCCCAGAATAGGGACTACAGATATACACCATCGGTTTGTACGGTTCTTTTCTGTTTCTGAATTCGTCCATATCGAATCCTCCTTCTAAAAATGAAATAGACAGAAGGACAAATCATCCTTCTGCCTATAAGCGAAAAATCCGATGGAATCGAACCCCCAAATTTTAATCTTTTTTATAAAAATTACACTCGTATCCGTCTGCACGAAGGAGCAAGCCTTTCGCCCAAGGCGGAGTCCTGCCCATCTGCTCACAAACGGCATCCAGGGAAACCCTGCGGTCGCACTCGATAATAATTTCATCATGGACATGGGCAACGATGTCGCAGTGGCTCAAGGTCTGCATGGCAAACATCAGAATATCCCTGGCGATGGCCTGCACGGCATTCTCCGTAAACTTGGGACCGTAGCTTTCCAAACGCTCCCACTTTTTCGTAGCACCCACCCCTTCGTAAGTGACCGCCTCACCACCGAACTGGTTCTCTCCCATGCGTGGTTTCACATAGGCAAGCTGTCTGCCGGACGGAAGGGTCAGAAACAGGAAACCGCTTTGATAATGGAACTTCAATCCATGCGTTTCCACGGCAGTCTTCTGTTTCACGCAGGTCTTTACGGCACGGTCGATATCCCACCACAGCCTGGTTATCATAGGATTGGCATTTCTCCACGCAGACACAAGAGGCTGCAGTTCTTCTTCCGCAATGCCCATCTCCATGGCACCCATTGCTTTTAAGGCACCGACCGAGCCACCGTAACCCAAGGCAAGTTCTGCGATTTTGCCCTTTTGACGGAGATGCCCGTTCACGCCGTGCTTTTCTACCGGAACGCCAAACATCTGACTTGCACTGCTGCAATAAATGTCCTTGCCTTCCTCAAACACCTTAATTCTCCACTGTTCGCCTGCAAGCCAAGCCAACACCCTCGCCTCAATCGCAGAAAAGTCAGCTACGATAAATTTTCTGCCCTTCTGCGGCACAAAGGCAGTACGGATAAGCTGTGAAAGGGTATCGGGAATATCTTCATATAAAAGTTCTAAGGCATCATAATTTCCACTACGCACAAGACCACGAGCCTCTGCCAGATCTTCCATATGGTTTTGAGGCAGGTTCTGTAACTGAATCAGCCTTCCCGCAAACCTTCCGGTTCGGTTGGCACCGTAGAACTGAAACATACCCCTTGCACGGTTATCCTTACAAACGGCATTTTCCATTGCCGTATACTTTTTCACACTGCTCTTGGCAAGCTGCTGACGTAAGGACAGCACATCGGTAATGTCCTGTGGTGCTGTTTTGATTGCCGCCGCCACTTCCTTTTTGCCGAGGCTCTCCATCTCCATACCGTTATCCGACAGCCACATCTTCATCTGCTGCACGGAGTTGGGATTGTCGAGATTTGTCATATCCTGCATTTTGAAGGTCAGATGGTCACGGCTAATACTGTCGATTTCAATAGCCTCTTTCACAAGCACCATATCCACTCCGATACCACGGTCATTGATTTCTTCGCTCACATGGTATTCATCCCAAATCCTATCTGGCACAGGAAAACGAGACAGCTTTGTCTGGATGCCCATCTCCGTCTCCACGTCACGGAGGTTGTACGCCTTAAACTGCTGCCATTTTTCTATATCATGCTCCGGCAGATTTCTTGTACGGCCACCGTTTATCTTGGTCGGCGCACAGGGAACGCAGAAGTATTTGATTAAGGATTTACCCTCGGTCAACTTCTGTTTCTCCAAACCAAGGACTGCACCCACACCCTCAAGGGAAAGAGGCAGACCCAGGGTTGCCGCCCAAATCATGGTGCAGTGCCAGCTTGCCGGACTTAAGAAACGGGCACACTCCTGCGACAAAGGGTGGCTATCATAGAACGGGTCAAGGCTTACACCCATATCCGATAAATATCGGGACAGGCAGACCCTTTCAAATGTTGCGTTATACGCCGTTTTTATAACAGAATCATCAGTCAGTGCATCGATAATCTCTGCAGGGATACTCTCCCCACAGGCAAGGTCAACCACCTGCACAGCACCGCCGTCCACGGCATAACCGAACAGCAATATTTCAAAATCCTCGCTCTCTGCATATTTGTAAACACCACATTTTTGCAGATTGACCGAGGAGAAGGTTTCAATATCAATACTTAATACTTTCATAGCACATTCCTTTCTATGACAAAGGCGGCAGAAGAATATCCTCCGCCGCCCGTCATGTTTACTCGGTCACATCTTCATTCTGTGCAGCCTTTTTCTGCTTACGCTTTTCACGGAAGGCTTTGACCTTCTTAACAATGAAGCGGATGACTTCCATCACACACCACACGATGCCGTTAATGGCAAAGCCGTAGATCAGGAAGAAAAGCACAATCACATCGACCTGTTTCATAAATTCGTATAATTCGTTCATATCGTTTTACCTCGTATTTCGTAGTTTTCGTTTAAGGCAGACGGTGGTATTTCACACCGCCTGCCGGGGTTACCATTAAGCCAGGAAATCGTCATCCTCAACAGTGGTAAAATCATCGGTTGCGGAAGTACGGCCGCCGAGATACTCGCCGTCACGGATTTTCTGGATGTTGCCAAGACCGCAGGCAACGCCACGATTGCCGTTACTGTTAAATGCGTAGAAGTTCAAAGACACTCTCGCATAACAACCGGAGTATACCTCATCACGGTCGAGGATAGGCTTAACCGCCTTGTCCACAATCTGAGGTGCCGTAGTGCTGTTGGCGTTCACGAAATAATGACCCTTGTAGGCATCATCATCTCTTTCAACGTCGCCGTCACGGAGAGGAAGTTTGATTGCACCCTTGTTAGGTTTCTTACCGCCGAACTTGGCGATGCCTTCCTCAATCGCAGCATCCACAGCAGCGTTGATAGCGTTGATGGTTTCAATGTCGTCCTTCGGAATCAGCACGGATACGGAATATTTTTCAGCACCGCCATTGATGCTGACAGGCTCCCAACCGTGGAAGTAAGAAAGACGAGTGTTCTTGCCAGTGATAACCTTAGTTCTGTTTACGTTTGCCATAATTTTAATCCTCCATAATTTCATTGAATTCGTTTTTTGCGTTTGATACGTTCATTGCCTGCCTCTTATCCGAAAGGGGAACGAGGGTAGGCTTTCCGGGTGGTTTGATAACGAGGCCGCCCAGGATTTCCTCGAATTGCTTTTTGCCCATCAGCTTCTGCATTTCTGTCAGTGTGATAAGGCTCTGACGGTAAATATCTGTGTAACCGTGTTCCTTGGCTGTTGTCGCCACCGCATCCTCATCGGAGAACTTACGGTTAGAACGACCCTCTACAACCTTAAATCCACTCCACTGCTTACCGTGATTTAGTGCCGCCTCAAGCGCATAGGCACTGATTTCGTTTGCCCACTTGGTGATGTCCGGCAGCATCGGAAGAATTTCTTCAATCTCCTCATCCGTAAGCAAAGGCGGAAGTTTGAATTCTTCCTCTGCGATACGGAGTTTTTCTGCTGCCCTCGCACGGCACTTGACTGCCGCACGGCAAAATTGACACCACTCTCCCGGACAGTACTCGCCTTCGCCCTTGGCAGCCATCTGAGCCTTGGGTTTCAGTTCGTTTTCCGCCCAGGCTTTCAGTTCTTCCACGGACACCGTCCATGTCTGAACATTCTCCCTGCGAGGCTGGAAAATTGAAAGGGAAACTTCCTTAATGTCATACAAGCTTTCATAGGTACTGAGTGCTGCGATGCCGTAACACTTCAGCTGCGAATTTTCCTCTGCGTCAACGAGTACACCAAGTCCGTATTTCATATCGATAATGTGGAGACTGTTATCCGAGACGATGAGGCAATCCGCCGTTCCATATGCACCTGGAACATAATCGGAGAGGTCAACCTTCTGCTCAATCAGCACCAAAGGATCAGGACAGGTCTGCTTTGCTTTTTCAAGCTGTTCCAAGACAAACTCCACATAAGCATCGCTGTGTTCTTCCATCTCATCCGTATTAAACGGGGATACCGGACGCTTACTGCGTCTATGGAGTGCCTTTTTCAACTTGTGTTCGCATAAAGCGTGAGCCGCAGTCCCTTCCTCGGCAGCATTGCTGCTCTTGTTTTCAAACTCTGTTTCCAATACCGCACTCGGCGCACATTTCAGCCACCTGTGGGAACTGGAAGGGGAAAGCAGTGCGTGATTACCCATTGCCAAGCACCTCCGCATCCTTAATAAGGTCTGCATAATGCTTCGGGTCCACATCCGACAGCTTGCTGCCGCCGTACTTAGTAATCAGACCCTTTACCTCGGCTGTCATACCGTTCTGCGTCTTAACCGCAAGCACGGCACGGACATCTGCCAAAGTAGGCACCTTTTCTGCTATCTGCTTTGTGGGTTGTCCTGTTTCGACCGGCTTCGACACTTCCTTGGCTTCTACGAATATTTCCTGACTGTCGGCAAATGCGTAAGCCACAGCTTCCAGTCCGTCTGCCAATGAGTGCATCAGCTTCACCACATCGAGGAGCAGGTTAAATTTGTTAGCGTTTGTCATGGTTCTCGCCTCCCTTCAGTTCGTGAATCTCGACGGTCTGCACTGAATCACCTGGAGAGAGAACCAGAACGTTGACCTGCTGACCGAAGAGAAAATCAAGCATTCTCTTGCGAATCTGCATCGTTCCGCTTCGGACTACCGGAGAGGGTGTGCCGCCGGGTTTTGCAATGTTGATACATACCTTGTGTTTAATTCCCATTGCACTTGGCTCCTTTCCGAGGAGTTTTTCTCACCCCTCTGTCCATAAGCGAAAAATGAGGGGGAATCGAACCCCCTCAAATCAACTTTTTTCAAATTTTCTTTTTGAGTGTTGCGTAAATCTTCGTCAAGCGGTTACGGATGGCCGCCTCTGAGACACCTTCTTCTGCTGCAATATCCACGTTGGTCATGTTGCGATAGAATTTCTTTACAATGGTATCTTTCTGCTTGTCCGTAAGCTGTGACAAAGCGACCTTCAGCTTTTCAATCTGAAGAGAACGCTCCTCATTTGCGATGGAGGTCAGAATCTGCTGCAAAGGGTTGTAAGTGTCATCCTCAAGATACGGGTTGCGGTCATCCGCATCGTCGCCGTCCCCATCGTGGTAGCCGTCATAGTGAACCGGACAGTAATATTCCTCGTGACGCTCTGCATCCACATCGTTGTCATCCCAATCATGGAGCATAGTAATGAGGCTTTCGGTTACTGCCTTGCCATCTTCGCCAACCATTCCAGGTGTGATGACAATCGGCTTTCCTTCTGCTGTGTAATAAATGTAATTGGTGCGATTCTTCACCGCTGTTTTGAACTTTCTCATTTAAAGTCCCTGCCTTTCTTTTCCGCCCGATTGGGTGGCGGCAAGGACACAAAAAGAGCCGATGTGATGGTACACACCGACTCTGATACCGAAAATGGGCATGACAAAGCACGGTGGGTACATCTTTGGTCAGTCCACGGCTATACCGTGAATTTGACTCTTGATGTATCCCGCCGCCTTAAGGTCGACCACTTCGGGCATTGGAATATTTTTTATTTGAACAACATCCGCTGTTCGTGCTTTAATTTTATATGAAACAGCCCCAAAACACTCGGACATGGGATGTCCGGCTTTCAACTTTGCTACAACAAAAAAAGAGCCACGAACAACAGATTTCTCTGTCATTCATGACTCAATTTTAGTTGATACAGGCTTACCCTTGCATTGAGTAACCCGTCTTAAAAAATTTATTCTGTTTTAACAAATTGCTCCAATCCTAAGGATTTCATTCTTTCGGCATCCGCATCTGAACAAACCTCATAGAACTGTTTATAAGTCAGTGTATCGGTGTTTTTATCAATGTAATATATTAACAGAAAATCCCTGCAATATTTTTCACTAACATACACTTCAAAATCAACTCTCATACCTCTACCGACAAAATTATCATCCTCGTAGAATTCATTAATTTGCCTTGCAACCTCTTCAGCAACACAATCCTCAATGTCTCTTCTATCTACGAGAAATTCTCGGAACATATCCAGAACATTAATGCCTTCTGACCACATATGAAATTTCATGGTGTTTTTTAATTCACCATTTAGATTATGAATTACTTTTTCAGCAAAACGACACCCTATATTCATTGCCAAATCCCTGCTCGTTATAGCACGAGCAACAAAATGACATATGACCGAATTAACAAATTCTAAGTCATCCAGATTCCTATATGAATATATGATGCTCTTTATCTCGTATATTGTAGTCTCAATTTCTCGCTTCTTTTGAATTAAATCATAGGACCCGTAATTGATAGCGGTACGATTCTCTAACTTTTTAATCCATGCTTGCAGTACTACAGCATCCGCCTCTTCAGGTTTCTTTAATGCCGTCATCAAGGAACGGTACTTATTATTATAACCATAATAATCGTTAGAAATTTTATCACCATTCTTTTTGTTATCAATGATTTCCTGCATAATTATAACGAGCATATCCAAGAAAATACCGCTACTAAAATCAGCACCTTTATATTTTTCTATCCACGATGCTACAATTTTTGATTTATCTATAGCGTATAAATAATGCTTAATATCATCATCCTCAATGTTTTTGCCATAAGATATTAAAAACAAGGTAAGTTCCGCACCCAAGTCATCATTCTTATCTCGTAAACGCTCTTTGATTAAAGATAAAAACTCCCATTTTACTTCACACTTTTCATATTTTTTGAATAGTTCAACATACTCGCTGTCTGGCGGAGCCGTAAGCCCTATTTCATAGTTAATGCGGATTCTATCATGTTCATTGCATAATAACCTATGGCACGCCAATAGGTTAAAGAAGGCGGGCATAACCCTTTCCGGTTTAGATAAATGAATAACATCGTGGTTTTTAAGTTTATCCAATACCTTTTCCTTCAAAAACCAATTTATTCTCTCCAATTCCTTAAGTGCTTCTTCTGGTTGTTCCATAGCCCTATCATTGATGACATAATCAAAAACCTTGTCTGTAATATACTCCCAATATTCATTTATCTGTTGCAGTCGACGTTCTCGTTCCTCTGCATCATTTACCATCTTTCTGATGTCCAAATACAATTGTTCAAAATATTCCCCATATATGCTGTGAGGTGTATACTCACTTGAAACATTTGAAAGTCGGGGTTTTGCCAAAATATCCGTAATTTGAACTCTGTAATTATCAGAAACAACCTTTGTCTTTGGGTCTCCGTACTTTTCAATATAAAACAACAGTTTTAGAATTTTGAACATATCGAATCGTTCTGTTGCATCTACGCCAGCAATACCGTCTATGTCAAAATCCAATACGGATTTCAACTTATCCACCAGCCCCGATCCATCCTTGTTAGTAAACTTATCCCGAATTGTATCCTCATCGATGAATTTGCCCGGATGTGAGTTTTCAAACTCATCCACCAAATCCATGTACAAAGAGTGCCATGAAACAGAACATCCTTCAATATATTTTTTATCTACATCAAACTTTCCCATTTCACACCTCACTATAAAAACGCAGCCGGACATTGGATGTCCGGCTACAAGAAAATTTTTTTGAAAAAGTTTATGAAACCCTATTCTGCCTTCCTAATGGTTTCAATCCTTGAGCCGTTAGCATTTCATTGCAATCGAAAATCGACATATGGTAACAGGAATTTAGCAAAAATTGGTACATGATATGCTGTTCTGTCATCATAAAGCTTTTACCGGATGCCTTTAATAGACACGCACTTAAAACAGGTGGCAATTTCATACCAATGCATAGCTGTATTACTGTTTCAATGGTAACATTATCTGGCTCTGTATTTCTTAATCGCTGAATTGTTTTTTCACTCATATCTGCCGCTTCAGCCAATTCTTCTTCTGTCATTTCTGCCCATCCTATAAGGGCATCCAATGAACCCGAAAAATTCATAGGAAGTTTTTTTGCGATTGAAAGCACATCGGCATTATAATCCTTTATCATCTGCACCTGATTTTTTGCACCCTTATTCTTTTCAGAATAATGTGCCTCAAAGGTAATATCAGATGATTTGTCTCTATTAAGGAAACATTCGGTATGGTAATGTTCTGTGACAGATGTCTTGATTTTAAGTTCAAACACCAAACAGCATTCATCCATATGATTTCTTGCATAATGGGTGAGTGCCAAATCTCCAAGTTCATCCGTTTCCAAATAAAGTGGAGCATTAAGTACAAAATGAGAATCAACAAAAACATATTCGTTGTCTGCCAAAGCAGCTGCTAATTCCGGATTGAATTTAGATTCAACGATGGCGTCTCTTGCTGAAATAGAAAAAGTCTGGTTTTTTGAAAGATAACCCTTCGGCGCCTTATGTGGTTTTACGTAATGGTTATCCACATAAATAAAAGCTCCAGATGCCTCTTCATATCCGGCATCCATCATTCGGATTTTTGCTGCAAGCCTTGACACTCCGAAGGTCATAACCAACTCATCTATGATAGGCTCAATAATATCAATCATATCATAGAGCTTCATTTCTCTACGATACTTACTAATAAGCTGTTCAACCTTCTTCTTAAACATCGACATCGGCATTTGGATACGTGGAGCCAATGCATTTGCTTGCCACTCCATCCAATCAACCGCATCACGGCGGTTTCCGGCAATTCCGCCAACTACCTTGCAACCGATATTTGATAGGCTATTATCATATAACCTTACAAGAGCGAAGGCTTTTTTGTGCTTATCCCAATGGACACATTCATGGACGATAGTGTTATGAACACTTCCCAAGACTGACAAAAATGCCGTCTTCTTATCAACAAGAACTGTCCCCGCAGGGATAAGTTCCTGATATACCTCATCAGTCTGCGGATTATATAAATCAGTCTGACAATCACAAAAATAGCTTCTACCAAAAACCGACCCATCTTGGGTTATATGCTCATAACGAACAGTTAATCCCATACCGTTTGCAAGTTCTATTGGGTCAATCCATGTCGGCTCCAACAGAGCTTTTTTATAATGTGTCCGGAGAAATTGCTCTGCGATTTCATCCAGTTCATTCTTGTTCATAACAGGAACTAAGGAATCATCCATCGGGTCTTTCACACGGCTTTTGCCGTTGTATTTTGATACCCGCAGGATTTCAAAATCATCCAGGTTCTTATCCAGATCACCACGGCAATGAGCCATCATCCACACGATATTTTCATCATAATCGTCGTAATGGTAATCTCCCTCGTGAGTTTCAAACCAAATAGATACTGCAACATCGAAATGTATCTCCATGCCTGGTTTGTCTTCAACCCACACGTGTTCAACCTTGACATCTGAAATCTCTGTCTCTCCGGCACGATGGATTCTTCTTAATTCTATGCCCAAGGAATCAAGGTTTGCCTCCAGGTAGCTTTCGGCAGCCGCCCAGAAATTATTATCAAATCTCTTTTTTACATATTCAGCAAATGAACGATGTGCTGCTGCTGCCATAATCTACCCTCCTTAAAAGGTTCTCACTTTAAACGACCTTTTTCATTCCTCGTCATCTTCCTCTATTACCACTTTATATCGTTTTCTCAATCCAGAGCGAGTTTTTGAAACAAAGGCATGAAACTGCCGTGCATCCTTTAGACCAAGAATCTCTGCACACTGAACGGCATTACCAAACGCAATTATCTCTTCGGTATCTTCACGATATACAGTATAGTATTTCATCACAATTCCTCTCATGGTAGTATTGGCCGCAATGCTTCAGCCACATTGTCGGAATCATTACCAAAAATCAATTCGTAATAATCAATCGAATCAACTGCTAAAGGAAGTGCCGATGTTTCTGTTGAACGCATAATCTTTGCTTTACTTTCTGCACCTGGAAATGCAAAACCACATTTCTTTACACCTGTTAGAAGTACATATGAAAGTAGCTGATGTGTATCTGCTCTGGCGCTTCTGGTATTCGGCTTGTATTTTGCATCTATAACAGCAACTGGATTCTGCGTGTCATTATCACGAATAATAATGTCAGGAATACAATACGGCATCAAATGTATGCCTCGTTCAACTTCTGAAATGTCTGTAACTCCCTTTTGAATAAAAAGTCTTTTCGAATAGCGGTCTAACGAATATTTATTTGAGTCAATTGCTCTCTTAAGAACAATACGAGTATAAAACTCAAACAAAGCCTCCATATTAATCATATATGGGATTGTAAAAACACTTTTCGCAATCGATTGACCTTCTTCGGTTTTATAAGCGTAGTATTTTTGACCATATATGCATCTTGCCTGTTGCAGCAAAGGTTTGTAATACATATACAGCCCTGATGCATCCGCACCATTAAAATCACTGGTCTTGATACGAACGGTCTTAACCCGTCGGAATGAGTTCATGCAGTAAGCCACTCGTTTTGACACTTCTGATGTAGCAGGAAAACGTCTACCTATAATTTCCTTGCATTTTATCAAAGTAGCCTTTAAAATCCTATTCTCGATATTGTCTTCGGTGAAATCAATATATTTACAATAGAACCTGTCATTTCTTCCCTTACAAGTGTTCATGCGTATATTTTTTTGGATTTCAATTTTCCCTCTGACCTTTGAAGAATAATTTTCTTCTTGATGGAACATTGTTTTTTTCAAACCCTTTTTGCACAAACCATAACAGGACGAAACAAAACTTAATGCGTATAAAAGTTCTCCATCTTGTTCTATGTCTTGAGAAAGCTTAATAAGAGGCTGGTCATAGAACACTTGGAACAAAGACCTCCCATCCGCATCCATTTCAGCAATATAATCATCGTATTCATCATCAGTCATCACGGTCTCAAGCATATGCCAAGGTTCCATACCATACTGCGAGTTTACTACAACGATGTGTTCTTTGCCGGATGATTGTAGATAGCGTCCATTCTTATCATAAAGCCTTCCAACGCCGACATAACCGCTGCTCCAAAGTCGACCTTGAAATTTATGAATGCCAAAGTTAAGTTCTGGAGTCGACAGGTCAACTTTAGACCATACCTCATCTCTGCTATTCAGTACAGACCAGTCATTTATTTGGTGTATTATTACATCTCGTGCCATAACATCACCTTCCTAATTAATATCCTATCTTCGTCCTCACTTCTTCAACAAAAGTTCCAACATATTCATTGTCAATACGCTTTCCTGCACGAGTCATGTTTCCGAATTCCTTCGCATACAACATGATATTATCACTGATGAAACGTACTCTCTCACTGCGGTCAGTGGTGTCTCTAATTTCAGAAGGAGTGTGTTCAATTGCTATCAAATCCTCAATGGTATCCAAGATGCCATCTTTCACATATTCTCTGAGGATAGGAATAATCTGAAAAACGAAACGTTCCACAAAATCTTCTTCATAACCCTCTTTGCGCTTACGAAGGAAATATGTATGTCCAAGGCGCACATCGCTTTTCTGATACTCATCATTGAAGTAGCTTTCGTTATCAAATATAGCCTGTACTGCATCGAATACCAATAATTCGATAGAATTCTCATCGTCGTTTTCAGAGGCGTTCTGATAACAGTTAATAACTACATTTCTGTCTGCCGGGCTATCAACAAAAAGAAAACGTCTGCGGATAGCATAATCAATCGAGTCAATAGATTTGTCAGCAGTATTCATGGTGCCGAGAATAAACAGATTCTTTCCAAGAACAATATCCTTTGTTCTTGATACTGGAGTGCTTACTTTGTCTTCTACTTCATAAGGAGTAGAAACTTTGCTATCACGATATTCCAAACCATAAATCAACTCACCAAAAACAGTGGCAATATTAGCTCTGTTTATCTCATCAATGACAAGGTAAAATTTCGGAGGTTCATCAGGATTAGCTTTTTCTGCAATTTTAGCAAACTCAGCAATTTTACCCAAAATTCTGTTTACGCTATTGTAGGAAGGGAGACCTCCATCAGCTTTTACTTCAATGCCTCGGATAAAATCTTCGTAACCGTATGACGGATGAAACTGAACCAAATCCCATCCACCAGTCAATAACTTGGAAGAGGACGAAGGGTCGGCATAATCACTTTCGTTCAGTTTATATTCATCCAATGCAGCAGAAATAGTTTCCTGGCTAACAAAACGAGCTGCCAATGCATCGGATTCCGGATTTAATTGTTTTAGCACAAATTTCTTGCTTTCAAAAGTTTTTGAAGTGCCAGGAGGACCTTGGAATACCATCTGACGGACACCAATATTCTCCATAATTTGTTGATAATCTTTTAAATCAGTCATTTTTACAACTCCTTTTATCTCTATGATTTTTTCCGTATCATTCGTTACATTGAAAATATCCTCATATGCGTCAATACTGAACGCTGATACGCCCAGAACTAAAGCATCGAATTTTTCTTTATCAACTCGAATTTGAGTTCCACACTGAGTCCATAATGTACGCAAATTTCTCATTTTTGTACCGAAATAATCAATTCGCGCTTTTTCTCGTTCGGTTTGTGTTGATGCAGTAACATTCCTTAATTCTGCGTGTAAAGCTTCGAGATACTTTATTTCCAAATGTATTAATGCATTCAAGTCACCATATACTTCGCTGTGACCTTTAACTAAGGAAATATTCATCTCATAAAGTTTCAAATAATATAGCAACAATCTGTATACGGCACCATAGATTTCTGCAGGGTTATTATCCTTGCAAACATTGTTGACTGTAAAGGTATGCAGTCGCAAACCGTTCAAAGGAAGGTATGTATCGCTCGGAGAACCGTCTGTGTATGAAATTTCATAGGCTGCTACATCTGTGCGTTCTGCCCATCTTCCTACATTTCCGGGGCGAGTTGAATAATACGCATGAGGATTTCTCCTGTCTTTGCCCTTGACTGCCGTCTCATAGTAAAAACTTGGTGCATCATTCATTTTTACCAAATATGAGGCGTATGCTACCGGAACAGATTTACTCGGAACAGATGCAACCTCAATGTTGAATAACAATGAATCGGTTGCGATATCACACGGAAAAACACCATTCAACACAATCGCATCTATAACACTCTCCAAAAGACCTTTATAATCGGAACAACGGTTAGAGATAATCTCGGTTTCATAGTAACTTATGGTATCTTCCAACGAATATGGTTCAACACGCTCACCTGAATTAACCATAACCTTGCGAATGTCAGATATACGATTCAAGCCGGATATTCCCGTATTAAGCTTGGATTCAAGTGCCTTCTCATATACCTCGATATTCCCGCGTAAAATCCCCAAGGATGAAAGATTATTGATGAACGGGAAAATCTGATACATCATTTTTTGCTTAAATTTATCCAGTACAAAATAAGCAGTTCCCGTGCGTTCTACCATGAACATACCATGCCCAGGCATATACTTATCTGCAACATCAAGGATTCCAGGAGCAGCATTCGTAGTAATAAAATCTTTTATGCTATCGAATATATCAATTATGATTCGCCCAGCATTTGCATTTACGGTATCATAATATTTTTCAAGCACATCCCGATCTGATTTCAGTTCGGCAACATAGTCCATTCTTCTTCTCAATGCGTAGTCAAGGTGTCCTGCATGGAAATTTCTGCACTCGGTTAAAATTATGATGACATTATCCGGGATGCATAAAGTAGAACCATCTGAAAGGGGAACAGATTCATTTCTGAACTCCATAGCATAAATCAAATTTCCAAGCAACGCCCCGGCATCTACTCTTGAAATATCGTCAAATATTACCGCATAAAGTTCTTCCGTGGTTCCTGCTCTGTCACACAGTTTTTTTATTCTCTTTTCCACATAATCGACCGTCATTGTTCCGGTTGCTTTAATATCAATCCCGTATACAATGTCCTCATAGGTCATGCTCGGATGAACTTGAATAAACTCACATCTATCACTGCAAATGAAATCCTCAATTTTATCCAAATCCTTATAGATGTCCTTTGATTGGAGGGTATCTATATTTAATTTTTCATAGCACAGGTAGTACGCAGCAGCCCTGGCAAGAAAAGTCTTACCAGTCGCTGGATTACCTGTGAACAATAAGTTCTTCATATAAATCAATCTCCAATGTTGTCGCTATTTTCTACATCAAATATGTTCCTTACCAATCTTGCAAGAAAGTACGATACTTTCGGCGGAACAGCATTACCAATCTGACGACTTATCGAACGCTTATCTCCATAAAAAACATAACTATCAGGGAAACTTTGAATTCGCGCCGCCTCTCTCGGTGTTAATGTACGGTCTTCATCTGGATGGATAAATCGACCTCCTGCAGGAGTGTCAAATCTTGTGGTGATTGTCGACGCCTGCTCGTTCCAACAAAGTCTACCATACGAACCACTATGAACAGAATTAATCTGTTCATTCAGAGCCGTATAATTTTCTCCGTTTTTTATTTTACTCATTCTTTCCACTGCAACCTTTGAATGGCGTGACCGTGAATGGTTTGTAAGCGTTTTTGCATCGCAGGACAAATACTTTTCATAATCAGTTTCCGGTAATGGATTATCAATCACTCCATCTTCGCTTGTCATCGAAAGATTTCCTATCGCATCCAGAACCGTTACCTCATCAAAATAGGTAGGGTACTCGCTTTTTATCTCGTTTAAAGTTTTTTCCCATAAGGTATCAATGTCCGCTTCGTCCACAAGAGTCCCTATAATAATCATTCTTTCTCTTCGTTGGGGTACTCCAAAATCTGCAGCGTTGATTACCCTGTGGTATATACGGTATGGTTTTCCATTAAGTGCTTCGGGGTCCTGAAAAATTCTTTTGATTTCTTCAAAAATTTTCCCACCCTGCATAGTAGATATGCCTTTTACATTTTCCATAACGAAAACTTTAGGCCTAACCGCTTTTACAACATTAAAGTAGTGCTTGAAAAGGTAATTTCGAGGGTCGTCAATAAATCCCTGTCTAATTCTCGCACCTGCCATAGAAAAACCTTGGCAAGGTGGTCCTCCTATAATGACATCTGCCGTCGTTCCTGCAAACATATCAGATGTGTCTATATTTTTTATGTCATCAACAATCACATCAACTTCTGGATGGTTACGCTGATATGTGTCCGCTATAACGGGGTCATACTCTACCGCCTTTTCCACGCTGAATCCTGCTTGGATAAAGCCAAGGGATAAGCCACCGCATCCTGCAAATAAATCAATTATTTTCATCTGCGTCAATTCCTCCGCTTGTCCTGTACCTAATAGCAAAATTCTTAATATATTTGCTTTCGGTTTCAGTTAATCCATACGCAGCATTTATAAAATCATCTATAGCCCAAATTTCTGACAAGCACTCTCGATGTTTATATTCATACTGCGTTTGTTTTGTGCCTACATATACTTTCGTTTTTTCCAATCGCTCTCTTAAGTTGTTAGCCAATTCCGTGGCACCAGCCATATCAACCTGTAGAGGCATCATGAATCCGTTTAAATCTTTACTAACGTGCCAACAATCAGACACGCTAATCCAATACCACCAGAAAAGGGTAGAGTTGATCAGGCAATAGCAAAAATCAGCTTCTAACGGGGTATGAAAACTGAAAACCTTATATTCAGGGTCATCTACCTTTTCTCTATAGGCCTTCATCCAAAACGCCTCTCGACGATTTAAGAAAACCGATTCGGTGCCAACTCTCGATATAGCATATACCGATTGCATTTTTCGTGTATCAGTTATTTTCTTGTATATATCAATATCCAATTTTGTACCTAACTTAGGAATAAAATCTGCATTCTCATATCTATTCCTTACCATTTGGATGTCAGTAAAAAGCGTACCGCGTTCTTGCTTATACCAATACTGATAGTTTCCGGTAAAAACAGTTTTTTCCACCTTTCGTTCTTTACCGATTAGAATACATAATTTTTGATGTACCGAATCAAATAAACAGTCCGGCCTATCTGCGTAACTTAAAATATATTGTTCAGAAACCAGGTCTCCTAATTCCTCTCTAAGTTTTTTCATTCTCGGAGTAGACACATAGGAAAGAGGAATTATAAATCCGATAGAACCGTTCTTTTCAAGCTTCTTTGCCGCATTTAGGAGGATATTAGCATAGATGTTCCCATACTTATCACTAAGTTCAAGACCGGATTTGAAATCCTCAACATAAGGTGGATTACCTACCACGATATGATACTTATCCTCAAAAGAGGCCGCGTCTGCAATAAAATCAAAGGATGTGAATCGTCTGTTCATTACATTTCCAAGTCCGATACAATAATCAGCGCCGCAAGATTCTATAATGAACAGTAGCAATCTCAATTCTGCAATAATTATGGATTCAACATTCACATCATTGCCATAAATCGTAGAAACTACCTCTTGTATAAGACGATTGGTAATCTTTACATTTTTCTTTAACAAATCAATTTTAATTTCAAGTGCTGCAAGCAGATATTCTCCCGCTCCACACGTTGGGTCAAACACGGTCTTCCCACAGCAAAATGAACGGTATGGTATGTTATCCAGGCTCATATCACTAACATTGGATGCTGTAAGTTTTCCGAATGAGGCTTTAATACTATTCGTGAGGATAAATCGGACGACATCATTTGGAGTGTAATATACCCCCTTGCTTTTTCTTATGCTCTGTTTCTCATTAATCTTGGAAAGAGCATCCTGAACTTGAGTATATGTTCGTTTAGATGAAGCTACATCAACACACTGAAAATCGTCTCTTCTTGCAATGCTTTTTAACTCATCGCAAATCAGTTCTACTTCCTTCGGCGAATAAACTTCTTGTATATATAAATAGATAAGGTTCAATGCCTCATCTACAGCACTATATTTTTCTACCCTTACCAAGGATGTATTAGTATTACCCATTAGGAAATGCATCCTTTCGTTCCTGTTCTTCAAAATTTTCTTCTCTAACAAATTCCATGATGTCTCCAACATCACAATTGAGAGCGTTGCATATTCTAAGCAGCACATCTGTGTTGACGTTGCCACCTTTTCCAAGTTTGGCAACCGATGTGGCACTAATCCCACTCATTTCACGCAATGTCTTTTTATTTATTCCGCGGTCTATTAATAATTTCCACAATTTATTGTAGCTAAAACGCATCCGCTTTACCTCCACACTTTGTATGCTTTTCTGTTCTTCTTTGCACCACCGAATACTTATACGCCTTTATTTCGAAGTGCCGATGACCTATGCTAAACATTATATCACAAAAATACGCAAAAGTCTATAAAAGTTTGTGAACGCAAAACTAATTTCGTTTGCACGGCTGTTTATCCGCATTCTTGCTGTCTTGATAATATTCCTATCCACTCAACACTACGCAAAATCATCTTATCCACTCAACCTTGCCCATTTTCAACCTATCAACTCAACCCTCGATTTCTCCTGGCAGCAAGCGCTCCAAAACGAAAAAATCCGAGAGCCGGAAAAGAACTCCCAACTCTCGGAAATGCCTTGTTTTCAAGCCTTTTTCGGTATTTACTTCTGTACTTTTGACATCAAGACTACGCACTCGACATGATTAGTCCCCGGAAACATATCCACCACACAAGCCCTCTCCACCGTATATCCCCCTTTACTAAGCACCCCCAAATCCCTTCTCTGTGTCTCCACATTGCAGGACACATACACTATCTTCTCCGGCTTAAGCCGTATAAGCGAGCCTAAAAACTTCTCATCACTTCCGCTCCTCGGCGGGTCTATAAATACAGCATCCACATTCACGGCATTCCTCTCCATAAACCCTCCCGCATCATCATTATAAAACTCCACATTCCCTACATTATTTATCCTTGCATTAATCCTAGCGTCCCTTACTGCATCCTTATTCAGCTCCACACCTATGACCTTTCCGGCGCTTTTTGCCGCTGCCATAGCTATTGTTCCAATTCCACAGTAAGCATCTATAACAGTTTCATTTCCTTTTAAATCCGCAAATTCTATCGCCTTATCATAAAGCAGCTCCGTCTGAATGGAATTTATCTGATAAAAGGACTTGGGTGATATGCGAAATCTCAAGCCGCAAAGCACATCCTCTATATATCCCTTTCCATAAAGCGTTCTTTGGTTTTCTCCAAGCACCATGCTTGTCCTTTTGTCATTAACATTATGTACTATAGTTGTTATATCGGGATGTCTTTTTAAAAGCTCCCTTATAAAATTCTTATTCCCCGGAAATATCCTTGTGCCTGTGACTATAACTACCATAGTCTCCTTTGTAATATGTCCCCTTCTTATAAGAACATGACGAATACAGCCTGTTTCCCTGTCCTCGTCATATGGCTCAAACCTGCCCTTTTTCATTATATCGACTATGGATTTAATAATTTCATTTGCATAGGCGTCATGGAGCAGACATTCCTCCACCGGTACTACATTGTGGGATTCCTCCTCATATATGCCTGCCACAATTTCACCTTTTACGTTTTTTCCACTTTTGTCATACCTGTCCGGCGCTTTTTTACTATGGTCTCCTGACGCCTTCTTGCGTGAAATAACTACATGCACTTTATTTCTATAGTGAAAAGGCTCCTCCATTCCATAAACCATATCTACCGCAGCATATCCTTTCAACTGCTCATTTACATAAGCTTTTTTCTGCTCTAACTGCTTATCATATGGCTTATCTATAATATTGCAGCCTCCGCATTGTCCAAAATTGGGACATTTCATTTTATCGGACATAATAATCCTCATTTCTACTACAATATATTTATGGTTAATACACCTTACAGCCAGTAAGGAATTACCCATCTTGTTGCTTATAATCCCACTTACTATCTGTCCAGTATCTCCTTCAAAAGCTTATTGACAATGCCCGGATTAGCCTTGCCCTTTGTAGCCTTCATTGCCTGTCCCACCAAAAAGCCAATAGCCTTTTCCTTGCCTGCCTTATAGTCTGACACAGACTGTGGATTATTTGCTACGATTTCCTCAAGGGTAGCCTTAAGCCCCTCCTCGTCATTATCCATCTTTAAGCCTTTTTCCTCAACATATTTTTCAGGGTCAATATCCTCCTTGAAAATCTGCTCAAATACCTCCTTTGCCACAGAGCTGTTTATAACTCCGTCGTCTGTCAGTTTAACAAGCTTTGCCAGATTTTCCGGTGAAAATTTTATATCGTCGGCGTCCATGCCATTCTCCTTTAAAAGCCTCATGGTTTCTACCATAAGCCAGTTGCTTACCTTTTTCGGATTGCCGCATATAGCCGTAGCCGCCTCAAATATGTCTGCCATCTTCTTTGACAGTGTTATAATATCTGCATCATATTCCGGTATTTTATATTCAGACACATATCTTGCTTTCTTTTCGTCTCTGAACTCAGGCTGGCGGGACTTTACCTCTGACAGCCACTCGTCGCTTATAATAACGGGAACTAAATCAGGCTCAGGGAAATATCTGTAGTCCTGCGCGTCCTCCTTTGAACGCATAGCGTAGGAATACTCCTTATTGTCATCCCATCTTCTTGTTTCCTGAATAACTTCCTTTCCGGCCTCAAGCAAATCTATCTGCCTTTCTGTTTCATTTTCTATGGCTCTTGCTATAGCCCTGAAGGAGTTAAGGTTTTTCATCTCTGTTCTTGTGCCAAACTCTGTAGCGCCAGCCTCTCTGACAGAAAGATTTACATCTGCCCTCATGGAGCCCTCGTTAAGCTTGCAATCAGAAGCCCCAAGATACTGGATAATAAGGCGGAGTTTCTCAAGGTATGCTATAACCTCGTCTGCCGAACGCATGTCAGGCTCCGATACTATCTCTATAAGAGGCACTCCCGAACGGTTAAAATCTACAAGGGACACATCTCCATGCTCGTCATGTATAAGCTTTCCCGCATCCTCCTCCATATGTATCTCATGGATACCTACAAGCTTCTTTCCGCCTTCCGTTTCTATCTCTACCTTTCCATTGCGGCATATTGGGAGATATAGCTGTGAAATCTGGTAATTCTGCGGATTGTCCGGATAAAAATAATTCTTTCTGTCAAATTTATTATACTGTGTAATTTCACAATTTGTAGCCAGTCCCACTGCCATAGCGTACTCTACCACCTGTTTATTTAAAACGGGAAGCGAGCCGGGCATACCTGTACATACAGGACAGGTATGTGTGTTTGGCGCTCCTCCAAAGGCTGTGGAGCAGGAACAAAATATCTTAGTTTTGGTTGCAAGCTCAACATGAACCTCCAAGCCTATGACTGTCTCATAATTCTTCATTATATATTCTCCATTCCTGATACTCAGTTTAAGCTGATAATTCAAAAAACTTTTGCTTTCTTAAAATATAACCTGCGCTTTGTTCATACTACTCTTTTTTTGACTGCTCAAACGCATACGCCGCTCTTATAATATTATTTTCCTTAAAGCAGTCCCCTATAAGCTGTAAACCTATAGGAAGCCCCTTGCTGTCCATTCCGCACGGCACCGTAATTCCCGGAAGCCCTGCAAGATTTACCGATATTGTATAAATATCCCCAAGGTACATTTTTATAGGCTCCTGTAAGCTTTCTCCAAGCCTTGGCGCAGTAGTTGGCGCGGAAGGTCCAAGTATAACGTCATATTTTTCAAACGCCCTGTCAAATTCCTTCTTTATAAGGGCCTTTGTTCTAAGGGCCTTTAGGTAATAGGCGTCATAATAGCCGCTGCTTAGAACAAACGAGCCCAGCATAATCCTTCGCTTAACCTCGGGACCGAAGCCCTCTGAGCGTGTCTTTTTATACATATGGTGAAGTCCGTCGCAGCTTTCTGTTCTGTAGCCGTACTTTACTCCGTCGAATCTTGCAAGGTTTGAGCTTGCCTCCGCTGAGGCAATAACATAATATGCGGGAATAGCGTAATCAACAAGTCCCAAATCAAACTCCTCTATAACAGCTCCCTTTTCCCTAAGGACATTAGCTGCGGACATTACTGCATCTGCCACTTCCCCGTCAAGTCCGTCGCCAAAATATGTTTTTGGAATACCTATCCTCATGCCCTTTACATCATTTACCAAGGCTGATGTAAAATCATAGCTCTCCCTTTTAACTGACGTAGAATCCTTTGGGTCGTGGGAAGCAATAGCCTCAAGTATAACGGCGCAGTCTGTAACATCCTTTGCCACAGGCCCTATCTGGTCAAGAGACGAACCATATGCAATAAGTCCATATCTTGACACTGTGCCATATGTAGGCTTTATTCCCGTAACGCCGCAAAAGGAGCTCGGCTGTCTGATTGAGCCGCCTGTATCTGAGCCAAGGGCATAGCTGCATTCCTTTGCCGCCACTGCAGCGCAGGAGCCTCCTGACGAGCCTCCCGGTACATGGTCCTTATTCCATGGATTTCTTGTTGCCCCATATGCGGAGGTTTCCGTTGTGCTGCCCATGGCAAACTCATCCATATTTGTCTTTCCTATAATAACCGCTCCTGCTCTCTCAAGGTTTAAAACCGCCTCTGCCGTATATGTTGGATAAAAGTTACTAAGTATTTTTGAGCTGCAGGTGGTAAGCATACCCTCGGTACACATATTGTCCTTTATGGCTACAGGTACTCCTGCCAATGGTCCTGTAAGCTCTCCTGAGTCTATCCTCTTTTGAACTGCCTCCGCATTTTTAAGTACCTTCTCCCTGTCTGCAACGGTAACATAACAGTTAAGCTCCCCATCCGTTTCCTCTATACGGTCTAAGGCTGCAAAGGCTGCCTGTGCCACGGTAACCTCCCCTGCCTTTATCTTCTTTCCCAGCTCAACGGCTGTCAAACTCATTAAATCCATATATAATCTCCATTCTTCACGCTTTAATCAACTGTTCTCGGAACAACAAAGCTTCCTTCCCTGCTGCTTGGCGCATTTTTTAATATATTGTCCCTGTCGTCACCGTTTGTCACTATATCCTCACGAAATACATTGTTTACGGGAAACACATGTGACATAGGCTCAACTCCTGTAGTGTCAAGCTCATTAAGCTTGTCTATATAATCAAGCATACTGCCCATATCCTTCTTGGCAGCCTCCTTTTCTTCATTGCTTAAATCCAGCTTTGCCAAAATACCGACATATTCAATTGTCTCATCTGAAATAATATTTGCCATAGCTTCCTCCATCTGTCAGTTATTATTTTTAATCTTTATTTTATACAATTCACAATATGTTAGTCAAGTAATTTTCCTAAAATAACTATGGAAATTTACTCTATAATGTTTTATACTATAAATATGTTAATATGCATTACATTTTACAGAAAGGGCTTTACCAAATGAGTTTAGTTATCGGAAAAGAAAATACATTTACAACGGACACAATTATATATGAAAACGGAGATGATATTGAAAGCATTGCATATATCATAGAGGGAGCCGTCCGTATGGAGACAGGTCAGAATGAAAAGCTTATTGCCGCTGGCAATTTCATTGCTGTTAATGATTTATTCGACGGCTTTTACCGGGCAGATTACTATGCAGAGAAAGGCTCAACCCTTATGGTATTTCCGGCGGAGGATATAGATTCCTTTACCTCCTTCCTTGAAAGCAATCCTGAAATTCATTCAAAATACTACAGCGCAGTGTGCTCCATGATGCTCTTTTTATACAATCAATATTCTGCGCTTTACAGTGAAATCGGAAATATATATAATTCACTAAAAGGTATTCATGAGCATTATCTGCAGTGCTGCAGCGATGCAGGTATTTCTCCTTCCCGCTTTATGATGCCTCATGACGCATCCCTGTATGCGTTTGAAAGTCAGTCGTTTGCCCAAAACTATACTATATTTTTAAATTGCTACAAGGTTCCAAAAAAGCTGGAGCTTTTATATCAGAAGAATCCTTCAAATTTTTTAAGGCACCAGCTTAACATGATTAGCTCCATATCTACTACATATGAGGATATGGCGTTCTTTTTAAAGACTATTGTTTCCCTGTTTGCAAGCAAAAGCCAGGATTGTCTGTTTTACCTTGTATCAAACCTGATGTCACAGGTATCGGCAGAATACTCAGCAGCAGTTATGAAGCTTTTAAATGAAATGAAAAACAACATCTCTTCAATAGATGAAAATGTTAAAGCTAACACTGGCATTTCCCTAGACATCGACTATAACAGGGTGAATTTTTATTTTATGATGGCATCTAATGCAGCCGACAGTAAAAGCGCCGACAAAAATTCAGATGCCACGGAAGTATCAGAAGCTTCCAAGGGCGCCGACAGCATGGAAAATGATATTGACATGGATGAAAATCCTGACGAGACCTTAGATATAGATTCTCTCCTTGAACATGACGAGCCGCATTCAGACAGGGAGGATTTAGATTTTTCCGGAAACCTTCTCAGGCTGTGCGAATATGGAAATATGCCTGAAGAGTTCTTTGATAAGTTCAATGTACAGATAGAAAAGTATATGGAGCTGACTGATAAAAATTCAAGGGATGACGAGTCAAGAGTTCTCCGCCGAGACATTACAAACATGTATTTTATGCTTTATGAGGCGGTATTCCTGAAATACATTACAGACGATGCCCCAGCCTATCAGATACAGCTTTTCCTTGATTTTGGCGTTCTTGACGAGCGTATCCTCCCTGGTGAGGAGCTTGAATATATAGCAAATATTCCTCCTCTTATGAAAACCGAGCCATGTATGGTTTATCGTATGACTGACTGGCTTAAGGCAATATACAAGGGCGATAAGATGCCGTCCAAAAACGAATTTGACAAGGATTACGTAGAATTTATCAGGGATAAAAAGAGGGAGGAGCATTTAACTCCTGAACAGGAGAGGGCTCTCCTTGAGGATAATATTGCCAAGGTTAAATATGAGATAAATAATCTCCTTAAATATAACTGCCGTATTTTAAGTGGTAATATGCTTTCATTTACCCCTATGCTTTCTTCATTTGATTTTGATGGAGAGCTTAATAAATACGAGCTGACCTCAAAGAGTATAAATGATGCAATGAATGATGTTCTTGCAGTAGATTATTCGGCATTTTACCGGGAGCAGATGTACGCCGAGCCTGAAAAGAAAATTGAAAAGGAGGTTATTCAGCTTCAGGTATTTCCTGACATTATCCTTTTCCCTGTATATGGTATAAATACTGTTATGTGGCAGGATTTATCTGGAAAACGCAGCAATACCCAGGGCAGATTTTTATTCCCTTCATTTTACAGAGGTAACTTAAACGACGCTATGATTACTATTATCGGCCGTTTCCGCTGGGAATTATGCAAGTCTGTTATGGGTACGGCCTGGAACAATGTAATCATTCCTTCCCTTACTGCCGAATATTCCGATTATATTCAGTTTTACAGAAAAAACAGAGACCTTTCCGCTGAGAAAAAGGAAACCTTAAAAAATCAGATTGCAAGATGCAGAAACAATACCCGTGAAGTGTTTATTTCTGATTATATTTTATGGATTAAGTACGAATCTAACGGCTCCATAAGATTAAATAAGGTAGCAAGACAGATTCTTGCCACATACTGTCCTTTTTCTAAGGAGCTTCGCGCTAAGGTTGCAAACCAGCCTATATATGAGGAGGCTATGAGGAAGTTTAATATAACCCATCAGAAAAAGGCTCACGAAATGGTTACAAGGCTGCGTGCTTTGGAAAGAAACGGGGCTGAGATTACCCAGGTAATTTATGATACGCAGAAGTTTTATGATTTATAGAATATGGAACTTTTTGATTAACTTAAAATAAGAGAATTATAAATGGGCAGAGCCAATTTTCCGGTTTCTGCCCATATCTGCATTATTATTCTAAATATCTTTAATAATCAGCTCCAAAAATCATACTTACTTCCCAGCACAGAATACAAATTTCCTGTTAAGCCATACATGCTGCTTAAGCTTTCTAAGTTTGCCCTTGCATTATCCGAAATTCTTGACGCCAAAAATAAAGTCTTTTTAGAAAAATCCCCCGACGCGCAAAATATTTTTTCCAGACTATCTATCTGCGCTTCCTTTAGCTTATCATCATTGATTACTAACGTTTTGTCCTCAGCTATGGTAATTCCAATATTGCTTAGTTCGTCGCTGTTGTCTGCTGCCGCCTCCTTTAGCATCCTACTGTAATAATCATTTAATTTATATGTATCAGAAACCGTATCTAATGATTTTAATGTATTATTATAGCTCTCCACCATTGCTTTTATGCCGTCATAAATGTCCCTATTGTTTCCCGTTTCCCTTGCCTTGTCAAATACAGATTTTTCTCCCTCCTGAGTAAAAAACTCAGTCTTCTTTAACAATGTATCCGCTTCCTTTTCCAGCTTCTCATAATTACTTTTTCTTATGGGAGCTAATGAGCCGATTTTATTCAGTTCCTTAAGCAAAGTATTCTTAGAACTGTCATTATTAATGTAATCAAGCATTGATGATTTTCTGATTGTTATTCCTGCCCTTTTTGCTGTTTCACTTAACATATGTGTGGTGACTCTCATGATTTTCCTCCCTCTGCCGCAGCCTGCCGCGGCTTTAAATAAATTTTTCTATTTAACTGTTTCCGGAATCTATATATTCCTTATAGCTTTTTACAAAATTATGATATTTATATTTTGAAATAAGCAGACTGTCCCCGTTCTTCATCCTCACCTCTGTTCGGTCATATCGCTCTACATACTTCATGTTTACCAGATACCCTTTATGTATTCGAAAAAAGTCCGGCTTAAGCTGACTTTCCAACTGGCTTATTTTGTCATAATACTCAATTTTCTCTTGCTGCAGATACAAAATTACCTTTCTGTTGCTGCTCTCAATATAATAAATATCATCTGACAAAACGCTCCTTGTAGTTTTGCCGCTGCGGACCAGAACCTTCTTTTGCTCATCATGTTTTTTTGTCCCAGACATTGATATTCCTTTACTGCATGTGTGTATGCGGACGTTTTCTTCGTCATCGCAGTTCCCTATGCTCAAGTGCTTCACCTCATTTTCATACCCGTTATTTATGCTCATTATTAAGTTAAGGGTGGTTTTATTTGTTGTACAGATATATTATCGGCAGATTTTTTAAGATAAATTTGGAAATGTAGTGACTGGACATTTTAAAGATATTCTTTATATCACAGAACGCCTGAACTGTTTATATGTTATGGCTGCCTTTTGCCGCGGTGGCAAAGAGAATTTAAACAGGATTTGCCCGCTGCAATAAGGACATTTACTGCCGCTGGAGCTTAAGCACCATTTGATGTTATAAAGATGCGGCTCTGCCTCACGGTTTTCCACCGTATTGATACAGTAATTGTAATCTGACGGTTTTCCCCAATCATGCCCTGTATAAAAGTTATAATATACACTTCTTACCTTATCTTCTTTTCTGATTTTGTCCGTCGCCGTCTTTTCACTGAGTTTGTCAATTTCCATCGTCTGCCTGATTCGGTATTCCATAGGCGCTGTTAAAAAAATGCTTCTTACTGAACAGTTTGTAAATTCTTTCAGAATATAATCCGCACATCTGCACGTTCCAATATTTCACCTGCAATCCGGTGTAAGCGGAAGATTTTTGTCCGACCACTCACGCACAAGCTCCGGGCGCATAGCCGCTAAACTGTTACTCATAATCAATCCTCGACCTCCTTTGCAAAACCATTGTATTGGAAATCAGTAAAAACTTATAGTTTGCGAATTTCTGCATAAAAAATCCCCTTGAAAATTTTTTATTTTTTCAAGGGGTATGTTCTATTCTCAATTTTTCAGTTCTGTAAACAGGAAGTTATTACTTTCTGCATAGTGTGTTTCCTAAAATGATAATTACCACGACATCAACCAAAATAATCCCCAATGCAATATATACAAAAAATGCAGGCAAAATATTTTCAAACAAGCCCATAGTTAATGCAAGAATTGCTATAATAGACATTCCAATTCCCATTGTTCTGCATAACTTCTTTTCATCATATTTTTCCTTTTCTTCATTTGAAGCTGTATTATATCCAGAAATGAACCAGCTTCCATGTCCAGAAAGTAAAATAATAGAAAGTACAGCAAATATCGCAAAGACAATCCACACTATCCAATCAGAGCCTGTTGCTAAATCTGCTAATTTCATTTACATACTCCTCCTTAAATTCCATTTTCTTAATTTTATAAACTAGAATTTGACTTAATATCCATGGTCAACATGCCGCCACTTTCCGCCATCTGTTCTAACTAAAATCCACTTCCAATCACTGTATGTACTATTTGGATTCAAAGACCCGTCTCCACCAGATGAATCAACATCGAATGAAGATAATAAAACAATGACTTCATCTGCATTGTTTCTGTCTGCCCAATCTTTATGATCTTTCGTGCAGTCATCTCCGGCATAGTAAATTTCTGTAAGAGTACATCCTTTCCAGTCACTCTTAAACTCCTTTTTTATTGTGTCAATAGCGGCTTTAATATCCTCTTCTGAATAGCTCTCAGATTCAACATTATGAGTTTTTACTTCACTGACATCTCTACCACAAGCACTCAAACCAAATAAAAGCATAATACATAGCATTGTACATACGATTTTCTTCATACAAGACCTCCTTAAATTCCGATTTGTTTCATCTATTATTTCTGAAAATGAGCAATCCCGTTATGGGACTGCCCATTCAATTTAACTCCGAAATCCGCCGACTTTTTAGCCTTTTTCGTTCGGTAAGGACTTCATTGTCGGGACGAAATCGGTCATATTGATAAGTTCCTCCATAATCTGTTTTACTGTCCTATTTTCTCGATTCTCCAGATTGTCAATCTGTAATCAGGTCATACTATGAATCACTTTTACATCGTGTATGTGTACGATTTGATGTAAATGATGTATGCTCTTATGACTAACTTCTGATTTTATAAGAGAAGTCCTGACATTCCCGATACGGGAACATCAGGACTATATTATTTTACTCATTTTTGAAGTATAAGTCAAGTCCCTCAAATTCGGAGCGCTTGAGTTCCTTTGTCACATCGGTGTAGATATTAAGCGTGGTGGAAATATCCTTGTGACCGAGTGCGTCCTGAATTACCTTCACATTTACTCCTGCTTCACACATTCTTGTCGTGAATGTATGTCTGAGAGAGTGACAGCTAAAGTGTGGCAGCAATACCTCCGCATTTTCATCTTTCAATAACTGCTCATCATTACAGTCCCGGATAATCCGGCGGATTGCCTTGTTCAGCGTTGATTGATGTTGAGCCTGCCCGAAGCGGTTAATAAATATGAAATCGCTGTACCCGTCAATGATAACCTCGCAATGTAAATCAAACATTTCCTGCCTTTCCTTTTCCATAAGGAAGGCTTCTTTTACAAAATCAAGCATTGGTACTTGTCTGTTGCCCGCTGGGGTTTTTGTTGTATTCACATTGAAGTAGCAGCCTTTCTTGCTGTCATCGGTTCGGTGATCGTAGTAAACCAAAGTGTGATTAACATCAATAATGCCTTCTTCCATATCAATATCGCACCATCTCAGCCCGGTCACTTCACCAACTCGTAATCCCGTACCGACCATTACCGCAAATATCGGATACCAGTTTTGTGCTTTCGGCGTGTTCTTCAGATAGTCAAGAAACAAATCCTGCTCAGGTCGTGTTAATGCCCTGCGTTTTTCCGTCTTAAAAACATGGGATTTTTTCAGCTCTCTCAACACATTGTCAGACGGATTGTTACGAATGTAATCATCATCAACCGCCATATCCAAAATCTGATGAAGCACGGTATGGATACTGTCAATCGTAGAAGCCTTTAATCCTCTTTCGTCGGCAAGATAATTATAGTACCGCTTAACATCAGATTTTTTCAGAGTTGAAATACGCTGTTTTCCGATATTTGGACGGACGAAAGTCTCATACATATATTTATAATTTTCAAAGGTGTTGTTTTTCAATCCCCGTTTCAGAACTTTCCATAAATCAAAAAGTTCATTTACTGTCGTATAGCGGGCTTCGGTCTTAATGCCATCGCTTTTATCTTTTGCAATCTGTTCTTCCTTTGCACGAAGATCATCTAAGTTCCTCGCATAGACATAACGCCTCTTTTTGTTTGCGTCCATCCACGAGTATTGGTAAGTACCGTTGCTTCTTTGTAATTCCCCGGTACGAAGAACTACTCTTGATTTATCCTTTCTCTTTTCCTTAGTCATAAGTCACCCCTCCTAAATATGCTTTTTACCCTTGATATAGGTATCTAATTTCTCCCGGACAATAAAAACCTGATTCCCAAGCGGCACTACAAACGGGCATTTCTTTTGCCGTGATAATTGTCTGAGCTTCGTTATCCCGATACCGGAATATGCCGCCGCTTCTTCAATAGAAAGACATTTTTTCTCCCATATTGGCTTGTCAGCATTCCTTGCTTCAAGCTTTGCCTTATAAGTCATAACTTCATCATCCATAGTAGTTCCTCCTTAAATCGAATATGCTTTTTTTATGTACTCATCAAAAACTTCTCTTTTTATCAGCCTGCGGTTTCCAATCCACAATACAAATGGGCAATCCTCTTTGTTTGTCATCTCGTAGAGCTTATCCCGACTTATCCCTGAATAAGCTGCTGCTTCTTCGATTGATAAATTTGTTTTATACCATACAGGAACTTGGATTTTTTCCGCCTGATTTCGTTTTCTTTCCATTTGCTGTACCTCCTCGCCTTTGGTGAGTACATCATAGTAGAAAAGAAGCGATAAGCCAATTATGCGAACTGGCTTATCGCAGACTTGACAACTCTGTTATATCGAATACATATTTGCAATGTACTCATCAAAAACCTGCCGCTTTATTACCCTCCGATTTCCAATCCATAATACAAATGGGCAATCTTCTCTATTTGTCATCTCATATAATTTTGCTCTGCCAATCCCGGTATAAGCGACCGCTTCATCAATAGAAAGATTTGTTTTATGCCACAATGGGACTTCATATTTAGGCTGCTTTACCTTCTTATCATCACTCATCATTCCTGTACCCCCTTATCCTCTGAGGAAGTACGCCTTTCATAAATGATATAATCCCAACCCATATTGTCGCACTTATCGCATTTCTCCCTTTTGGAAACCAGCGGATCAAGCCGCCTGACAATATAATTCTGTGTTTTCTTATATGCCTGTAAGCAGGCGGGACAAAGGCAGCGAATATCCCCCTTGTGCTTTTGCGGCTTATCCACCCACAAACCAAGCGCTTTCTTTAAGCCGTGATTCACCTTACGGAGCAGATATTCGCTGTCAACAAATCCGATATATTCCACAAGTTCGGACTGATTGACTGTTTTCAGTTGTTCCAGCATAACCATTGAAGGCTCTTTGAGTCCAAATTTATCGCCCAAGATAATATGGGACGGCAAATAACGCTTCTTTATAACTGATGTAAGAGCTGCAACAACCGTTGTCGTGCTTGCCTGATTGCCTTCATCGCATTGAACTACAAGAACAGGTCTTACCCCATTCTGAATTGAGCCTGCATTGTTTCCAAAATCGTGCAGATAAATTTCTCCACGCTTCACCTTTTCTTTATTCTCTGTTTGCATAGCATTGACCTCGCATTTCCAAGATTAAGTGAAGGGGAAATCTTTATCCGGATTCAAAACAACCCCTTCACTAATTTGGAATCAGTCAGCCAAATGACAACCTATTTTCGGAAAAATCCCTTAAATATTTTTTTCACTTTCTTGACCGCTGCGTTCAAATGCTTTTCAATTGCCTGATGAGATACCCCCTCCGCTTCAGCAATTTCCCTTGCGCTTTTATTTGCAACATAGCGGGCTATGAGGTATTTGTATTGCTTCTCGGTAAGGCTTGAAAGAGCCTTGTCCAACAGCTTCATCTTCAACTGATAACGATTTTCTTCGTATTCCTCTGTTATCTTCTGCTCAACAAAGCTGGGAACAACGACCTCAGAATGGAATATGCCTATAAGCTCATCGTCATATCCAAATGCGTCCTCGTTGTTTAAGCTGCGCTTATAAAACTTGCTTTCATTTCTTCTGAACTCATATATAGCCTGTCCCTGCTCATTAGACAGCAGCACGAAAGGCATATATTGTTTGACAATTTCAGGATATTTTTCAAACAGCTCTTTTTCGGTCAGCGCAGAAATGATCGCCCATTGCTCCACGCCTATGTATCCCTCATACTCGTACTTCAAATTGATAACCTTACATTCGTTCTGAAATTCTTCTTTCAGAACATCTAATTGGCTTTTTGCCATTTTCTTTACCTCCAGTCTGAATTTTCAAAAATGTAAAAATTCAGACCGAAAGGCGGTGAACGGCAACCAACGCTATAAAAGCTCAAAATATCGCAAAATATAAAAACGCACCTGCATAGCGACAAATTTCGCCGTGCAAGTGCGTTTGTTTCATTGTATTTATGGCATATCAGTTCAGTATGTGAGCCGCATTGTCCTTTTGTGGGGTAAATGCTTTTTTCAATGAAATACTTTCTGATAATACCTTTGTAACAGTTTAATATTCGCTGCTCATCACAAGCAGCGGAACGCCGAGAATAATCCAGCGCATTAAAAAACCTCCGCTCCAAAAAAACTCAGAATCGGAGAGTGTAGGCATATTAAATCGCCCTGTCAAAACCTCGTTTTTTTTATTTGGCAGGGTTCATATTTCTTTATAGTTCAGTTATCTGCGAACTGTCAGTCCACTTATAATTGAATTGCTGTGCCATTATAAAGATGGCATAAATCAGTATAATTATATATGGAGATGGACTGTAAGTGCATAATAAACCTGAAACGCTTGGTTGTATCATTAAGGCAGCTCGTGAACACGCCGGGATCACCATAGAAGCGTTGGCTGAAAAAGCGAATATTACCGAGCGATACCTATATCGGATCGAGAACGAGGGCAAGAAGCCGAGCTTCGATGTCCTACATAAGCTCGTCCGGGAATTGAACATTTCTGCGGATTCGATTTTCTACCCTGAGAAGCCGTCCAAAGATTCCGAGGTAGAAAATCTCCTCCGTATGCTTTCAGCTTGCGATGAACGGTCGTTAGAAGTCGTTAAAGCAACTGCGAAAGCCTTAATTGATACTGCACCCGAAAAGTAGCCGCAAGGCTGCTTTTTCTATCAGATTAAGTTTATCAAAATAACATCAAATCTGTTATCGCACTCTGATAAAATCCTTGTAAAGCAAAAACAGAGCCGCAGTTTTTACTACGACTCTGTTTCTCATTATGTTTAGTTTTTAGGAAATTTGATTGTAATTTCAGTACCTTTATTTACAATGCTGTGCAACTCAATTTCCGCATTATGCAGTTTTGCAGCGTGTTTTACAATAGACAGTCCAAGTCCTGTACCACCTATTTCTTTTGAATGACTTTTATCTACTCGATAAAATCGTTCAAAAATGCGCTCTTGATGTTCTGCCGGAATGCCAATACCCGTGTCGGTGATGGTCAGAACAGCAAATTCATTTTCATTCTTTACCCCTACAGATACCGAACCGCCCCTACAGTTATATTTGATCGCATTGTCACAGAGATTGTATATAATCTCCTGAAGCAGCTGCCTGATGCCGTTGATCAAAACAGTTTCTCCATACAGTTCAAATTTTATCCCATTGCTTTCTGCTTCGTCGGCAAGAGAATTTATCGTTTCCTCTGCTACCGCATATAAATCCACCATATCCCATTTCATATCTTCAGCGCCTTCGTCCAAATGTGAAAGCCGTATAATATCTTCCACTAATTGAATCATGCGTTGTGCTTCAGAGTAAATACGCTTTAAAAAGATGGGAATGTCCTCCGGCTTTACCATACCGTTCGCCAAAAGCTCAGCGCTTCCCGATATGGTATGCAATGGCGTCTTTAACTCATGTGAAACATTGGCTGTGAATTCACGGCGTAATTGTTCCGCCTTTTCTTTCTCCGTTACATCAAGTATTAAAAGCACAATCCCGGATACTATATTGTTTGATATAACAGGACTTGCCATCATTTGATACCGACCGCTTCCCAGCTCTACAACTCTTTCCGAATGTTCCCCGTCCTTCGCCTTATTAAGCAATTGGGCTAATTCCAAGCTGCGGTTTATTGACACGATATCCTCACCTATGCAAAAACAATCTGTCCCAAATAGTTTCGCAGCCGCCTTGTTGATACTCAAAACAGTTCCTCTATTATTCAGCAAAATAATTCCCTCAGACATAGCGGAGGTCATCACTTCAAGCTCATTCTGCCTTTGTCTTAATTCCTCACTTTGCCGACTAATCTCTTTTTGCTGTGTATCAATACGCCGAAGCAGAGGAGAAAGTTCATCGTATCCATTATTATCTAAAGGTTTATCCAAATTTAATTCATTCAACGGCTTAACAATTTTCTTTGACAGTCTCGAAGCTAAAAAAGCTGATAAAATAATAGCAATCACAAATATAATCATAATTGGCTGCAACATACCGAGTGTAAGTATGAGCAGAGAATTCTGTGTTACTGAAAGCCTGATAACAGTTCCATCTGGCAGTCGCTTTGCTCCATAGAGATAACGCTGCGTTAATGTGGAGGAATAACGGGAACTTGCACCATATCCCTCTGAAAGTGCTTCTTTTACTTCTTCCCGTTCAAAATGATTTTCCATTTCATCAGCCTCTGATATGCTGTCATAAAGAACTTTACCATCTGTTCCTATCCAAGTAACACGGTAATCTTTTATATTTAAGTTTTTCAGGTAATCAAGTCCTTCATCTTCAACGCCCTGTGAAGCAAGATCAATTTGCATACGCAGTTGATTTTGTTGGATTCCAGAAAAATAGTCATACAGTACAGTCATAAAAAGTACGGCTGAAGCAATAAATATGCTGATGGCAACAACGAATACAGTACGAAAAATTCTTTTTGTCATAGCTTCGCCTCCATTCGATACCCAACGCCTCGGACAGTTTCTATATAACTTCCACATTCTCCGAGTTTTGTACGGAGAGTTCCAATATGAACATCGACTGTTCTTGTTTCGCCTATATAATCAGAACTCCATATTAATTGTAATAATCTGTCACGGGTGAAAACTTTTCCAAGATTATCCATAAACAAATACAAAAGATCGTATTCTTTTAATGTAAGCGTGATACGCTCGCCGCAGGCATAAACAGTATGCTCAGATTCCTTTATTTCAAGATTTCCCACCTTTAAAGTTTTTGGGGTGTTTTTTGGAGCTGTCCGCCTAAGTACAGCTTTCACACGGGAAACCATTTCCATCATTCCGAATGGCTTTGCAAGATAATCGTCTGCACCTGTGTCAAGACCGATTACCTTGTCATATTCAGTTCCTTTGGCTGTTGCCATAATAACCGGAATATCTGCGGTAACAGTATTGTTACGAAGCTTTTTTAGAATCGTGATTCCGTCATCACCTGGCAGCATAATATCAAGTATAATAAGTTTCGGCTGATCCGCTTGCAACGCACTAAAAAATTCTGTACCGTCCGTGAAGCCTTTTGCTTCAAACCCAGCAGAATTTAAAGCATATATCATTAAATCTCTAATTCCATTGTCATCCTCTACACAATAAATCATTGTCATTCTCCTTCTGCATAAAAATACCCATATTATATTATAGCATAAACCCGCCTCTTTTTCAACTTTGCTTATATGCAATGAAATTATCGTTTATCTCTCTTTCCTTCCAGTAATAGAAAACAATACCCACTTTGCAATTTCCACCGCATGATCACCCATACGCTCAAAATACTTTGCAATCATAAGAAGGTCGAGAACTTTTTCTCCGTTTGATTCAGGATTACCAAACTTTTCTATCAAATCTGTCTTTACTTCGTCAAAGAGACCGTCTACCACATCATCGTAGGTAATGACTGCATTTGCAATCTCTATATCTTTCTTCACAAAGGCGTCAATACTGTCTGTTACCATTTTGATTGTCGCTCTTGCCATATCCTGAATATGCTCCGTATTATCGGAGGGTGAAATGTTCGCCATAGTCACAATTTCTGCAATATCGCCGGAATTGTCCCCAATGCGCTCCATATCCGTCACCATTTTCAGTGCGGAGGAAATCGTTCGCAAATCCTTTGCCACCGGCTGCTGCTGAAGGAGCAGCTTCATACACATGGTTTCAATATCCCTCTCTTTTCTATCTATCTCAGTTGACAATTCGGGGACTTTTGCCGCCATTTTCGTGTTGCCCTCTGAGAGTGCTTTTGCCGCCATTGCTATGGCATTTTCACAAAGAGCGCCCATTTCAATAAGCTCTTTATGAAGCAGTTCCAGTTGTTCATCAAATTTTGACCGCATTTAACCAAACCTCCCTGTAATATAATCCTCTGTGCGTTTATCCCCCGGTTGTGAAAACATTGCTTCTGTCTCTGAAAATTCAACCAAATCCCCCAGCAGAAAGAATGCCGTATGATCTGAGATACGGACAGCCTGCTGCATATTATGTGTAACAATGACAATCGTATATTTTTCTTTCAGCTTCATTGCCAGTTCCTCAATATGCGAAGTGGAAATTGGATCAAGCGCCGAAGTCGGTTCATCCATCAGGAGAATCTGCGGCTCTACTGCAAGCGCTCTCGCAATACAGAGCCTTTGCTGCTGACCGCCGGATAGTCCCAAAGCATTTCTTTTCAGCCTGTCCTTTGCTTCCTCCCAAATAGCTGCATCCCGGAGTGAGCGTTCCACAATATCATCGAGTTTTGCTTTGCTTCTAATTCCGTGTGTACGAGGTCCGTAAGCAATATTGTCATAAATGCTCATTGGAAATGGATTCGGTTTTTGAAACACCATTCCGATATTTTTACGAAGTTCGTTTACATCAACTGAATTGTCATAAATATTCTCACCGTTATACATAACTTCGCCCGTAATCTTAACGCTGGAAACCAAATCGTTCATCCTGTTAAGTGTTTTCAAAAATGTGGATTTTCCACAACCCGACGGACCGATAAGCGCCGTTATGCTTTTTTCGGGGATTTCCATATTGATATGTTTAAGTGCCTGTGCTTTTCCATACCATAAGCACAGATCTCTTACTGTCATTATACTGCTCATAGGCTTCTCCTTTTCTTGAAATAACGGCTGACAATATCAGCGGCAAGGTTGATAAGCAGCGTCATAATCATTAGTATTGCGGCAATCGCAAAAGCTATTTCAAATTCACCCTGTTCCTTTGCATAAACATATAACGCTACTGTCAGCGTACTGCCGGAGTTTTGCAGCCCCTCAAATAATCCATATAATTCGTGGGCAAGTCCAGCTGTAAATAAAAGCGCCGCCGATTCGCCAAGAATTCTTCCGACTGACAGGATACATCCTGTGACCACCCCATCCACACAACCGGGAAGTACCACAGTACGAATTACCCGCCATTTTCCGGCTCCAAGTCCGAACGCACCTTCCCGGTAGTTCTGTGGCACGGTTTTCAGGCTTTCCTGCGTAGTGCGCATAACAGTAGGCAGATTCATAATAACAAGCGTCAGCGCACCAGCCAAAAGGGATGTTTTCATATTTAAAAACTGACAGAAGAACAACATACCAACAAGCCCGTAAATGATTGATGGGATTCCCGACAGGGTTTCCGCAGCATATTCAATCGCCGTAACAATTCTTTTATTCTTTGCATATTCCGTTAAATAAATCGCCGCCCCCACTCCAAGAGGTATTACAAAAACAAGCGTGGCAAGAATAATATACAAGGTGTTCAGAATATTTGGCAGAATCCCAATGCGTTCTTCAATATAGCTCGGTTTTGTAGAGAGCAGTTCCCAAGTGATATGGGGAATTCCTTTCACAAGAATATATCCGAGCAAAAACAATACAAGTGCCGCCGTAATTCCCACTGACAGCCACATGAGCAGCTTCATAGTAAAAATATATCCTTTTCGACTTTTGTTCACTTTGAACCCTCCTTATCCCGCTTCAAAAAGAAATTAAGTGCAGCGTTTATCAGCATAATAAAGAGAAACAGTACAAGGGCGATGGAGAACAATGCCTGCTGTTGTAACCCACTTGAATAAGACATTTCTGAAGCAACTGCTGTTGTAAGAAAACGCACACTCCCAAATAGGGATGGCATATTGGCTACATTTCCTGCCACCATCATTACTGCCATCGCCTCGCCAATGGCACGTCCTACGCCCAACACAACAGCCGCCGCAATTCCGCTTTTTGCCGCTGGAACAGACACCCGGAAATAGGTTTCCACCGGAGTAGCGCCAAGTGCCAAAGATGCGTCCTCATATTCCTTCGGTACAGCTTCCAATGCGGTTATGGAAACTTTGATAATTGACGGGAGAATCATTACCGCCAAAACAATCATTGCCGCAAACAGACTTGCACCGTCCGGCAGATGAAACAGCGTCCGAACTGCCGGCACTAATACAAGCATTCCCACAAGACCGTAAACCACCGACGGGATTCCCGCAAGCAGACTGACCGCCGATCCCATAATGGTTTTTATTTTTTCCGGAGCAAGCTTTGCAAGATATACAGCGGTCATAAAGCCGACCGGTACACCGATTACGATAGCTCCGGCTGTACCGTAAACGCTGGTTAAAATAAACGGCAGAATTCCATAGGAAGCTTTTGCTGCTGTGGAAGCCCAAACTTTCCCAAACAGAAATTTGAAAACTCCAATTTCCCGAATAGCGGGAATACCCGATATGATAAGATACACTGTAATCAGCAAAACAAATCCTACTGTAATAAGCCCCAATATCAGGAATATGCCGTGTATGATGGTTTCAAATAATCTCTTTTTCTTCATCACTACATTCCTTTCAAAATGTGAAAAGCGGCGGTTTCCTATCGCCGTCGCTTTTACAGTCCTTTATTTTACCGGTACGGCTCCTGCTTTCCTGATTACTTCCGAAGCGTCGCTTGAAGTAATGTAGTCAAAGAATTTCTGTGCTGCATCAGACAGTTTACCCTCGGTTTTCGTAACCAGCACAAAATTACGCTGCACCTTATAACTGCCGTCCTTAATTGTTGTTTCGCTGGGCGTTACGCCTCCGACTTTCAATGCTTTTACGCTGTCCTTTACGGAAGCAAGAGACGCATATCCGATTGCTGCCGGATTCCCCGCAACGGTCGTAATCACATCTCCGGTAGAGGTAAGTTCCTGCTTCAATTTGCATTGATCCTTTGTTCCCGTAATGGATTCAAAGCCGTCACGGGTTCCGCTTCCTGCTTCTCTTCCAATTAAGACAATCTCAGCGTCCTTACCGCCGACTTCTTTCCAGTTTTTAATCTCACCAGTATAGATTTTGGCAATATCCTCAATCGTAAGATCATCTACGGTATTTTCGGGATTGACAATGATTGCAATACCATCATAAGCAATAACTGTTCCTTCAAGTCCTTTTGCTTTTTCTTCATCCTTCAAATCACGGCTGGAAAGTCCGATGTCACAGCGTCCTTCCGCTACTGCTGTAATGCCTGTACCAGAACCAGTGGGATTGTATGTAACGGTAATTCCTTCGTTCTCTGCCTCAAAGGTTTCTTTCAACGAGCCGATTACTTTTTCCATAGAGGTAGAACCATCTGTTGAAACTGTACCTGTTTCCTGTTTTCCACATCCGGCAAGCATACTGAAAACACAAACTGCGCCAAGTGCTAATGCAAGTATTTTCTTTGTTTTCATAATCAAATTCTCCTTTTGTTTTTTCTCTATAATCTTTTCGATTACGGTTTTATTATACCGACCGAACATCAAATTCGTTATCTTGCGATTGTAAAAACATTGTAAAGTTGATTTTATGTAAGCCGCTTGCATTTCTGCAAACGGCTTGTTTTCTAATACTGTGGCACACCGTATCCGTAAATCTGATAATTCCCTATTGAATACTGATTGATTCGGCAGCTATCGCCGGAATTGCCTTCTACGGTGTAAACAATACCGTTTTCGACTTTTTCCACAATTCCAACATGATCGGTTTCACCATCGCTCTCCCAATCAAAGAAAATAATCATTCCGGGAACAGGCTCGGCAGATCCGTCAAGCCATTGTCCTCTGTCCTTAAACCATTGTGCGCCGTTGACGCAGCCCGCAAATTTCGGGATAACCCCAGTATCAATATAGCCGCACTCGTTAGCGCACCAGCTTACGAAACAGGCACACCATTCCACACGACTGCCAAATCCATACCAGCTCCAGTACGGTTCACCGCCGACATTACCGACCTGAGACAACGCAACGGTTACAATCTGATCGCTGCTGTACGAGATACCATAAAGGACAGCCGACCAAAGCGAATTGTTTTCATCTTTCAGCAATTCGGCAAGGTAGTCCTTCTGCTCCTGATTGAAGCCGTACTGAACCGCCATTTCATCGACCGTTTTATGGGAAACTGTGATATACAGATAAGTATGCGTTACGGTCGTTTCCGTCTGCACGATGTTCCCGTGACCGTCATCGGTTTCTGTAATCTGCGTTTCCGTCTTGCTTTCTGTCCGGGAGCTGATTTGATTCATCTCCCAAAAGATGTCTGTCAGGATTTGCTTTTTACCATCGTCCATTGTCGCAACTTCCTGTGGGTTATCCTGATCCGTATTTGTCTTTACGGCGTAAACCGCAAGTACATCTTTCCACACGGCTCTGCTTCTGCTTCTTTTCCATACCCGGCTTCATCAGCTCCAAGTAGGTGTTTGTGGAATGAAACACCAGCTTCTTCGGCATAAGAAACTCCGATTTTATCCACGCATAGATGAATTTCTCTGCGGTCATTCCGTTGTATTTGATAAAGCCGAGAGCCGCAAAGGGCGCAGCTCCCAAAATGCACATCCACGACACGGTTTCCGTACCGACATAGGGTTTCAGCAGGAAATATAATCCTACCGCCACCGCACAGGCACAGACAGAAAAAATGAACTGCCGCAGGGACAGTCCGAAAAACATCGCTTCCGTGTAGTTTCTGATTTCACGGTTAATTTTTACTTCCATTAAAAGCTCCTTTCTATTGGCATAAAAAAATCGCCACCCTTTTCAGATGACGATTCGTTTCTTTTGAGTTGTATTCAGTTATCGCTTGGCTCTCCAAACAGGATTTGCATAAAGTTCCTCCGTCCGTAAAGCACACGGACAATATTTACTGTCTGATTTTCGATTCGGTAAAACACCGTATAATTGCCGCAGACCAAAAAACGGTAGTCCGTTTCAAAGTCTACGATAGAGGAAAGCGGAGCGCCGATTTCAGGAAAGTCAGAAAGCTGCCGGATTCTCTTTGTGATCTTGGCAAGCGTACCTACTGCCGCCTGCTCATTGCAAAGCTCCTCCGTAATATATGCTTTCGTCTGCTGTAAGTCAGTAATCGCTTCCGGTGAAAATTTTATCTCAGCCATTAGCAATACCTAACATTTTCTCAACATCGGCAATATCCGTCCAGCCTTTTTCCTTTGCGGACTGTTCTCCTTTGGAAAGCTCACCCATCAGCTTAATCACAGCCTTTGTTTTTTCGTATTCCTCCATATCGACAATGGCATATCTGCCCCTGCCGTTTTTTGTCAGGAATACAGGCTCTCCAACCGCAATGTCCCGCAGTACCTCCGTATAATTTCTCAAATCAGACACAGGCTTTATATTTGGCATAACATTTGCTCCTTTCAAATCTGCTGTAATTATTATACCCTAATTCATCGTAAAATGCAACAGCGTCTCTGAAATTTGCAAAAATGTCACAATCACAGCCCCATCATCTCCCGGATAATCCTGTCGCTCATTTTCACGCTGCCGACAAGCACAAGCATATTAAAGAGAAGCTCTCCGATATACGCCCACACCTGTGTTACCGCCGCAGCGTCAGGATTGACAACGGGCGGCGAAGCGGCAAAGAGTGAAAAGATGATACACGCTAAAACAATGACAGCGCCCTCCAAGCAGACAGCGCAGTAACTCTTTATAAAGCTCTTGCCCACATTCTGACTCGGCTCTCTGGCAAAGGTGGAAAGGGGAACGGGAGCAAGGGCAGTATACATATATAACTTGAAAAATCTGCCGTACACCGTCATAATCAGGATAAAGGACATTATGGTGATAAACAGACCGCCGATCAGCGTAACCGCCCATAATGGGATACTCTCAAAGAAGCCGCAGCTTTCAATGGTATCCACCATCTCCTGCGGCAAGGTTGTCTGCTGTGCCGAAGAAAATCCGGCGGCGGTCATAATTGTTGAAATCGTCCCCTGCACGATATTGAACAGGGCAAGCATTAACTCCATACCGTAGGTTATCGCACCTTTCGCAAGAGCGAAACGGATAAACAGCTTTAAGGCGTGTTCCGGCTTTTTCACTTCTGTAAAACTGCCGCAGGTCTTTACCATTCCCACAACGAAAAACAGGACGAGCAGGGCAAGTCCTATCGCCTGAACCGCACCATTGATATTTACAATCACTCCCCAAATGCCGCCGCCCTTGAAGTTTTGCGGCGTGGTCGTGATGAGCTGCCATATTTCAGCGAGTTTTTCATTCCAAGTTTCAAGGGCGTTCTCAAGGTTTTGAACAACCCAGTTATCGCTCACAAGTCAGCACCTCCTTCTAAAAAATTATGGGTGTCCCTGAAACAGTCCAGGGACACCCTCTTTCCTGCAAGTGTCAGTCAATCAGCCCGTAATCAGGGTGAGGATTTCCTTTGCGAAGGTGATGATAATGCCGCCCGCCAAAGTCAGAAAGCCGTTCGCCCTCTGGGACGGATCGTGAGATTTCAGGCTCAGTCCTACCTGAACGATACCGAAGCCGAGCAGGATAAGACCGATTGCACGAATCAGACCGAAAATGAAATCGGACAAATTGTTGACTACCTGAATCGGATCGCCGCCTGCGGCAAACGCCGTTACAGACATACCCATAACGAGGGTAAGAGCTGCAACAATGGCACAGTAAAAACGGAAGCCACGCTTAACCTTGCCGTTCATCGGCAGCTTGTGGGTTTCCTTGTTGGTTTTCTTCATCGTATTAAAAATCTTCATAGTGATTTCCTCCATTTATTTTTGTTTGTTTTTGGTTTCAAAGTCCTCATCAGACAATAATTCATAGGTTGTTTCCGGTACTTCCATATCGGGAACGGCTTTCGGATCAATCCATTCCACCGCAATCGTGGCAACATCGTCCCTGACTTCGCCGTGTGCATACGCCCCGGCGCTTCCGTCAGCGGTCAGCGCCACATTCGGGTGCTTTAAGATGTCGTATTTCAAATCCATAACCGGCAGCTCGCCACGAATGAACAGAATGGCATAGCGGTTATCAAGCATTCTGACTTCGTCCGGCGTTAAAAGCTCACGACCGGAAATCTGATAGTTTGTTGAGTAGTTACCGCTCCGACCTGACGATTTTCCAAAGGTGTTGGTGTCAATCGTTTCCTTTCCGAGCAGTTCTGACACATACTTGTGCGTGGACTGTTCGTTGCCGCCGAGATACAAAAACTCGTCGCAGTTGCCCACAATACTTTCCCATTGCTTCTCAAATAAAGCCTTTAACTGCGCCAAGTTTTGCAAGATGATACTGACAGACACACCTCTTGACCTCATAACCGAAAGAATCTTGTCAAAGTCATCCGGCAGAGAAACATTTGCGAACTCGTCCATCAAAAAATGCACCGGAACGGGCAGGCAGCCGCCGTGTATATGGTCGGCTGAATAAAATAACTGCTGGAAAAGCTGCGTGTAAAGGATTGACACCAAGAAGTTAAAGCTGGAGTCGTTGTCAGGAATCAAAGCGAATAACGCCACCTTCTTTTCTCCAAGCGTTGCAAGGTCAAGCTCATCTGCCGAGGTCAACGCCGCCAAGCTTTCAAGGTTAAACTTTTCAAGCCTTGCGGCAAGGGTGATCTGAATAGATTTTAATGTCTTTGCAGAGCCGGAATGATAGGAGCGGTAATACTTCAAAGCGATATGGTCGGGATTATCAAGCTCCAAGTCCGCAAAGAGATTATCAAGGGGAGAAGGTCTGTTGTCCTCCTCGTCCTCGATGGCTGCGGCTCTGAGCATTTCCATTACCATTGCAAAGTTTTGTTCCTCCTCCGGCGCTTCGTAATGCAGATAGAACACAAGAGCCAAGAGCAGCATGGAAGCCGCCGTATCCCAAAAGGGATCGTTTGACTGTGAGCCTTTCGGCGTAGTGCTTTTGAAAAGGTTAGTGACAAGCCGCTGAATATCGTTGTCATTTCTTAAATAGACGAAGGGGTTATAGCAATGGCTTTTCTCCATAGAGATTAAGTCAAGCACCCGTATCTCAAAGCCTTTCTTTTCAAGCAGCTTTCCTACATCACGCACGATTTCCCCCTTCGGATCAAGAATCACAAAAGAGGTGTTCGCCTGCATTAAATTCGGCTTGCAGTAAAAACGGGTTTTGTCTGTATTTCTTATCTACGGCTCTTGCATTGCCCCATTTTGCCGAGCCGTGTTCCTCCCGCCTGCGGTAGTTCCTCCGTGTTGAAAGATATACCCCGATTCCCATTCCGTAGCAGAGAAGCAGAACGAGGACAGTTTTTACGCTGTCCCCGCAAAGCTCTATATGAAACGGATTGTTAAATACAGTCATCAGGCTCGGCAGTATCTCCGGCAAACCGCCCTTTACAGACGGCGCTATCAAAAGCCCAAGCCACACAACAGGAAGAATACCGATAATGGAAAGAATAATAGAGGACTGCCTTTCGCTATCTCGATTCACGGCAGTCCTTTTCCTTTTCTATCACTTTGAATTTCCGTTTAGGGGCGTGTCCGAACTTGATAATCAGATCGTCAACGGCGTCGGTAGACTTGCCGTTTTCATCAAGGGTAATAATCTCAATCAGACCGTCGGCAGGGATAGCCGTACCGCTTGTACTGATAAGCTCTTCTGCGGCAAACAATCCAAAGCTGATATGGGAAATCGGAAAAACCTTGTAGTTTGCGAATTGAGACAAAAAATTTCCCTGAGAAGCTTCTTTATCTCAGGGAAACATTGCTATCCACATATTAAAAATTATTTCAAATTGCGGCTTTATTCATAAAGCAAATCTTTTTATAAGCAAATTCCTTCTGCTTTTTCGTCGGCAGTATCTTTAATAACTCCTCCTGCGTAAAATCTTCCATCGGCGTTCCTTTTGAAAGAGCAAAAAGCTGTGTAACCAGCCAATCCTGCCATAAGTCCTCCAACATATCCCTGCTGTCCGTATAAGTCGTGACACTGTCAAATCCCTCGTTTGGCATATAATTCTGCAATTTCACAAACCCGAACCTTCCGGCGTCCACCACCAGCACATCATCTTCCTGATAGATTTCCAAAAAGGCATTGGCAACCTTTTTGCATTTTTCCCTTTCTTCCTCTGTTATGTATATCTGTTTATTCATAGGCTTCCCTCCTGTATTTCCTTTGCAATTAGATTGTATTGGAAATCAAAGAAACCTTGTAGTTTGCGACCGGATACATTGCACAACGCAAAAAAAGACCTTGAAAGGTGTTATCCTCTCAAGGTCTTAAATACAAAATTATGCGATTTTTTCATCTCTGCACAAATCTACGCACCATTTGATGTAAGTTTGATGTAAAGATGTAGGGCTTCTCGATTTTTCGTGTCCGCAAACCCGCATAAACACTGGGTTTTTAATCCTTGTTGTTCGGTAATGACTTCATTGTCGGGAACAACAGCACATCCCTTATAGCCGGCGAATTTGTCATCATCATAACCATTCGGTCAATTCCGTATCCAATGCCTCCTGTAGGCGGCATACCTATACATAACGCATTTAAGAAATCCTCATCTGTATGATTCGCCTCATCATCACCGGCAGCAAACGCCTTCTCCTGAGCCTCAAAGCGCTCTCTCTGGTCTATAGGGTCGTTAAGCTCTGAGTATGCGTTTGCCATCTCCCAGCCGTTCATAAAAAATTCAAAACGCTCTACATACTCAGGATTATCCGGCTTCTTCTTTGTAAGAGGTGAAATTTCTATAGGGTGGTCCATAACAAAGGTAGGCTGTATAAGATGCTCTTCCACGAACTCCTCAAAAAAAAGATTAAGTATGTCTCCCTTTCCGTGTCTTTCCTCAAATTCAATATGATGCTCCTTAGCCTTGGCTCTTGCCTCCTCCAATGTGTGTATATCGTTAAAATCCACGCCTGAATACTTCTTTACCGCATCTGCCATGGTTATCCGCTCAAAAGGCTTTGATAAATCCATAGTATGCTCACCGTAGGTAATAACCTCTGAGCCTGTAACCTCCTTCGCAACGTATCTGTAAAGTCTTTCCGTTAAATCCATCATTCCATAGTAATCAGTATATGCCTGATATAGCTCCATAAGAGTAAATTCAGGGTTATGTCTTGTGTCAAGACCTTCATTTCTAAACACTCTGCCTATCTCGTACACTCTCTCCATACCGCCTACAATAAGTCTCTTTAAGTAAAGCTCAAGGGAAATTCTAAGCTTTAAGTCCTCGTCAAGAGCATTAAAATGCGTCTCAAAAGGTCTTGCCGCAGCTCCCCCTGCGTTTGACACAAGCATAGGCGTTTCAACCTCCATGAAGCCCTCCCCGTCTAAGAATTTACGTATGCTTGAAAGCACCTTTGAACGCTTGATAAACGTATCCTTAACATCTGCATTCATTATAAGGTCAACATACCTCTGACGGTATCTCGTATCTGTATCTGTCAGGCCATGATACTTCTCAGGAAGTATCTGGAGGCTTTTTGAGAGAAGAGTAACTGCTTCTGCATGAACAGATATTTCGCCTGTCTGCGTGGTAAACACTCTGCCGGTAATACCTAATATATCGCCCGCATCATATTTTTTAAAATCCTTGTAATCGTCCTCTCCTATATCATCCCTTGCCACATATACCTGTATATTGCCCTGTAAATCCTGAATATTGCAGAAGGATGCCTTTCCCATAACTCTTTTAAACATCATCCTTCCGGCTACCGATACGGTCTTTCCCTCAAGATTGGCATAGTTCTCCTTTATTTCCATACTGTGATGGCTCACATCAAACTTTGTAATCTTAAAGGGGTCCCTGCCTCTCTCCTGAAGGTCTGCCAACTTTTCTCTTCTTACCTTAAGAAGCTGGTTTATATCCTGCTGTACATTCTGCTGTGCCATATCTTCCTCCATTATTTCTATATAATAAGCTAACTAATTCTATGAATCGAAAGTACTTTATATTTAATTTCACCGTCTACAGTTTCCACAGTAACTACATCATTCTTCTTTTTACCAATAAGCTCCCTGCCCATAGGCGATTCGTTTGAAATCTTGTTCTCTAAGCTGTTTGTCTCTGTAGAGCCTACAATCTTAAACTCAAGCTCCTCGTCATACTCAAGGTCAAGGACCTTTACACAGCAGCCTACGTTTATCTTTTTTATATCAATCTCATCCTCATCAACTACCTCTGCGTTTTTAAGGATTTTTTCTATTTCCTCAATTCTTGCTTCTATGTCTCTCTGCTCATCCTTTGCTGCATCATATTCTGCATTTTCAGATAAATCGCCCTGCTCTCTGGCTTCCTTAATTTTTTCCGCTACCTCTTTTCTCTTTACAAGTTTAAGGTCCTGCAATTCATTTTCAAGCTTTTGTAATCCGGCATATGTTAAAATATTCTTTTTTGCTTCAGTCATTCTTAAGACTCCTTCCTAATATCAATCAGTGTATTATAACTACGAATTTATATTTTGTCAAGATGTTATGTCTCTACATTTACACCTCATTTACATTATCCCAGCTAAGCTTTTGTATCATTAATGTAAGCCATACCTTTGCCATAAACATAAGCGTAAGACACGGATATTCCAGATACATGGCTGTCTGCGGCAGCATTGCAACAAGGTGAAGCGCCAAAAGAGCTATAAACGCCTTAATAAAGCTCATCCGGCTTTTTCTTAGCCTGTCGGCGTACTTCTCCCTGTTAGTTTCCTTATAATACTTTATTGATTTATTCAATAAATCTCCGTATAGCAAGAGCTCCACCAGATAGAAGCAAATTGCTATACCCTTTGACAGCGCCATTTTGTATCCAAACAAAAAACCGTATATCCAAAATACTCCTGACAGTATAACGAGCCTTAAGGTGTCCTTCTTTAGCTTCTCCATATATTCAAGCCCTGCCTGCTCATGAAGCTCCTTTATACCCATATACAGGATTACGTATCCTATGGTGCTTGGGATAATCTGTACTGCAAATACACCTATATCTCTATTTATATGCAGTCCGCTTATCAATATCCCCCATATAATCTTTTTATATCCGCTGCTAACCATATATAACCTTCCTTTCCTTCTAAATTATAAATATCCATGCATGAAAGTATGTAACAATAATAATTCAACACACAGGACATAATACCGGTATATAACTGCATTTTCAATACCTTGTATATATTTATCTTACTGAAACAGCCCGGCTTCCAAGACAGCTTACGAGCATTTCTTCCATTTCCTCAAGACTTTCCACATAATTTATCCTGTTTCTTATATCAGTTGCATGTGAAAGTCCCGTAACATACCATGACGTATGCTTTCGCATTTCCCTTACAGCCGTAAATTCTCCCTTATATTCCGCAAGCATATGGGCATGTCTTAAAATCATTTGAAGTATTTCATTTTTATCAGGCTTTTGCAGCAGCTCACCCGTTGAAAGATAATGGCTGCAGCTTTTAAATATCCATGGATTTCCTCTTGCCGCCCTTCCTATCATAATACCGTCCGCTCCTGTTTCCTCAAGCATTCTCTTAGCATCCTCCGGCTCTCTTATGTCGCCGTTGCCTATAACAGGAATATTTACTGCCTCCTTTACCTTCCTTATAATATCCCAGTCTGCCGTACCTGAGTAATACTGCTCTCTTGTCCGTCCGTGGACTGCCACCATGGCGGCGCCGGCTGCCTCCAGTCTTTTTGCAAGCTCAACGGCATTTATATTGTCATTATCAAAGCCCTTTCTTATCTTTACTGTAACTGGCTTTTTACATTTATCTGCCATGGCTTTTATAATGTCCTCCGCAAGCCTTGGATTTTTCATAAGCGCCGAGCCTTCTCCATTTCCTACTATCTTCGGCACCGGACAGCCCATATTTACATCTATAAAATCATACGGCCCCTCTGATACCTTCGCTCCAATCTCTGCCATAATAGAAGGCTCTGAGCCAAAAAGCTGCACGCCTATAGGATGTTCCCTTTTGTCTGTCTGCAAAAGCTCCTTTGTATTTTTGTTATTGTAAAGAATAGCCTTTGCGCTTACCATTTCCGTATACATTATTCCGCAGCCCTGCTCCCTGCAAAGCAATCTAAAAGGCAGGTCTGTTACTCCTGCCATGGGCCCAAGCGCTATTATATTTTCTATGTTTAAATTACCAAGCTTAATCATATTCCTCGCCTAACACAAAAACCTTATAAAACATTTCCAATGCCTCTAAAAGCTCTCTCTTTTCTGTCTGCAGCTTTCTTATCATAAGTCCGCAGCTAATTTCGTCAAAAAGCAAATCGCCCTCGTCACTCATTACATCAAAGCTTAAGCTTCCGTCCTCCTCATATACAAGGGATATAATTCCTCCTGCCTCCTCCGTAAAAAGAACGCACATAATCTTAAGCTCCTGCTTTACCTCCTCCGGAAGTCTGTCAAAATAATCATTGAAGAAGTATTTTTGCTCATAGCTGTTTGCGCAGCACAAAACCGTCTTTCCTTCCATTTCGTCATACATAGCCGTAAACTCCTCTCACCGACACCTCCCCTGACAACACTGCTTCTATTTTTCCCTCTCTCTCAACAAGAAGCCTTCCCTCGTCGTCAATTCCAAGTGATTTTGCCCTATAGCTCTCTTTTTCTTTTACTATTTCTACTTCCTTATTATAATTTATAAGATATTTGTTGTACTCCTCTTTTATGAGGGACAGGTCTAGGGTACTGAGAAACTTATGGTAGTATGCGCCAAACCATTTGCATACGCTTCCTATGATAAGGCTTCTTCCCTGCTCCCTACCGGTAAGCATCCGCGCTGATACTGCCACATTTTCTATATCCTTCGGCATTTTTTTATTATTTACATTAATTCCTATACCTACGACAACATAATTTATCTTTGTAAGCTCTGCGCTCATTTCAGTAAGTATGCCGCATATTTTTTTACCGTCTGCAACCACATCATTAGGCCACTTTATAAGCGTGTCAATACCGCATATCTCCCTCAGCCCGCTCCTTACCGCCATAGCTGACAATATGGTAATCATTGACGCCCTTACGGGAGGAATATCCGGTCTTAACAAAAATGTCATATATACGCTCTGTCCCCTTGGCGATGTGAAGCTTTTGCCCCGTCTTCCCTTTCCCATATTCTGACAATCCGCCACCACTAAGGCTCCGTCAGCCATTCCTTCTTCGCCGAAGAGCTTTGCTCTTGTATTGGTAGAATCTGTCTCATCAAAATATATTACCTTATTTACAATGCCTCCTGCCGGTATAACGCTTTCAATCTCACTTTTGGACAATATATCGGGGAGCTTTGTCAGCTTATAGCCCTTGTTTGTCACCGAATCTATTTCATATCCCTCGCTCTTAAGCTGGTTAATAACCTTCCATACGGCTGTTCTGGATACGCCCCACCTTTCGCATAAATCCTGTCCCGAAACATAGGAGTCCGCACCCTTAAGCTCCATTAAAACCCTTGTCTTTATATCCATTATAAAAGCCTCTTTCTGCTTTCCTGTTAAAGCGTAACTATAAATCCTACTACGCTTAGGGCCACAAGCAACGCAAATGCAATAAGAAGAAAGAGCATTCTTATCCTTTCCGCCATTTTGTAACACTTAAATGCCATAAGTCCGTTCATCAATGCAGCCAGTGTAAATATAACGGGAAACATAAACAGATATTTTTCCAAATCCAGTACAATGACAACGGCGCTTAAGATAATAGCTGCGCTTAAGATAATATTTACCTTATCGATAACAGGGCCTATTCTTCTAAGGCTTATTCTTTTCCCATATGTTATAGACATATTATTTCCTTTCCTGCATGCTTTCCATGACAAACGCCTTTACTTTTTCATTTCTAAACCAAGTGTAGCCGCCATTATTGCCTTAATTGAATGCATCCTGTTTTCTGCCTCGTCAAATACTACCGACCTGTCTGATTCAAATATATCGTCTGTAACCTCCATTTCAGAAAGTCCGTATTTCCTGTATACCTCTTCCCCTATCTTTGTCTTAAGGTCATGAAACGCCGGCAGGCAATGCATAAATATAGCGTCTGCCTTTGCATTTTCAAATGCGCCCTTATTAACCTGATAAGGCTTAAGGTCATTTATACGCTCTGACCAGACCTCCTCAGGCTCGCCCATAGATACCCATACATCCGTATAGATTATGTCAGCGTCCTTTGTTCCTTCCATAACGTCTTCGGTAAGAGTAATGGATGCGCCGCTTTCCTTCCCATACTCCCTGCACTGATTTACAAGCTCTCCGTCAGGAAAATATTTCTTGTTAGTGCATGCGGTAAAATTAATTCCCATCTTTGAGCATGCTATCATAAGAGAATTGCCCATATTATATCTTGCATCTCCCATATATACAAAATTAAGTCCCTTTAATTCTCCTTTATGCTCCTTTATTGTAAGAAGGTCTGCTATCATCTGCGTAGGATGGTACTCGTTTGTAAGTCCGTTCCACACAGGAACGCCTGCGTGCTTTGCAAGCTCCTCCACTATATCCTGCCCAAAGCCTCTGTACTCAATGCCCTCATACATTCTTCCAAGAACTCTTGCAGTATCTGCAATACTCTCCTTTTTCCCTATCTGTGAGCCCGACGGGTCAAGATATGTAGTTCCCATTCCAAGGTCATGGGCTGCCACCTCAAAGGAGCATCTTGTCCTTGTACTTGTTTTTTCAAATATGAGAGCCACATTTTTTCCCCTAAGTTCGTCTACAGGCTCTCCCTTTTTCTTTTTATCCTTAAAATAAGCGGAAAAATCTATTAAATATTTTATTTCCTCAGGTGTAAAATCCTTGAGTGTCAAAAAATTACGTCCCTTCAAAGATATCATTTATATGTACCTGCCTTTCTTTTTTGTAAATCAAAAAATTATTTCTTATTTTCAAAGAATTCGTCAATACTTTTTACAATGAATTCATCTGACATTGTCTTTAACAGATAGCCTGCCGGTTTTAACGCCTTAACCTTCTTGACGCTTTCCTTATCGCCTCTGCCTGTCAGAAACATAACGGGAATATCTGCAATATCCTTGTCTGAACGAATCATTTCCAAGGCCTGCCTGCCGTCGCATATAGGCATCTCGTAATCTAACAGCACCAAATCCGGACGGTTTAAAGCTATTTTTTTTATTGCCGATATACTGGAATTGGACTCCAGTAAATCATATTTCGCCTCCAGCAGCTGACGCATTCTTGCGATAATAAATTCGGAATCATCTACTACAAGAATCTTATACCTCCGTTTTTTATGCTCTTCCTCCTCCTTCACAATGTATTCCTTTACGGCATTTACAACATTCTTATGATTAATTTCAGCCACAATTTTTCCTCTCATAGACTCCGCCGATGCCGCACAGAATGCAAAATATCCTTCCTCCGTACTAAACAGCAGACTACAGGACGGATGTCCTCTGCGGAAAGAATTCAGAAGCTGTTCATATGTCAGCAGACATTCATTTTCCAAGGTCATAAGGTCTATTGATGGAAAGCACTCCCTGATTTGCTCCAAAAACTGACGTGACAAATATCTGGTAACATTAAGCACCATATCGTCAACCCTTGGATATTCTGTGTTAAGTATATTACTTACGGTTTTAACCAAAAGCCTGTCTTCAAAAACAAGAATAACGTCCCACCGCTTCTTATTTTCTCCGCAATAAGTAAACTGACAGCAAAATACCTTTCCAAAATCTTCTCCGTCATACTGAGTACTTATCAGTTTAGCCTTAAGATGGAACATCTCTTTAACAAGCTGAATTATGGTAGTCTCTAAAGCATCATTTTCCTCTTCGTGAGGAATATCCCCCCATTTGCTTACCGTCTTTCCAACAATCGCCTGGTCCTCCATCTTTGTATGGGCAATCAGCCAGCCGATACATACGCCGAGAAAATGGCGGATGGACTCCTTCGAATATTTAGTTTCCTCAAGCTCCTCCTCAAGGGCAGGCATGGTTTTATAACGAAAATCATCATGCAGACGCTTGTGTATATCAAAATCGCTGTAATTGACAGACTTCATATAATTTTCTTCATGTTCAAAATGCTCTTTGATGTGATTTTTTATGTATTTTATGCCTTCACGACACACCCATTCACTTTTCTCCTCGTTCTCACTAAGTTTAATCAGCTTATTCATTGTAGAAAAAAGCATCTGGTGCTCCTTGTCAATAAAATCCACACCTATTTCATAATCCTTATCCCATGCAATATGGCTCATATCGCACCTCCTCAGCCTCAATTATATTACAATACTTATCAAACTTTGTTAAACATTATAGCACAAATTTGCTGCTTTGCATATCACAATTTTAGTACATTGGTAAGTTAAGGAATAATAACAAGCTGCAAAAGCTAAGGTGTAAAATCTTTTGTAATAAGACTTTACACCTTTAGCTTAAAAACATTATTATCTTAAATCAGCCTTTAAAAGCCTGAAATATGAAAAACTGCGCCTTTATAAATATGTCAGGAACTGTGATGCAAGTACTACGGCTATAAGCGCGATTGGATATGTAGCCGCATATGCAGACGCCACATTAGATGTACCTGTAACATTTATCAGAGCTCCAAGGGCAGGCGTGCTTGTCATGCCTCCTGTAAGTGAGCCAAGGTTGTTGAAGAGGCTCATCTTTAACATATATTTTGCCACAACAAAGCCAAGCAGCAAAGGAACGATTGTCATTAATGCGCCCCAAAGGAATAATAACGGACCGAACTCGCTAAGTGTGGAAACAAATTCTCTTCCGCCGTCTACTCCTGCTCCAATAAGGAAAAGTATAAGTCCAAGCTCTTGGAAAATAGAAAGTATTTCCTTCTTTACCTTCATGCTAAGCTTACCGATTTTTCCAAAATGACCGAATATAAGTCCCATAATAAGAGGACCGCCTGTTGTTCCAAGGCTGAAGGACTGGCTGTTTCCAAGAGGTATATTTATACTTCCCAGTATTACGCCAAGTATTATAGTAAGGGACATTGCTCCAAGGCCAAACTTGTCCATCTCAAAGAGCTTCTTTTCTGCCTCTATGCTTTCTGACATTTCGCCTGCGTCAAGAAGCGCCCTTTCCTTGTCCATATCCGCCTTCATAAGCTTTGGAACAATCTGTACAAATAAAACAACTCCTATAACGCCAAAGGGATATGCCACGCCATGTCCCACAGCTATCTGATTGTAGAATTCCGTTCCTGAAAGGGCTTCCTGCGCTGCTGCAAATGCCGGAGTACTTGTCAGGGAGCCTGAGAGAAGACCTACGGACATGGCAGAATTCATACCCGGCACCAATATTGTAATTAAAGCGCATGTTAATGCCGCCGAGCCGATAATTATAAGTCCCAGCACTACATATGACTTAAAATTCTTTTTCAGGTTTCTGAAAAATGTAGGTCCCGCTATAAGACCTACAGATGTAACGAAAAGCAGTAAGCCTAAATTCTGTGTCATTGAAAAATATGGCTTAACTGCCCCCCAGTTTCCTGCCTCATTCCAACTGTCAATATGATTTAAAGCATACTGAAGGAAATGTCCTGCAACCAGGGCAACTATAAATATAGCGGCGCTTCCCAATGTAACACCTTTTACTGATATTTTTCCTAAAAGGTATCCGACTGCAATAATTGCAAAAATCAAAAACAGTACAAGCGCCATTGTTTTTACATTAAACAGACTGATGCCTGCCACATCAAACAACTGAATTTTCATTTTCAAAATACTCCTTTTTCTTTTTTGTTAATATTCCGAAAATATAATACAACCTGAAAATATATAAGTCAAGCAAAAAGTGTCGGCTTTAGCCGACACTTGCAGGTTTGGAAAGTATAAATTTAAAGGCGACGGCTTTAAGCAAGCTTCACAGGAACCCACAGCTCACAGAACAGACCTTTTTCACCATTTTCAAAATAAATTTCATAATCCGTATCATCTGTCTGTATATAGCCTGTCTGAGGAACAAATTCCTTGAAAAATCTGCTCCATGCCTCGCCTAAGCAGTCACCGTCATCCCCGAAGCATTTAAATACCGCATAATCGACCGGCTTTGTTTCCCACACGGAATAACCGTTGTGGATAAATTCCTCCAATTTTGCGGCGTCCGTATCCTCATCAACCATAACTCCGATTCCGTAATTGAAATGAGTTTCACTGTCACTTAAAGGACTGCACAGACCATATAAATCTCTTTTTCCCTTGGCACGAAGCATTTTCATAGGCTCAATAAGATTTTTTTCTGAACATTCTGTCCAAAAATCAGGAATGTCATGATTACTGTCATCATTGATGATTTCATTGGAAAAGGCTCTTACCAGCGCGATAAACCTCTGACTCTCCTTGTGCTCAATTCTGTAATCCATAATATTACCACCCTCCAGTATGATTTTTATTACAAGAGGATTAAACAAATGTAATTTTGTACCTTTTCGTTTTGCCTGCCTTGGAGTTGAGCCATGAAACCTGTAAAAAGCCTTAGAAAAGCTTTCCGGCGACTCGTAGCCGTACTTATACGCAGCGTCAATTACAGATATATCTGTTGTCTGCAATTCTTTGGCTGCCAATGTAAGACGCCGTTTTCTAATGTATTCATTTGCCGTCATTCCTGCAATAAAGCTAAAGGTACGGTGAAAATTGTAGCTTGACATATTAACGCTTTTTGCAACCTCACCATAGCTTATGTTTTCATAAATATGTTCTTCCATATATAATATTGCCTGCTGCATAAGCTGTATTGACATTTGTTTTACCCTCCTTGTAACAATGATTATAGCTTAGGCATGATAAAAAATCCTGTCCATGCTTGCACCAATTTGTCTCAAAACCAAAGGGCAATACAGGGAAAAATATGTATTATTTCATTATAAATTCACTATAAATGCTTTTTAAGCCTTATGCTCCTTAAGGTATGCCGCGCGGCCGTCCTCATACAGATTGTTGCCCTGGCTGTCTATAATGACAACTAACGGCATATCCTCCACATACAGCTTTCTTAAAGCCTCTGCTCCCAAGTCCTCGAATGCGATAAGCTCTGCCTTCTTTATACATTTAGCCAAAAGGGCTCCTGCTCCTCCTATTGCGCCAAAATATACTCCACTGTACTTTTTCATGGCCTCAACAACCTCAGGAAGTCTGGCTCCCTTTCCTATCATTCCTCTTGCTCCCACTGACATCATGGTTGGAGCATATGCATCCATACGTCCGCTCGTAGTAGGGCCGGCTGAGCCGATAACCTGTCCCGGCTTGGCTGGCGTAGGACCTACATAATATATAGTTGCATCCTTCGGGTCAAAAGGAATCTCCTCTCCCTTTTCCAACGCCTCACACATTCTCTTGTGTCCGGCGTCTCTTGACGTATATATTGTTCCTGTCAGAAGAACTCTGTCTCCTGCATGAAGTGTCTTTGCCAATTCCTCTGTAAGAGGCAACGTAATTTTCTTTTCCATCCTATATCACCTCCGTCTTATGGCGTGTAACATGACAGTTAATATTTATGGCGCATGGCATGCCTGCAATATGCGTAGGCATTGTTTCAATGTTAAGTCCAATGGCTGTGGTCTTTCCTCCAAAGCCCTGTGGCCCTATGCCAAGCTCGTTTATCTTTTCAAGCATTTCCTTCTCCAAATCCGCATAGAACGGGTCGGGATTTGATGAGTCAAGAGGTCTCATAAGCGCTTTCTTTGCAAGGAGAGCCGCCTTGTCAAATGTACCTCCGATGCCTACTCCGACTACCATAGGAGGACATGGGTTCGGGCCTGCCGTCTCTACGGTTTCAATAATGAAATCCTTTATTCCCTGAAGTCCGTGTGACGGTTTAAACATACGGATTGCGCTCATATTTTCGCTTCCAAAGCCCTTTGGCCCTACCGTTATCTTTACGTTTTCACCCGGTACGATTTCTGTATAAATCATGGCTGGAGTATTGTCGCCTGTGTTTCCTCTGCGAACAGGGTCCTTAACTACGGATTTTCTAAGATAACCCTTGTCATAGCCTCTGCGTACGCCTTCATTTATGGCATCCGAAAGGTCTCCTCCCACAAGGTGTACATCCTGACCTATCTCAAGGAACACGCACGCCATACCTGTATCCTGACAGATAGGCACGTTTTCATTGTCTGCTATCTCAAAATTTTCTATAATATTGTCAAGCACTCCTTTTGCAATTTCACCGTCCTCACATGCACGGCAGTTCTTAATTGCACATTTTACATCCTCAGGAAGATGTTCATTTGCTGCGATACAAAGTCTTTCCACAACGTCTGTAATCTGACTTACTTCTATCTCACGCATTTGTTGTATTCTCCTTTCCTATTATGTTACAATTTTATCACTGTTTATTATAGCTCACTTTTATTCTGCCTGCAAGTGTGACATATATAAATATTAATTTGTACGTTTGAAAATATTTTTCCTTCGCATGTAGTCCGGGTATGTCCCATTAACAGGCTTTAAGCGGAGGAACAGGCTGGAGCAGAATGCAGGCGTATAATTATAGTGAATACCAGTAAATTTATATCTATCTAATACTGAATATTGTATTTTTATTGATACGCCATCCACTTGAATTGTTTATACGAATTAATATGTG